>NZ_SHNO01000001.1:3048006-3696012 GCF_026262645.1 Candidatus Marimicrobium litorale
TCAACCCGTTCGCGAACTTCCCATAGTGTGTCCTCATCAGTGGCGCCTTTATATTTTCGAGTAGAGATCGGCCTACCAACGGCAAACACCATAGGAATCTTTTTGGGGAAGAGGGTGTTGTAGCGACCGAGAGCAATAGGTGGAACTAACTCACCGTCGCGAAGTAGCTCGTTCAACTTACTCCGCTCCTTGAACAATGGCGCGAGAGCCCGGTTTTTCTTGATTCGACTGTAATCCCACAATATGTCGTAGCCGAGGTCTGCGCCATAGACGAAAAACGGAGTGATAGGATACCTGTTGGCTAATGCCATCCGCGCAAAGCCAGTGCGTTTCTTCCAGAAAAGACGGTGTTCCTCTCCCTTTCGTTTAAGTGCTTCGCGGGCACCGCCGGGAAATACCAGAATATGCTCACCAGACTGCATTAGTCGTGTGCAATTATCCGGTGTTGCAGGCACCACGCCATGACTTTTGAGAATATCACGCCAGTAGGGAATCCTCTCATGTAACCGGTCGCTCAGTGCGCGCAATCGAATGTTCTTTTGCAGTTTCAGTTCGACCAGAAGTATCGCGAGGTCGTAGGAATAGATTGAATGATTACCGACAAGAAGAGAGGGCTTATTATTATCCAGGTTTTGCAGGCCGAGAAATTCATAATCAAATAATCGACGTTGCAAGAGATTGAGCAGTCTCAATGCACGAGGATTTTGCAGTGCATTGCGCTGCGAGTGGCGGGCTGTCATGCCATGATTTCTCTAGTTTTGAGTCGCAGTTTTCGGGCGCAGCGTTGGACAGACAAAAAAGTGGTTAGTTTAAGCATGAGAGAGTTGTCTTTGTTAGTTGTTAACGTTCATCTACAGGTGGCGTATATCTGCGTGCTTAGCGGCCCCAGACATCCAATGCGGTTCTGATTACCATAGTGATCAGCACCAGTGACGACACCGTAAAGAGGGTAAAGCGCACCTCAATCTTATTCCACAAGGCCTGCTGCAATGTGTGTATAACGCGCAGGCAGACGTAGGTCCAGGCCAGTGTCAGGTTTGTTCCTTCGCCTGTGCCCAGCAACGCCATAGTTAAAGCAATGGCGTAGAACATGGTCGGCTGTTCGAGTAAATGGTTATAGTTGTCTGCCTTCCAGCGCACCCGGGCGGGCAGTTCGGACATCTGTTGACCCTTGGGCAAATACGGATCCAGTTTCATGCCCATTTTCACAAGGGCGGGAATGCGCGTGGCATACATCCATACCCATGCCACGCTGGTCAGTAGCAGGAGGGCGACGACGGGCGCCAGTATATCGGTTGAAATGGGCATGGCTCGATCCTGCTGTGTTAGTCAAGGAAAAGAGAAACTGCGTAGACTATTGATACTGCGAGTATTGAAGTGAACAGGGGGCGCTGTCCAGTGCTTTTGAAACTAAGCTTCCTTACGCCATCCCGTCTGTATTTATGGATGGTTGCAGCAACGGTCTGCGTTGCCACACCATCGCCCTATGTACGCCGCGGTACTGATACTGATCCTCGCCTCTGTAAACGGGACTAACCGGGGTTTTTGGCTGCCTGCGCGGCGTTTGATACGCGCGCTTCAGAGGCTTCGAAAGACAAGATGGAATCGTTCCACAGGGCGGCGTGCTCGACCAGGCCTGTCTCGGAAAAGTGGCAAAAGTCGTGTCGATCGTGCATATCGGACAGGGTGTCGGTGTCGGCGCCGGGATAAACACCCTCGATCGCGTCGGGCAACCCGCGCTGTGCCGAGCGTATTGCATCACTTCCGAGGTTGTTACAAATAGTGGCCACTGCCACGAATACAGGGGCGCTAATGCCATAGTCACGCAAGGAATCAACGAGTTCCGTAAACATCCCGGCGTATGCATCTTGCGGGGTGCCTGCTCGCGCATCGTTTTCGCCCTGATGCCAGAGGACATGCGTGGGTGTGATCCCTGATTTCTGCAGTTGTACCGCTGCGTGCTTCACGCGGGGATGAAGGCGTCCACCAGCGGTCCATTCGTTTAAGGAGGTGCCACCGATGCCGAAGGGCGCAATTAGTACCTGATCAAAGGCCCCGCTGGCTACCAGAGAGTCCCCGAGAATTCCCCAAACAGATCCGCCGCTGCCATCCGTGCCCAGCAGTGGATCTTCGCTGGTGTAACAGTGTCCGTCATGGATATTGAAATTTGCCACCCCAGGACCTGCTGTATGGCGGGTCTGGCCGAAGTTGGCACTGTTGGATTGACCGAAAGTCATAAGCACTGCATGTCGCGGATTGTCTGACTGGAATGCATCACAAGGGACGCGTTCGCGGCCCGCGTCCGATACTCCACAGACGGTGACATCCTCGACGTCGCAGTAGGCTTGTTGCAGCGGTAATACGATGGCCATAGCCCAATCGCTGAAGGGTCTCGCCAGCTCAGGCCTGTACTTGCCGGCTACGGCACCAAGCCCGAACAGTGTGCCAAAGCCAGCGGCCAGCACGAAGAAGAGTAGCGCGCCAATCAATATGCGGCGGTAGTGTCTCGTCATGGCCCGGGCCTTTTTCTCGGATCATTTTCTCGCTTGTGCGAAGAGTGTCTCCCACATGGCCTTGGCGGGCAACCTTCGTATCGCCATCGTGCCGGCGGCGCTAGCGGACGGACCAAACGGGGGGGCGTCGATCGCGCCATGGCGGTGCCTGCTCAAACTGGCCAGCCAGCTGTATTAACAAGGCATCGTTGCCGTAGGCGGCAGAAAACATCATTCCGATAGGTAAACCGTTGTCGTTCCAGTGCAATGACAGAGACATTGGTAGTGGACGATTCTCTCAGCGGCGGCATGCCAGTTGCGCGAGATTACCGCTGTGATTAGACACCCAGCAGATATCGTTTGGCGAACTTCCGCAGGTGTCGACAAATGGGTTGGGAGTCGCGGCGAATAGTGTTCCGTCGGTCTGTTGCCAGCTTCCCGAATCGCCAGCAGCTGTAGCAATGCACGTATTCGAATTCCTGGGCAGGACGGCAAAAATATAGTCAATGCGCCGGTTAACCTGTAAACCCGGGTCTTCGAGACTGACGGTGTTACTGGCCCTGCCGGAGGTGCAACCGGTGCCATTAGCGGGCTCACATTCTGCCCCACCGGCGGCCAGATAGGTGTCAACCCAGCCGCGGCGACTCATGGCTAGGTACTCGGAGCTCCCGGGAACCGCGTTGAAATCACCAGCAATCAGCGCAAGGCTATCCTCGGCACGGGTTTGCTCGACGTAGAGTGCGAGCTGTTCTGCCTGACAGGCACGCACAGTGTCGCGACTGTCGCATTCCCAGGGGCAATTGCTCACCAGTTCAATCTGTGTGCCGGGAAGCACATAGATAGAATCGCAGGGATTGGTCGCCGAATCTGATCCAGAGGCCAGGTGTGTCGTGTACAAATCGATGTTGCCTGCCGGGTGTGCAACGCGTACGTGTAGTACGTGCCGTATAAAGAGCATTAAATCTTCGTTATATAGCGCACTGTGCAGCAGCTGCGTACCGGTCTCGACAACAGGATAGCGACTCAATACAAGTTCTTCGTCTGTTTCGGCCGTGAATACATTGAGAAAAGGTTGGTAGACCAGCTCATACCTGAAGCCGCATTGCGCTTCCAGGCTTGTGAGCTCTTCGGTGATCAGGCCGATAATGGAATCCAGCGGCCCGACCTGCTCTGTGGGAGAGCGCAGCAAGTACTCGAGATTGACGATTTCCTGCAGCGCTACGAGGTCGGGACAACCCCGGTTAACGAGGTGTCTGCTCAGCAGTTTTATCCTGTCCGTGATGCGGCACTGGTCGCCGTCTCCCGGTACTGGTGGGTCGCAATCAAAACCGTGTAGTATGTTTAGATTCGCCAGCGTAACGTTAGGCGTAGCATGGGCGACGAGCAAAGCACTGTCGCTGCTGTCGGAGCATCCGGGCAGTGCCAATAAAGTTGCTAGGCAAAGCGCGGTGAAAATGAGTTTGCCTGTCATTGCAAGGGCACCCTTTGAGCGAAGCATATCAAGATGTTTGAAAAAAAACAGTCTGCCAGTCTACGGGATACTGTCAATCGCCGCCAAGGCCGCGGAGTCACCTCTCTCTTAGGGGTGCTAGTGTTGTTCGTCGGCGTGGCGGCGTGTGATTCTGATAGCGGATCGAAGCCCTATGAGCGCGTGGCAAAAGATGGCGCCAAGGCGAAGCAGGAGTGGCGTCACTATCTTGGTGATAAAAAATACAGTCACGCATCGCCGCTTGCTCAGGTAAACCGGTCTAATGTTCGCGATCTTGTCGAGGTGTGGCGCTATGACGCCAGAGGCGCAGCGGATGATGGCTCAACTCAGATGCAATGCAGTCCACTCGTGGTTCGGGGCATTCTTTACTGTACGTCACCGTTACTGCATGTCTTCGCGCTGGATGCATCGACAGGTGAGGAACTCTGGCGTTTTGATCCGTCCCGTAGTTTGGGCCTGCTGCCCAATCCGAACAGAGGCCTGACTTACTGGGAAAAAAATACCGATGGGAGCGGAGACAAACGGATTCTCTATACGGCGGGATCTTATTTGTATGCACTGGACGCCAGAACCGGGGCACCGATATCTGATTTTGGTGACGGTGGCAAAGTCGATTTACATGTCGGGTTGCCGGACCAATTTTCCGACACAGCAGTAATAGCGACTACCCCGGGGAGTATTTTTGAAGATCTGCTGATTATTGGTTCTCGGGTCGAGGAGTATAAGGGCGCCGCACCGGGGCACATTCGAGCCTTTGACGTAGTATCGGGCGAGCTTCGCTGGGTTTTTCATACCATTCCGCGGCCCGGAGAGTTTGGTTCAGACACTTGGCCGCCGGGCAGTTTCGGCAGCGCCGGTGGTGCAAACTCGTGGGCAGGGATTGCGATTGACGAGGAGCGGGGACTTGCATTCGTGCCCACAGGCTCTCCCAGTTTTGATTTCTACGGTGATGATCGTCACGGCGACAACTTGTTTGCGAACTCGCTGGTAGCGCTTAATGCAGCGACGGGTGAGCGCGTTTGGCATTATCAGTTTGTACGACACGACTTGTGGGACAGGGACCTTCCATCTCCGCCGAACCTGATCACCCTTAGCCGGGATGGGAATAATATCCCCGCAGTAGCTCAGGCAACCAAGACCGGACACTTGTTTGTTTTTAACCGCGAAACCGGCGAGCCCCTGTTTCCTATCCGTGAGGAGCCGGTGGTAGGTAAGGCGGTGACGGGGGAGCGACCGGCTATCAGTCAGCCGCTACCCGTGATGCCGCCACCCTATGCGCAACAGGTGTTCGTACCGTCGGATCGCACTCTCTCAGCGCAAAGGGCGGTGAAAATGCGCACCGACAACCTCGATCAGGGCAGCGTGTTCATGGTGCCGGGTACGCAGGGTATGGTGCTTTACCCGGGCATGGATGGCGGTGCCGAGTGGGGTGGTGCGGCCTGGGACCAGTCGAGTGAAGTGCTTTATATCAATAGCAACGAGGTACCCTATTTGCTGCAATTGACTGCGGTTCCGAAAGACTTGGGCATGGGGCCAGAGGTGGGGTATCTCGCTCTGTGTGCAGGTTGTCACGGCGCAGATTTGCGCGGCGACGGCGTCTCGGTTCCTGGATTACAGCAATTGTCCGACAGAATGTCTCCCTTTGAAGCCTACCGCATTGTGAGCGAAGGAAGAGGCAGGATGCCCGCTTTCGGACAGATTCCGTGGTATGCGAGGGCTGCCATTTTATGGCATGTATATACCGCGGATCAGAAGGGCCCGGAGGGTCAGGGTGCGAAAGTCGCGGTGGCATCGGAGTCATCGTTCCTGAATGCTGGCTTCCAGAAACTGACTGACCCGGAAGGCTTTCCAGCCTCGCGGCCACCCTGGGGTACCCTCACTGCGATCAATCTGTCTCGGGCAGAAATACTTTGGCAGATTCCGCTCGGTGATTATCCGCGTATGCTGGAGCAGGGCAAGTCCGGGCTTGGTGCTGAGAACTACGGTGGCGCGATTGTCACAGCGGGTGATCTACTGTTTATTGCGGCAACGCCGGATCGTGTGATCAGGGCCCTCGACAAGCACTCGGGTGAGGAACTGTGGCAGGCAGCGCTGCCAGCAGCAGGATTTGCCACGCCGATAACCTACGCAGTTGATGGCAAACAGTACATCGTGATCGCTGCTGGTGGTGGAAAGCTGGGGCAACCCAGTGGCAGTAGTTATGTCGCCTATGCGCTTCCCGAATAGCGGCGTTGCTCTGGCCTACGCGTCTCGGTGCAGACTTTCGAAATAGCTCCTCAGTGTGGTATTGCCGCGCTTGGGCCCGACGCCATCGATCTCGCCTGCGGTAACGATAAAGTCAGCCAGGTCACCGAATTGTTTTGATAGCAGGTTGATGACCTTCACCAGCCCTCGAGCCAGCCACATTGGAATCACTGTTATTTTAACCGGTTTACCGACCACCTCGAAAGCCAGTGCAGCGGCTTCACGCTGCGTCATTATGTCCGGGCCGCCGGCGGCAACTTCCAGTTCGTCGCCCTCCGCTGTATCGACACAAACTTCTGCGAGATCACGGCCGTGGATGGGGTTCATCAGATTGGTGCCCTCACCAACCAGAAATGAACGCCCTTTACTCGCCATGTCGTATAGCACACCCATATCTGAAAAATAGCCACAGGGACGCACAATCCGGTAGTCCAGCCTCGATTGCTGCAACTCGGCGACGACTTTTTCATGAGCCTGTGTAATGGCCAGGTGCATAAGGTTCTCCGCTCCTTCCATAGAGACGTAGACAAAACGCTTTATGCCTCCTGTCACCGCGAGGTTGATAAGGTTGCGGTTACACTGGTAATCAACCTGTTCAAAAGTGAGGCCATCTCTCTGACGGGATATACCTACTGAGGAATACACGAGGTCAATGCCATCCATGAGGCCCTCTAGCGTCTCAGGCTTGGTAATTTCGCCGACAAAAATATCATCCATGTCGTCTTCGCTGAGTGCGGGCGCTGTAAAGGGGCCAGGTTCGAGCAAGCGCTCTCGACTTCGCGTTAATACACGCACCCAGTAGCCACGCTCTTTAAATGCCTTTACCGCGTATTTCCCCAGATAGCCTGTGGCACCCGCAATAACAACCCTTTTTTTATTCTCTTCTGACATAGTTATAGCGCTCCTGCGCGTAACTGGTGCCTAGTCCAAACGGGCACCACCGTCTACATTGATGGTTTGTCCTGTGACGTAGCTGGCATCGGATGAACAGACAAAAGATACGACCGCGGCAAGCTCAGAAACATTACCTTGTCGTCCCATAGGAATGAAATTCTCCAGTTGTTCGCGAAATGATCCGTCAGGTAACTCGTATTTTTCGGTTGCTCTTGCGATTGTGCCATCCATCATGTCGGTATCGTGTGAGCCCGGGCTAACACAGTTAACTCGAATACCAAGCGCGGCTAGTTCCAGTGACATTTGCTGTGTAAGACCAATCACCCCGAATTTTGACGCGCAGTAGGCACCGTAGTCTTGCAGACCTACGCGGCCTGCCAGGGAAGCGATCATAACGATAGAGCCGCCATTCCCACAGTCCCTGATTAATCTGCCGCCGTACTTACTCAC
Organism: Candidatus Marimicrobium litorale; assembly: GCF_026262645.1. Classification (NCBI taxonomy): domain Bacteria; kingdom Pseudomonadati; phylum Pseudomonadota; class Gammaproteobacteria; order Cellvibrionales; family Halieaceae; genus Marimicrobium; species Candidatus Marimicrobium litorale. Next base: position 3,055,576 of record NZ_SHNO01000001.1, read on the forward strand.
CAGAAAAACGCCGTTCACGTTGACGTCCATCGTGTGGTTCCAGATATCTTCATCGGTATCAAGAATGGGCGAGGCGCCCGCATTACTGGGAACGCCGGCGTTGTTGACGATGATATCCAGGCGACCAAATTTTTCGCGTGTTGCCTCGACCATATTGATGACTTGTGCCTTGTTCGTTACGTCGCAGTCCAGAGCCAGCGCCTGGCGCCCCATGCCCTCGATTTCATGAGCCAGAGACGTGACTCCTTTCCAGCCTATCTCTTTTTCGTTGTCGGGAAAGTGTTCAGGTGCTTTGGGTCTGCCACAGATGACGATATCGGCGCCATCTTGAGCGAGCCGCAAAGCGATTGCGCGACCGATCCCGCGGTGGCGTGCAGCACCGGTAACTAATGCAATTTGACCGGAGAGATCGCGCCTGGCAGAAGGGTTATCTTTCATACATTTGGCTCCCTGTCTTGCTGTGCCTCCAAAATGCCTTGACGGACAAACAAAAATAACGGGAATGCGAAAGCATAGGCGATTGAAAACGTGAGAACAGGATAGATCCAGAAAAAGCGTAGGCCCAGCTTTCGCGATTCAAGAAACATCCAGATCAGACCTGCGATGCAGGCAATCGCGAGGTCCCAACCGAGGGACTGACCTGCGGGCGTGGACGCAGCTGCCGCCATAAAATCAGCGATATCAAAAGTGCCGCTGGTTTCTGTCATGTACTGAAAGTTGTAGTACCAGGGCAGTATTAACCCAAAAATGGCGAGAGCCAGATAAATAACTCTGGGAATACTCATGAACGCGCCCTGTGCAAAGAAAATGAATCGACCTACTATAGGTAAACCATCTTAAAAATCATAGGAAATGCCGTCGATGGATATGAGATTAAAGGATAGGCGAGTGCTTGTGTCCGGTGCGAGCCGTGGTATCGGCTTGGCGATTGTCGAGCGTTTTCTTGCAGAGGGTGCGTCCGTTGCATTTTTCGCACGCGGGCAGCAGGGAGTGGATGATGCCCTCGCTGCGCTGAATGGGAAGGGGCAAGTATGCGGCGCGGTAGTGGATTCATCGGAACACGACGCGCTGCGAGCTTGGGTTACCCAAGCTGCAGAGACGTTGGGCGGCATTGATATAGTAGTAAACAACACGAGTGCTTCTGCCAGCGTAGAGTGGACCGAAGCGGCCTGGCGAAATAGTTTTGAAGTGGACATGATGGGCTCAGTGGTTATGTCTACTGCGGCGTTGCCGTGGCTTGAGGCCTCTGATGCCGCCGCCGTGTTGCAGGTAGCTACTGTAACCGCGTCTGAGCATCACGACATGTCTGTATGTCCGAGCTATGGTGCGATCAAGGCGGCAACGGTAAATCACGCAGCGCAATTGGCCCAGAACTGGGGCGGCAAAGGTATTCGCTCTAATAGTATTTCTCCAGGTCCGATATATTTTGAGGGGGGTGCTTGGGAGGACATCAAAGAAAACTATTTTGATCTTTATGAGCGCGACAGACTGGCCCACCCGTCCGGCCGCATGGGGACTGCAGAGGAGGTCGCTAACGTGGCAGTGTTTGTGTGTAGCCCCGCCGCGAGTTGGATAAACGGCGAAAACGTAGTGGTAGACGGTGGCTTCACCAAGGGCGTTGGTCTGTAGCTGAATAAGGCTGTTTTTACTGGATACGGTAGTTCAGTGTGAGACCGTCAGTGCGAGGCGGACTATTGATTACTGCGTAACTGCTGAGCACGGGTATGTCGAAGCCGATGATGTATGAATCCTGCTCCACGCTGTCACTTTCCTGTGTCTCCCTGGGCAATACCTGTAACGAGCGGAAAATATAGGATAAACAGCGCTCCCCGATACACGATTAGCACAAGGGGTGCAAAAACCACCGGCTGCCTCAGGTCATCGTGAGGCACCCTGCCCAATTCCTTGCGGGTTAATTGTTAGGCGCGACAAGTACCTTCTGCTAGCGATTGCCAGAAAGAGCACTAAGGCGCCGTCTGAGCGTGTTGGGTTTTCATCAACGGAAATCTCTCGCGTATCATCTTTATTGTTCGTTTTTTTATAACACCTGATGCCAATCGCCTCACTCTATTTCTATCTGTGCTTCCTTGATTGCCGCGGGACACTGCCACATGGCATATTGTGGTGTCTAATACTGATATGAGAAAACACATTATGGGTAGGCTAGACGGAAAGCGGATAGTGATCACTGGCTCGTCAAGGAGTCTCGGTCGGGAGTTTGCACTGGCCTGTGCGCGTGAGGGCGCATCACTGGTGCTCAATGGCACTAACGAGGATGCCCTGCTCAATGTTCTTAAAGAGGTCACTGATCTGGGTGCCCCGTCTCGCGCTGTGCTTGGCTCGGTTGCTGAGACCGGTGTCTGTGAAGAGCTGATCGCGACCTGCGTCGACGCCTTCGACGGGATTGATGTGATGGTCAACAATGCGGGTATCGTCAGGGATCGTACGTTGCTCAAGATGACGGACGAAGACTTTGATGAGGTCGTCGCTGTCGATCTGCGAGGCCCTTTTCTGTGTACCCGCGCTGCAGGCAGAGTTATGCGTGAGCAGGGTGGTGGGCATATTATCCAAATTACCTCTGCGTCAGGACTGGTGGGTAATTTCGGCCAGACCAATTACGCTGCGGCCAAGGCGGGCCTAATGGGAATGATGTACACGGCGGTGAAAGAACTGGAGCGCTACAACGTTCGCTGTAATGCGATGTGGCCGATCGCCCGCACGGATATGACTCAGCCACTTATCGATAAAGCGGGTAAAACTGCGGCTGAGCTTGGCTTTGGCGAGCCGGAGGATGTGGCGAAAGGGCTGGTATGGTTGGCCAGTGACGCAGCGGCCGATTTCAACGGTCAGTGTATTACCTTCAATGCGTACAAAACGGCTTTGTGGCATTCACCGTCTGAAGATCACATCAAGCAGTGCGTCGAGCCCATGACGTTGGAAGAACTGGATGCCCATTATGAAGCGGTCGTCCCGCTGCCGGTATACAGTAGTCGAGGCTGATATTGCGTGAAGACTTACCAGCCGGTGATCTGGTGTCCTGACCTGCCCAGTCCGCAGTCACCTTGCTGATCCTCCAGCATAGTCGCTGCAGCGCTAGCATTTGATGCATGGTCAAACTTGGCCTTGCCTGCATTGAAATCACTATCAATATCAATCTCGCTCATGGCACCGGACCTGATCAGATAACTCCAAGCCTGCCATAACTCCGTACGTGACATGCCGCTAACCTCGTAAGAGGCGAGCCCGCCTACGACAAAACCTACGCAAAAGTCTGTTGAGGAAGTGTCAGAGTACGTGCCCCATGCCCAATCTGAGGCGCTCGTATTGCTGCAGGCGGCGCACAGGAGTAGCGCGGGTAGCAGTTTCTTCATGACATTTTCCTCTTTGACACGGATGAACACGGTGTGATCAAACACACGTTACCGTTTCCCCAGCCAAATTGCACCCCGGGTTCCGCCACTGTGCCCTTAAAGGCCAACCCGCTCACGAATCCATCCAGAGTCGGTGGAATGGAGTCGGGTTTAGTCTGCTACTTCCGATTGCTACTTGTTCCCATTTGAGTAATAGCGCCGCGATTTAGACTCGTCGCCTATGGCTATGATGCACTTTGTTGGCACGACTTTGTGTCTATTCTTGGAATATTGCCTTGTCCATTGACATGGTATGCTATCGGCGATTTAGAACAAGGTGCGTTACAGTGGAAGAGTCAGACCTGCATGAATCAGTCAATGTTTTCGATGAGCCGTTGCAGTCTTGTAGCGAAGATCCGCTGACGGGCTTTTTGCGAGATGGCTGTTGTAACACCAGTGACCAGGATGCGGGCTCTCACACGGTGTGTGTGCAGGTGAACGAGCGATTTTTGCAATACTCGCGTTTTGCCGGTAATGATCTTAGTACGCCGTTGCCTGAGTATGGTTTCCCCGGGCTTAAGCCGGGTGATAGCTGGTGCCTTTGCGCGCCGCGGTGGCTGGAGGCGCACGAGCAAAATATGGCTCCTCGGGTGTACCTGACCCGCACGCACAAACGGGCGCTTGATACCATCCCGCTCTCGGTTCTGCGGGAATACGCCGCAGACTTGAACTGACATGCGTGACTTTGGCGCGAAAGAGGCGATAAATGCTGTCTTCCCCCCTGCCATTAGTAGAAGTTAACCCCAGCTCAAAACCGGAGGCAGTGGTCATATGGCTGCATGGCCTGGGTGCAGACGGCCATGACTTCGAGGCAGTGGTGCCAGCCTTGCAGTTGCCGGAGGCGTTGCCGGTGCGGTTTATATTTCCCCATGCGCCCGAAATGGCCATTACCGCATTTGGTGGCGAGCGCGCCCGGGCCTGGTTTGATTTTGAGACTTCTGGCTCCTCAGCAATGCCGGGTATCGACCGTTCCGCGCACGCTATCAAGGATCTCATTCAGCAGGAAATCGACAACGGTATTCCCGCTGATCGTATCCTCCTTGCTGGGTTTTCTCAGGGAGGTGTTATGGCGTTCCATGTGGGGCTGCATTATCCCAAAGCGCTCGCCGGTATTCTCGCCCTGTCGACATTTCGGGCTGAAGCCCTGGAGCTGGATGACGCTTCAAGCGCCGCTAACAGGAATATCCCTATCCTCATGTGTCACGGCCAGCGGGACGAGGTGTTACCGCTTTCGCTGGGAGAATCCACTTATCGTGCGTTACAGCAGGCGGGTTATAATATTGAATGGCATGACTATCCTATGGGGCACGAGGTGTGTCTCGAGGAAATTCGAATAATGGGCAGATGGTTGGTCAGGGTCTTGAGTGACCAGGAGATTTCTGCCGACTGAGGGAGGTGTATAGTGTTTACCGCAAAAAACCTGGGTCTGGCGATAGTATTCCTTTTTTTTATGGGAGGAGGCATAACCCACTTTACCGATCCTGCTTTCTTTGAATCCATCATGCCGCCCTGGATCGGTTTTCACACAGAAATTGTCTACATAAGTGGTGTCTTCGAAATCCTGGGTGCGATCGGGATATTGCTGCCATCATTGCGGCAGTGGGCGGGCAATGGACTGATACTGTTGGTCATTTGCGTTACGCCGGCCAACATACACATGTGGCTGAACCCTGATCTCTTCCCCGACGTTCCCCCTGCTTTCCTGACGATTCGCCTGGTGCTGCAGGTTGGTCTGCTGCTACTGATCTGGTGGTCTACCCGTCTGCCGGCGAGTGACAGCCCGCGCGCCTAGACGTCGCACGCTGATTCTACGTAGTGGCGTATCGCCTTCCAGGCGGCAGCTGCTTCCGGTACGCCCGCGTTGACCAGACCATGCCATCCGTGGACCATGCCGGGCCAGCTCTCCATCAAGACATCCACCCCGTCCTGCAACGCGGCTGCCCCTAGAGTGAGAGCGCCCTCTCTGACCGTGTCGTATTGTCCAATTTGTAAATACAGCGGTGGTAGCCCACTGAGGTCTGCATATGCAGGAGATACCGCCGGGTCATCGAGGGGCAGTGCGCCCCCCGTATAGTCCAGCCCCCGGTTGCGTACCCACTGCGCCGTCAGGAACGGGTCGCGTGCCTCGACAGATCGACCCGCAACGGACAAATCGAACCATCCGGTCAGTGATATAAAACAAGCGGGCATTGGCAGGTTTTTATCACGTAGTTTTGTCAGTAATGCCAGGGCGAGGCTGCCGCCGCATGATTCTCCAAAGAGGACAATAGCGGAGGGAGGAATACCGGACTTCAGTAGACCCAAATAGGACTGAAAACAGTCATCTGGTGCGGCTGGCCAGGGGTGTTCGGGGGCTAGTCGGTAGTCGGGCATAACGACGCGGCAGCCCGTTTGCCAAGCGATAATTTCAGCGTAGAAATGGTACGCATCCAGAGGTGTGGATACAAATGCGCCACCGTGACAGTGAAACGCAATCGGGTAATTCAGGCCGCCGCGGAGTTCGTATTCGCCGCACCGGACGCCACCGTAAGTGGGAAAGGTGATTTGCAGGTCACTGCCGGTGGGGTGTCCATGAAACCCCTCAAAGGTTTTGCGAACACTTTGGTAATCAGCAGCGGGATCGGCGAAGTCTGCGGGAATGGCGTTTAGAATAGCTTTCAGTTCCGGGCTCTGATTCACGGCGGGGCCTTTAGCGCTTCAAGCGCTCCACACCCGTTTATTCATGATTCCAAACATTTCGGACAGTTCTACGCGGCTCGGCACCACTTTGACGACACAATATTCCCCGCTTTCTGGTCCGTCAGGCCAGAATTGAAACAGGTCGTAATCCATTACATCCCATACTCGGCTTTTGGTCACCGCGTCGTTGAAAACCGCTGCCTTGCCTCGGACAAGCAGGTGTATGAAAGCGTCAGGCGCAACCTGAAACTGGATATCAACCGATTCGTTCTGCTCTATTTGTCGTGCTTTTGCGGTGCCCGGGCCCGTGGCTATCCACAGTACGTCGTTTTCCCATGTGGGGTGTACCATGCGGACACGCGGCTCATTGCCCGCAATTGTCGCCAAAGCGCACCAGACTGACTTTTTTGCAGCTGTTTCAACATCTTTAAAAAAAGCATTTTTATCTTTCGCTGAAACTCGTGACATGGCTTACCTTCAGTTTTTATGAAATACGTAGGGGCATGAGATAACCGATAACATGGCTGTTCAACGCGCACTATGCAAGGAATAATCAAGCGCGCAGTGAGTCAGGTGGCGCCGAGTGGAATCAACGTGACCGAATAGAAAATGGCTGGTCGTATTTAGCCCCCGAGACACGCGCGCACGGATGACTGGGTGGGAATCCTGCAGGGCAATGCGGGAGGTAGCCCGATGCCTCGGTTACAGTGCGCTTGCGCCGATTGCCGCACCACTGGGTTGGTCTGCCAGCAGGGTGAGTAATTGCCTGCCCTGTTGTACACTTGCTGTCCACTGGCGTTGGCTGGTATAGCGCGTTGATAGACTCGCCTAGGTAGCAGTCCGCTAGAACAGCAAATAAAAACCAGACCGGGAATCGCCATGACAGATAAATGCCCATTTCAGGCAGACCTGATGAACCCGATGACCCATAATCGCGGTCTTCCTTTTGATGCTTTTGCGAGGCTGCGGTCTGAGCAGCCCGTCTCATACCAGAATGGCGCACCAGGCACAGGTGGTGACTACTGGGCTATTACAAGACGTGAAGAACTCGATTTTGTCTCGAAAAATCCCACACAATTCTCCTCCAGTATTAATTTGGCGCATCCACAGCCGGGGGGTAGCGACCCGGAGTCGATGGAAATCATGCGTCAGTTGATTATCAATATGGATCCGCCGGATCATATTAAGTATCGGCGCGTTGTGAGTAATGCTTTTACCAGCAAAGCGGTAGATGCACTCGAACCTTTGATGCGAGATTACGCCAAGAATATAATAGATAAAGTGATACCCCGGGGCGAGTGCGAGTTTGTGTCAGAGGTGGCTGCGGAGATGCCGTTATTTGTTATTTGCTCATTGATGGAGATGCCCGCTGAGAAACGCCAGAAATTTTCTAGCCTCGTTGATGTCATGATAGGAATGGACGATCCGGAGATGGATGTCTCTGCAGAAGACGGACAGTTGGCTGCAGCGCAAATCTTCGAGATCGCGATGGAGTTGGCTGCAAATCACAAGGCTGATCCAAAGGGAGGCACGGTTATTGATGCTTTACTCAACGGTGTCGTTGAAGGTGAAAGCCTTAATGAGTTCGAGTTCTGTTCGTTCTTCCTGATTCTGATCGCAGGAGCTGTTGAAACGACTCGCACCGCGACAAGTCAGGGTATGCGCCTGCTTATCGAAAACCCTGATCAGCATCAGTTGCTAATAGACAGCCCGGGGTTAATTCCTGATGCAGTAGAAGAAATACTCCGTTTTTATCCACCCTTTATCCAAATGCAACGCACCGCTACAGCAGACGTTACCCTGGGTGAAAAAAAAATCAGGAAAGGCGACCTCGTGAGGTTGTTCTATCCATCTGTGAATCACGATCCGGAGCAGTTTGGAGGTGACGCAGACGTCTTCGATATAACTCGCGGTCAGCGTATGAAAGACCTGAAAAATCAGCACCGGACCTTCGGCGTAGGCCAGCACTTCTGTATAGGCTCTCACCTGGCACGAAAGGAATTGTCTGTTATGTTTGAAGAGATTGTTCCGCGGATGCGCAACCCGCGACTGAAAAGTGCACCACATAATTTGGTGTCTAATTTCATACCCGGCATTAAGGAAATGCATATTTCCTTTGACACAGAAGCTAAATAATTATTACAGCGTCGTAATTTACGCGCAATCTGGAGGTCACAAGATGTTACAAAAATTTGTCTGGTGGACAGGGCTGTCCGATTTTCTTGTCGGTGCTGGTACGTGGGCGGGTGCTATTGGCATAGCCATGGCGGCGGAGCCGTTGAAAGGGCAATTTGTTCCGCTTATTACATTAGGTACTTTTCTGATGATGGCTGCGGCGCTACTGATGTGGTCGTCACATGATATGACGAACCGTGCCCCTGTATTTTTCTGGCAGGGGCTGGTGAGGCTCTCGGCCATCTGCGCCGTGCTTTATGCGGTCCCCAATCTGCTGGCCGAGTCGTGGGAGTACTGGTTGCTGGCAATAGACCTGCCTATTGGGCTGGTTTATGTTTTTGGCGCGATGAAGGTGACAGGATGTTCTATTCCGCAATTACTGGCGTGCAAGACAGCGCCTAACTGAGCGACCGGGTTGCTCGATCCAGCCTTCAATTCCTATTCTGGTGAAATTTGACCGCTGAAAATTTGGGGGCGAAGGTCTTTCATTGAGTATACTGCCTCGGCTCCAAGCACATGTGCAGCATACGAGAAGAGAGGCGAGGCCAAGAATGGCGAGAATATTTCTGGCGCTATTAGCGGGGTTGTTATTTTGTAACCCTGCGATTTCCAGTATTCCACCCGGTGATTCACTGGACTTAACCCGTTCTTGGGTAGGGTACATCTCTCTGTTCGGCTTCGCCGCTGCCTATGTGCTCGTTGTACTCGAGGAGCGTATTCATCTCCGGAAGTCCAAGCCTATGCTGGCTGCCGCAGGCCTGGTGTGGCTGGTGATCGCGATAGCCTACAACCAGGCGGGTCTCCCGGATAAAGTAGCAGAAGGTATACGTCACGACTTTCTTGAGTATGCCGAGCTATTTTTCTTTCTGCTGGTAGCCATGACCTACATCAACTCCATGTTGGAGCGTGGTGTGTTTGATGAATTGCGTCATTGGCTTGTTTCGAGGGGCTTTGGTTATCGTTCATTATTTTGGCTGACCGGAATACTGTCGTTTTTGCTTTCGCCGATAGCGGATAATCTGACAACTGCACTGATCATGTGCGCCGTCGTGATGGCAGTAGGGCAGGGCAATTCGCGTTTTATTGGGGTATCTTGTACCAACATCGTGGTCGCGGCAAATGCAGGTGGTGCGTTCAGCCCTTTTGGCGATATAACGACCCTGATGGTGTGGCAGAAGGGTATTCTCCACTTTACTGATTTTCTAAATCTGTTTGTCCCATCTCTGGTTAATTATCTTGTGCCGGCAGTCTTTATGCAGTTCGCAGTGCCGACGGGCAAGCCCCCTGCGGCGCCCGAAGAGGGAGGCCGAAGGTTGATGTACGGTGGCATTCAGATGGCTCTCTTGTTCCTCTTTACAATCGCGACTGTAGTGGTCTTGCACAATTTTCTGCACGTGCCTCCGGCCTACGGAATGATGGGTGGGCTGCTCTACCTGAAGCTCTATGGCTATTATCTTGGGCTCAAATCGCGGGCCTGGTGGCAGTCCTACGATGACCCTCCCAGCGAGCATGATGACCCCTATGATTTCGACGTTTTTTCAAAAATCGGCCAGGCCGAGTGGGACACATTATTTTTCTTTTACGGAGTGATTCTTACGGTTGGTGGCCTCGGCTTTATCGGCTATCTGGGTATCGCCTCCGAGGCAATGTACGGTTATCTCGGCTACACAAACGCAAATATTCTGATTGGAGTAATGTCTGCAATTGTTGACAATATCCCGGTTATGTTCGCAGTGCTGACCATGAATCCGCCTATGGATAATGTGCAATGGCTACTGGTCACGCTAACAGCGGGTGTCGGCGGTAGCTTATTGTCTATCGGCTCGGCAGCAGGTGTGGCGCTGATGGGTCAGGCACGGGGTCATTATACCTTTACCACTCACTTGCGATGGACGCCGATTATTGCGCTGGGGTATGGCGCAAGCATCTGGGTTCATCTATTGATTAATACGTGATGATAGAGGACGATTCCTAGTCTACACGGGGTAAAATTGGTGCCCTTTCGGGTAAGAGTGAAGTCTTAATTCAGTTTCGGAGGTAGTTAGTATGGCAGCGGCGACACCCAAGGCAATATCCAAAACCAGAGCGAAGGCCAAAGCTAGACCCAAGCCCAAGGCCAAGGCAAAGCCCAAGGCCAAGGCAAAGCCCAAGGCCAAAGCAAAGCCCAAGGCCAAGGCAAAGCCCAAGGCCAAGGCAAAGCCCAAGGCCAAAGCAAAGCCCAAGGCCAAAGCAAAGCCCAAGGCCAAAGCAAAGCCCAAGGCCAAAGCAAAGCCCAAGGCCAAAGCAAAGCCCAAGGCCAAAGCAAAGCCCAAGGCCAAAGCAAAGCCCAAGGCCAAGTCAAAAGTAAAAACCAACATCAAATCAGGCGCTCGGCGTCTTGATATTGGACGGTATGTCGACGATTTCAAGATTGGGGGTTACACCTGGGGAGATGTGCTGGAGAGCTCCCACAAGAACATGGAGGCGGTCGCGAACGCAAACCGGGCCGTGGTGGACGGATATGCGGATATGGCTCGGCAGCAGTACGAGATGCTTCGGGAGCTGCTGAGTGAGCTGCGCAAGATAAGAGGCGATCGTGACGAAGCGGTCAAGGAGCTCCGTAAACTGGTTGACCGGGCAAAGAAAGATCTGCAGACATTGCAACAAGACGCGAAGCGCACTCATACCAAGGCCCAGAAAATTGTAAGCAAGCGTGTTGATGCCAACAGAAAAGCATGGAAAAAATTGACGGTTGAGATTAGAAAGTCTGTGTCTGGTATGTCCGCAGCAACGGCAAAGAGCAGTGCCAGTAAAAAAGGTAAGGCACCCGTCAAAAAGGCGCCTCGGAAAAAGGCGAGCAGTGGCAGACGGACTGCCAGCAAATAACTGGCTTTTGAGTCTCGAAAAGCGTTTATGGCGGACCTGGCATTTCGCGCATATTTTGTCGGGTCAGCTTACTTTTTTGGATCGTGCTCTGTTGTGACGTCGGCCGCCACCGTGTGGGTGCCGACGTCACCCAGTCGGCCTCGCATTCTATCTGAACTGCGGTAAGCTTTCGTGGTGGCGTCTCGGCTCAGTAGGTGGCCCTTACCGTTTATTGGTAGAGGGGTCATGTTGGTGCGGCGCATGCGCTAGCAGTAAATCTACTATTCGCTGCGCTGCAGGGCTTTTTATTCTTGGGGCAGAGACCCCTGCTCGCAAATTTTTGTGTCGAGTCGGCTCGCTGGCTGCTGCGTTGAGCGCGAGCAAACAGAGTGCTCTTCTGCTAGAGTAATGCAAAAACCATAAAAACTACGTGGGCAAGGAGAAAATAGAGATGGCTAAACGAGCCCTCATTGTCGACGACCACCCGATCGTGCGCAACGCGCTGGTCACTTCGTTGGTTTCGCTCAGCATTTTTGACGAATTGAATACGGCGGGAAGTTTCCAGGAATTATTGGACGTCCTCGAAGAAGATACCGATTATCAATTGCTCATTCTGGACCTCAGCCTGACCGATGTATCGGGTGCAGACGGCATGGTCTATATTCGCGAGAACTATGCAGATATCCCGATCGTAGTTTTCTCAGGCCAATATTCGCCCGACATCATTGCAGAGTGCTTTGAAAAGGGAGTTCAGGGCTTCGTATCCAAGAATTCCTCTATGCAGGTATTCATTAACGCTATTCGGATTGTGCTGGCGGGTAGTACCTACATCCCTCCGGATGCAGCGAGTCTTATGGGCCTTGAGCCCGCAGAGATTAATAACCCGGATATGTCGGCGCCAGAGGAAAGCGTGCAGTTTTCGCCCAAGCAAAGAAAAGTTTTCGATCAGTTAATAATGGGTGTTCCAAACAAGGTGATTGCCAGGCGCCTGAATATGGCGGAGGGGACGGTAAAAGCGCACTTGCATAGCATCTATCAGGTTTTGCGCGTTACCAATCGCGCTCAGGCGATTCTGCGCTCCCGTGAGCTGCAATTGACGGATTAGCCTCAAAAATGCACGAGTTGGTCGCACGAAAGCCTATAGATAAAAAAGTGTGAGCCCCAGTGCAACAAGCAGGGCGCCAGACAGCAACACTTGCATACGCATTCTGATTTCGTTCCAGTAATAATTGGCGCGTGCAATATCCTGAAAGGCAATAGCTCTTCTGTGAATCATAATTACATCCTGACGGTTTGGAAAAGCGACTGATGCCAACGCAATAATGTTAATTATTGCCCGTGCACTAAGAGACACGTTAAGCCGCTGTTCCAGCGGCTTCAATGGTGCTTTCGGCCTAAACGGAAGCTTAGCCATTTTTTACTGCCCATCTCTTGTGGTCTGGTCATAGCGCAGCCCGTCAGTGCGGTCGTGAAATACCAAACCATGTTTCTCGTAAAAACGTGGCAATATGCGTACAGTATCAGCGGTAGCGCGAATCAGAGGTACCGTTTCAAGTGGCAAAATATGTCAAGTTAATAGGGTGCTTGGCGCTGGGTCTGCATTGCAGCGTGGCAATGACCCAGCTCTCCGGAGAGGAATACGAGCCAACCCCGGAACACATCGATGCGACGTTTGGAGAAGAAGACGCCGCACGGCTTGCTGCGGGGTTTTCTGACAGGATGGTTGCCGGGAGTGGCACGAGTAGTTTGGCGGGCATGACAGACGCTGCAGACCTTGTAGTGCGAGGCTTGGTTCTCGCTCAGGAATATCGCTACGATGTTCATGGTGTTCCATCCACGCACACGACTTTTCTTGTGGCTGAAGCACTCAAGGGCGATCACCTCAACACCGAGGTTACACTGGTGCAGCCGGGTGGTCCTGCTCAGAATAACGCCGATAAAATTATGATGTCCTCCCACGCACACTACTTCAACGTCGGCGAAGAGGACGTGCTGTTTCTGGAGACGGACCCGGAAAATACGTCGCCGTTTCGGCGCCTATCGGTGATGTCACGCTACCGTATTCTCGAGGAAAAGCTTTACAGCGACGATGGCCGCGGTGTGATTTTGGTGCCATTGCAAAGCGGTGATGATTATCGCATAGGGCATGGTAGGAGCCGTAACCCCGATTCGCGTTTCAACACTATCGAAATAGGCACGCGGCGATTCAATAAAGCGTCTGGCCAGATTCGCCTGAGAGACCCGCAACTGCGCAGAGCCGGCGTCGGTAAAACAAGCGTTGATGATGCGGCTCAAGAGGCGGTGCAAGTAGACGTGTTCGTTGATCGTGTTAAAAACCCGGGGAGTCGCAGACAGTGAATACGCGATTGAAAGTACCCCTGCTCCTGATATCGCTGTTTGCGCTGGATGCTCAGGCCTATAACTATATTACCTGTCAGAATGGCTTGACCCTGGATTTTAATGGCGGTGATATGACGTTTAATTACGGTGATAATCTCTCCGCTGATGAAAAAGTGGCTCTTTCGCTCGCATTCCAGCGCCTCACAGATTTTTCAGACGCTACGATTACCACTGTGGACAATGGCGATGATAGCTATTTCTCCGGTAATGACGAAAACGAAATTTATCTCGACAGTGCCGTATCCACGGCGACATGCACCTACTGGTTTTTCTCCAGTACCTGCGAGGTTGCTGAGGCGGATATGCAGTTTGGGAATCAGCCCTGGACGACCAGTGACGATTCCGGCCATTACCCCTTTAGTGGAGGGTCGCGCTCCTTGACCGGCACCGCGGTACATGAGGGAGGGCACTGTGTCGGAATGGCGCACAGCAGCGACAGTTACAATATGATGGGCGCTGATTTCAGCCACGTCACGCGCAATGGCACCGCCGCCTATTATGGCCCGGGGGAGGATTTGTCTGATGGATTGATTGACCTGCATGGCAAGCGTTCCGGCGGCCTCGATTCCTTCCGTGACGTGGGCATTACTGTGATGCGCTATACGGGTGCCAGTGGGGAATACAGCGTGCATGGCTTTGGTGCAGTACGTGGTTTCTATGGCGCTGCAAGGCCGGTGGTCGGATCGTATGTCGGGCAACCGATGTACCGCGTCGGTGCCGGCGCCTCGGTCCAGATAGAGATTACTCTGGAAAATAATGGCGAGGCGGACACGGAAACGCCTAACATCGGCCTCTACCTTTCAGACAACGATATCATCAGCAGCAGTGACGAGTTTCTGGGGCAAGTACCGTCCAGCCTGGGTCGCGACAACGCGCTGGAAATAACACTTGGGGCAATTATTCCCGCCAGTACCGCACCGGGAAACTATTTCCTTGGAGCCTATATTGACCATGACAATCTTATTTCGGAGACCACAGTCGCCAATAATGTGGCTTACTATCCAGTGTCCATCGTGTCGGCCGCACCCACGCTGATCACGGAAGTGGCGTCCGGGATTACAGCGACGGGCGCAACACTGAACGCGACGATTAATCCTAACGGGGAGCTATCGGACCTTGTGTTTGACTACGGCGTGACGGTGGACTATGGCAGCAGCGCTGCCTTTGGAACCGTGGGTAGCGGCTCTACGGCGGTGGTCGCGGGAGAACCAGTGACCGGACTGACCTGTGAAACCACCTATTACTTTCGGCCCCGGGGCGACAGTGTCGCGGGAACAGTTCTCGGGCTTGAAGGGTCCTTTGTGACCGCGGTCTGCCCTCCCGGCTGTGACTGATCGATAGCTTCCCCCCCCGCGCTCCCACCACTGCAAACCCCTGCAGTGTTGCAGGGCATAGTCAGCCATTCAGAATGTACCGACAGACTCGTCCGGGAATGGCAAGGCTGTGCTATCGGCCTGGGTTCATGGTGAATATCCAACGTTCAGGCAAACTGTAAAATGACTCTATTCGCTCGCATTCGCGCTTTTCTGGACAGGCATATCGATTACCCTGCAGCGCTGGCGGGTGCTGTGGTGCTTGGTAGCCTCGTCTTTGTTATTAACTACGGTCATGGCTGGAACCAGGCTTTGGTCGCAGCGGCGAAGCAGACAACCTATACATTTTTCGCGGGGGGCGCTTTGGTGAGGCTCAACGAGCGTCTCGCCCTATCGATAAACCCCGCCGCTGCGGGAGTCATTATGGGAGCCGCTGTATTCCACACTGCCGACATTAACCCCGGTGGTGCCTGGGTTTGTTTTTCTTGGCGTGCGCGCCCGCTACAAGGCCGGGTCGGTGGGGGATTAAAGAGGCGCTTGATGGTCGTGATAATTGTGGCGCGAGAGGCGTTGTCATGGTCCGCCCGCTCCTTTGTCTTTCCTTCTCCGGCGGATGAACGCGATTAGCAGCAGTCCTGCCAGCCCTGCCGCGCTGATAGACAGCGAGGTAATCTGCAGCTCAGCCACGTAAGGCTCGCGCAGTGCTTCAAGCAGACCCTTAATACCGTCATGCAGAAACAGGTAAAGCAATGCGAGCTGACCGTTGTAGCTGCGTTTTGCATCAAACCACATCAGAAACAGGCCCACTGCAAACGAGCCCACCATAAATAACAGATTGAGTGGCAGCACCGGGTGGCTGTCATGGCTTGGGTCAGCTAGCGCACCGGCCTGGTATTGCACGTACCACGCCATGCTCCCTTTGGGGAAGCTGATACAGTAGCCCGCGTCACACTGGATTCCAGTGCAGCAGCCGTTCAGGAAACAGCTGATACGCACCAGCGCAAACGAGAAACACACCGTGATGGCCAGCACATCCAGGAAGCGTGTCATGGGCAGCTTCGGCAGGATAAGCCGTTTCAGGAATGGGCCCAGCAAAACAATGGCTAGAGCTGCGCCCGGATAGCGCAAGCCGCCTCTGAGTTCCTGGGACAGTGGACGTACATCCCAGCCTCGGGTGTACAGCGAAAACAGTTTTGCTCCCAGAAGCGCGATTATCGCGATCGCTACCATCAGCACGATAGCTCGCCATACGCGCACGCCATCCAGACGAAGATACAAAGTGAAAAAAGCGATACCAAACAGCGCCACGGGTAGGATGGTCGCTCTCAGCCAGTCCAGTCCGAATAGGCCCTCGGGGTACATAGGTTTGCCCTCTAGTTTCGCTTTTTCGGTGTCTGCCCGTTGTGCTGGTGCGAGATTGGGCAATTAACCACGCAAGTATGACATTGTGGAAGAGCGCTGTCGGTGAGGGAAGGTTTTTTTACAACTTTGTGGCGTTCATGCATGAGCCACGATAACTGCGACTGCAAGTGATATTCCTGAAAAACAAAAGCCCCGCCTGAAACAGGCGGGGTTGGAAGGTAGACCAATGCTGAGGCCGAAGTCTGCTGTCCGGGTCTAGGGGCCGGGGTTAGAGCAAAATTGACCGCCACAAGCAATGGTGACGCAAGCGGCGCCACACGTTGGATTATTATTCGAGGGCGTCTGATCCGGATTAGCGATGAGGATACAGTTGTCGGTGGCATCGGGGATACCGTCACCATCGGTATCGGTGAGGTCCGCTGCTTCACACGCATCACCAACACCGTTGTCGTCGGTATCGGTCTGGTCGCTGTTCGACACGGATGGACAGTTATCCAACGCGTTGAGCTCGCCATCTTCATCCCGGTCGATACCCAGCCGTGTGCCAGAACCCGGTGGTACACAGGTATAGGTCAGCGGGCCCTCTGAGTTTGCCAGGGTGCGTATTTGCGCATCAGAGAAAAATTCATCAGTATCGGTACGGAATTGCCCGTTGGCGAGTCTCACGGCGCCGCGTTCCTCCCCACCTACGCTACCCTTAACGATCAGGTCACATTCGGGCACGTTGCCGCCGAGCATCAGCGAGTTGTAGTCCGTGTCTGCTCGCTGAATCATCAGGTCGACGCGCGGTCCTGCCACGGCAGCATTGGTGGAGGTCAGCGTGATCTGCTGGCCTACGATAGGTGCCAGATCGGTGGGGAACTCCATGGAGTACTGTTCGAGCTGGTTTTCCGCGGAGTTACTGGTAGAGAAAGGTCCGTTCTTGAGAAAGTTTTTAACGGTATCGATTGAGCCATCGTGCAGATAACCATAACCGCGGATCTGGTCGCCTGGCTCTCGGAACATGCCCACCTTCGTATAGACGTTGCGCATGTGGGCAACCTTCATTTGCTGCGGAGTGCCTTCGAAGGTCTTGCCGCCGCCGGTGCCGAAGAAACCGTCGCTGGCGTCCAGTCTGTGACAGCCCTCACAAGTGGCCACTGTGTCTGTGATGCCGTTGAAGAACAGGTTGGGCCCGCTGGCGGCGCCGGCTGAAAATGAGTGGTCTAAGGGGCGGTGCGGATTAGGGGGTAAAAGGATGTCCAGCGCGAAATCCCGGAAAGCCTCCATCTGCATCACGGAGATGGTGCCCTCCTTGCCCACCAGGCCTTCAAACGCCTCGATGAAATTGAGGAATCCGAACTCTTCCGAACAAGCGGCTGGGTTCGTGTTAACGGGTGCATCGCCACCCGGACAATCGTCCAGCCCAAAGACGCCATCAACCTTGTCACCGCGCCAGTGCAGCGATCCATGGGTGGCCATTCCGCGAAGGGTCTGAGTGGTCATGGGGCCTTTCTGGGGGTGGAAGGTGTTTTGGTTGCCCGTAGGAATAAAGACCTGTTGTGGCTGGGTGTTGGTCGTCACACTCCCGTCTGGGTTCCCCAGGTTCCATGCCAGATTATCGTTGTCGCCGAAGATATGGCAGCTGGCACAAGAAGCCTCCCCGTTGCCCGAGGTGAGTTGTGCGTCGTAAAGGATCGGACGCCCGTCTATGACGTGCTGGGGCTCCGGGTTGTGCAGCGGGTGCACCTCGGTAGTGGCATTGCTGGTCAGGTCGATAACTTCCACCTGGTTGTCGAAGCGAGTGAGCACGTAGAGACGGTTATGGTTTTCGTCCAGAGCGAGGCCGCCCGGTCCACCGCCGGTATCAATATAGTTGGCACTCTCGGCCATTGGGTCGAAATTGCTCTCGAAGTTCGGGTCTTCGATATCGCTGGCATTGAACACGCCAATCTTGCCTGAACCGTAAGCCGCCATGTACACCTTATCGCCAGCGGCGTTGACCACGACCTGCAAGGGCGTGGCAAGCGAATGCGGCTTATAGCTGTCAATCGTTGCACTGGTCGTAGCATTGTGGTCAGTGTGCAGCAAGCCGTAGTCGATATGTTGGTTGAGGTGTTGCGGATCGACGCCTGCGCCGCTCAATACAGTGATGCGGGTTTCGGAGAGGTGACCCTGTACCGTTGATCCTCCATGGTCGCCCGGGCCCTCAAAACGAATATGGTTGGGTGATTCCGTGTTGGTGACATAGACGGCGCCGGTGGCCGGGTTCACGACCATGTTGAAGTTGATCGTTCCTACATGATCGAATGTGTCAACGGGTGCCAGTGTATTGGCATCGAAGGAAAAGACATCGTGGTCAGGCAGATCGAAAGGAACCAAGGCGCTCCAGTCTTTGGGGTTAGCGTTTCCGTTCGTGGCCGCTGCGTTGCCCGCGTCCAGCCACTGGCCGCCATTCGCGTCGGTGAATTTGACGATAACGCCAGTTTCAGGCGCATTGACGCCGTCGGCATTTTGTCGGGGGCCGGGCACGCCGCCGCCTGAACAGCCACTGGCGTTGTCGAACCCATTACAAACGAGGGTCTCGGGAATGGTAGTCGTCTGGTTGCCAGAGTGAAACGAGGCTACGTATACGGTGGTGCGATCCAGCGTCACCGCGAGCGCGCGCGGAGTATCCGCAAAAAATGTCTTGATGTCTATTGGGGTGCCGCCCAACCCCGCGCCTGTGTCGAACGCATTGAATACCCAGACATCAGCTCTTCCGACGCCAGCGGTGGCAATTTGCGGATCAAATCCCTCGGCAATCATCTCCTGGCCTCGATGGGCAGTGGTGATAAAGGCACGATCTATGTCGCCGTAGCCAGCGAACACAATATCGCGAGGCTCGTCGCCTACGAGCAGCGTGCGCACAACCTTGGCAGGGCTCGCCGATAAATCAACAATGCTGACACTGTCAGAAAGATGGTTGACGACCCACACCTCATTGTTATTGCGCGCGGCCACGGATACCGGCTCCATGCCCACGGGGATGGAATCCACATGAGTAAGGCCCGCGGCAGTGACGCTAAAAACTTCTAATTGGTTATCTGGTGTGTTGACGGCAAGCAAAGTGGAGCCGTCCGGCGTCAGTGCCATGGGTCGAACATAACCGCTCTCGAAGGCGATAAAAGAAGGTGATTGCGCCTGAGTTGCGATCGCTGCAGTGAGCAGGGACAGCAGACCGAAAAAGGTGAGAGTACGAGTAGCGATGCGGGCCCATGCGCCATCGAAGTGTCTGATACTAGCCATCTTGAGTAGTCCTCTTGTTATGTTCGCTCGACAGCTAGTTCCATTAGCAAAACCGGCAACACCGGCAGTTCCGAGAATCTCAATATACTACAAACTTTTGTGATGGAAGCCAATGTATCGGACTGCCGCGTTCGGCTTAGGTTCATAAATTTGAACCCAATCACAGCGCTGCGGCCACTTACTGCGTATGACAGTCGGTTACATGAGGAGTTCGTTAACAAGGCGTCCCGAATGGACGATCTTTGAAAAAAGTAAGTGTATGTAATATATGAAGAAAATAGCTCATGCCGCGGAATTAGTCGCCTTTTTGCAAACGGATACCCCGCTCACCGCACGCGTTCTCTGGCCGTCTTGCGCAGTCGGTGCTCGGGTATGCAGGATCCTGAACGGTTAATCCTAAAAGTGCATAAACATCTGAATTATACGGATAAAACACTGTCCAGAATGGCATCGATTCCCTGCGGGAAGCGGAGACCTGCCCCTGCTAGCGATGGCTATGCCAGGAGCGGTGCAAACCGATCGAGATAGTCCCGGAACAGCTCACTCTCCCGGGCCCGTGTCAGTGCGAACAGGTCGGCGCAATAATCGTGCTTGCCGTGCAGGTCCCGGGGGCGTTTTACCAGGTAGTCTCTCATGCGCGATTCCGCTTCGCCGCTCAGTGGCATATCGAAATAGTGGTAAATGCCCCTGACACTGTCTATAGGGTCGTCGCAAATGCTCGCAAAGCTGATATCGAGAAACTGGCCGCGATCGAGTTGTCTGCGCTGTTGCATGCCCATGTTCAGTTGTTTTGCGAAGTGCTGCATTTCATGCGCTGCCACCGCTTTCGGATTCACGGTATCGCTGAAGCCCCCGCGCAGGTTGGTGGCCAGACTCGATAAAGAGGCAATTGCGTCAATAGGCTGTCGGTGAGTCCATACAATATTGGCGTCCGGATACTGTGCGAGCAGATAGCGCAGGTAGGCCAGATGAGAGGGGGTTTTCAGCACCCAGTGCTCACCGCGGTAATCGGCTTGCATGTGTTGCAGGAATTGTGCGTGCCAGCGATAGGCGTCGGTCATGTCCCGGTCTAATATCCAGGCGCGGTATTGGGGTATATCGAACATGTAACCAAACTGCTCGCTGGCGAACTGCGAGGCGAAAATATAGACGCATTCCTGCGGCAGTTGCGCGCCGATGGCATGTATAGCCTGAAAGCCGGGGGACAATTTCTCGGCCAGCCCCATAAAGCGGTCGACAGACCGGATGCGTTCGTCGGTGTTATAGGTTCCTCGCAGTGCAGGAGGAATCGGTTTTGCCACCTCCCAGCTCGCCGGATAGCGCATGGCAGGATCCTGGGCGATCAATTCGAACAGGATAGTCGTCCCCGTGCGCGGCAGCCCCACGATGAATAGAGGCTTGTTGATGGTTTGCGTCAGTATCTTGGGGTGTTGCCTGCGATACTCGACCAGGTTCAGTCGGACACAGAGGTTCTCCATCAGGTTGAAGTGTGCGCCGAGTCTCCCGACCTGCGATAACTTGGCGTGGTCTTGTAGCTCTCTGGTCAGTCTTTCAAGCCCCTCCCGGTAATTTTCATCGCCGAAATCCCGCAGCCCGGTGCGCCACTGTGCGCGATGGATGAGTCTTGTTGCATCCAGTGTCGGCACACTGAGCCCCGTGCGTCCCAGCCCTCGGGCCATGTGGTTGAAGAGTGAGATATAAGCCGGCTGATTCTGGTCTGGAGGCACGGGATTGGTCTAAGCTAAATAAGCGTCGCGGGGACCGATACTTGGCACGTTTGTACCTCGCTAAGTTGCGGTGATGGTGCCTGGGAATGGATCATGGCTTGGCTGCCAGATGGCGACAGCATAGCATTAAAAACAACAGCGTTGGCGCTCTTGTGATTTTTGGCAGCTTGTTTATGGTGTTGATCGCACGGCGTTAAGTTTTTAACTGATCAGTAAACATAGTCGACTGAGAGACGAGTGATGAGCGCGAATAAATTACTTTTGTTGGTGTATATGGTGCTGATGGCACCGATAGTGATAGCGGAGTCGGCTTATGAGCTGCATGGATTGAGCTCTCGCATGACTTTCAGTGCCGCGCTGGAACAGGCCAAGGCACTGGGTGGTGCCTGTGAGGTGCAAACAGTCCGCAAGGGAGAATCGATACAGGCCCGCTGCGATTACTTGGTTTGCCGCGGCTCCGGCGAGGGCGAGGGTTGCCCCGATGGGCAAGATAGCACAGCACCGGACCTGTTCGGCGAACCCGTGTCTTCGATATGGATGGACGCGGAGGATGACAACGCCATGGTCAAGCGGATAGCGCTGGTTATCGATGGCGATATTAATGCAGTGGAACAACACTTCCGGGAGAAGCACGGCAAGCCTTTCAACGACACCTCATTGTTGGAGCACAGTTGGACCAATGAGGTGAGGATTCATTGGGCTTCGGGCTCGGATAATCTGGGTCTGCAGAGGTTGCGCAGTTCGATCACGCTATTCACCAATCCGGAGCCTGCAGATATTGGCTCCGGCTCCCCCTGACAAGCGCGCATCTTTTTTGACGACGATACCTGTGAGTCTGTCGATCGCAAAATCTTTAGTGAACTGTACGTCGGTGGCGAGTCGGCGATAAGTCCAGCCATCGCGCCGCTTCAATGAGGCCGCTTGAACTGGCGGGCAGCGTGCGCAGACAATTATTGACTATGCCTCGTAATCTGGCGCATTGCTGATCCAGACGGATTGATACGGCGAGATCACGACCTCACTGTCATCAGGAGTGTAGTGATCACCGCTGATCAGGTCTGACCACTCTTGTGTGCTGATGAGGTTGATGTCCGAAAGGGCCACGGAGTGTTCCCGGGGTGTGACGTTGTTGATGCAGAATATGCTTTGCCTGCGATCGACACTTTGTCTCCAGAAACCGAAAAGCGACGCTCCCAGGTGAAGAGTGAACTGCGTAGCGTTAGGGTGAAACGCAGCTTGCCTCTGTCGGATAGCGAGCAGCGCCTTGATAGCAGCAAAAACCCGCGCGTGATTGCTGGTTGCATCGCCAAGGAGCGATACAAGATTGTCATAATTCCATTGATGCCGGTTGATGGCTCGGTAGCTTCCAGTGTTGTCTGCGCGCTCATAATCGTTGCGGGTGCCCAGCAGGCTGTGAATGTAAATGCCCGGAATCCCCTCCAGTGCGAGCATGATTGCATGCGCACAGATAAAGCGTTCGACCCCCAGCTCGTCCTCGCCGCGGGTCGTGCCACGCAGGGCATCGAACAGGGAGATATTGATCTCATAGGGCTTACGCCCGCCGTCATCCAGCGTGCGATAAGACACGTGCCCACCAAAGGCCTGCATTGTATCTATCAAGGTATCGAGTTCAGTATTGGATAACAGCCCTTCCGCCGGTCGCAGACCGATGCCATCGTGAGAGGCAATGAAATTGAAATACGTTGTCCCGTTCTGCGCCGGGGGCATGCTCATCATCCACTGCTTGAGGTAGGTGCAATCCCCTGTGACGAGGCTGTTTACCAGCAGTGGCGGTAGCGAAAAGTTATAAATACAGTGGGCTTCGTTGGCGTTGCCGAAATAGGACAGATTCTCCCGATTGGGTATGTTGGTCTCCGTGATCAGCAAGGTGTCTGGCGCCGTGTGCTCAAGCAGTGTGCGCAAGAGTCTGACAATTTCGTGTGTTTCTTCGAGATTGAGACAGCTGCCGCCCGGTACTTTCCAGAGGAAGGCGATGGCATCCAGGCGGAATATTTTCACGCCAGCCTTCAGGTATTGGTGAATGATGGACACAAATTGTTTAAGTACCTCCGGATTGCGGAAGTCAAGGTCCACCTGATCGTGCCCGAAAGTGCACCAGACGTGCTGTGGGCCCTGCGCTGTCATCACCTCTCGGAGTAGAGGTGTGGTGCGGGGTCTGACAACTGCGCTCAAGTCTTGTTCAGGATTGACAGTAAAAAAATAATCTTTGCCGGGGGATGTGCTGCGTAAAAAATTCTCGAACCAGATGCTGCGGCTGGAGCAATGGTTGATGACCAGGTCCGCCATTAGGTCGTAGCTGCTGGCAATTGCTCCGATATCATTCCAGTCGCCCAGTGCGTCATTGACGCTGGAGTAATCGATGATGGCAAAGCCGTCGTCGGAGCTCCAAGGGTAAAAAGGGAGTATATGTACCCCGCTCAGCAAACCTGCAGTGTGATCGTCAAGAAAGTGTCGCAGGGTGACCAGCGGTTTTTCGTTGTCGTTTTGCAGGCTGTCACCGTAGGTAATGAGGATGGCATCCCTCTGGCTCCAGTGGTTAATGTGCTGGAAGGCTCCTGCCCCCTCCGGGCTTGCTCCGATCGATTCGATCAGGGCTTGTGCGAGTCCCTCGAGGTCTGCACCCAGCGGATTCTCATGGTATATCGCACTAATATGGTGCTCCACCCGCTCCAGCAATTGTTCGGACAAAGGCGACATGGGGCGTTTACCCGTCTGAAAATTCAGCGTGGTCTGCATCGACGGCATTGCTCAGGCGTTCCAGCACATCGGGCATGGCGCTGATAACGCGCGACCAACTGGGTATAAATGGCCGTTCCATCGGGCGATCGAGGAATGCTTCTCCCGCCTTCATGATATTTTCCGCAAACAGTTCAACCGCCTGCTCCTCGGAGTGAATATCCAGTGTCAGGCCATTCATGACGGCATCATTGTTATAGGTTTCTACAAAATCCAGTGCAATGCGATAGTACGTTGCCTTGAGTGAGCGGAATGTTTCGAGGTTGAATGTAACGCCTCGAGTTGCCAGTTTGCGGAACAGGGCTTTCGAAATATCAATAGACATCTTGGACAGGCCACCGCTGTCATCATCCGCCGATAACGTCTGGTGCTTGTGGTCATAAGCATCGGCGATATCGACTTGGCATAGGCGGTTATTTGAATAATTGCGGTACATCTCTGACAGCACGCCGATTTCCAGCCCCCAGTCGCTGGGTATCAGGATGTCGGTCAACACATCGCGTCGAAAAGAGAACTCACCAGCGAGCGGATAGCGAAAGCTGTCCATGTATTCGAGATACTCCATATCCCCTAATATTTTTTTCAGTGCGCGCAGTAGTGGGGTCACTAGAAGGCGGCTGACCCGGCCGTTGATTTTGCCGTCAGCCACACGTGAGTAATAGCCTTTGCAAAACTCGTAGTTAAATCGCGGGTTGGCGACCGGGTAAATAAGTCGTGCCAACAGGGAGCGGTCGTAGGTCAGGATGTCACAGTCATGCAGGGCGACTGACTCTACGCGATTAGTAGCAAGAGTATAGCCCATGCAGTACCAGACATTGCGACCTTTACCCAACTCCTTCGGTGCTACACCTTGTGCCTGCAGCTCTTCATCCAGCGCCTTAAGTCGGGGCCCGTCATGCCACAGCACATGATGATCCTGCGGCAGGCGGGAGAAAAATCTGAGTGACTCCCGGTATTGTGATTCGTCAGCGCGGTCGAGCCCGACGATGATTTCGGTGAGGTAGGGCACCAGGGTTAATTCATCCACAATGTGCGGGAGCGCGTCGCCTTCCAGTTCCGAAAACAGCGATGGCAGGATAAGCGCCATGGGGCGGCGGGCGGAGAATTCGGTTAGCTCCTGCTCCATCTCCCGTAGCGATCTTCCAGACAAGTTGTGCAGTGTTGTGATAATGCCGTTCTGGTGGAAATCACCCATGTTTATTAACCCTCATAGCGAAATTCTGTGTGTACGCAACCAGCGGGTTACGCCCTCCGACCAACCGGCGGGGCCCATTTTATTGCTGCGCATGATACCCCCGCTTGTTGTTAGAAGGGGAAAGTCATTGACGGGGGACCGGATCAGCAGGGCGGTTTTTGCCGCCTCCAGCATGGCGCGGTCGTTCTCGCTGTCTCCGATAGCCAGATCTTCAACTCGGCTCAGGGACAGTGCTCGCCGGTATTGCTCCCGCAGCCAGTCGAGCGCCCGTCCCTTGTCGCAATCGCCGCTGACAGATATAAACCTGCCCCCCCGCGTAATGGTAGCGCCCTCTCTACGGAGAACATGCAAAAAACGTTCCTCTTCTTCGGGTGCTCCGATCCAGTGCACGGGCTCGCTGTAGGCCCTATCACTCGCGGCGATTGCCTGATGTTCAGCCAGCCCCGTCATCGCCATAACACCCGCGATACCCGCACCGTGAAATGACTTGAATTGTCCCGGGAACTGCAGTGCGAGCTTTTCAAGCACAGCCAGCCATTGCTCACGCCCGGGTACTGTTTCATAAACCAAGTAGTTCCCGCGAGAGACTGTATCCCCGGGGGGGTGGACGAAGTAACCCTTTGGTATGAACACGGCCGCGCCATTCTCGACAATAAAGGGGTGCGTGTTATTCAGGGCGTGTCGTGTTTCCTCAATCTCCGCGAACGTCTTGCTGGAAGACAGAATTAACGGAATATCCTCCTTGATTAATATATCGATAACCGGGCGCGCAGCCTCGAAGCTATAGCTGAAATGGTCTAAAAGGGAACCGTCCAGATCGCTGAAAACCAGCAGTTTTGCTCTATCAGCTGTCAAAGTGTGCCGCCCCGCGCGGATTTTTGCAGGAGACGATGTGCCGCGCCTTGTTCAGTTGCAGCAGGTAGTGGACACGGTCCGGCAGCTCCGCCAGGCAGCGACGGGTAAGCCGTTCGTAGTGTTGGATAAAGCGTTGCAGATCCGCATCGTCCATCAGGTGGGCTGGTCTATTTCTGCTCGGTTGATTCGCCAGCTTTTGCTCCTGCTCGCGGCGCCAGTCGAAAACGCAGTCAAAGGAGGGCGCCCGCAACATAATCCACTGATCGACCCTGTCGTAGAGCGCAGGGAAAAACTCATTGAGGGTATTGTTTACCTGCGTGCGCCAAATCGCTCGCGGATCTTCGTCTCGTTCCAGCGCGTTGACCGGGTGTGATAGACTTCTTTCGCTTTCCGCGGTGGCGCCGAGACACCAGCCTTCAAGCAGTACAATATGCACAGGCTGAGTAACCCTGTCCCAGTCCTGGGCTGGCCTGCGCTCGTCGGCACCTTTGTCAAAGCGCGGTATGTTGATATCCCGAGTGCCCCTTCCCTGCAGTAGTTGCTCAAGAGTCGATTGCAGTAGTCCCATATCATGGGTGCCAGGCACACCACGCGTTATAAACAACGGGTGTACAGCGAACGCAAGTGCCTTACGCTCAGCCTGAGTCAGGTAAAAGTCATCCAGAGATAGCGCAACGCATTGTCGCCCATACTCCTCTCGGAGTGATGAGCACAAGTAATCACACAAGGTCGTTTTGCCCGAACCCTGTGTGCCATTAACAGCAATGAGTACTGGACGATCGGCAGCCGTTTGATAGGCCGCAAGATCCCTGGCAAGGGGGGAAAACCAGTGTTGGATCGTATCGAGGTAGTCAGTGTCCAGTTGGTTCCTGTCGAGCAGTGCCTGTTGCCACTGTGAGTTTTTCAGTGTTGACCTCCGTCAATGCCCGCGCGCATTGAAGAGAGTTCTCCGGCTTTGAGCCATGCTGGAAGCTCAGTCCCCCTCGAACTCAGTTTGGGCATAAACGGCTACGCCCGTCTCGGCGATTTTTTTGCTGCCGCCGATATCCGGCAGATTCACTACTGCAGCAAAGCCCACGATATCGCCACCGAGTTTTTCGACCAGGTTGATCGCTGCGACCGCGGTGCCGCCCGTGGCGATAAGGTCATCGATAATGAGAACTTTCTGCTTCTTTGCAACAGCGTCGTGGTGAATTTCCAGTGTATCAGTGCCGTACTCGAGTTCGTAATTCTCCGATACGGTTTCGGCGGGCAGCTTGCCTTTCTTGCGCACGGGAACGAAGCCTTTCTGCAGCACGTAGGCCAGCGCTGCACCAAAAATGAAGCCACGGGAATCGATCCCGACGATCAGGTCAATGTCTGTGTCCTTGTAATATCGGGCAAAGTCGTCGACACAGAGTTTCAGGCCGAGTGGATCGGCAATCAGCGAGGTAACGTCTCTGAACATGATCCCTTTCTTGGGGAAGTCGGGAACGGTTCGTATTCTACTTTTTATCGGCATGAATTTACCCTCATATTTTCAGCTGGGGAATGGTATGTATCAGTAGCTCGGTGACTGTCCCAACATTTGCTCTGAACACCTCCAGAATCTCGTCCCATGAGACGGGAGCCTCGTCCTCCTTCCAGCAATCGTAGTCGGTCGACATCGCAACAACACCGTAGGGAATTCCCGCCTCGTTGGCCAGAATGCACTCAGGAGCAATACTCATATTAATGACGTCGGCTCCCCAAGCGCGAAACATGTGAGATTCAGCGCGAGTTGAGAAACGATTGCCTTCGATGGTAATGACGGTGCCGCTCGTGTGGTGTTTGATACCGAGCTGTTGCGCCGCTTTTATCATGGCCTTGCGTATGTCTTCGTTAAACGGGTCGGGCATCGGTGTGTGTTGTCCGCCTTCAGGGAATTCATCGTCAAAGCTCACCTTGCGCAGGCGTGTAAAATCGATGAATTGATCAAGGACAACAAAATCACCACGTTCTATTTCCTGTCGTAGGCTGCCGCAGGCGGTAGTAGCCAGTATGTGCGTGCAGCCGAAGTCTCGAAGCGCGGCGATGTTGGCCCGATTGTTGACGTGTGTCGGAGGAATCGTGTGCTCACGTCCGTGGCGCGCCAGGATTGCAACCTCTACACCACCAATGGTGCCAACCTTCAGCGGAGCTGAAGGGGCGCCGTACGGGGTCTCTACCGCAAGATCTCGCGCGTTCTTGAGCATATCCGGGTTGTTCAGACCGCTGCCGCCAATAATGCCGATTTTCAAACTGTGTACCCCACTGTTTTTTATATGGTGGTCGACGCGTGGTGAAGGTCGAGAAAGGCATTATAAGGCTGTGCGCAAGATGCGCCAGCCCCGGTTTCAATTTGGCGTCAGGGTGATGCACGAGGGGCAGCTTATCCAGGACAATTGGCAAGCGTAAGCGTCGGTCGCCCCGCAAGTTCGCCAGCGAGTCTCTTGAAGCCGCTATTGGTAACCGTTGGGCCGTCGGTGACCAGTGTTTGCACCAGAGTATCCAGTGAATGTCTGCCGTTGGACTGCGACCTCAGCTCCCTGTCCAGTGAGTGCATTACCAAAGCGGCGGCCGCTGTGCGCGCACCACTGGAGTGATCCGTTGCATCGCAGGACAAACCCGCGCTCCATTCGGCAAGTTGGGCGAGGCCTTTTCTAAAGCGATCGTCCGATATACCGCCTGATCGCTGCAGCAAAGCGATGCTGTAGTACTCTGCCAATCCCTCAACGATCCAGTCTGCGCCGCCGCCTTTTTTGGCTCTGAGCCCACTAAACACGTGAAACACCTCGTGTAGCAGGGTGCTGGTGCGGTTGCCGCTAACCAGTGGTCGTCCGGGATGCAAATAGAGGGAATCACGACCCGACAGGCCGCCGCGCCACATATCATCACTGCCACTGACGACCAGCAGGCGACGGGGTGCACCGGGCAGCAGCGTGTTCATTTCCGGGAGTGTCCAGCGCAAGAACGCGAGAATGTCATTGGCGTGTAAACCGAGTCCACGAGGGCTGGCGACACTCAGCTGTTGTTCATCGATGGCGTCTCTGCGAACGGCGATGTTGCCAGCAAGCATCCAGCCGCGGGGTTGGTCAAACCTGCGATGCGGATCGTCGACAAAAAAAGACTCGCCATCGCTTTCGCCGTAAGGCGTTTCTATGGACCACCCTATTGGTCCCCTCAGTGTTACCCGCGTTGTTGAGTAGGCGCCAATAGCAGCGGTGCTGTTAGCACTGGGGAACAGGTGGTCGAGCTTTAACAGCGCCCAGTTCGGAGTGATCTTTGCGTCCGGTGCACCGTTGCTGCGTTGATTGTCGACGACGTAATCGTAGCGGAGAACACCACCAGTATTTCCGGGGCGCCAGATCACTGTGTTGCCATTGCGTGCAACAGTCGAATCGCTTTCAATGTTCAGGTAGCGGTCCGCCGGCATGCGAAAGGAAACACTGCGCAGTAATTGCGTTGCTTGCTCCAATGTCAGCGTTACCTTTGCCTGTCCAGTCGCGGGCTCCAAAATAGCTTCATACTCTACCGCGTAGCCACGCTCAGCAGAGGCACTTGTTGCGATGCAGGGGACGATCAGGAGTAGCGGCAGGCAGGCGAACACGTACCGAGCGCAATCTCGGGCAGTAGCATGGCGGTGGTTTTTTTCTGGTTTGGTCAAGGCGTGGTTCCTTAATCGGATACCTGGCGGCTGAAACAGTCGATCTGTGCGAGATGCAATCATATCACCTCGCTACGAGTGCGGGTCTGCAGCATTGGCGGGGATGAGTGCTCGCCAGCAGCGCCGCTGCCCGTTAAAGTAAAAAAAGTAAAAGTGACCAGCTCATCTGCCATGGGCAATAGACGAGAGGCGCTTCGTGCCGCCGTGCCGATACGCACTCAAATCGTGGATTCTGTTCTCATGTTGGATTGTTTGTTCACCATTGCCAGTCCGGATTGTCTGGTGCAACAGTGCTGGATATGATGTTCCTCAGGGTAATGCGAGGGGCAGCCGCAGAGCGGATACAGCACCCTGATGTCGCTGGCTACAACTGACTACTGTGGGGCGTCGCTGATGGCTGGTTGGTATTTTTTAACGGAGTCACCCCGACGATATGAACGGGTTAAATAGCTGTCAGCGCAGGTTGCCCACGCCCTGTTCACCGCGCAAAAACCGTGCCCTGCGATTAGGTGTGAAAGACAATGGCGGTACAGTTGATGGATAAGTTAAACAGAGGTCTGCACGTTATTTGCTTCGTCGTCATGGTGGCTCTTGCGTCCGCACCGCTGTTTGCTGCCAGTGAGTGGCAGCTTGTGCATTCATCGGACAGGCTGACAGTGGAGCGTCGTGATTATAAGGGGTCGGACCTCGACGAAATTCGCGGCGTGCTTCGTCTGGACGCCTCCCTGAATGCAGTGATGGCTCTGTTGAAGGATGCCAGCTTCAATGAGCAGTGGGTATACCGCAGTGGTGGTGCTCGCGTCTTGCAGGAAATGGGTTATCCCGAGGCGTATGTCTACGGGATCGTTGACGCGCCCTTCCCGATGGTCGATCGGGATACGGTGGTACGTTTTGATTTTAAGCAGGATCCGGTGACCAGAGAAATTACCATTGGCATTATCAATTTCCCGCAGTTCGCACCAGAGGCCGATGGGCTAGTGCGCGTCCCTGACTTTGGCGGTTTTTGGCATTTACGCCCTCTCACTGATCAAGGCGTGATGGTGACCTACCAGGTTTACGGCGACCCTGGTGGCTGGATTCCTGTCTGGATGGCTAATCGTGCTGCGGTGCTCTCGGTGCAGAATACGCTTGAGAATATGCAGGCTGCGGTGGTCAATTACGAGGGGTCACAATCCCGTTATGTCAAAGAGCTCGATAGTGCAGAGTGAGTGATATCTGCTCACTGACTCCGCAGCGACTTCCCCGTTCACGCGCAATCGTTGTTACGCAGTCAGCAGGATACGCACTCAGGGCGCACCGCGTGACGCTTTGGCTTTTTGGCTGACCGTGGCGAGCCAGGGTTGTGCGTCTCTGTGCATGCCCTCTGGCCGGTAATAGTGCTTGAGCAGCGTAAAACCGGCCCCCTCGAGATAGGCTTTGGTAGTGTCATACTCCATAAAATTACCGAAGCGCTCACCCTGCCAGCCCTCTTCGTTTCCCCGGGGGTTTGAAATAAAGAGAATGCCGCCTGTGATAAGGGCTGTATGCAGTTGCCTGAGAACATTGGGCAATGCCTGCCGCGGAACATGAAACAGCGAGGCGTTGGCGAATACAGCATTGAAAGTGGAGTCAGGTAGCGACAGGGACAAAAACTGCTGATGCAGGACTTTGCAGCCGGCGTGCGCGCGCGCCATTTCACAGAAGGCGGCGCTACCGTCCAGCCCTACGGGTCGATGGCCCATCGACTGGAAATAGACAAGGTCTCGCCCCGGGCCGCAGCCGAGATCCAGAATGTCCAGAGGTTGGGACTTGGGAAAGCAATTCAGCAGGGCGGCATAATTCTGCGACACATCGTGATCTCTTGTTCCTTGCCAGAACGACTCGGCATTATCACTGTAGTGGTCCAGGGTGACTGATTCGATTTCGACCAATTGTGCTTCCGTCAGCTGTTCAATCATCGTCGGTCCTTACTCGCGGCCTGACCCGCGGTTCAGCGCGGAAAGGTATATGGGCATTGCCTGATTGTGGCTCAGTCGTGTGGGTGTTGACCGACAGGCCGGACTTCGTACCACGTGATCTCCCCGCGGCTGCCCAGGCGCATAATTGGCCCCCAGGTCCCTGTCCCGGGCGAGACGTAAAGGTGCGTTGCCCCCTGTCGGAATAGCCCGATGCTGCGCTTGAAAACCCGCTTCACCACCAGGTTGAACGGTACGATCTGCCCGTTATGGGTGTGGCCCGATATCATGAGGTCTACCCCGGCTTCCGCAGCGGCACCAAGGCCCCAGGGCCGGTGATAGAGCAACAGGATGAAGCGTTGTTGCATTATATCAATGCATGCCAACTCTTTGCGCACCTGCCCGGGCCACTCACTGTCGTCGATACCGATAATCTGAACCTCGCCCTGCAATGCGCTTTGGGAGCGCAGGCAGCGCACGCCGAGATTTTGCAGGCGTGAGATGATCTGGTCGAGGTCCTCGTAGCGCTCATGATTACCGGTACAGAAATAGATCGGAACCGGGCAGCTCCTCAGTGCGGCCAGTTGAGGTCCGTCAATACCCGGCATGTCGATGAAATCGCCGGTAATACAAAGGAAATCCATATCCAGTGTGTTGACCTTGTCCATGACGCGTTGCAAGAAATCCCCAGTCCGGGAGCCGATATGAACGTCGGTTATCTGGGCGAACCTGAGCGTGCCCCGCAGTTTCGCGCTCTCAAGCGATACCTTAACGACCGACGGGCTCCAGGCATTTGCAATGCTGTACAGCGTCAGTAAGCCGGTCAGTCCCAATAGTCCGAGGGCGGCCGGGGTAGGTGCGATCCAGCCCGCCGCCACCGGTATTTCTGTTAAAAGCAGGGAGATGAGAAGCAGTGGGCTGACGCCTAACCACAGGTCTGCGCCCCGGCGCAGCCAGAATAGCAGCCCGGAATTAGCGTGTCGCAGGTACAGTCGGGCCACAATCTGGCTGCAGAACAGGGGTACGAGGATGAGGGTGGTTTGCCACGGGCTCAAGGTCAGCCATTGGCATAAGCGCAGTATGGGATATGCAAACAACGGGATGTGCAAAAGGAGCGCGATAATAAGGAATTGTTGTCTACTGCCCATGGCGACAGCATACTCCTGTCTGAAAGGCGAGGTCAGGCCGCCTGTGCAAAGCGTTTCAAGAAGAGCCCCGCCACACGTCATGACAATCAGCGGTGTTGACGCCCCCGACCCTCGCGACTACAGTTTGAGTAGTCATGACTAACTAAAAGAGGTTATCCCATGTGTCGCATGCTGACGTTTTCGGTTCTGGTTGCTGTCATGCTGCTGTCAGCCTGCCAGGACAAGACGCCCGAGGCCACTCGGCAGGTGCAGATAGCTAGCCAGCAGTTGGTACCAGGGGATTCAGAGCTGGCCGCCATTTACCAGCGCAGTTGCCGCAGTTGTCATACGATTGCTGCTACGGGTGCACCGCTTTCGGGAGACTCCGTCGCGTGGGCACCGCGCATGCAGCGTGGCATGCCTGCCATGATCGACAGTGTCATTAATGGTGCCGGGGGTATGCCGCCTCTCGGGATGTGCATGGACTGCAGCGAGGAGCAATTCGAGGCTCTGATTCGCTTCATGGCCGGAGGGTAATGAGCGGTGATTTCACGCAGAGGTGTTATACAGACACTCGTGGCCGCGGCTGTGTGCACGACAGGCGGTATTGTCCCCGCGGCACTTGGCGCACGGCCGATACCCTGGCGTAATTGGTCTGGTTCCCAAGTCTGTTATCCGGCGCAGCGCGTTGCTCCCGCGTCTGTGGAGGAGCTACGCGAGCTGATTAGAGGCACTGCAGGAACAGTGCGTCCAGTGGGGTCCGGTCATTCCTTTACGCCGTTAGTGCCCACCGATGACACGATCATCTCCCTGTCGCGATTGTCCGGCATAGTGGACGTCGATCCCGAGTCTCTGCAGGCGACGCTCTTAGCAGGAACGCAATTGGGTGACTTGGGTCAGCCTCTCGAAACGGCCGGCCAGGCGCTGATTAATATGCCCGATATCGACGAGCAGATTCTGGCGGGTTGCCTGGCGACGGCGACGCACGGGACGGGTGCGGGTATCGGTTGCATGTCCGACTATATCCAGGCGCTGCAATTGGTGGACGGGCGCGGTGACCTGTTGGATTGCAGCCGAGATCAAAACCCCGATATTTTTCGTGCCGCGCAGGTATCCCTTGGCGCAATGGGCGTGATCACTCAGGTGCGACTGCAGAACATGGCACCCTATCGCCTGCGGCGCGAAACGGTGTGGCATGAATTTGAGGACATTCTCGCCATGGCTGACGAGATGGCCGATCGTCACCGCAATTTTGAATTCTACCTTTTGCCATTCTCGGGCATGGGGTACACCGACGTGCATGACTTGACAGAAGAGCCTTTCGGGACGAGCGAAAAGGTCGACCCCAACGAGGGAGTGATGGACCTGAAGCTGGCCAGGGATTGGCTGGATGACTATCCCAAGGTGCGTGAGCTGATTCTTGGAAGCTACATGCGAACGATAGGCGACGAGGTGACGGTGGAACGCTCGTGGAAGAACTACGCCAGCGAGCGCAATGTGCGGTTTAATGAGATGGAATATCACTTGCCGCGAGAATCCGGTTTGCAGGCGTTGAGAGAAGTCTGGGAGACGCTGGAGTCTGGCCACCGGGAGGTGTTTTTTCCTATCGAGGTGCGTTTCATTAAGGGAGACGATATATGGCTCAGCCCCTTCTATCAGCGCGACAGTATTTCCATCGCGGTGCACCGCTACTTCGAGGAAGACTACAAGCCGTTCTTCGCAGCGATAGAGCCGATCTTTCGAAAGTACAACGGGCGCCCGCACTGGGGTAAGTTGAATACGCTGAGCGGTAATGATTTCTCTCAGCTCTACCCCCATTGGGAGGATTTCAAAGCGGTGCGCAATCACATGGACCCGCAGGGTAAGTTTCTCAATCCCTACTTGTCGGGGCTGTTCAGTTAGCACCTGATAGTTGATAGGAGGAGCAGGTAATGAAGCGTCGTGCGGTGTTACTCGGTGGTGTCGCCGGAGCGCTGGGCTTGGGCGCCGTGCTGCGCCCTGGTGACAAAGGCCGTAACCACCAGCCCTACTTTCGAGAGGTGAGCGCAGCACTGGATCATGCGGGTGCATCCGGCCCCACTCTTGTTATTGATCGGAGCGCGCTTGAGGCGAATATAGCCACCCTGAAATCACATATCAGGGATAGGTTTGCCTATCGTATTGTTGCCAAGTCCCTGCCCTCGCTGCCCTTGTTGGAATTGGTGATGCAACAATCGGGGAGCAACCGTCTGATGCTATTCCACCAGCCATTTATCAATCAGGTGGCCGCCCGGGTTCCGCGTGCCGATATATTGTTGGGAAAGCCAATGCCGGTGGCGGCAGCGCACAATTTTTACCGCAGTTTTGATGGAGGGCAGTTTGACCCGGGGCGCCAACTGCGGTGGCTGATTGATACACCGCAACGGCTGGCCCAGTACGAGGCCCTGGCGACGGGTCTGAATGAGTCGATGCAGGTGTGCATCGAGCTGGACGTCGGCCTGCATCGAGGGGGCGTTGACAACGATGCGCAGCTGTTAGAAATGTTGAAGAGTTTGTCGCAATCCGCGCATCTGCACTTCTGCGGTTTCATGGGCTACGAGCCGCACATAGTGAAAATACCGGTGGGTGACACCCTCACCTACAGAGACCGGGCCGTGTCACGCTACCAGCACTTCCTGAC
The DNA here is from genome assembly GCF_026262645.1 of Candidatus Marimicrobium litorale. Taxonomy (NCBI): domain Bacteria; kingdom Pseudomonadati; phylum Pseudomonadota; class Gammaproteobacteria; order Cellvibrionales; family Halieaceae; genus Marimicrobium; species Candidatus Marimicrobium litorale. Next base: position 3,090,944 of record NZ_SHNO01000001.1, read on the forward strand.
ACTGGCTCGGGACTACCTCGGTGAAGCCTGGCCAGACGCCGCTGTGCTCAATGCGGCGGGCAGCCCGACCTACCAGCTCTATGATCAGGGCGATTTTCCCTTTAACGAGCTCAGCGCGGGCTCTTGTCTGGTTAAGCCCACGGGTTTTGATCTGCCCACCCTGGCTGACCACCAACCGGCCTCCTATATCGCGACGCCCGTGCTAAAGGTGATGGACGCCCCGCAAATACCGGGGATCGATCTGGGCGGCTTGCAGGCTGCCTGGAACCCCAATCGGGCGCGCAGTTTTTATACCTACGGGGGTTATTGGAAGGCGAAACCAGAGTCGCCCCCGGGTCTCTTCAGCAATGCACTGCTGGGTCGCTCTACGAACCAGGACCTGTTTAACGGTTCGGCCGGCATCGATTTACAGGTGGATGATTGGATCTTCCTGCGTCCCACCCAGAGTGAATTTGTATTCCTGCAGTTCGGCGATATTGCGGTCTATGACGGAGGGGAGATCGTAGAGCGCTGGCCCGTGTTCTCCGAGCAGGCTGCCTGAGCCCCGACAAACCTTACCGGATCGCCTGGGGTTATGGGTCGCGCAAACAAGCGCGACCTGCTGACTTGCCGCACCTTTTACGGAGGCGGCAATCCTATCGACTCAATGGGGGTAGGTTGCGCCGAGCGGCGCAACATCGCACTGTCCGAAAGTGCTGTGTGTGAGGCGTTTGCCTCCCCAAACGGCTGCGTCTAGCCAGCGAGGTCAGGATTGTGCACTGGTGCCAGGGCCTCCAGAGCAGCGATATCGGATCCGCGCTGCGATTCATCTTGAAGCGCACCATTTGCGCCCGTGGCTCCGCCGTTCGGCTGCTGAAGATTAAAATAGATAGAATAATAATAGTTCATCGGACTAGCTAACGAGGACTCACCGTGATGAGGGACACCTGCGCCCTGTAGACCCAGCAACACTTCGGCTTCTAAGTGGGGTGTTGATCTTAACGCGAAGATTTTTTTTGTAGCCTGCGTTGCTGTGGCATGGCCAGATGTCTCGCCCGGGTTAGTGGTTGCTCGTTCCAGTAAACAGATGGCAGCTACCAACTGACCGGCAGGGTTCCTACACCCCTGAGCAGTATGCCCTCGGGGACGCTGGCCTCGCCCTCGCGCAATCGCAGCCCCGGTAGGCGCTCTGCCACCAGGCGCAGCGCGGTCTCCAGATTTTTTTGAGCCAGGTGCATGCCCGGGCAGGTGCGCAGCCCGGGACCAAAGCTCAGCAGAGTGCGGGTGTCGCGATCGATGTCAAATCGATCCGGGTCCTCAAATATTTCGGGGTCGCGGTTTGCGGCTGCAATGCCAAACAGCACCGGGGTGTTGGGAGGTATGCTGACGCCGGCCAGTTCGACTGGCCCATCGGGCCGTGTAAAGCGTGGTTGTGCCGCAACGGGCGGATTCCAGCGCAGCAATTCCTGAACGGCATTTGCCTGTTTTTCGGGGTTTGACACACAGCGTTCCCAGCTTTCGGGATGAGTCAGTAAAGCGTGAAACAGGTTGCCCATTGCATCTGAGGTGGTGGTCGCGCCTGCGGTGAAGAAAAGACGAATATGCGCGAGCATCGATGCCTCGCCGATGGGAGAGCCATCAACCTGAGTATCCAGCCAGCGGCTGATCTGGTCATCCTGAGGGTGGCGTCGTCGAGCCGCTATAACCGGTGCCACCATAGCTGTGAGCTTGCGATCCGCTGCCTGGCTTTTTTGTAGATCGCGCCCGCCGAACATCAGGTCCATGGACCACTGGTAGTAATCCCGCTCCTGTTCTACCGGCAGCCCCAGTTGATCGCAAATCACCCTGAAGGCATAGCGCCGGGTAAACGCCTGCACGAGATCCGCGCGAGTTTGGCCCCCCAACTCGTCCAGCAGGTCATGACCAATCTGCGCCAGACGCTCGCGGTCCATGCGCTCCACCGCGGTGCGGCGAAAAGACGGTGTCATGGGTGGCCGCCATTGTCGGTGTTGGTCTTCGTTCATCGACATGAAGGTTTTGCCGATAAAGGGGAGGGAAATAATCTGATAGGCGTGCCCCGGCGGGAATTGATCGCCGTCCCGAAAGGCTTTTGCCAGTGCTGCGTGGCCGATGATGTAGTGAATGGGCATGGCGCCGCCCAGCGCCATAGCGGGTACAACCGCGCCCTCCCTGCGCAGGGCGCACAGTGCGGCAGCAAAGCTGTCTCCGGGGAGTGTGTCGTAGTACCAGTCGATCATGGCCTCTGATCATACCAGTAGTTGCTGGCCACGACGGACACGGTTGAGGATAGGGACTTTGGTATTTTTTCAGTGCTGCAGCCCTCAGGGCGACGTTCCGCTGGGATACAATGGGAGTTATGAAAACAGGTGGGCGCAGCGGTGTTAGGGTTGGATTTGGGTCGGGGGTATTGTTTGCCCTGCTGGCAGCTCTGCCCCTGCGTGCCGATGAAGCATCTGCGGTGTTGAGCAATGTGCCCGAGGGGTCACAAGAGAGAGGGCAGGCGGATATCCAGGTGTTCAAGTACACTGATCAGACGGGAGTGCGCTCATACTCCGATACGCCCCCGGTCGGTCTGCATTACACCGTCATGAAATTTGACTGCTTCGCCTGCAACCCAACGTCCTCCGTCGATTGGAATACTATTCCGCTGCAGCTGAGAGCCTTCGGCACCGCGATTAACACGGCTTCAAAACGCTACCGGGTGGATCCAGCCCTTGTAAGGGCGGTGATTCATGCGGAATCGGCGTTTCGTCCGCAAGCGGTGTCCAGTAAGGGCGCGATGGGCCTGATGCAGCTCATGCCTGGCACCGCTCAGGATATGGGAGTGGCCAATGCTATGGCGCCCGAGGAGAATATTCACGGTGGCGTGAAGTACCTCGCGCGACTACTGGACCAGAACCGGGGCGACACGCGCCTCGCTACCGCAGCTTACAACGCGGGGCCGGGCGCGGTAAGGCGCCATAATGGAGTCCCCCCTTTCGCCGAGACGCAGACGTATGTAGAGCGCGTGAAAATACTCCACGCACGTTACCGTAAAGCGATGGGGAAGCGCTTCTCTGGCCGAGTCATAGCCGGTGCGGAGTCTTAGGGTGGGAGCCGGAGGCGGGACGGCGTGCTCGTTGGTGCCGCGCGAAGCATGATCGATAACAGGCGGTGCGTTTAGAGGCATGCCCGGGTTCATCAGGCCCCGATGCTTGGCAGTCAGCTGGCGTGTTGGTCGCCATAGACCTCTTCGTTACACGCGGTAGAGGCCTTTGAGCGCCAGGAGTAATGGTAATACTCGTTGGTATCGTAGGTCATTCCGGGGCACACGGCATCTAATTGGCCATCATAATTCAAGTCGTAGGGCGAATAGTGCGCCATGCGCTCCCAGCTGCATCCTGTAACGGTCAGCAAAGTCAGAGTGATCAACATCGTGCGCATTGGCTTAACCTGTTTTGTGTTTACCCGTGGCAGCAGAGTAGTGCAGTTAGCGCGGGAAGGCTAATAGTTCGCGGTCATCGCCCTACCCCTCACGCTGTCCTTGTTCTTGGCGTTGGCACAGGGCGGCCCCGAACGTGACTCGCCGACAAAATGCCATGAAAGGGACGTTCACCAGTGTCAGTTTTTTTTACAAATCGAGCCTTGCTGCACCGTCGGGCGACGCAGCCTTTTTTATAAACAACTGATAATATTAGCTTTTAATTTTTATGGAATGTATTTTGCTTTAAGTTTTGGGGATAGAAAAGTCAAACGGGCAGTCAAAGGATGTTCCGCCAAGGCAAGATGACGGCGGGCGCACTGTCCGATGTGGAAGCGGGTTCGCTCAGGGAGAGATGATGAAAACTAGCAGGATTGCACTCGTAATAGCGGCATTCTCGACCCTCACGTGGTCGTTGGGTGTCAGCGCAGTTCCAATCACTATTGATGACTTTAAGACCGACGTGACATTGCTCAACAACAATTTCGCTCCAGATGTCAGCAGCATTTTCACCGCCGACAGTGGTATTGGGATGGTGGGTGATCGCACAATCGAGCTTAATGTGTTTCAAGGCGGCGGTCCCGCAAGCTCAGCAGCGGTTGTGGTGTCTGACCTGCTGTCCCTGTCGAACAACGTCACGACCGATAGCATCGTTACGGTGAGCTGGAACTTCTTGACTACTGATTTGACGGCTGGGGGCAATACAGGTTTGTTTTTTGGCTTGCCCGCACCCATCGACAATGATCTGACAATAGGATTCGCGCTAAACGGCGGCACCTCTTTCTCGCAGTTTTTCCCCGACGGTGCGTCGGGTAGTGACTTCTTCCTTCCTTTCAGCGATTTGACCAACGGTAGTGATGCCGATATCGCCACCTCATTGGAAGTCGCATTCAGTAGTTCCGGCCCAGCATGGGACGCTGCGTTTGATTTCGTCAGAGCCGATAAGCCGCCGGAAGTGCCCGTGCCGGCTACATTCAGTTTGTTAGCACTGGGTTTGTTGGGTATTGGTCTCGGTCGGCGCAAGCGCGCACGCTGAAGTCTGCTAGTCAGCATTTACCAGGAACCCCGGGCTTGCCCCGGGGTTTTTGTATCTGGGAACCCTACGCTACTGCACGCCGCCGGTCGCGCCCCTGGTGTATCGTTACTTTCCCAGTTGATTGTCGTGGGAAACTGCCGGAAAATCTGGCTTAGCAACAGCTATCGACGAGATGCCCGAATGCTATGTCCGCCATTAAGGTAACCGCGCTGAGCAAGCGCTTTTCCGCCGCCGATGCTCCGGTGGTTCATAACCTCACGTTTACTTTGGAGGAGAGACAGTGTCTCTGCTTGCTGGGTCCCTCCGGATGTGGCAAGACGACTCTGTTGCGCTTGCTGATGGGCCTGGAGAAAGTCAGCGACGGAGACATAACCCTGTCGTCGGGCTTAATTGAGCACATGAGCTACGTGTTTCAGGAGCCTCGTCTGGTGCCCTGGCGTAGTTGCCTTGAAAACGTGCTGTTACCGCTGGAATTGACGCACAGCAGCAGCGCAGCACAGCGCGATCGCGCTGTTGCGTTATTGCAGCAGCTGGGCCTGGGGGAGCGCCTCGCCCATTTCCCCAGTGAGTTGAGCGGCGGTATGCAGATGCGGGTCGCCCTGGCGCGTGCGTTGGTCACCGAACCCAGGATTATCCTGCTCGACGAACCCTTCGCGGCGCTTGATGAGCGTTCCCGCTTTCGCATGCAGGACCTGCTTTTATCCTTCAAGGCAGAACTGGGCTTGCAGTACGTATTTGTCACCCATTCCATTGCCGAGGCGGTTTATCTCGGCGATCGCATCCTGATGATGGATGCGCAGGGTGGGCAGAGAGACTGGCGAGCCATCGACTTTCCCGCACGGGACCAGGCCTTGAAGATGACCGCCGAGTTTAACGGCATCGTTGAATCCTACTCGCGCCTGTTTACTGATATGGAGACTGCCCTTGTGGAGAGCGGGGGGAGTGGCTGATGCTGGGTGCGTTGCGCGACTGGATAGCAGAAAAACTTCCCGCTTGGATTTTCCTTGGCGGGTTGCTGTCAGTGTGGCAGCTGGTCGTGGCACAGGAATGGGTGGCAGCCTACCTCCTGCCTTCGCCGACACAGATATTCGCCACCACGTGGCAGTTGTGGCCTGAGATCTGGGCCGCAACACTGTCGACCGCACATTCAATATTTTGGGGCCTGGGTTTCAGTATCTTAACCGGGGTGTCCCTCGCGCTATTGTTTTTTGCGATCCCCTTGGTGCGACGCGCGGTGTTGCCTTTCTGCATTTTTTTCCAGACAGTGCCGATAATCGCCATCGCACCCCTGTTGGTTATCTGGTTCGGGTTTGGTGATCCTACCGTGCGTGCATCAGCGTTTATTGTGTCCCTGTTTCCCATACTTGCAAATACCCTGACCGGGCTGCAAGAAACAGATCCGCAGCTCAGGGAGCTCTACCGCCTTTATCGCCCCTCGCCCTGGCAGCTCATCGTGAAATTGCAGCTTCCATCGGCACTGCCCTATATGTTGACCGGTATTCGTATTTCGGCAGGATTGGCTGTCATTGGTGCCATAGTGGGCGAATTTATCGCGGGTGGAGGCATCGGCAGCCTGATCGATGCTGCGCGCACCCAGCAACGTGTTGACCTGGTGTTTAGTGGTGTTCTGATGTCCAGTGTGTTGGCTCTGTCGCTGGTCTTCGCCATCGAGGTGCTTAGTCGCCTGTTATTACGAGGCAGGCCTTATCTGAGGAAAGTGTAATGCGTCTAATGAGTATAGTGAGTCTATTGGTTCTGTCGATCCTCGCCAGTGCATCTGCGTCGGCGAAGCCGCTTGTGCTGGCGCTCAACTGGAAACCGGAGCCGCAGTTTGGTGGGTTTTATGCCGCCCAGGAGGCTGGGTATTTCAGAGAGAACAAACTGGATGTTGAGATAATAGAGGGCGGCTCGGGCACGCCGACTATTCAGATGTTGCTGGCTGGCAGGGTCGATTACGCTATCGTGTCGGGAGACGAGGTCGTTATCGCTCATGCTCGTGGTGGCGATATCGTGGCCCTTTTTGCAACCTATCAGGTGAACCCTCAGGGAATTATGACCCATGCCTCCCGTGGTTTTGAGTCGATAGAGGATGTGGTGCATGGCGACGGTGTATTGCTGTGGCAATCGGGTTTACCGTATAGCCAATTTTTCAGGATGAAGTACGCCCCGCTAAAGGTAACGACGGCGCCTTATCTTGGTGGCATCGGCAATTTCCGCAACGATACCAAGCTATCCCAGCAGTGTTTTGTGACTAGCGAACCACTGGAAGCCAAGGCGGTGGGACTTAAAGTCAAGACCTTCCTTGTCGCGGAGAGTGGCTACAATCCTTACACCACCGTGCTGGTCACTCGCAGAGCGCGACTAGCGCAGTCACCAGACGAAGTGAAACGTATGGTGGGGGCAGTGCGCGCGGGCTGGAAAGATTACCTTTCCGATGCGGCACCGACCAACCGGGTGATGGGCGATTTGAACAAAGCCATGTCTGCAGAGACGTTCAGTGCAAGTGCTGCAGCACAATATTCGCTGATTCAGACGACGGCAGAGACCGAGCTTGGCTCCATGACGCTGGAGAGATGGCAGACGTTGGCCGATCAGCTGTTGGCGATTGATGTGATTCGCGAGCCGGTAAAGGTTGAGACGTTGTTTGCCAACTTCTAGTCGACAGGCATAACGGGTCTTTTAAAATGCCAACTTTAGTTATTGCCGAAAAGCATGCCCCGCAGTGCTCTGCGGTTGATCTTGTGAGTGCCCGTCTCAGTGCGGGGAAACCGCTTCATTTGGGCGTAGCGAACCTTGCTGAGGCGGAACATTTTACGCGCCAGAGCATCTAATTTTGGCTTTTCTGGCAAGCGGTCTGCCTCAATAGCGATTATTATTTCCTCTGCGCTGCTGCCATTCAGGCCGCTGAGAATACAGACATTACTCACGCCCAGTAGAGATTGGATGTCTTGCTCCAGTGGTGCTGCGGCGTATTTGTGCCCGTTGTAGTTGATGGCGTCAATGTTACGGCCGATCACACGTATGCGTCCATCAGCTCTTTTTATGGCACGGTCGCCCGGGTAAAAATATCCATCGCGGAAGACTTTTGCTGAGGCCGCAGAGTCGTCCTCATATCGGGCACAGTCGTAATCGGTCAGGTGGATACGGAGTTCGCCCTCCTCGTACTCGGCGGCCGTGCCATCCTCTTGAACGATTTCGAAGCGGTCTGGATCCTTGGCTTCCAGCCAGTGCATGTCGTCCAGATCGGTTATCCGTGAATACATTCCTGAGGAGTTAATTTCGGTTGCACCATAGTTAATGGTCAGAAAGGTAGTGATGTGGGTGAGACACTGCTCGGCAGATTTTCGCGATAAAAACCCTGAAGTGACTCCAAGGACAAAATCGCCGCGCTTTGATGGCTCTGCTCGTGTCAGCTGATAATCGAGTAATTGATTCACCATGTCCGGTACCAGCAGCGTCGATGTCAGCCCGCTGTCCATAAAATAGCGATACCAGTCAGGACGTTGCTCGAAGATAACTGAGCCTCCCCCTAGCCATGTAGAGAGAGGGTACTTAAAGCCCACTGCGGTCCATAGTCCGAAGTCATGGAGGTATGACACAGTCTCCGGGTTGCTGCTATAGACAGGACTTTTTGCCCGTTGTTCCGCACAGCGCGCAAGTTGCTCGCCGGTCCAGTACAATTTTTTGTAGTGACCGGTTGTGCCTGATGTGTAGAGAGTATGCCCACCGCTTTGCGCGCAGGGGGGGGAGGTTAGCGCCGCATCGGCGTCGAAGCTCGGATTGGCAACGACGATTGCACCCGCAGGCGCAACAAAGCCTCGTTTGACGTCGCTAATACTGGTGATTACAGCATGAACATCCGGTATACCGATGTCTTCGAGTAAGCGCCAGGAGTTGATGCAGACCGTATCCAGCCCTATGGCTCTTATGGCGAGAGTAATGACCCAGCAGTCGCGGAGGTTATCGACCAGGACTGCAACGGTCCCCTCATTGGGGAGTCCCTCTTTATCCAACTCCACGAGGACGCCCAAGATCGCGCTAGTGAAAGCCGAGTAACTAACACTTTGGCCGTTGTAAATTATTGCTACACCATTCGGAGTCTTTGATGCCCAGGACGCAATAATGTTTAAGCTCATTCGATGCTCTCTGACCGACCGCACGCCAAGCGTATCTGGAAAATAGTATCGCTAAAGGCGATGGTGTCTCCGTCTACAATTTTCCGGCGTTTGCGCGTTTCGATTTCACCGTTCACGGCCACAAACCCGCTACTAATGGCTAGCTTCGCCTCGCCTCCTGAGGCTACAAGTCCCTCGAACTTGAGTATCTTGTAGAGCTCTACCGGCTCGCGATCAATGCCGATAACGGTCATGCGTTCAAATCTCCCTCGGCAGCGTAACGCAGGCGCCGGACAAGTGGACTATCGCATTCATCCCGGTGGGCATGAGGCAATCGCTGCCTACGCTCTGTCGGGGCAGAGCATTGCCTGGATGGGCCTTTCGCACAGGGCGAGATAGCCGCGCAGGGCGGTAATGAACGAAAGTAAGCGGCCATTTTTCAGGTTCTGGTTGTTGCGGCGGCACGGGTGGACCTCCTCCTGAGAGCGAGGTTGCAGGTTGCGCATAGTCTCCCACAGTGGCGGAACCGCTGTATATGGTCTCAAGCCTGTTTCGTTTTGGGAGTGGGCATTTGTGCCGGTCACTGTATAATTGCGCGCCATTTCAGCGGGTTCGGAACAAGCCGGACTCCGAACAAGAAAGTGGCAAGATCAGGCGGGAGTTGGACACGTGGCAGATGGCAATCTAGGCAGTGAGATCAGCAGCAGGCGGACTTTCGCCATCATTTCTCACCCGGATGCAGGCAAAACGACGATCACTGAGAAACTGCTGCTACTTGGCAACGCGATTCAGGTGGCGGGCAGCGTCAAGGGCAAGAAGGGGCCTCACGCGACATCGGACTGGATGAGCATGGAGCAGGAGCGTGGTATTTCGGTGACATCCTCCGTCATGCAGTTCCCTTACCGTGAGCGAACCGTCAACTTGTTGGATACGCCCGGCCACGAGGATTTCTCCGAGGATACCTACCGCACGCTGACAGCCGTAGACTCTGCTTTGATGGTCATTGACGGTGCCAAGGGCGTAGAGAAGCGCACAATAAAATTGATGAGTGTTTGTCGCCTGCGCGATACGCCGATCATTAGTTTCGTCAACAAGATGGATCGCGATATACGCGATCCTATTGAGCTACTCGATGAAATTGAGGACGTTTTGCAGATACAGGGGGCGCCAATTAACTGGCCTATCGGTATGGGGTCGGATTTCAAGGGCGTATACAATCTCTATACCGATATTATCCAGCTCTATACGCCTGGCAAGGGCGCTGTCTTGCCGGATAACGCGCGTATTGAGGGCCTCGATAGCGACGCCGCACGTGACTTACTTGATGATGGATATGAGGATTTCTGCGAGGAGATCGAGCTGGTGCGTGGGGCCAGCCACTCGTTCGATCAAGAGGCGTTTCTTGCGGGTAAGTTGAGCCCCGTGTTTTTTGGTACGGCCCTGGGTAACTTCGGGGTGCGTGAAATGCTGGATGACTTTGTTAAATGGGCTCCTGCTCCCCAGAATCGGGATACGCTGGATCGTACGGTCGCTGCGAGTGAGGGCAAGTTGTCAGGGTTTGTGTTCAAGATACAGGCGAATATGGACCCGCGTCACCGGGACCGGATTGCTTTTATGCGCCTGTGCTCGGGTCGCTATCTCAAGGGCATGAAGTTGAACCATGTGCGTATCGGCAAGGCTATAAAAATCGCCGACGCGGTCACATTCAAGGCGGGCGAGCGGGTATTGGTGGAGGAGGCGGTATCTGGCGACATCATAGGTCTCCACAACCACGGTACTATCCAGATCGGCGATACCTTTACCGAGGGCGAGCCCCTGCAATTTACCGGCATACCCCACTTCGCGCCCGAACTGTTTCGTCGGATTCGGCTGGCCGATCCACTGAAATCGAAGCAATTACAGAAGGGCCTGCAGCAGCTATCCGAAGAGGGTTCCACTCAGGTCTTCGCACCGATCAACTCATCGGATCTGGTGGTCGGCGCGGTGGGGCAACTGCAGTTCGATGTGGTCGCCTACCGGCTGGAGGATGAATACAAGGTGGAGGCAATATACGAGCCTGTCAACGTGTTCACGGCTCGGTGGGTTTACTGCGATGATGACCGTAAGCTCGAGGAGTTTCGCAAAAAAGCTGCCGAGCACCTGTCGGTGGACGGTGGCGCCTACCTTACCTACCTTGCACCGACCAGGGTCAATCTTTCGCTGATGGAAGAGCGTTGGCCCGACATTGAGTTCAGGGCCACCCGGGAGCATTGATAGTGTCGCCGCCGGGGCTGTCTCGCATGAGCCCCGCGCCGGTTAGGTCAGCAGGGCCTCAATGTCTGCGGCAATCGCGGCAGGCTTATCTTTTGGCGCGTAACGCCGCACGACGTTGCCATCAGTATCCACGAGGAACTTGGTGAAGTTCCACTTGATACCCTCGCTGCCAAATACGCCAGGTGCTGCCTGCTTGAGATGCTGGTACAGCGGCGCGGCGCCATCGCCGTTGACTTCAATCTTGGCGAACATGGGGAAGGACACGCCGTAGTTGAGTTGGCAAAATTCCGTGATTTCATCGTTACTGCCCGGATCCTGTTTGCCGAACTGATTGCAGGGGAAACCGAGTATCTCGAGGCCTCTGTCACGGTATTCGCTGTACATATCTTCGAGGCCTTTGAACTGTGGGGTAAAGCCGCACTTGGATGCGGTATTGACCACCAACAGAACTTTGCCCCTGAAATCTGCCAATGGACGCTCTTCGCCAGCAGGGGTCGTGCAGCTAAAATCGTAGACGGACTCGGGCATGTGGGGTTCTCCGGATGAAAAAGTTGTTTAGGTTAACACACACCCGGTTACGCAAAGATCGAGCGGTTGGATTGCTGACACGGGCCTTGGGCGGTTTTATACACCCATCGGTGGTGCGGCCACTTTTCAGGCCATCTGGGCCTGGTGGCAGTTGAACTGCTCCATAAGCAGCCCCAGGCGCTTGCGCTGCATCTTGAGCGAGTATTCAAGCGTCTTGAACTGAGTGTGCAGTGCCGCGTTTTCCCACTTGCTTTGCAGGTGATGTTTCTTTTCTTCCAGCGCGCCGCTCAGCTGCTCGCGGGTGCGCTCGTAGCTCTCAGCTCGCAGAGCGGTCCACTGGTTAATAAAGTCTGTAAATAACTGGTATTCCCTATCGAGCATGTCCTTCAGGGATTCATTGCCTTCCGCCTCGGCCATTTCGCTCCGCGCGCGCGAGAAAGCGGTGTCCAGAATGGCTCGCTGAATCTTGAAATTCGATACGCGATTCAGATTGCTGGCCAAGCCGACCCTGCCGCACAGTGCGATCATCCACTTGGTGGGATCCCACTGCCACCAGCGGATACCGTTACGATAGTCGGTCTGAAAAATGTGGTGGTAATTGTGGTAGCCCTCGCCATAGGTGAGGAAGGCCAGGAAACCATTGTCACGAGCACTATTGGTCTCGGTGTACGGGCGTTTGCCCCAGAAGTGCGCCAAAGAGTTAATGAAAAATGTTACATGGTGATTGACCACGAGCCGCAGCAGGCCCACCAGCAGCACTGTACCGATGATATCCCCATGCCATATACCCAGAAGCACTGGCAGCCCAAGGTTCATGAAAGTGGTTAGTACTACGTAGTGTTCGTGTTGCCACATCACCACGGGATCTCGCTGTAGATCTTTCGCATTGCTGAGGTCCGGTGTGTTACTGCGATACTGGCGCAGCATCCAGCCCATGTGGCTAAACCAGAGCCCGCGGCCCGCGGAGTAAGGATCCTTGACGTTGTCGTCCACGTGGCGGTGGTGGCGACGGTGATCCGAAGCCCAGATCAGGATGCTGTTCTGCAGCGCGCCCGCCCCCCAGAAGGCAAAAAACCATTTCAGGGCGGGGTGGGCGTTGTAGGCACGATGGGCCCAAAGGCGATGGTAACCCCCCGTGATGGACATGCCGTTGAGATAGAGAAACGCCAGTGCCCAAAGCCATTGGAAGGTGTCGTAGCCTTGATAGATTCCCCACAGAGGGACCAGTATCAGTGCCGCAATCGGCAGGCCGACGAAAATCGCCAGGTTGACCCGGTTAAACGGAGGTTTTATCTGTGCCTGTTTCATGATGAGTATGCATTACCTCTGGTGTAATAACTGCGTGGTCAGTTGGGCGGTATCTGTTCCCTTGCACCGTCCCAGTTTACATTAATGTTCTGTTCCGTTGTCATTTTGCTGCTGGCGACGGGTTTTCAGCGATTCCGGTAAGGGTCCGACAAGTTGCGATAGGTGGCCAGTTCCCGATGCAGCCACTCTCTGGAGGTTTCCGCCTCGCCGCCACAGTTGACCGTGTAGGGGTTACCTGTCAGGGAGCTTTTTGTGCCGACTCGCTCGATAAATAGTTCTGCCGATTGCACGTGGCGCTGGTCGCCCTCGTACTTTAGCCGCAGGTGTTCTGAAGCGGCCGGGCCCTCATGGCGTACCTTGTTGCGGATGAATGTGCAGGGACTGTCGCTGACGAAGATCAACAGGTGCTCAATCTCCGCTTGTGCAACATCATCCTGGGCAGCTGAGAGCGCGCCTGACAGTCCAAGCAGGACTGCAAATACTATGATATTCATAGAGTTACGCATTATAGAAAACCTAGCCTTACCCTCAACGGATTATGGTCAGAACTGGAAACGGGGATGACCCGCGCATCAATTGCGCGTAGGCCGCGAACATAAATATGGTCAAGTGCTCGGCCGAAGGCGGTCGTGCGCAGGTCCGGTTCGAATGTAACAGACCCGAGGCCGTGCTCTTGCATGAACGTGTCCACCAGCTCCTGCCTGCTGCCGCTCCATGTATTCAGGTCGCCGGCGACGATAATGGGCCCCCGGTGCCGATCCAGCAGGGTGCGCAGCGCCTCAAACTGGGAGTGGAAGCGCTGCAGGCCCAGGTCAAAATTAATGGCATGGAGGTTAATGGTGAGCAAGCGTTCCTCGCGGTTTTCCAGCCGGTACTCGGTGACACCGGTTGCTTTCGGGGTGCCCAGCCAGGGCTCCATCGAAGTGAATTTACAGTGCACGCTGGACGTGCTGCTGCTCAAGGTCATCACACCCGTTTCTCGCCCCGGAGTGGTGTAACCGCGGGCAAAATTGGCATGCAGTGACAATGCCTCGGGAATTCGGGCTTCGATAGAGGCCTCCTGAATGAAAGCAAGGTCGACACCCTCGGCCAGCGTGGTGAGGTCCTCGGCCCAGCCGGCGTTGCTCGCTTTCTGGATATTCCAGCTCAGGATCTCCAGGTTGTTGCCCAGTGTTGAGCCCTGCTGAACGTTGGTCTGACCCAGCGTCAGAGCGCAGGGTGCTTCCTCATGGGCAACGGCGCTTCTGAGAGAAACGAGGGCAGCCATGACCAGAGGCACGAGCCACAGTAAGTGCAGTGGTGTCTTACTTCGCATGATGGGTTCATTTATCCGGTGTTGGGCGGCATGTTACCGTACTCTGCTTAGAGTGTGTAACCGCGGTATGGTTCCGGGAATCTGCTCGATCGCCAAGCGGCCCGAAAGGGATAGTCAAACGCAGTGTTACCGGGCCTTTGGGGGTAAAAAGCGTCTCGCTGGGCGGCTTCGAGGCTAAAGTTGCTGCAGGAAAGTCTGGTACTCCAGCGTGGATATTCGCTTGCGGAACTCCTCCATCTCCTGCTGTTTGGTGAGGGTGTAAATCCGCTGCAGCTCATTGCCAAGACTTTGGCGAATGAAATCGGAGTCGTCAAACAGCTGCATCGCATCGGGCATATAGATAGGCAGGCTCGCTGCCTCCTGGGCATAGCCGTCGCCACTGATGGGGTCTCCTGGCGACAGGTTTTGCTCGATGCCATCCAGCATCGCCGACAGGATCACGGAGAACAGCAGGTAGGGGTTTGCGTCGGCCCCCGCCACCCTGTGTTCGAGCCGCCTCGCAGCGTGGTTACCGGCGGGAATACGCACCGCCACCGTGCGATTTTCGTAGCCCCAACTGGGATAAGTAGGCGCATGGCAGCCGGGCTGAAAGCGCCGGTAACCATTATAACTGGGTGAAAAAATCGCGAGGGAATCAGCCATGTTAGCGAGGCAGCCCCCGATTGCGTTGTGCAGCAGGGGTGAGCCTTTTTCGCTGCCATCATTGAAAATATTCAGGCCATCCTTATCAAGCACACTGCAGTGAACATGCATACCGTTGCCGGCTTCCTCCTCGAAGGGCTTCGGCATGAAGCTGGCGATAAGCTGGTGTTTCGCAGCGACTCCCTTTACCAGCCTTTTCATCATCAGGACCTGCCGGGCAGCTAACACGGGATTGTTCACGTGATGCAGGTTGATTTCGTATTGTGACGGAGCCGACTCCTTGACCACGCCGTCGAAGGGGATGTCCTGCGTCTCGCAGGCTTGGCGAAGGTCTTCGAGCATCTTCTGGTGGTGATTGAGAACATCGAGGCCATAGGTGTTGCCGCCCACGGGGGATCCGCCCGCGGGTGTCGGGCAGGTGTGCGCGGGGATGTTTTCATCCCACTGCACGAGGCTGAACTCCAGTTCTGCTGCCAGTACCGGCTGCAGGCCTGCGTCGGCAAACCGGGTTAAAACCTGTTTCAGCACATGCCGCGGATCACCCGCATAGGGCGCACCATCCGTGTTAAACATGGACAGCATGATTTGGCCATGGGTGCCGTTAGCAGACCAGGGAGTGGGCAGCAGAGAGCCCTCTACCGGCCGACACATTCCATCCGCGTCGCCACTGGCGAAGACCAGCTTCTCGACATCACGGCCCCATATGTCGAGACTGAGAGCAGTCTTGGGAAGCTTGAGTTCGCCGTCAAAGATAGTCGACAGTTTGTGGCGGGGTAGCCACTTACCCCGCATGATCCCGTTACAGTCAGGGAGCAGCGCTTCTATGGTGGTGATTTCGGGGTGAGCCCGCAGGAACCAGTCGGCTTCAAGCGACATGCGTCCGCCATACAATGACCGTCGGTAGCCTACTATCTCCGGATCGTCACGCCCACTCAATACCCTACTTGGGTCAGTCCGGCAGTCTGTGCGCCAGATGCCACAGCGAATTTCAGCTTTTTGAGAACAATCGACAAGACATGCGGGAAAACGGATTGCTCCCTTAGCGGGGCGACATGTATATGCTCAAAGGATCTTCTCCAGCGGCCTGACCGATGCAGGATAATGCATTCAAAAACAGGGAGAAGAGGTCTGTCTGAGAGCTGACATCAAGCTTTCGATAGATACTCTTGCGGTGTCGACGAACAGTCTCTACTGCGATATCCAGTCGTTCCGCCGATGTATCAGTGCCGTACCCTCGAAGCATCAACTCCAGCACATCTTTTTCTCGAGGTGACAGCAAAGAGGCGCCGAAAGTGCGGAATGCGAGGTTGATCTGGTGGTCAATGCCCGGCTGGATCAGATTTTGGGCGGCGAACTCCTGATTCTCTGTATGGCTTTTCATCAGCTCCGCAATGGGTTCTGCTAACAGGTAGAGGTTTTCGTAGTCCTCGTCAGTAAATGGTGCGCTCTCCTTGAGGCGCATCATACTCAGGTTCAGCACGTTGCCCGCCTGCAACTTTGCGACGTAGACCACCTCGTCACAGGTCCCTGTATCGGCGTAGTAGTTGCAGTAGTAGTCTGATTCCTGCAGCTTGCCCATGGTAATGCGCGACAGGCGGTAGATCTTGGCACGAGGCTGGTGCAGGGATGTATGATAAAAAGGGTCCTCCCGGTAAGGGCCCTCCAGATATTCGTCTATCTGACTATAGACAGCGTGCTCTGGAATCTCGTGGTACAGCACACGGGGGGGTAAATCTTTGTGGTAGAGCCAGATCTGTGGGTAGTCGACCTTGACCTGCCCATGAATGGCCTTCACCAGCGCAGGGAAAAAGTCCTCGGTGCCCAGGGCGGCAATAGCTCTGGAAATCTCGAGATTCCAGGTGCTCAGTTGATTGATATCCGTCATGCGGTGATGGCTTTTTTACGTGGCAACTTTCCGCTACATACTGAGCAGGCTGCACACGCTTGTCAAACGTGCGGAGCCACTAATAACCCCGTCTGCTTTGGCTTTTGTCGGCCACAGCCTTTCCGCGCAGCTCGTCTGGAGATTTTTAGTCTCTGGCGTTGAGTGCGGTATACTCATCTGACCTAATAAAAAGTGGTCGTTTGGTGGCGAATAAAGAGTCAGGCACTCCCGGGCTATTGAATGAGGCAGTGCCCCTGGAATTCACACGAGCCCTGTTGGCGCAGGCCAGGGCCTACGATCGCGATGTCGGGGGAATACTGCGCGCGGCGGGGTTTCCTTTTGACCCTCTGGGCCAGGATGCCCAGACAGCATTCGTGTCTCGAGAACAGTATTCGCGCCTGTGTCTGGAGTTGATCCGAGAACTGGGCGACGAATCCGGCGGCGTGATGCCCGATGTGCAAACGCCGGTTGGCACCACCCGCCTAATAGCCCTGAGCATGATTAATAGTTCAAACTTGTCCTCGGCGATGCACCGGGGAATAGAGTTCAATCAGGTTTGTCGCGTGCGGCATGGTGCTGAGATCACTAACAGGTTACTTGTCGAGGAAGCGAGCAAAGAGGCCACGCTGAGCTACTTGCTCGGGGATGATGCACCAGACGTGCAGCACAGTGTGTTATGTAATCTCGCCATATGGGTGCGGTTCAGCGGATGGTTGATCGATCAGCATATTGATATTACCAGCGCGGCCTGTGCCGGCCCCAAACCGGAGTTTATGGCGGGCATCCGACATTTCTTCCACTGCCCGGTCGCGTTTGATCAGCCGATGAACTCGGTGACCTTCAGTGCTCGCCATCTCGAGGCGGAGCTGACCCGCACAGAGGTAGACCTGAATGAATTCCTGAAACTGGCGCCGTACTATATGGTGATTGAGCCCCACGCCAGCACCCTGAGTATTACCCACCGCATACGCCAGATTCTCGGCGATGACTTTCGCCGCGAGATGCCCAGCTTCGAGGCGTTGACCGGCCTGCTAAATATGTCGGCCCGTACCTTAAGGCGCAGGCTGGAGAAAGAGGGAACCTCCTACCAGAGGATCAAGGACAATGCCCGGCGGGACGTGGCGATTTCCATGCTGAGCCGAGACGGGCTCACCGTCAGTGAAGTGGCGGAGCAGGTAGGTTTCTCTGACCCCAGCGCGTTCCATCGTTCCTTCAAGAAATGGACTGGGCAATCGCCCGGCTCCTATCGTTAGCCCCGGGTGCGGCTGTTCAGCCCAGTTTTTCCTGCAAAAAAGACACAATGTGATCCTTAGGAATCAGTTCGGAATCTTCGCCTTTGCGGTGTTTGTATTCGAGATTTCCCTCGGCTAGCGCTCGATCACCAATGACCACCCTGTGCGGAATACCGATGAGTTCCATATCGGCGAACTTCACTCCGGGGCGCTCGTTGCGGTCGTCCATTAACACCTCGATACCGGCACCGCACAATTGTGCATACAGCGCCTCGGCGCAGTCTGCGACGGCCTCTGATTTCTGCAGGTTGAGTGGGATGATTGCAACCTGGAACGGTGCCATGGCGCTGGGCCAAACGATGCCCTTGTCATCGTGATTCTGCTCGATAGCCGCAGCCACGATGCGACTGACCCCGATACCGTAACACCCCATCGTCATAGCGATACTTTTGCCGTTCTCATTTAGAACGGTGGCGTTCATAGCCTCGCTGTACTTTGTGCCCAGCTGGAAAATATGCCCCACTTCAATACCGCGTTTGATATCCAGTGTGCCCGTGCCATCGGGGCTTGGGTCACCTGCGCACACCTCACGCAGGTCGGCGATGTCGCCCAGGGGGCAGTCTCGATCCCAGTTAACCCCTGTGCAGTGGTAGCCATCTTCGTTGGCACCACAGCAAAAGTCGGCGAGTTGCGCAGCGCTGCGATCGACAACCACAGAAAAAGGGAGGCCTATTGGCCCCAGCGAGCCAAAACCGGCACCACAGGCCGCGCGAACTGCTTCCTCGCTGGCCATGCACAACGGCTCAGCTACCGCCTCAAGTTTGCCCGCCTTGACGCTGTTCAGCTGGTGATCGCCTCGCAGTACCAGAGCGATTAGCTCGCCCTCCGCCGCACCCTCTACGACCAGTGTTTTGACTGAGGCAGTGGCATCAATGCCCAGAAAGTCTGCAAGTGCCTCAATCGATTTTACGCCTGGCGTTGCGACTTTCGCACAGTCTGCAGCGGGTGCTGGTCGCTCTCCCGGGGGTGCAATCGCCTCGGCCATTTCTACATTGGCCGCGTAAGTGCTGCCGTTACTGAAAGCGATGGCATCTTCGCCAGAATCAGCCAGTACGTGAAATTCGTGAGAGGCGCTGCCACCGATACTGCCGGTATCAGCGATGACGGGCCGAAATTCAAGGCCGAGATAAGCAAAGATGGCGGAGTAGGCATCGAACATAGTCGCATAGGTGTTCTCCAGGGATACCTGGTCCAGATGAAACGAATAGGCATCCTTCATCAGGAACTCGCGAGACCGCATGATGCCGAAGCGCGGTCGAATCTCGTCGCGCACTTTTGTTTGTATCTGATAGAGATTAAGAGGGAGCTGCTTATAACTTTTCACCTCGTCGCGTACGAGGCTGGTAATCACTTCCTCGTGCGTCGGGCCGAGACAGAAGGGTCGCTGATGACGATCCGCGATGCGTAAAAGCTCCGGGCCATATTGCTCCCAGCGACCAGATTCTTCCCATAATTCAGCAGGTTGCACAACTGGCATAGAAACTTCCTGAGCACCGACTGCCTCCATTTCGGCGCGTACGACCGCTTCAACCTTTCGCAATACACGCAGCCCGAGGGGCAGCCATGTGTAGAGGCCTGCGGCCAGTTTTCGTATCAGTCCTGCGCGCAGCATTAGCTGGTGACTGATGATTTCAGCATCTGCGGGAGTCTCTTTTTGCGTCGCGATGAGGTACTGACTGGTGCGCATGGCGTTTACCGATTTGCGTGTTTGCGAGGGGTGACTAGTTTACGTGTGATTAAACATAGCGTACAGGTTTCGCGTTGAGTATGCGTGTGAAGGCGGCGCGTCAAAAATTTTGGCGTGGGTTTTTTTCGCGACGTTTCTGTTCGCAATTGAACACGCTTCTACTGCAGATATTTTTGTCGAGTGATGATAGAAAACACTTGTATTGTAGCGTTTCATGCTTTATACAGTCCGTTATGGCCGGGTGCGCTAGTGTGATAACAAAATTAATCACGTGGTCCGGGCTGTCACTGTTCTTCATTTAAACTTTTTAGGGAAGGTTGAATACAACATGGCAACTAAAAGAAAAGCAGCAAAAAAGAAGGCTCCTGCACGTAAGAAGGCAGCAGCGAAAAAAGCCCCGGCCAAGAAGGTAGTCACGACTGCGATCAGCGATAAAATGACCAAGGGTCAGATTGTCTCAAGCCTGGCAGACACCACTGAGCTGAGTAAGAAGCAGGTCAGCGAAGTGCTCGACGCCTATGAAAACCTGATCGCACGCAGCATCAAAAAGCGTGGTGTCGGCGAGTTCACTATGCCCGGGCTGATGAAAATCACCACCAAGAAAAAGCCTGCGACCAAGGCACGCAAAGGTGTTAATCCTTTCACTGGTGAAGAACAAATGTTCAAGGCGAAGCCTGCAAGCATGCAGGTCAAGGTTCGCGCCTTGAAGAAGATGAAGGAATTCGCTGCTTCCTAAGCGATACGCGCAAGCGACCTGCTATGGCAGGCCGCTTGCGGCCTTATCCGACGACGCACCACTGATGCGGTGCTCACGCCCGCTTTTCCTGCCTTTCCTTGCGCTTGGCGTGTTCGCCTGCATGGGTTAAAATCGCCGCCTCAATTTTTTATGCCTGAGCGCCAAGCTTTAGTTAATGAGGCCGTTTTATGCCGATCTATGAGTATCAATGCCAGAGCTGCGGCGAACAGACCGAGGCGCTGCAAAAACTCAGTGACGACCCCCTCGTCGACTGTCCGAGCTGCGGCGCGGCGGCACTCAAGAAAAAAGTGTCAGCGGCGGCGTTCCGCCTGAAAGGCGGCGGCTGGTACGAAACCGACTTCAAGACCGGTAACAAGAAAAACCTTGCGGGAGGTGGCGACGAAAGCGGCAAGCCCGCTGGAGCCAGTTCCGCTGAGAGCAAACCGGCCGACAAGACACCGTCAGGCAGTACGTCAGGCGACAGTAAGAAAACAGCGTAATCCAGGCCGGGTGTCCGGCCAGTGCATCCATACGGAAACCAGATCATGCGCAGTCATTATTGTGGCGCCATCACTACATTAAACATAGACGAGACGGTCACTCTGTGTGGTTGGGTAGATCGTCGCCGAGACCACGGCGGTGTTATCTTCCTCGACCTGCGAGATCGTGAGGGCATCGTCCAGGTCGTTTTTGACCCGGATACCGACGAGCATTTCCAGCGGGCCGACCGTGTGCGCAGTGAGTATGTATTGAAGGTGACGGGCCGCGTACGCGCGCGTTCCGAAGCGACGATGAATCCTACTATGGCGACGGGGGAGATCGAGGTCCTGGGTAAGGCCCTGGAGATCCTCAACGCAGCGGAGACCCCACCCTTTCAGTTGGATGAATACACGAATGTGGGCGAGGAGGTTCGCCTGCAGTATCGCTATATGGATCTGCGTCGCCATGAGATGCAGGAGCGCCTGATGCTGCGTTCAAGAATTACGACCGCGGTGCGTAATTTTCTCGACGGTGAGCGCTTCCTCGATATTGAAACACCCATCCTCACCCGAGCGACGCCGGAGGGCGCCCGCGATTATCTTGTGCCGAGCCGCACGCATCCGGGAGAATTTTTCGCCTTGCCCCAGTCGCCCCAGCTATTCAAGCAGTTGTTGATGGTGTCGGGCTTTGATCGCTATTATCAGATAGCCAAGTGCTTTCGGGACGAGGACTTGCGCGCTGATCGCCAGCCCGAGTTCACCCAGATCGACATCGAGACCGCCTTTCTGGACGAACAGGCAATCATGGATATTACCGAGCGGATGATCCGTGAACTTTTCAGGGATGTGCTTGATGTTGATTTGCCCGCATTTCCCCATATGCGCTACAGCGAGGCTATGGAGCGTTATGGATCGGACAAGCCCGATCTGCGTATTCCGCTTGAACTAGTGAGTGTCGATGATTTGATGCAACAGGTAGAGTTCAAGGTTTTTCGGGGGCCTGCTGACGATCCTGCGGGAAGGGTTGCGGCATTGAAAGTAACGGGCGGAGCATCGATCAGTCGCAAGGAAATTGATGGTTACACTGACTATGTCGCCGTGTTCGGCGCGCGTGGCTTGGCCTGGATCAAGGTTAACGACATCGCGGCTGGTATCGAGGGGTTGCAGTCCCCGATCCTCAAATTTATGCCCGACGAGATTGTCGCACAAATGATGGAGCGTCTCGGCGCTGCGGATGGTGATATTATATTCTTTGGCGCTGATCGCGCCGCAGTGGTCAATGAGGCATTGGGTGCGCTGCGACTCAGAGTGGCGGAAGACCTTGGGCTCGTTGGCGAAGGCTGGGCGCCCTTATGGGTAGTAGACTTCCCGATGTTCGAGGAAGATCCAGCCGGTGGATGGACGCCTCTGCACCATCCCTTCACCGCGCCTTCGGGCTCTATTGAGGAGTTGCAGGCAAAACCCGGGGAGTGCCTCTCCAGGGCCTACGATATGGTACTTAACGGCACCGAGTTGGGCGGCGGCAGTATTCGTATCCACCAGCGCGAGATGCAGGAGGCGGTTTTCCGCATCCTCGATATCGATCAGGAGGAAGCGCAGGAAAAATTCGGTTTCCTGCTCAACGCACTCCAATATGGTGCGCCGCCGCATGGCGGGCTGGCCTTTGGCCTCGACAGGTTGGTGATGCTGATGGCTGGCGCCTCGTCGATCAGGGATGTAATCGCTTTTCCAAAGACGCAGAGCGCTGCGTGTGTCATGACCAATGCACCGGGAGCAGTATCGACGCAACAGCTACGTGATCTGAACATCCGCCTGCGTCAAAATTCTGGCGAGGATGGCAAAAAGGCTTGATGGTATTCACTAGAACAACGAGGGCAGTTTCCGATGGCAGGTCATAGTAAGTGGGCCAACATCAAACACCGCAAGGCGGCTCAGGACGCTAAGCGCGGCAAAGCATTCACCAAGTTAATTCGCGAACTGGTTGTCGCGGCCAAGCAGGGCGGCGCGATTGCGGAAGATAACCCGCGCTTGCGCGCCGCGGTAGACAAGGCACTCGGCGCCAATATGACTCGCGATACCATCGACCGGGCCATTGCCCGTGGTGCGGGGACCAACGATGCGGACGACATGGAGGAAATCACCTACGAGGGTTATGCGCCCGGTGGTATTGCCGTGTTGGTGGAGGCCATGACGGATAACCGTAATCGCACTGTCGCGGAAGTACGCCATGCCTTCAGCAAGCGCGCGGGCAATCTGGGTACCGATGGTTCGGTAGCTTATTTGTTTGCCCGCAAGGGGCAGATCAGTTACGCCCCCGGTGTGGATGAAGATGCTCTGATGGAAGCGGCTTTAGAGGCGGGGGCTGAAGATCTCGTTGCGCATGATGATGGTTCGGTTGACGTGACAACCCCTTGGGAGGACTTTGCCGCCATCAAGGAAACGCTCGTTGAGGCGGGCTTTGTGGCGGAGGACGGCGAGGTGACGATGGTCGCGTCGACTACAGTGCCCGTGGATTCCGATGGTGCAGAAAAACTCTTGGGGCTGGTCGATGCCCTGGAAGAACTCGATGACGTGCAAAACGTTTACACCAATGTTGAGATACCCGACGAGCTGCTGGCCGCCCTGTAGTGCAACGCCCTTAGCAATACTCAGATTCTCCTGCGTCTGACAGGCCTGGCGTCCCTGCAAAATTGGCTTCCTTGGAAAGGCGTCGCGCTGTATATTTGTACAACATAGCAGGCAGGCAACGGACGATGGCATGTCACTGATCCTGGGTATTGATCCCGGTTCACGCAAGACCGGCTTCGGCATCATTAACTTCCATTCGGGGCGCAGCGAATACATCACCAGCGGTGTGATTCGGCTGCCTCAGGGCGAGCTGCCCGAGCGGCTGCGGGTGATTTTTGACAGCGTTACGGAACTGGTCGAGTTGCACAGCCCCGAGGAAGTCGCCGTAGAACAGGTATTCATGGCTAAAAGTGCCGGATCAGCACTCAAGCTGGGTCACGCAAGAGGCGTGGCCATTGCCGCGTGTGTCGTAAAGGACATGCCTGTATCGGAGTATTCGGCACGCCAGATTAAACAGTCCGTGGTCGGCACCGGTGCGGCGGACAAAGCCCAGGTTCAGCATATGGTGAAAGTCTTGCTTAGACTGCCTGCAGCGCCCCAGGAAGACGCCGCCGACGCCTTGGCGGCCGCCCTGTGTCACGCCCATACACAACATGGCGTTTTGAACTTGGCAGGTGGGCGCTCAGTGCGTCGCCGCCGCATGCGCTGACGAGGTCGCGGTCGATGATAGGAAGCATCAGGGGAGTTCTCGTACACAAACAGGCGCCGCTCATTCTGGTGGATGTCGCGGGCGTGGGCTATGAACTGCAGGTACCCATGACCACGCTTTTCCAACTGCCGGAGCTTGGTTCCGAGGTCTCGCTGGTCACACACTTCGTGGTGCGCGAGGATGCCCAGGCGCTCTATGGGTTCGTTGAGGAGGGTGACCGCAGCCTGTTCCGACAGTTAATCAAGGTCAACGGTGTAGGGCCCAAGCTGGCCCTGACTATCCTCTCGGGTATGGATGCAAAGCGCTTTGCCTATTGCGTAGAGCGCGATGACCTTTCCTCCCTCACCGCCCTGCCCGGCGTTGGCAAGAAAACCGCGCAACGCCTGTTGGTGGAAATGCGCGATAAGCTCAAGGACTGGTTTGCCGGAGGGGGTGCCCTGAGTGACGCCGATGCCGCGGTCGTGCCGGTCAACGTTGCCGGGGACGCGGAGAGCGCCCTGATTGCGCTCGGCTATAAACCGCAGGAGGCCGGCCGCATGGTGGAGGCTGTCAACGATGACGATATTGCTGACAGCGAAGAATTGATCCGCCGCGCCCTGAAGGCGGCGGTGAAAGCGTGAGACCCATGCCATGATTGAAACGGATCGACTGATCGCGCCAGAAGCCAGCGACACCCGGGAGGATGTGGTAGATCGGGCCATACGGCCGCGCACGTTGAAAGAATATGTGGGCCAGCCCGCAGTGAAAGAACAGATGGAAATTTTTCTGCAGGCGGCGAAAGGGCGTGGAGAGCCGCTGGATCATACCCTGATATTTGGCCCGCCGGGGCTGGGTAAAACAACGCTGGCCAGTATCGTGGCTCAGGAAATGGGCGTTTCACTGAAAACCACCTCCGGCCCGGTACTGGAGAAAGCCGGAGATATTGCCGCGCTCATGACTAATCTGGAGCCCGGTGATGTTCTCTTTATTGATGAAATTCATCGACTGAGCCCCTTCGTGGAAGAAATCCTCTACCCCGCCATGGAGGATTACCAACTGGATATCATGATTGGTGAGGGGCCGGCAGCTCGCTCCATAAAGCTGGATTTGCCGCCGTTTACACTGGTCGGCGCAACGACTCGGGCGGGATTGTTAACCTCACCCTTGCGCGACCGCTTCGGCATCGTGCAGCGGCTGGAATTCTACGAGGTGGCGGATCTGGGCCTTATTGTGCAGCGTTCTGCGGATATCCTGGAGATCCGCATTGACCCGGAGGGCGCGGCGGAGATTGCCCGCCGTGCAAGGGGAACTCCGCGTATTGCAAACCGTCTGCTGCGGCGGGTCCGGGATTACGCCGAGGTCAAGGGCGATGGCGCGATTACTGCAGAGATTGCCGATCGCGCACTGGATATGCTGAGTGTGGATCAGCTTGGCTTCGATCACCTGGATCGTCGACTATTGCTGGCCCTACTCGAGAAGTTTGATGGTGGCCCTGTGGGCGTTGACAGTCTTGCCGCGGCAATATCTGAAGAGCGCGGCACGATTGAGGATGTGTTGGAGCCCTACCTGATCCAACAGGGCTTTGTTCTGCGGACGCCACGGGGGCGAATGGCGACCCGCAGCGCTTACCTGCACTTTGGTTTGCCGGCACCCGGCGCCGCGGGAGAGGGCGATAGTCCGTCACTGGGCCTCAAAAAAGGTGACTAAAACGGCGACCTCCCCGGAATTTTTGCATCGCCTGCGTGTCTATATTGAGGATACAGATGCCGGAGGAATTGTATATTACGTCAACTACCTGAAGTTCATGGAGCGCGCGCGGACGGAATTCATGCGTGGTCATGGGTACGGCAAGACGCACATATTTAATCAAGATTTGATGTTCGTGGTGCAGAGTGTGGCAGTAAATTATTGCCTGGCGGCGCAGTTAGATGATGAGTTGGAGGCATCGGCCCGCATCGTAAGTTTGCGCGGAGCCCGTATCGTATTTCACCAGAGCGTGCGCCGTAGCGAAGAAGTGCTGGCAGAGGGTGAGATAACCATCGCCTGTGTTGATCGTGGCCAGAGAAAACCGCGGCGTCTGCCTGCTGAGATGTTGGCGCGCTTGCGCGCGGTTGATTAACAGAATAACTGATTCGGAGAGGGGCCTTGGAAGAACAACTTAGTCTGCTGGATCTGGTGTGGAACGCCAGCTTCACCGTGCAGATGGTGATGGCTATTTTATTGCTGGCCTCCATCATATCCTGGTACATGATCGTCAACCGTTTCCTGTATTTTCGCGACGCTCATGACGAGATGTATCGTTTTGAGGAGCGTTTCTGGTCGGGTATCGATCTGTCACAGCTTTACCGTGAGGGCAATGAGCGGGCATCGGACGGCCAGGCGATACTGGGCATGGAAAGCATCTTTCGCGCCGGGTTCAAGGAGTTTTCCCGACTGGCTCAGCAGCCGGAAATGGATTCTGAGGCCGTTATCGAAGGTTCCCGCCGAGCGATGCGTGTCGCGGTGATGCGCGAAGAGGAGCGCCTCGAGCGACATCTGGCATTCATGGCGTCGGTGGGCTCCACTAGCCCTTATATCGGATTGTTCGGAACAGTCTGGGGCATTATGCATTCATTTCGTGGGTTGGCCAATTCTACCCAGGCCACCCTGGCGACCGTCGCACCGGGCATTTCGGAGGCCCTCATCGCCACGGCTATGGGCCTGTTTGCAGCCATACCCGCGGTGCTGGCGTACAACCGCTTCGCTGCCCGGGTGGAAGTATTCAGCAATCGCTACGATACGTTTACCGATGAATTCTCGGGCATTCTGTCGCGTCAGGCTTATGCTCTGCGCAATCGCGAACGACAGGAGTCCTGAGGCCAGTGGCGGGCCAGCGCAAGAAACGCAAACCCATGTCGGAAATTAATGTCGTTCCCTACATTGACGTAATGTTGGTATTGCTGATTATTTTTATGGTGACCGCGCCCATGCTGATGCAAGGGGTAAAGGTAGATTTGCCCGAGGCCAGTGCTGAGCCCGTAGAGAACCAGGACAGCGAACCTGTGATTGTCTCGGTAGATGCTGCGGGAAAGCTTTATCTCAATCTGGGCCAGGAGAAGCAGGTGCTGTCCCTGCCCACGATCAAGGATCGGGTCTCCGCGGTTATGCGACGCAGCCCGGAAAAGCCCGTATTGGTTTGGGGAGATCGTACGGTACCCTACGGTGACGTTGTAGCGATTATGGTGGCACTGCAGGAAGCCGGTGCGCCCTCCGTTGGCCTGGTGACAGAAGACCCGCAGTGAGCTCATCCGTATACGCCAGGCCTGTTATGCCCCGCATCATAGTGCGTCCCGCGCTGGCGACCCTGCTGATCCATGGTTTACTGCTGCTGTCCCTTACGTTGAACTGGGGCGCGCAGGATCGCGAGGTAGTGAAGGCCAAGCCAGCGCCGACAGTCATCAACGCTCGCCTCGTGGATGCTAGTGAATTCAAGCCAAAGCCAAAGCCAAAGCCAAAGCCAAAGCCGGTAATAAAAAAGCCACAACCGAAACCGACACCCAAACCGGTTGTGAAAAAGCCAGTTGAAACAGCCAAGCCCAAGCCAAAACCGGTAACCATAGCAGTCCCCGAGCCCCAGCCAGCACCGCGTATTACCCGCGAAGAACTGGCACGCATCGCCCGAGAGGAGTTGGCCGCGACCGCTGCCGCCGAGCAGGCGAGTGCGACGGGGGAAATGTCTGCCACTTTTGTTGCCCTTATCCAGCAAACGGTGATCAACTACTGGAGCCGTCCCCCCAGTGCACGCAATGGCATGGAGGCGGAGCTTGCGATCCAATTGATTCCCACCGGGGAGGTGGTCAGCGTTACAATCGTGCGCAGCAGTGGCAACAGCGCGTTTGACCGGTCGGCGGTAAATGCGGTGGAAAAAGCCGGCGCGTTCCCCGAATTGCAGACGCTACCAAGCGCAGAATTTGAGAGAACATTCAGGCGCTTTCGCCTGTTATTCAAACCAGAGGACTTACGATACTAATGAAACGGCTGCATATCTTCCTGTTTACGGTTGCCATCAGCCTGATGGCAATCACTGTCCGTGCCGAGCTAACTATAGAGATTACCCAGGGCTCGGATGACCCGGCGTCGATTGCTGTAGTGCCTTTTGCTTGGCAGGGGAGTGGTGCGCCCCCTGCAGACATTGCCGGGATTGTGGACGGCGATCTGGCGCGCAGTGGTCAATTTGCACCGGTTGCACGCGTTGATATGCTGGGCCGACCCACAGCGGAAGCGGATGTTTTTTATCGGGACTGGCGCGCGATCAATGCGGAGTATCTTTTGATCGGACGCGCCTCCGGCGCCAACCCGGTGCGAGTGGATTATGAGTTATATGATGTCCTGCGCCAGGCCCGCATATTGACCGGTAGTCAATCCGGCCCGGCCAGTGAGGTGCGGATGGTGGCCCACCGTGTTGCCGATGCGGTCTATGAGAAGCTGACGGGGGTGCCGGGGGCTTTTGCCACGAAGCTTTTATATATAACGGTGGACCGTCAGGACAGTGGCGGACTCTCGCGTCTCACCCTGTCCGATTCTGACGGGGCGAGCCCTGTGGTACTGCTGAAGTCCGGGGAGCCCCTGCTGACGCCAACATGGTCGCCGGATGCTCGCGATATTGCCTACGTCTCGTTCGAGAGTGGCCGGCCGGCCATCTACCGGCAGGAGCTGGCAACGGGAAAGCGTCAGCAGCTGACTAACTTCAAGGGGCTTAATAGTTCTCCGGCCTGGTCTCCTGATGGCCGATCCATGGCGATGGTATTGTCCAAGGGCGGTAACCCCGATATTTACTTGATGGATCTGGCGAGCGGTCAACTCAAGCAGTTGACCCGTCACTATGCGATCGATACCGAGCCGACCTGGATGCCGGATGGGAACGCGATCCTGTTTACCTCGGACCGTGGCGGAAAGCCGCAGATTTATCGGTATGACTTGCGCTCCGGTGCCACCGACCGTGTCACGTTTGAGGGCAGTTACAACGCCCGACCCCGAATATCCCAGGATGGTCGCAGCATGGTGATGGTGCACCGGCAGGAGGGCCGTTTTCATATCGCCTTGCAAGATCTGGTAACAAACCGCGTGCAGATACTGACCCAGACCGATCTGGATGAAAGCCCCAGTATCGCGCCCAATGGCTCTATGGTATTGTACGCGACGAAGCAGGCGGGGCGCGGGATACTGGCGGCTGTGGCAGTTGATGGCGCGGCCAAGTTCAGTTTGCCGGCACGGCAGGGCGATGTGCGTGAACCGGCCTGGTCTCCCTACCTGTATCGGTGACGGCGTCACGTCAATCGCAGAATCAAACCCAATATGAGATAGGACCGAGGATGATGAAGCATCTACCTACTGCCCGCAAAACCGTTGCTATGTTGTTTTGTGCAACGCTGTTGGTTGCCTGTTCCAGTAACGACACAAACGATGCCGAGGAAGAAGCGCGCCTCAAGGCAGAGCAGGAAGCTGCAGAGGTAGCCAGGCTGGAATTGGAGGCGGCGAATGCAAGGGAAGCGGCCAGTGCAGAGGAGCTGGTGATTCTGGAGGAAGAGGCCGCCAGTCACGGCACGGTTTTCTATTTCGAATATGACAGCGCTACCCTCACTCCTGAGGCCCTGGATGCGCTGAACGCCCATATCGCGCTGTTGCATCGCAACACGGCCGCTGTGCGCCTCGAGGGCCACACGGACGAGCGCGGCACGCGCGAGTACAATCTCGCGCTGGGTGAACGTCGCGCCAATGCCGTGCGCGATTACGTGGTCGCCAATGGCATCTCCAGTTTGCGGATTGAAACAGTGAGCTATGGCGAAGAGCGCCCGGTAGCTTATGGTGCTGGCGATAGCAATTGGACACAAAATCGCCGTGTGGAACTGGTGAAACAGTAAGCCATGCGACAACAGGCCCCTAGATCGTATGCCGAGTGCGGGGTGTGGATACTGGCGTCCATGCTCAGTGTGCCAGTGTCTGCGCAATACGTTGATCTCGAAGCGGAACGCGCGGCGGCAACGGCCTCCGGGCGTGCAGCGGTTTCCCAAGAAAGACCCTCAGCCACGCGGACTGACCCTTATGGAGCGCAACCCGCGCAGACCTATCCCGCGACGAGTTACGGTGTAAATACCGCTCCTGCTGCCCCGACAGCCGCGCCCACGGCAACCAATGTTAGTCAGCCGGCCGCCGGGATGGGAGGCTCCGAGTTGGGCAATCTGTTTCTGCAAGTGCAGCAACTGCAGCAAGAAGTGATGCGCCTGAACGGCAAGGTTGAGGAGCAGTCACATGAACTCACCACGCTCAAGGAGCAGAGCCTGCAGCGCTATATAGATCTCGACAAGCGTATGGCTGGTGCTGCCCCTGCGGCTAATGACAGTGTCGCGGCTACGGCACCTGTTTCGCCGATTGCGGCCCCCAGCAGTGGTAGCGCCCCCCAGGCAGGGGAGGCTGAGGCCTACCGCGCTGCCTATGCACTGGTGCAGGGTCGCCAGTTTGAACAGGCGATTCCTGCTTTCAAGCAGTTTTTACAGCGCTACCCTGACGGACAGTATGCAGCCAATGCCCACTACTGGCTGGGAGAGCTATACCTTGTGCTCGACCCGCCTGACCTGGAGTCCGCGAGACAGTCCTTTGTCCTGTTGTTAAGTCAGTATCCAGATAATCCGAAGGCGGCCGATGCACTTTACAAGTTGGGAAAAGTGCAGTTTCTCAAGGGTAACCGGGAGAAGGCCAGGGAATATCTTGACCAGGTGATCAACTTGTACGGTGGTTCCAACACGGCAGTGGTCAAACTGGCCAGCGATTTCATCGACCAGAATTACTGACCTCCAGGTCATGAGCTCACGATCCGATCAGGAAGGCGCTCCTTCAATCGAGGGTGACAGCGCGCTGCGCATTACGGAAATCTTTTACTCTCTGCAGGGCGAAGCCCGCACGGTGGGCCTGCCCACGGTGTTTGTGCGCCTGACAGGATGCCCTTTGCGCTGTGTCTACTGCGATACGGAATATGCTTTCAGCGGGGGCCAGCTGCTGGATGTGTCCGATGTCGTCCAGCAGGTAGCCGGCTTCGAACCACGCTATGTAACGGTGACAGGTGGCGAGCCTCTGGCTCAGTCCAATTGCCTGACGCTGCTGCATACACTGTGTGATGCAGGCTACGACGTATCCCTCGAGACGGGAGGCGCCATGAGCCTCGAGGGCGTGGACCCCCGTGTAGTGACAGTGTTGGACCTAAAAACACCGGCTTCCGGGGAGATGCAACGTAACGACTATGCCAATATTGCCCGGCTGCGCGAAGCAGATCAGGTTAAATTCGTGATTTGTGACAGGGCAGACTACGAATGGTCGCGCTTCAAGGTTGATGAGCACGGTCTGCGTGGTCGGGTTGCGGATATTCTATTTTCCCCCAGCTTTGGCCAGCTAGAGGGGCGACAGTTGGCCGAATGGATTCTGGCCGATAATTTACCTGTCCGTATGCAGCTGCAATTACACAAGCTGCTGTGGGGTGAGGAGCAGGGGCGCTGAGACAATGAGTAACGCGAAAAAAGCCGTCGTATTGGTCTCCGGGGGGCTGGACTCCACCACGGTGCTGGCTATGGCTCGAGATCAGGGGTATGCCTGTTATGCCCTTAGTTTTGATTACGGCCAGCGCCACCGCGGCGAACTAGTGGCAGCGGAGCGGGTCTCCTCCGCTCTGGGTGACGTGGAGCACAAGGTGGTGCGCCTCAACCTGGACAGCATTGGCGGGTCTGCTCTGACTGATGTATCGATTGCCGTGCCCGAGGAGGAGACCACCGGTATCCCGGTGACGTATGTGCCTGCTCGCAATACGGTGTTCCTCGCGATTGCGCTGGGGTGGGCCGAGGTGCTGGAGGCGCAGGATATTTTTATTGGAGTCAATGCGGTGGATTATTCTGGCTATCCGGACTGCCGCCCTGCTTTTGTATCGGCGTTTGAAGCCATGGCTAACCTGGCAACGAAGGCGGGTGTCGAGGGACGCAAGATCAACATACATGCCCCCCTCATGGCTATGAACAAAGGTGCAATTATTCGCGCCGGGCAGGAATTGGGGGTGGATTATTCCCTGACCGTTTCCTGCTATCAGGTGACAGACGATGGCCTCGCCTGCGGGCGCTGCGACAGTTGCCGCCTGCGCCGGCAGGGCTTTGAAAGTGCGGGTGTCCCTGATCTGACCCGGTACCGGTAAGGTCGTCAGAGCAATGATTTTGCTTAAAAAAGCGCTTGAGTTTTACGCTTTTTTCCGTACTATACCGTGCTCTTTCGGGGCCGTTAGCTCAGTTGGTAGAGCAGTTGGCTTTTAACCAATTGGTCGATGGTTCGAGCCCATCACGGCCCACCAAATTCCCCAAGAAAATCAGTAACTTAAAAGTTTCGAAAGAGCTAGTAAGTGGCTTGATTTTGCCGAATTATTTATCGATGTATCTGATTTCTAGCAGAGGTCGATGGACAGAATTCGGACAGCTAAAATAGATATCCGGGAATTATAACGAGTGAAAGCCCCCAAACGACTGCAACCCCTGCTCCACGACGGACTCATAGACGAGGTCATCCGTCCGCTCATGAGCGGCAAGGAAGCCGACGTATTTGTTGTGCGCTGCGGTTCCGACATTCGATGCGCCAAAATCTACAAAGATTCGCTCAAACGTAGCTTCAAAAAAGCCGCTCAATATACCGAAGGAAGGAAGGTTCGTAACAGCCGCCGCGCCCGGGCAATTGAAAAGGGCTCGAAGTTTGGCCGCAAACAACAAGAAGAAACCTGGCAGAATGCCGAGGTCGATGCACTTTACAAACTGGCGCATGCCGGAGTGAGAGTGCCTCAGCCCTATGGCTGCTTCGACGGGGTCCTGCTAATGGAGCTAATTACTGATGAGCAGGGTGAGATAGCCCCTCGGCTGAACGACGTCACCATGTCGGCGGAGCAGGCCAGAGAGGATCACGCACTGGTCATGCAGTATGTCATGCTCATGCTGTGCACCGGGCTTATACACGGCGACCTTTCCGAGTTTAATGTGTTGGTGAATGAGGAGGGCCCCGTCATTATCGATCTGCCTCAGGCAGTTGATGCTGCCGCCAACAACAATGCTCAGTCGATGTTGGAGCGAGATGTAAAAAACATGACCGACTATTACGGAATGTTCGCGCCGGATCTTCTCGAATCCCACTACGCTCAAGAAATCTGGTCTCTATTTGAGGATGGAGACCTCTATCCGGATCGCCAGCTGACGGGCAACTTCGAGCTCGATACGCATATCGCCAACACCGACGCGGTGCTGGATGAAATCCGTGCGGTTCTGGCGGAGGAAGAAAGCCGACAGGAACGATTGAAAGCGGCTGATTCACTGGATTAGGGCTCGAGGAACCTGCTTGGGCAATTCGACGTTTGCAGAGCCGTGGGGCCCGGTGCTACGCGGTCTCCATCGCAGCGCCCGATCCACGGTATGTGGACCAAAGTAGTGAAATTTGAACGAGGATTCATACATTCCTCACTGAGGAATAATCCGGAAAAAACAGGAGGCATTGCACACCGGCGCTACCCGACAATCTTTTCCACCAGCGCCGGTATTTCGCGCGGGTGATCCACGGTGTAGCAGGCACGAATAGTGGATACGGGATCGGGCTTCTGCTCATGCCTGACCCAGATCGTTTTGATATTGCTGTTTGACGCTCCAACAATGTCTGCACTGAAGCTGTCGCCAATGTGAATGGCTTCCTCTGCCTGACAGTTGGCCAGCTGCAGGGCCTTTTCAAATATTGAACGGGCGGGCTTTTGCTCACTTTCCTGCCCCCCAACGATAATATGATCTACATAGTGTTCAAGGTTTACCGCGGCAATCTTGGGTAACTGCGAAAACTCGGGTCCGTTGGTGATAACTACAAGGGTGAGTTTGTCTCTTATGCGATCCAAGAAATCCGCGATTCCAGGATAAAAATCGAACGCGTCTATGCGCTCGCTTTCAAATACCTCGAGTAAATCATTTGCCAGCGTATCGGTGACGGTATTGATATGCTGCTCTGCCAGTAAGTCTTGAATGAGCTTTTTACGGAAGGCTTCCTCACCCTGTCGTTCGATAATGGGAAGGTAGGCACTGCGCTGCGAGTCACTCCACTCCCTGTAAATTCCTGTGACAAAAGCGGAAGCGAATGCGTCCCCGTTCAGCGACGTCTCTTCTGAAAAACGCTGGCAGACATGCCGCGCAAACTGTATTTTTGCGGCATCGACAGCCCTGTGCGTGTCGCACAAGGTGTTGTCCATATCCAGTAATAACGCTCTCAACATGCACTTAACCGAGTAGAGTCAAAAAATAAGCGCGGCTTTTTAACCACGCTGCGGATCGATAATGAAAAATGATCATCACATATGCCAAGTGACGTATGCAGTGATTCGAGGCAGTACGTTTTTTTGCAATCGCCCGCCCTTTATTAAGAATCTCGCCCTATTGATGCTCCCGGGCCGAGGGGTTGTCCGTAACTAAACTCGACGAAGTTGCCATCAGGGTCTTTAATCCCGCAGTAGTAGCCAACGGGGTAGGGCTCTTGCCGTGGCGGCCACTCAAGGATGCCAGCCGATGCTGCCTTAGTCGCAATAGCATCTACCGCCTCTGCGCTAGCAACGGCAAAACCCAGATGCGAGAAGTCTGTATCAAGCTGATTGCGGCCAGGGCCGCCTGGAATGAGCACGACGATAAACTCTTTCTCCTTGCCGGGCTCTGCAAGCCACACGATACGTTTGCCATCGCTGGTTCGGTCGTGGGTTATATGCATACCGGCATAGTCAGTGTAGAAAGCGATACACGCTTCAATATCGCTTACATGCAGGGCAAGGTGGGTAAAGGCAGGGGCCATCGCGGAGCCTTTAAATCAGTTCAGGATTTCAAGCACCAGTGTACATCATGCGGTGCCTGCGGGCGTTGCTTCATCCGCTGGCGAACGATGTTTTATTCAGCCAAACGTCCGTTTTACGAGAGGAGCAGCGCGCATGTGAAAGTAGTGATACTGACCAGTCGTTGTTTGCAGTAGAGACATGCCCTGAAACCCCGCTAATTCTGCTCATCCAGATCGATACTCTCGCGCGCGACTTTGGAGAAGTAATCGTCCAGTTCACTTTCTCTGGATAATTGAAAGGCGGGAGGCACCAGCGCGCTGGATGGCAGTGGCAGGTAAAATGCGTCCTCTTCCTCGCCGAAGTAGAGAAAAGCAAATGCCACGCCGCTCACTAAAGCGGTCAAGGCGAAGGCGACTGCCAGCGTGTTGCGTATATTGGTGGCTATAAGCAGATTGAGTTGAAACAAGACAACCAGAATAACGAAAAGAAAACCCCATTCGAATATCTCCGTGACTGTCGTGCTGTGGAATGGATAAGCCAGATAAGCGGCAATAAACGATAGTAAAGTCGCCGACAGGGAAATCATAGAGGCAACGATCAACTGCAGTCCGAAATGCTGCTGCTGCCTTACGATGCTTCCCGTTATAGCCCATATGCCCGCCCATCCCACAATGACTACGCCAGAAAACAACACGCCGTAGGCGTATTCCTCCCACTCCAGCCGGGTGGATCCCTCGAAATAACTCAGCACAAGATCCAGAGCGCAAAATCCCAACAGGACAATAACCGGTAAAATAAAACTCGTGCCCTCCATTGCAAGCCAGTTGGACAGAACCAGCTTGCGGGTGGGTTCTACGGAATGCGCGTCAGAATAGAGCGAGAGCCGAGTGCGCCCTACTGTCACTTTATCGCCGGAGGAGACAGCGATCTGGTCCTCGCGCACACGCGTGTTGTTCAGTAATACCGGGTTGGCGTAATCCAGCACCTGCATCAACCACTGCTCGCCTTCCTGGCAGAACACAAGCTGCTCAGGCGCCACGTGTGGGTCGGTCAGCACGAGATCATTGCCATACCCGCGACCAACACTTAGCCGTCCTTCTTTGCTGCGGGCAAGTTCCGCCATGCGTCCGCTTCTGCCGCCGGTCTGTACGACTAGCGAGTCCATGATACCGCTCCGGCAATATGTTTAAACACGGCCAGGGCGTTCTCCGCACTAACGCCCGTTGCCCCCATTTTGATAACGGCCGCAATATCATTAAAATCAACAGATACCATGGCCATTGAGGCGTCATAGAGGCCCTCGTGTTCTCGGTATCCCCGCAGACAGGTTGAGATTTTCCAGTTGGCCTGGTTTACCCGGACCACATCGCTGTAGCATTGGATATCCGTGACAAGATCCTTGTCATTGATATTAGAGAATGCACCGTGATCAAAAAAGCTCTCCAGTAGATGGTAGAACTGGAAACGATTGAGTTCCTCAGTGCTGATCAGCTCATAGTCATAATAGAAATCTCCGACATACAAGCTGTCGCTCACATAGATCTGATCTTCAGATTTGCAGTGCTGATGAACGGCCTGGAAGTGATTGTACTCTTCATCGACCGTGTGACCCCAGCAGTTAAGCGATTCCAGCAGCTTGCCGGGTACCTGTATGCTGCCCATGGGTTTTGGTGTTGGAGTGCTGTCTAGAAGGGCGCGGTAAAACTGCTCCTGCTCTGCTAATAGCGCCGCAGTTATCTCACTTCTGTGATCACGTGTAACCAATATAGAGGCATTGTCTTTTATCAGTTTGGCCAGATGGCTTGCAGGGACGAGGAAGCTGATTTGCTCACCTGCCTTAGATACGTTGATGCCAACAACCTCACCCTTTGCATCAAGCGCTGGACCGCCACTCATACCAGGATTCAAAGAACCCGAGAAAAGTATTTTTTGGAGACGCGATTCTTCCACCAGTCCATTGTATGTACCTTCGATGATCGTCATTCCGAGGTCGCGTGGGTTTCCCATCGAATAGATGCGGTCTCCCTTGGAGATACTTGTCGTCGCCAGCGGTAGAAATTCCGGCGAAGATTTTCCAGTGACCAGAAGCGCTAGGTCGTTAACCACGTCGGTTGCAAGCAAGCTGAGAGCATCCGTACTACCGTCCTGCAGCTCGTACTCCAAGCGGTATTTGTGTGGTTCATAGACAAAAGATGCGACTACATGGAAATTGGTAGCGAGGTAACCGTCGTCGCTAACCAGAAATCCAGAGCCAATGCTGTATTTGTCGCCGGAGGCCACGTCTATGACCCTGATCTGAAATACGAGGTTTTGGGTAGCCTCGTAGATCTCCTTTGCAGAAGCATCCTCTGCTGCGACGGTGGGACAGCCGAGGGCGAGCATGATGGCAAGGCCGCAGAACAGTGCGCGGAGTAGGTGAGCAGGCATCGCAATGACACGCACTATCGGGTTGGCCCATTGATTAGAGCGCCCATTGGCTGCGGCATAATTCTCTAGAAAAAATGCCATCGGTGCAGCTGATGTGAGCGCCTGTCGCTTCATCAGAGGCGTGCCACCGTATCTATGCCCATAGTAAACAACCTGATATATAAAGTGGTCAGCTGAGGATTATAGACTATTGTCCGTCTGGCCTCATTAACAAGCAGCCCTATGCGCCCGCGCCGAAAACGGGGGTAGGAGGATAAATGCCCCCTGTGCCGCGCGTATAGCCAGCATGTCTTTTGTCACCTTTTGAGTGACTTCTTCCGCTACTCACCTACGCTTATCCACTCGAGTGCGGGAACTGCCGGGCCTCATAGTCGTTGGAAGGTACGGTTTGTTTGTGCGCTGGATAAGCCATTGCCAGGGGTCTACACTGATCGTTGGTTTTTCTGACCGGCGTTTTACGCGCCAACGTATCTGCCAGAGGCTTTACTATGGATTCAGTCGTTATTCCGGACAACATGCAGTCACAGCTCAAGCGATTGCGAGATGCTGAGCGATCAGAGGGAGTTGCCGATGCCGCCACGCGCATTGCGCGGCTGCGGAGGTGTATCGATCTGCTGGTGGAAAATCAGGATGATCTCGCGCGTGCTTTGGACGAGGATTTCAATGGCCGTTCCCCCTATCTCAGTAAGATGTCTGAGATACTTATGCCGATCAATCACCTCAAGCATGCGATCAAGCACGTTGAGAAATGGATGAAGCCAGAAAAACGGCGAGCAATGTTTCCTATGGGCTTGTTTGGTGGCCGGGCCCGGATTGAGTACCACCCGCTCGGCGTGATCGGCATTATGTCGCCCTGGAATTTTCCACTAGCCATGATTTTTCATCCCTTGTCCAACGCACTCGCGGCAGGGAACCGAGCAATGATAAAACCCTCTGAGTACAATC
The DNA here is from genome assembly GCF_026262645.1 of Candidatus Marimicrobium litorale. Lineage (NCBI taxonomy): Bacteria > Pseudomonadati > Pseudomonadota > Gammaproteobacteria > Cellvibrionales > Halieaceae > Marimicrobium > Candidatus Marimicrobium litorale. The sequence goes on from NZ_SHNO01000001.1 coordinate 3,129,154, forward strand.
CGAAAACGGCTGCTCTGGTAGGTGAGTTGTTTAGTAGATATTTCAGTGACGAAGAAATTGCGGTGGTCAATGGCGGGCCCGAAGCCGGCGCTGCCTTTAGTGCCCTTGACCTGGATCATATTATCTTCACTGGCGCCACCAGCATCGGGAAAGCCGTGATGCAGGCCGCTGCGCAGAACCTGACACCCGTGACACTCGAGCTTGGTGGGAAGTCGCCTACTATCATTAGTGAGGGTGCCGATGTCGCGAAGGCGGCGGAAGCAATCATTTCGGGAAAAACAATGAATGCAGGCCAGGCTTGCCTGTCGCCAGACTATGTTTTTGTACCGGAATCCGCGCTTGAGTTGTTTGTCGACTCGGCTAGGAAAACATTTCTGTCATTGTTCCCAACGGTCGCGGGAAACGTGGATTACGTGGCGGTCATTAACGAGCGGCACTATCAGAGACTATCTGGCTACATTGAAGAAGCGAGAGGGGCGGGTGTTCGAATAGAGCCGCTTGCGCCAGACGCCTATAATGCATCGGAGCAGCGCATTCCGCTGCAAATTATCGTAAACCCCCATGATGATCTCAAGTGTATGCAGGATGAGATATTCGGCCCTGTCCTGGTCTTAAAGACTTATACCGAGCTCGATGATTGCATTAACTTTATTGCAGACCGCCCCCACCCGCTCGGCCTTTACTACTTTGGTACGGATGCGGATGAGGAAAGGTATGTACTAGAGCGTACGCGTTCCGGCGGCGTGACGATTAATGATGTGCTGATGCATGTTTCTAATATTGATCTTCCTTTTGGCGGTGTCGGCAACAGTGGTATTGGAAACTATCAGGGCCGAGAGGGTTTCAAAACATTCAGTCATGCGCGCAGTATTTACTCGCAGGGGTGGGTTAACTTACCCAAGCTTGCCGGCACCAATCCCCCCTATAACGCTGAAAAGATTGATAAGTTGCTCGCAGGCCAGATAAGGAAATGATCTGCCGTCGTCTTCGCTGTCATCAGCGGCCAATTCAGCATGCCGAAAAAGCAAGTGCGGGTTAATAGCCAGTGCGCAAAGACAACGACAATCCTATTGAAGAACAAAAACGCATGGGTACAACTATGCAGGTACTGGCATGGATCGTCTTGCTCGGTCTGGGTGTTGCCTACTTTGGGAATATGCTGGATGAGCAGTACAACCCCAATCAGTCCATTGAGGTGCGACAGGGAGAGGGCGGAGCCCAGGAAGTTGTCTTGCAGCGCAATCGCTTTGGGCACTACGTGACCACAGGTAAAATCAATGGAAAGGCCGTAACGTTTATGTTGGATACCGGAGCGACGGGTGTTGCGATCTCTGAGGCGTTAGCGGGCCGGCTGGGGCTTAAAAAGGGTAGAGCGTTTAGCACCCAGACCGCTAATGGGATAGGCACCAGTTATGCTGCAAAACTGGATAGCGTCAGTGTTGGTCCTATTCGCTTGTATGATGTGCAGGCTGGCATCACCCCGGGGCTGCTAACGGAGGAGATACTGCTCGGGATGTCCTTCCTTAAGCATATTGAATTCACCCAACGTGGCGACACACTCATTCTGCGGCAGTAGAACCTTTTGTATCAGCAGCTGGATGAACGATTGGTCTTGTGACGCATTTTTCGACAGTTCTTTTTGGCAGGCGAGTTGGCCGTGCCTGTCTCGAGTGATGCTGGCGCCGGGTTCACAACCGGGCCTGTTTCTTGGGCGAAGCTATCGACCATAACTGCAGCAGGCGCAGTGGAGTCCAATACTCCCGGCACGGCTGAGTAGGAGATATGGTATTGCGCTACCAGCCAGCCAGAGGCAGTCCTGACGAGAACGCCGGAACCGACGCCAGTATTGCCTCCTGTGCCCTTTAGGGACTCGCTGAACCACGCCATCTCTCCCTCAGGGGATAGTGTGATCTGGCGGCTACTGCCTGGCTGAGGCCAGGTGCCGCCCGCGGCGAAGTATGTCGTGAGTTTGTTTGTGAGAGCGGGCGCGTTCCAGCGGCTGTCGCTACTCAAGCCGAGGACTGATCCATCCTCTGTCATCAGTTCTAGGAAAGCGTGATGGTCACTCGCTTCTCCTGCTTGGTGGAGGGCATCCAGTACAGGTCCAGGGGAGTCGTCGGCCTGAGCCAGTTGTGCAAGAAGTAAAATAACCAGAAGTGCTGCGATAGTGTAAGGCTGTTTCATTGTGAGTCTCTTCGCATCTGCGATGCAGTGTACAGTGCATGCACCACGAGTGGAAAGCGGCTTGCGGCGACAGGTATCTGCCCACATTATGGAGCCTACTCTTTTCGTGAAAACTATTAGACAGGAGGGCGATATCAGGCATTCATTGGGCAATATACTGATGGTGATTATCCTGAACCTTGTGTTTTATTCCCCGCAGACGCTCGCGCAAGTTTATAAGTGGGTAGACAATAAAGGCAATACGCATTTCGGAGACAAACCCAGGGAAGCCGATAAGGCAGAGAGCGCAGAGCCCGTTGAGGTGATAGAGAGCTACCGGCCTGCGACCCAAACTGACAGCGAGCAGGCAGCGTTTGATCTTGAACAAGCCACGCTGCGGCGTAAAACCGAAATGCTCAGGCAAGAAGATGCAGAAGAGCGCCGCGTGGCAAAAGAAGCTCGCCGTGCGAGAAAAGACGCAGTGTGCAATGAACTTGACGAACGCATTACCCAATTAACCACTACAAGGCAGGTAGGTGGCGTCAGAACGTTTTACTACACCGTAGAAGAAGACGGCAAATCTGTTACTTCATCACGCCAGAAAGAAATCGTCGCGACGCTGAAGCAGCAGCATGCTAAGGCAGGTTGCTAGGCAGCTGAGGCTCTGTGGGATACTAGAGTGGGGTGTGAAATGTTGTCGCGAGCCGAGATCAATTTTTCGGAACCAGCCATATTGGAGACGACCAGGCGCGCTCCCTGATCGTAGCGGGCACGTGCGACGGCGGCTCAATGCCAAGCCTCAATGCGTCATACGTTGACCAGCGGCAGGTCGGATTTTGTAGTGCTCGCACGTAATAAAAAGCGCTTTGTGCCGATTGATAGTCAGGATCCTTCCAGGTCGTGGCTAGTTGGGGCGCCCCACTTTCTCCCAAAAGTGAGCAGTCGACAGTGTTTACTGTTGCATCGTTATTTGCGCACCGGTGGGTGTCCGGACTGACCGGTAGACCGCCAGCGCAGGCAATATCCGTGACAACCTCGTGGGTCTTTCCATCACTATCTACCCAGCCCTTAATCATTTGTAAGCGCTGCAGCGGTGCACTCATAAGATCTGCGCCTGCCCACACAAAGAAGATGGGGCTGTCCGGCTCGCCGTTTGTTTCAAGTACGCCACCCATAGGAACGCCTCCGGCGGTCGCAAGTGCGATGGCCTCGGGTTCTGCGGCTATACCGCTATCAAAGCCCCAACCCGCGAAAAAGCGTAATGTGATACGGGGGCCGGACGTAGCATAAACCTCGCGGCGCTGCAGCGCTTGAAAGATAGAGTCGCGGTTATTTTCCTCCGCCCATACTGCTGCAAGCCCACCTGAAGTATGGAACTGCAGCATGGATTCAAAAGGACGGCGGTCGGGCCATTCCTTCATACGTCTGGCGGCAGGCGAGGAGGCCGCGGCGACTTTACCCACGAAATCCCACTCTTCTGCATCTCCTGGGCTTGCATTGTGCGTATCGGTGGCCCCGATCATGCCAAATGCCAGAGGGTTAAAGCCTAGTTCCTGTTGCAGCTGCAGGCCAATTTTTAGTCCTTGGCGCGCGAAACTGGTCGTGAAAGCGCAGCCGCTTACCTGCCCTTGCTCGCAGGGCGGCAGTACCTGGCCGAATCCACATTCTTCGTCGGCCGCGCCGACACCTAGTGCGCATTCAGAAGAACCTTTCACTTGATACATTTCAGCCAACGGCTCTCGCCGGCTGCGCAGGCGCCAGGCTTGCTCATCGTAGGTCTTTCCATCCCAGGTATGAGGACTGTAGACCAATCCCCAGCTTTTATTCATATTGTGTGGAATTGTCAGGAAGTCGCATTGCCCGGTGCAGCTCTCTTCAAGTGCGCTCCACAGGTCGATAGCCGAGCCCTGATCCAGGTAGGAAGCCGCGTGCTCGGGCAAGTCCGTGCCGTTGAATATCACATTCCTGTGGTGCTTACCTGCATCTGTCAATGGGGGCGAATATTCATAGGCCGAAAACGTGGTCAGAATACCGGGCTGATAGTGCTTATCGGCCAGTTGCTTGTAACGGGTCCAGTCGCGGGTACTATCGCGATAGCAACGATCAGGGTCGCCCTCATCCCCTGCGCAAATTGGCCAGCTTCTCAATGACGGCCGAGGACGAACCTGATTCTGGTAGACGCCCGGTGCCCCGTCGGAGGCAGCTTTTTCGCTACTTTCGCCTGCTACGGCCTGTACAGCAAGGAAAGTCACGATGTTGGGCGTGCCCATCAGGCTGCAGTGAAACTTCTCTCTCCAGGAAAGGTTTGACTCAGTGCAGCGGGTACGAGTGCCAAAGCTTTCTGCATGATCAGTAATCGCTACGAAATCCATAGGGCGAGACAATTGCATTGTCTCACCGCCAGCGCTTTGCAGACTTTCACCCGCCGCGAAGCGATACGCATCTGCTATATCGAGCGTTGTTCCAAATAAAACGGCATCGAAGCTCTCTGTTGTGTGTACGTGAAGATCGCCCCAGTATACGTTTTTTAGTGGGTTGTAGGCCTGTTCTACAAGTGGCAAGGGTTGCGGCAGCATTACTTTACTGTCGTCCTGCAATTTGTAGTCAGCAAGGGCTGTGGTCGTGGAGGTGCCTTTATAAAGAGCGTAAATATCGCTTCCGATCGATTGCCACAGCACAGCTACCCCAAGTAAAAAAAGAAGCAATGTGACAAGAAGAAATTTTTTCAAAATTGCTGTATCCCATAGACGAAAAGGAGTGAAAAGTGCCCTTACGTGCGTATCAACGATTCTGCATTGTTTAGCAACTAACCCCGCCAAGGGATCAAATACCAGGCTACATACTGTCGCAAGCGATAGTGTGCAGGTCAAGCGCTGAACACCAGACGAACCACAATGTAGTGAACAGTGATTACGGTGTCGCTAGTGCATTGATAGTCGCCCGGATTGACTGTGATAAATCATCTTTTCGGGAATGCGGTGTTGAACTGTGTATCACGACAAGAGAACTTATCAAGGTTTGTAAGTTTTCGCAGCATCTCTCGGGTGGCGGGCGTCCGATAAAAGCATTACCCTCGGAGGTCGAACAAAGCGAGAGGCATTGCTGTGGAATATCGGAAACTAGGAAATTCAGGGCTCAAAATTTCAGAGTTATCATTTGGATCGTGGGTAACATTTCATCGTCAGTTAGATACCGGAATGGCAGAAAAAATGTTTGGTATATGCCTGGATGCAGGCATCAACTTTTTCGATAACGCAGAGGGGTATGAAGCGGGTGAATCCGAAGTTGTGATGGGCAAAGCGTTAAAGTCGCTGGGTCGTCCCCGAGACAGCTACTGCGTTTCTTCGAAAGTGTTTTTTGGCGCGACAGGGAGCCCGGCGCCAACACAGATCGGGTTGAGTCGAAAGCATGTTACCGAAGCCTGCCACCAGGCTCTGCAGCGTTTGCAGGTGGACTATCTCGATATGTACTTTTGCCACAGACCGGATCCGGATACGCCAATCGGAGAAACTGTCTGGGCGATGCACAATTTAATCACACAGGGCAAGGTCTTATACTGGGGTACTTCGGAGTGGTCTGCTCAAGATATTATCAAGGCATATGAATTTGCAGATAAACACCACCTCACCCCCCCAACCATGGAGCAGCCACAGTACAACTTGCTTGAGCGAGAACGGTTAGAGCAGGAATATGCACCAGTGTTTGAAAAGTACGGAATGGGGACAACCATCTGGTCGCCCCTTGCGTCTGGCGCCCTCACCGGAAAATATCTCGATGGCGTCCCAGAAGGGTCCCGGGCTTCACTGAAAGGTTATGAGTGGTTGCGTGAGCACATGGTAGATTCCGACCGTGGGCAGGAGCGAATGCAGCGAGTAAAAAGATTTTTACCTATTGCTGCAGAAATGGGTACCACTCCCTCGCGGTTGGCCATTGCATGGTGCCTACTCAATGAAAAAGTATCGACAGTGATTCTGGGCGCGTCGAGCGTAGCTCAACTCCAGGAAAACCTGGCGTCACTGGAGGTTCTGCCGAATATTGACGAAAGTGTTAGGTCAGCACTCGCAGATATCTAATCAGGAGATTGTCGAGAGTTTTGTATCACATGCGTCGTCAGGCGGGTCGGTGGCCCTTGAGAAAACTGCGCAGTTTATCTGATAGGGTTTCGTGCTTCAGGTCGGTGAATTCACCGGCATCCATGAAAACGCCGTGCTCCCGACATATTTCGAACCAGATATGAGTTTGCTTCCAGTCCGCGGTTCTCTCCATCTGCCTTGCACAGTGGGGGCAGTTGATCGCGTCGTGCTCATTGTAGCGTCTGCCCTTGCGCGCACTGCCGCTGTCCAAAGCTTCAGACCCGGGCAGGCTTTTCAGATGGTCGGCCTCGTTACCATCAAACCACAGGCCCTCGCATCCCGTGCACCGATCTATGGTAACACCCTCGTGGGATAGGGGTTCCATACCGTCACGGCATTTGGGGCAACACAAGCTGTGAATGTCAGGGCTGAATTTCATGATCGTATGCCACAGGCAGTTTCCGTTATCTTAGGAGCACTCGCGACGCGTTTTTTTCATCTATTAATACCCCAGTATAGAAGAAAAAGTGGGGCTGTATGCAGCTAATATCATCGTATAGTGTCGTAAGGCGCCGCCTCATTATTTATTAAACAGCTCGGAGCTTGACCTCACCTATGTCCTCAGCAGAATTGCCGCTTATCGTAGAGGTAGAAATTGAGATTCCGCGGGGTAGCTGCCTTAAGCGCGGTAGTAACGAAACGTTGGATTTTCTTTCACCGCTCCCTTGCCTCTATAACTATGGTTCAGTGCGTGCATATATCGGTGGTGATAGCGATTATCTGGATGCTCTAGTTTTGGGGCCTCGGCTTATGCGGGGGGCTCGTGTTCATGTACCCGTGCGTGCGGCTGTCGGTATTTCTGAGCGTGGGATTTATGAGGACAAGCTGATTTGCAGCGATCATGCGATGAGCCAGGAGGACAGGCTTCGGGTGGAGTTATTTTTACGTTGTTATGCCCGGTGCAAGGCGTTGCTTAACATGATGCGCGGTTTGTCCGGGTCAGTGCGCTGGGAGGGCTGGGTCGACGTGGAAAATGCTATGGGCCGTGCTTTACCGGTGGCGTCATCCAGACCTGTGATCCTGTAATCCGGATCAGTGCTTTAATATAGGTGGAATATAATGTTAGCGGAGGTTTACAGCAGATGACCAACATGGATTGGAGCCTCTCTCTCAAGGACGTGTCTGACAAGCAACTGCGTATAGCGCTGTCGCAGACAAATGTGCCGGCGCTGCTCGCCTCGCTTTCACATCTAGATGGTTCAAGTCGACAGTTTCGCGCGGGCATTACGCCGCGTGTTGTTCAGCTTGCTGAGGAAGAGGATGGCCTCAGTGAGGAAGAGCGTGTCACCGCGCGGGCATTGGCTTTTGATCGGTTGCAGGCATATAGGAATGCGTCTTGCCCCGATCCAGAAAAGCTCAGTGACGCTAGCGTTGAGGAAGCGATGCACTTTATTACGGGCGAGAAGATACCGGCTGAGCAGATGGCAATGATGTCGGAGGAGCTCAATCTTTACGGAGAAGATCGTCGCAGACTAAATATCGAAGCTGGATCAGTGCCGCAAGAGTACCGTGTCCTTGTCATTGGTTCAGGTATGTCGGGTATTCTGGCGGCTGTGCGGCTAAAGGAAGCCGGCATACCTTTCGATGTCGTTGATAAGAACCCGGAGATTGGCGGCACCTGGTTTTTGAACACCTATCCGGGCTGTCAGGTGGACTCTGCTAATCATTTATATAACTATATTTTTGCGCCTGAGAGCCAGTGGCCGGGTCACTTTTCCGGACAGCCTGAATTGCTTGATTACTTCTTGCGGGTGGTAGAGGAGTTTGGCCTGCGCGATGATATTCAATTGGAAACGGAGGTCCTATCGGCACTGTGGCACGAGAAAACCGCTGAGTGGGAGGTCTGTTCACGGAACAGCGAGGGTAAAAAGTCTACAAGCCGATACGACAGCATAGTCAGTGCCTGCGGGCAGTTAAATTTACCGGCTTTTCCAGATATTCCCGGGAGAGATAGTTTTGCCGGAATAGCCTTTCATTCTGCGCGTTGGAATCACGGCAGTGATCTCAGTGGAAAACGGGTAGCGGTTATAGGGACGGGATGTAGTGCCGTGCAGTTCGTCCCGGAAATCGCTGACAAGACAGCGAAACTGCAGGTTTTTCAGCGCAGTGCTCCGTGGTTGTTGCCTGCGGAGGAATACCATTTGACGATGACAGAGGCGGAATTATGGTGTTTTCGCAATATTCCCTTCTATGCACGGTGGTATCGGTTTTACCTTTTTCGTTCTCGCGGTGTTGATGGTTTGTTGCCCTTTTTCTTTACGCAAAAAAATTGGAACGGTCATTCCCATTCAGTGAGCGCCGACAATGCTGCCCTGCGCGACGCGTTAGTTGAATCTATACGAGAGCAGGCGGGGGGTGACGAGGCTCTCGCGGCGGCACTGATTCCTGATTATCCTCCCGGTGGAAAACGTCCAGTGCTGGATGATGGGCAGTGGATAGACACGCTGAAAAAGCCCCATGTGACACTGCAAAGCCAGCCGATTCTGGCAATTGAGGCGGAGGGAATAAGAACCGAAGACGGCGCGCTCCATAATTTTGACGTAGTGATTTACGCGACCGGATTTAAGGCCGACCATTTTCTTCAGCCCATAAAAATGACTGGTCGTGACGGCAGGGAACTGCATGATACGTGGAAAGGTAATCCGCAGGCTTACCTGGGTATAACGGTACCGGGGTTTCCAAATTTTTACTGTCTCTACGGCCCCAACACGAATATTGTCACTGGCAGCAGTATTATTTTTGGCAGTGAATGTGAAATGCGTTACATCATGGGCTGCTTAAAGTTTCAATTTGAAAATGGCGTGAAGGCATTAGAGGTAAGGGAAGATAGATGCCGAGATTATAATGTCTTGATTGATACGCGTAGTCGCGAATGCGCCTGGGGCTCGGAGCATGTTGATAGCTGGTATAAAAATGCGGAAGGACGTGTTTCGCAGAATTGGCCCGGCACCCATTGGGAGTGGTGGCAGCAGACTCGTACTCCGGATCCGGGAGATTTTCACATCGTCTGAGTTAGATTTCTGATGTGGGCGTCATGCGAAGTATCTGGCCTCCATCTGCGTGCTCGAGGAGCAGGTAAATATTGCCATCGGCCCCGACCTCAATGTCGCGGATGCGCGCCAACTGGCTCAAGAGTGTCTCGGAACTCACGTATTCGCCAGCCTCACCGATGATTATGCGGTATAGCGTTGACCCTTTTAGCGAGCCAACGAGAGCATTGCTTCTCCAGCGCGGGAACATGTCCCCCTGATAAAAGATAAAACTGGATACAGCTGGAGCGGGCGTCAGGTCAACGACCGGCTGCTCGATGTCATGGAGATCAAATGCGATATCCAGCCAGTCGGCATATTCGATGGGCGAGCCGTCATAGTTTAGGCCAAGCGAAACTAGCGGCCAGCCGTAATTTCGGCCGGGTTTCAACAGGTTGAGTTCATCACCGCCTCGGGGACCCATCTCGGTCGACCAGATGGTGTTCGTGGCTGCGTTGAATTCGAGCCCCTGGGGACTGCGGTGCCCGAACGTCCAGATAGTTGGATAGGTGTCGTTCTGGCCGATGAACGGATTATCTCCAGGAATACGTCCGTCGTCGTGGACTCGGTGTATCTTACCCCAGGGTTTGGTTAGGTCCTGTACGCCATCGAAGTTACTGCTGCCCTTCACCCCGACGCTGATATAGAGAAACCCCTCGTTGTCAAAGGCCAGTCTTCCACCTGCTGCAACGTCAGGGACGAAAGAGTAGTACGCTGGTCCGGGGTACCAGATTTCTTCCTCATCGACCCACTGATTATCTTTGATTCGGCCGCGCACCACCCGGTTGAAGCTGCGCGCTATGAGCCAGCAATCCTTGCATCGCTCCGTGTGGTGAAGGTATATCCACCCGTTTTCCTCGTAGTCAGGATGCAATGCTATGTCCAGCAGCCAGCCATGCCCCCAGACCAGTACAGCTTCAATGGCATCATCGAACACCTCCGGAGTACCGGGAATGAGTTCCGAGATATTCCCTTGTTTATCAACGATGCGCAGCCCTTTCATTTTTTCTGTGACCAGTATTCGTCCATCCGGAAGGGGCTGGATAGAAAACGGTAGAGGGTCGAGTTTGTCAGTGACCAGTTCCAGGCGAAAATCGTGCTCCTGACTCGCGACAGTGCCCCCTGGTATCGCTATGGGCGCATCAATCCTGAAATCAGTGAAAAGCCTGTCCACTCTGCGTTCCGCAATATAGATCGCGAGCCCTCTTATCTCCTCTGGTGACAGCACATCAATATATGCCGGCATGCCCTTTTCCGGAAATCCGTGTGCGATGCTCTTGCTCAGAGCTGCCACGGAATCACCATGCGCTAGCGGTGTATTGAGAAGCGCCGGGCCGAGGGGCAAACTGCCAGCGAGATTCGCGCCATGACAGTCGCTGCAATGTTTTTCATAGTTGGCGATAAAAGGGTCTATAGGTTCGACATAGCGCACAAGCAGGTAGGCTGCCAGGATCAGAGCGCTGAGCGTGGACAGAATGACGATACGTTTTTTCAGGTTTTTCTCAGTGCTAGTCGACAGGAAGCGTAAGCATAAACCTAACGGGGATAGCTGCCTAGCGTGGAAATTTCCAGCCTTGAGCTGTTTGGATGGAACATATATCAGCCGGCAGATAATCTGTGTATGGTTCAGTCTTGACGAAAAATAGTAATAATTCTGGAGAACGTTATGCGCTATATCCTTGCGGTGGTAGCGGTTGCCATACTTGGTGCAGGAATAGGACTGTATGTGGTGACTCTGCCAGATCCTGTCCCGGTTTCACCGCCCGCGCCGTTATCGGATGCGCAGCTGGAGGCATTGCCTGCTGATAGAGAGGGGCAGGTGCTGATCTATGGAGCCTATGGCTTCACCGGCCAGGGCATTAGCCGCCTGGCAGAGGACTATGAAATAACGCCGGTGCTGGCCGGTCGCAATGAGAGCAAGCTTCGCCCCTTGGCCGAAGAACTGGGTTTCGATTACGTTGTGCTAAGCCTGGAGAATAATCACGATAACCTGGTCAAAGTGTTAAGCCATTTTGAGATTGTGTTACATATTGCGGGACCTTACACGTATACGGCAAAGCCGATGTTGGATGCGGTAGTCGAGGCGGGCACGCACTATGTGGATCTGACGGGTGAAAATCATGTAATTCAGGCGCAGCTGGATCGTGACGAAGAGTTCAGGCGGGCCAACATTATGGTGATGCCCGCGGTGGGCTATGACGTAGTTCCCACGGATTGCCTAAACGTTTTTGTGGCGCAACAGATAGACAAACCGTCGCACCTTCAGGTGATTCTGGATAGTAGCTACAAAGATGTCGAAGGAGCACAGGCGAGTCGCGGCACGATGAAATCTGCTCTGGAGATGCTCGGCAGGCCGCTGCTGGAGCGTAGGGGCGGAAAAATGGTCCCGATGACGCCCAAGGTAATTCACCGGAAAGAGGATGGCCGCGATCAGACGCTGATACAGATTCCCTGGGCCGACATGATGACTAGCTACGTTAGCACCGGTATACCCAATATCGAGGTATTTCAGCTACAAGCCGGCGAGATACCAGGCTGGCTTCCGAGATTGGCGCAGTCTGATTTTGGCCGGCGCGTACTGGCTTGGTTGATCGACAGTTACCTGCCGGAAGGCCCGCCCCCCAATGCGCAGGAACAGCGACAAACTCGAATTACCTCAACCGTGCGTAACGAGTCTGGCGAAGAAGCCACAGCAGAGCTTATAACCCCTGAGGCCTACCTACTGACATTCCACAGCACTCTGCTTATCGCGAAGCGTGTGCTGGAGGGTGAATGGTCTCCGGGATTTCAAACACCAGGCAAAGTCTACGGTGCAGACCTGGTGTTAGAAGTGCCTGGTGTTAGTCGTTCGCCTATGTAGGAAGTATTAGTCGTTACACAGGATTTCCATAACCTGACGAGCGACCTCTACCTCGTCGGGCGTCTTTGCGTTAAAGAGTCGCTGCTTGGCTTGATGACACTGGTCGGCATCATCTTGTAATTCACCCTGCACCTGTGACATGACTTGATTCGAATTAGATCTGCACATCGCCGGGTCTTTGCGGCGTACATTGGTATTGTTGCCCGACTCCTCTACTAGCACGCAGTCACCGATGCGAATTTCTGTCTGGTCAGTGATGACTTGAATAGCAGAACCCGCGCTGGTGCGGATTGTATACTGCATGGCTGTATTCTTCCCTTCTGATGCCGCGGTGCCACCGCCGCCGAGTGCGGCGCCTCCGAGTGCTGCAGCTGCCTGGGTACCACTGGACTTGTTGCGAGCTAGTGCCCAACCGACGGCACCTCCAAGCAACGCATTTCTTCCTGAATTGGATTGGAGCTGCACGGGGGCTGCGCTCTCTACCGTTCCCACGGTAACGCGTGCGCTATCACCCGTCCTCTGCGCCAGTGCGGGTGTGGTCACCATGTAAACGGAGAGTGTCAGGGCTACGACGGACAGAGGCTTAAAAAGTTTGATCTTGAGCATAGTTTGATTCCTCAAAAGTTGTCACAGGTATAAGCGCACACCTGAGCGTAAGTTGGCACATCGGTCACTATGGAGTCGAGAGTACTGATTTGATGTGAAAAATGCCACCGCAATCTAAGGTTGGGAAAATATTGAAACACCGCTCCTTATTAAGCAAAGTAACCCCAGACAATATGGTGCAACGGCCCAGAGGCTGGACGACGAAGAGAAAACGCAGCCATGGCCACTAGTGCCGGGAAGAGTTCCCCAAAATAGACTGGATGAGGCCAGGGCAAAGAGAGCTATGCGTGTATCCTGCTTGAGCCGCACAGCGAGAATAGAATGGCTGTTCCGCATACGGGCTTCAATACGTAATAATTATTACAGTCAGAAAAATGAACCCCTGCTGCATTAGCGGTTGCACGCCTTGCAGCGCAACGGTGCCCGTCGCAGGCTCAGAGCATTAGGCAACATCAGAACCTGTAATTGACAGTGATGCCAAATGAGCGAGGCGCTTGTGGATATGAAGAGTAGCCGATTAAGTCGCCGGTAATAATGTTTTCTTCTACGCTCTCTTCCAATATGATGGTTTTATCCAACAAGTTTTTGCTCCAGATTTTCGCAGACCATACGCCCGAATTTTCTTCGATGCCCAGTGTCATATCGAAAATGAGAACATCCTCAACATTTGGCGTATTGACCGTCTGGTTTGGCTTGTCGTAATACTCCGCCGTGACCTGTCCCGAAAAATTCCAACTGGTTCCCGGTATCGGTTGTGTGTAACGAAGCTGAGACAGTGCGTGTAACACCGGTTCATCATTGAGTTGCTGACCTTTTTTACCAGGACACACAAGTGTTCCCGGTGTGGCTTCTCCCTCTTCGCACATGCGCTTGGTGTATTCCTGAATTTCTGGTTTGGAATAAGCGGCAGTGGCAAACATGGACCAGTTGTCATTGATCAGATAGTCGATCTCCGTTTCAAACCCGTAGACATCGAGATCCTCTACGTTGACCGCGAGATTAGAAAGTGGGCCCGAAAGGACTGTCGTCACCGCACTATCACTTGGGCTAGTGCGGTACTGGTGATCATTGTAGTTCTGGTAAAAGAGCGCAACATTCCAGCGTAAGCGCTGCTCGAGGAACGTGCTTTTCATGCCGATCTCGTAAGCAATAGAATCCTCCTGGCCAAACTCAAGGTAGTCGTTGGCAATAGTCAACAGGTTGCCTGATACCGGAGGTTGAGGAAAAATTTCAGACAGCTGACCTGCTAAAGGCGCAAGCACGTTAAGGCCTCCAGAGCGGAATGCCGTATCGATGGCACCGTAGAGAAGCACGTCAGGGAGTGGGTAGTGACGAACTTTGAAGCTGTAGGACGGGTCTGAATAATTTTGATCGTAATTAGTATTCAGTTCACCTAGCCCCGGAATAAATCCAAATACGGTAGCTTTGTAGTCTACGTTGCTGTAACGGGCTCCCAGGCTGCTGTCCCATTTGTCGTTGAAACGGTACGTCCAGTTAGTATAGATGCCGGTTGCTTCAGTTTCTGCCGTGCCATCTACGTTAATATTCTGGATGAAATTGACGGTCTTGGTATCATCTTTGGAATAGATAGTACCAAACAGGTAGTCGATATCGTCGCCGATGTTCCCGGCTGCTTGAAATTCGAAGGAGTAGGCAACAGGATCGAACTCTAGATAATCCCGCGTGACTTCAGGCCCCGGTACCACCCGCCAATTGCTATTATCCTGTTGTTGAAAAATGTCGAGGTCCTGATACTGGCCCAACAACGTGATTTGTAAGTCATCGAGAGCCCATTGCCAGTTGAAATTGATGTCATCCACTTTAGTATCGGAGAAGCTGGGTATCCCCTTATAGACTTTGTAGTCGTCATACTGCGAGGTGTAATCACTGAGGCCTCTTTCATCCGGAACCGGCCCTTGATAGCTTTGGCCATTGTCATCTGTGGTGAGGTTTGCGTGGTAGTAACTTAGCAGGAAGTCCATGTTATTCGTTGGTTGCCATAGCAGCTTGGCACGGAAACCCTTGTGATCCTTGCCATTAGCTTCATTGACACCCGGAACGGCGTTGTCCATGTAGCCATCCGATCTTGCATACATGCCGGCTAGGCGAAACGCGAGCTGGTCCTCTACCAACGGTATATTCAGGGCCGCCATGTTATTGGAGGTATCCCATGAGCTGTAGCTGCTGGTGATATAGCCCCCGAATTCGTTCATCGTTGGGTTGTTGGTGTAAATTGAAATAAGCCCTGCGGGTGCGTTTTTCCCGTAGAGGGTACCCTGAGGACCATTCAGAACCTCGATGCGCTGAATATCAAGCATCGTTGAAAATACGCTGCCGGGCTGTGCTTGTGGAACACCATCAACGTATACGGCGACAGCGGCGGGAAACGCGAGAGCGAAAAAGTCAGGACCGACATTGCGAATCTTGAGTGTCGCGGACGCTGGACTGTTTGCGCCCAGTTGTAGGCTCGGAACGATGCGGTCGATGTCAGTAAAGTCAAAAGCATTGATGCTTTGTATTTTTTCTTCGGTTAATACACTCATCGAAATAGGAACAGTTTGGCTGGTTTCCTCAACTTTACGGGCGGAAACAAACACTTCTTCCAGGACCTGTTGTTGAGCTAGAGCACTGTTAGGCTCAACGAGAATAGTCGCAACGATTAGCCCAGCTATTGGCTTGTACATGGCGCCTCCGCTTTTATTCGATATATTTGCTGATCTGCAGTAGGTCCATAAAGATGATAAGTGGCAAGCGGTGTCAATGCCACCTCTATTTTACCAACGCCACGCGTCGCGATAAAAAACCCCTGCAGCGGTCGGTGACATGGGAATTGTCACATGGCCGTTTGCTGATAATGATCGTGAAAGATCACTGCAGTACCTCGGGATACTTGCGCAGAACGCGTCTCACCATGGCCTCCCACATGAAGGGGAGGCCAAATTCATCAATCATGCCCCCGAGATTTTCCACGTGCTCCTCAGGCATCGGCACGCCTCCCCCTATGGCTTCCACCATCCACGCCTGTTTGCAGCGCCACTCCAGCGTGACAGCCCGAACATGGGCTTGACGTATATCGCGACCAGTAACAAGCACGCCATGGTTAGCGAGTAGTGCCCACTTGGCGTCACCCAGCTCAGCAGCCGCTTTTGCGCATTGCTCAGTTTGGTGCAGGGCGCCGGCATACTCATTGTATAGTTTGATATCACCGTTAATATTGGCACCGGTTTGGTCAAATGTCTTTGGTACCTCCTGTCGCATAGACCAGATGCTAGCGTAGCGCGGATGGTTGTGTATGATGATATTTGCATCAGAGCGCACTTCATGAATTGCCCGATGAAGTAAATTTGCTGGCGTGACATTCCAGTCTCCTGCAATCACATTACCTTCCACGTCAATTCGAATGATGTCGGATGCCGTAATTTCATCCCAGGCGAGTTCCCATGGGTTGATTAGGAATGTGCCATCGTCCTGCCTATAGGAAATATGGCCTGCAATATGATCATCGTAACCTTCGGCAAAAAGTGCGTGACACAGAATGGCTAGCTCCTGTTCTGGAGAAAGCTCTGGCGTGAGAGCGAAACGACCAGTTTTCGGTGCGTACCCCTCGAATGCCTTGGGGGGATCTGTTTCCATGAGTGTCACCTGCTCTGCTTCTATCAAATTAGATGGGAAACAATGTTAGGCCGCCTGCCGGCAGTGCGCAATACGACCGCCCGCTATTTAAGCTAAATCACTTGACACAGTGACAGCCTGCCAAAGAAAAATACATTAACATGCGGATTTATCGCTCCGCACTCGCGCACTCGGAGATCAGGCGCACGTAGTCCGCTGGTCAGTGATCGTCGTTGGCTGCCCTTGTGAGATACCATCGGCTGGTCCATTAATAGCGATCGCGATGAAAGGTACTATTCGGGCTCCAACTCAGCCTTATCGATCGGTGGACGATTAGCGGCACTGCAGTATAGTGCAGCCAATCTA
Organism: Candidatus Marimicrobium litorale; assembly: GCF_026262645.1. Classification (NCBI taxonomy): domain Bacteria; kingdom Pseudomonadati; phylum Pseudomonadota; class Gammaproteobacteria; order Cellvibrionales; family Halieaceae; genus Marimicrobium; species Candidatus Marimicrobium litorale. Next base: position 3,145,923 of record NZ_SHNO01000001.1, read on the forward strand.
TCCTGAATGAAACTGCCTGCCAGACACACTCCATTTGTGTAGCAACAGATAAAAGTCATAGCCGCTGAGCAGCATGGCTGGCGAAACCTGCTCCGGCATGCTCATAAAGATTAAACGCAGAAAAACCATTAGCTTCCAGCTCCTTTGCTTCCTCATTAAAACGAACTACGGCTGCAATTTTTCCGTCGTAACCCAGTTCTCTCACCATATTGGCCACCAGCATGTTTTCTTCATGATGAGTGAGCGCAATCAAAACCAGGTCAATTTCTGCTAGATTAACCCGGTACCAGAAGTCTGGATCACTGGCGTCTGCGCTAACGACCCTGCGATGAACTCGGCTATGCTCCTGAAGCTTCTGCGCGTTGATGTCGACGCCGAGTACGGCACGACCGTGTTTTTCTGCAATAGTGTCGAATGCGCCTGTTCCAATATTGCCCATACCCAATACTATAATCCTCGCTCCTTCAGTATCAGGAGTATCCTCTGTGACTTTCGAAGACTCAAAATTAAGCCAGAATGAGTGGTAGCGGCGATAAAGGCTGTGGGCCCGCAGGTTAAGCGATGAAGAGAATATAAAACTCACTGCAATTGCAACAGAAATAGCGCTTCCCCACTGCATATCAATCCAGCCAGCCTTGCCTGCCAAAACGATTACCACGAGCCCAAATTCGCTATAATTGCCCATTGCACTGGCGCAGAGTAGAGCGGTGCGGGGCGGTGTATGTAGCAGTGTCATCAGTGGGAAATAGACAACAGGCTTGATAACGACCAGTAGACCCAGGATGATCGCGACCAGCAGCATCCCCTCCGTCGGCCAACCCGCCAGACCAATACTTAGGAAAAAGCATACCAGGAATAAATCCTTGAATTGGATCAACCGGCGGGAAAGTTCCTTGCTTTTCTGCGTACCTGCGAGCAATGCACCAAGGAACAAAGCTCCGAGGTCACCTTTAACTCCAACTAGCTCGAATAAGTGGGCTCCCCCCAAAGCCAGTGCAAAACCAAACAGCGTGAGCAGTTCTCCATGGCCTGCGCGCCCCAATAACTGCTGGATGACGCCCCGCAGAGGGAAAAGAAATAGAAGCAAGATAGCCTCGGGCTTTGGAAGGGCTCCTTTTGAAGCAACAAGGAACAGAACGGCCGCCACGTCCTGTATTAAAAGAATGCCAATAGCGTGTGATGCGTGTTTAGAGGACATCTCTCCCTTGTCTTGCAAAACCTGAATAACAAATATCGTGCTTGAAAATGTTAGGGCGAAAGCGACGATGAGTGCACCTGTGAAATCCAGGTTAATTCCTGGAATCATAAACCCTGCTATGAGCAGAATTCCCAAGAAGAAAGACTGCATAACCACCATATGTGCGAGGCTGGTACCCCATATTTTTGGTTTCAACAGTTCGCGCGGCTGAAGTTTAAGGCCAATCGTAAACAGCAATAGCGTAATGCCAATATTGGCAAGTGACTCCAGAAGTGTTCCCGCCTGAATATGAAATTTGTTGAGAACAAAACCGGCGGCGAGGTATCCGATCAGTGCGGGTAGGCCCACTGCTCGACTGATCAGACCGCACGCAAGTGCGATTGCAATAATGAGTGGATCAAACATTCAGCTATTATAGCGGTTGCGGCTAAAGCCTCCACTAATTAAGCAGCACGGGAAACTGCAGGATAAGTGAGCTTTCCCAGCAATTATCAGCTATCCGACGGCTGGACTAAAATTACTCTCCATTGGCCTATGGTTTAACTTGAATGTTTATCAATGGACGATCGATAAGAGTCACGTTCTCTCAAGCTATCTTTGCAATCACTTGAGGGAGCCACGCCGTACTTTACAGCTCACCCGGCAAGCCGCTTCAGTCGCGGTCCGTAAATACCGCGGCTCGCGGCAGTTTGCTACAAACGATTATGCTGGAGAGCTACCCCTGCCGCACAGCATCATTGTGTTGGTTAGAGGAATGAGTGGGCGGTGTATCGTTCTAGCTGTCACGTTGATAGCTCCGATTCACAATTTACCGCGAACAAGAATGCTCGAGATTTCTTCAGGGGATAGTGGCTTGCTATAAAAATAGCCCTGCATTTCGTGGCAGTCATTGTCAAAAAGGAACTTTTCCTGTGCACCATTTTCGACGCCTTCGCCAACGACTTTGAGATTCAGCTGGTGAGCCAATGCGATGACAGCTGTTGCAATGGCCCTGCTACCCTTTTCGTACTCTACACATGAAATGAAAGACCGGTCTACTTTCAATGTGTCTATAGGAAATCGGTTTACATAGCTTAACGATGAAAATCCGGTGCCAAAATCGTCCAATGAGATACTGACACCCATCGCGCAGAGTTTCTCCAGGGCAAGTAAGGTCCGGCTTTCATCCGCCATCATTGCACCCTCGGTGATTTCGATCTCTAAATGCTTGGCCTCCAAATTATGCTTTTTCAGCGAAGCCGCAACCAATTCTGCAACGTCTACTCGTTTGAACTGCTCTGTTGAAACGTTTATCGCTATTCTCGGCGGATTGATGCGTATGCCTTGCCAGTCTCGGAACTGACGACAGGCCTCATTGATCACCCACTCACCGAGCTGGATGATTAACCCGCTTTCCTCCGCGATCTGTATCAATGTCTCTGTTGGCACTGGCTCCCGTCCTTCGGGCATCCAACGGACAAGACCCTCCACGCCAGTAATCACATGTGTCTTTGTATCGATTATGGGTTGATAGTGAAGTTTTAGCTCATTTGCATCCAATGCGCTGCGTAACGCGTCTGTCATGGTGTTTCGCAGTACGATATCCGTATTCATGGATTCTTCGTGGAATTTGAAATTATGTTTGCCGGCACTTTTAGCCTTATACATCGCCAGATCAGCATTTCGGACAAGATCTTCTGCGCCCCGATTTTCCTCTGAAAGTACCGAGATGCCTATGCTGGTTCCGATCAAGACCTCAAGACCGTCCACGATAAACGGGCGGTTGAGAGAGTCTAATATGCGCTGTGCAACGACCGCCGCATCACGATGTTTTCGAATGCCCATCAGCATTATCGTGAACTCATCGCCGCCGAGTCTGGCTATGTTTCCCAGTCCTGAAACGCTGCCGTGCGATACGCGGTCCGACAATCTAACGCAACTGTGTAGTCGCTCAGCAACTTGTTTCAAGAGCTGGTCACCTTGGTCATGCCCATGCGTATCGTTCACTTCTTTGAAACGATCGAGATCCAAAAATAACAGTGCGATGGTCCGATTTATTCGGGGAGCCTGGTCGATGGCCGCGCTTAATTGCTCTAGAAAAAGTCGGCGGTTTGGGAGACCGGTAAGCTGATCGTAGTGAGCAAGATACTGGCTGCGTTGCTCTGCCTGGAAGCGCTGCTCAATCTGCGTGCGCAGCTCTATATTTTTCGCCGCTAATTGCGACGTCTGCAGATTCTTGTGATCCTCAAATAGAAGAACAGCAGCCAGAAGAATCATCGTCCAGGAAAACACATTGATGAAGCGTTGCAGCCAGAGCTCAGGGCCTTCTAACTGTGAAAACTCGATAGCGTCGACAAACTTAAATCCGGCAGCATCGGCCATAGCAAAAAAAACTATGGTGGTAACGCTGATGCCTGCCCACAGCCAGGCAGACCGGCGACATCCCATCAGGGCAGCCATTACTGGGAACAAAGCACACCAGTGCAGTAGTGGCCCCGTGATGCCGCCGCTAAGCGTATAAATAACAAGCGTAACGACGAAACCGGCAACGAGAACCAGGTTAGCTGCCAGTGCCAGAGAAAAAAAGTACTTGAAGATAAGCGGAATGGTAAAAGTTGCCATTGCTGCTATGGTGAGCGAGATGAGTATTTTGGGCCTTTCTGACTCAGGTAAAATCCACGTGATATAAAAGCCAGTCACCAAAGCGAGGATTATCAGTATGAGCGTAAACGATAGAATGATTCTTGCGCGTCGTAAGTCGTCTGGGTCGCCGACTTGAATATCCGTCGGTATGCCGCGATCGATCAGGCGGACGCCCAGCTGACGCAAAGCGGACATTTTTGCCGGGTATATCGTCTGGTTTTGTTCCAGGGTATCAGGCAAATTTTCCTCTCATGTCGCGAGTGCTTGGCGTTGAAGATTGGAAGCCGTCAAGGGGTTCCCGCCTACACGTGTATTTAGCGTTCCAAGAGTAGGACAAATGCATCCTGATCGAAACGGCCATATTTCCTATTTTGACTCCGGTATGACTAAAAAACAGTAATGTCTGCCGGGGCAGTTGTCGTTGCCGGTTAGTGCCACCGGAGGTCGCTTTCTGAGTTAGCTTATGAGCGCTATGACGCGGTATTTCCGCACGGTTTCACGACGCTGTCGCAATAGCCTGGACCGCCCAGGGGTTATATTGAGCGAATATACGAGTGTTTCTGATGACTAACCAGATTTGACGCGCAGGAGGACCAGGGTATTCTCGTATTCTGTATGCCTGACTGGTTACAGGAGCTTTCAGTGATGAGCTGCCTGTGAAAGTCTCTATTTTCTGGCTTTGTTGGATCAACGATTTGATCACAGCCTGTATTTTGGGGAGATTACCTACGATGTGATGCGGTTCACACTCCCTGTGTTTCAGGCATGGATTGACTGAAAGGGTTAGCAGCAGACATAGGGATAATTGGGTTCAGGCCGTCTTCAAGCGGCATTTACTTTGACTGGCGCAGTCTACCGCGATATTTTTTGCGGGCCAATTCCTGCATGTCTTCTACAGTATCGCTCTCGTCCATGATTTCTCGCCCCAGAAGCGTCTCCACAGCGTCTTCCAGTGTCACGATGCCCGCGGTCTGACCGTATTCGTCTTCTACCAAAAACATGTGCTCTCGGCGTTTGATAAAGAGATCTAGAAGTCTTAATACGGGGAGCTCCTCGGATACTCTGTGAATTGGCACTATGTGCTCCTCTAGAGGTGTGTCTTTGCCGCCGGCGCGTTCAACTTCGTGTAGCTCTGGGCGTAAAGCCAAACCTAGGATAGAGTCGAGGTTAGTCCGGTATACCGGAAGTCGAGTGAAGGAAACATTGCTAAGTTCCGCCAGTACCTCACCTACCGAGAGTGAAACGTTAACAGCGCAGACTACGGTGCGTGGAGTGAGGATCTCACCGGTACGGTATTGCCTCATTTGCAGCAGATTTTCCAGCAGCGCACCTTCTTGTGGACCAAGGGCGCCGTGTCGAGCACCGAGTTTGGCCAGTGCCGAAAGCTCTTCTCGACTTACGAATCCCGAGTCGCCGTCTCGCGAGAACAGGCTGGTCAAGCGCGCTGATATCCATACCAGCGGGAAAAGCAGCCTGACCAGCCACTTTATAACCGGCGCTGCCGGAAGAGCGAGTTCTTTCCAAAATTTCGCGCCCAGTGTTTTTGGAATAATCTCTGAAAAATACAGAATCGCCAGCGTCAATAAAAAAGCAATGAGAGTTTCCCAGCGTGCGCCAAAGACATAGGTTGCCTGGGCGCCTACTCCTGCTGCACCCATGGTATGAGCAAACGTGTTGAGGATCAGTATGCTCGACAGTGATTCGTCGAGATTATCTTTGACGTCCTTGAGTGCCGCCGCGCGTCGCGGACGATGCTCGGTTTGGCTCTCGACAAATCCGTGGGTAACAGACAGGAGAACCGCTTCCAGAACTGAGCAGAGAAAAGACACGCCGATTGCAATAAAAAGATATATGACGAGAAGCGTCATAGTGATTTAGGCTCCATGAGTTAATCAATGGAATAGTATAAGGGCACAACCACTCTAAAACAGACAACTTTTTGAATCCCTAATGGCTTTGTAGCGGTAGAGGTCACTCAGCCGTTACAATGCCCAGCGAGGGCCATGGCGCTGTATTTCAGGGCATTTCCCCTACTCATTATGGCCCGCGGAGAAATCTTATGCTTTCAGACAATAGTGTCATTCCTGTTGGGGTGCGCTTCATGATGTTGTCTGCGCTGGGTTTTTCTCTGATGTCTGCCTGCGTGAAGCTTGCGTCGGCTCGCGGTATACCATTGATGGAAATCGTCGCGGCAAGGGCGCTGGTATCGCTGGCTATCAGTTATGCGGACGTCCACCGCAAAGGTCTCTCGCCATGGGGGCACAACCGGGTTCTGCTGTTTGCCAGGGGTGCTGTTGGAACCTTTGCGCTGGTCTGCTTTTACTATGCTGTGACCACGCTACCGCTTGCTGAATCCACTCTGATCCAGTACACACATCCGGTTTTTACCGCGCTTTTGGCATTAATATTTCTTGGTGAGCGGGTTAACGGTGCCACGCTTGTCTGTATTGGCTTGAGTATCCTCGGACTACTCCTGATAGTTCAGCCAGGGATGCTCAATGGAGGCTCGGCTCAGCTGCCCAGCTTTAGTGTTTTTGCAGCGCTGCTAGGCGCTCTGGGCAGTTCTGTGGCGTACGTATTGGTTCGTCGACTGAGTCGCGAAGAGGATACGTCCGTCATAATCATGTACTTCCCTCTGGTCGCGCTGCCTGTCTCTTTGCTGCTACCCGGTGACAGTTTCATTATGTTAGACGGGCAAGCGCTGCTGTTGCTGCTAATGGTGGGCGTTTTTACGCAGGTGGGGCAGTGGGGTATGACTCATGCTATGCGCACTGAACTGGCAGCAAAGGCATCGGCGTATTCATATGTCCAGGTGATTTTTGCGGCCATTCTTGGATGGCTGGTCTTTGGTGATCTGCCAAACACGGCCACCTGGTTGGGCGGAACCCTGATAATCGGGGGCGCACTGTTCAATATGCTGCGCCGCTGACGTTAGTCTTTGCGATCGTTTTTTTCCGGGCAGGTTCATCCGTAAGTGCGCGCGTCACAAGAGTAAAAGGCTTGCATTGGGTAGGCATTTGAAAACGGGCTAAAAGGGGGGTGGCATTTGGACATATCTGTTGAATGCTATGCGATTTGCACTTGCGCGGGCAGTGGGAGTTCTCGTTTGATCAAAATGGTCTGCAGCCGCAGTGTGGCCCACGCCGTGACGGCGCTGCCAAGATGCACTGCCAGACTGATGCCGCAGAAATCGATCGCAGGCTGCAAGGGGGAGGGCTTGGAGAGAATCCAGGCCCCTAATGATTGATCAGGCCGCCTCGGCTTCTTTCTCTTCTCCGTCGTCTGGTTCCAGTTCCGCAAGTTTGCTTTCCAGTTCCTTCACTTTTTGCTGGAGCTCGAGATTTTCCGACTTATTCTTGTTCAGGTTTTTCTGCAGTATCTCGTTCGCACTGGTTTTTTCGGCCAATTTCTTTTTGCTGGCGTCGAGGTTCTTCTTCATCTTGGCCGGATCAAACTGCTTGAGAACTTTAAGCTCTTCCCGCTCTTTGGCAAGGTCGCTTTGCAGTGACTTGATGCGCTGCTTTTGTTTAGCAACGTCGTCTTTCATATTTTCACTGCGATTGAACAGTTCTCGATTTTGCTGCTCGAACTTTTCACTGGAAGCGCTTTTTTTAGACAACTCACTAATCGTTTGCAGCTGCTTGTCAATCGTCGCTTGCATGTGCGCACGCGCATCGGCGAGCTCTTTTTGACATTTTTCCAACGCGGTCTCGCTCGCGTCCAGCTTCTCTTGGTACTCCGATCGCAGAGTTTCTTCAAGCTCGATGATTTTTTCCAGTTTATTTGCTGTCAGCATAAATTCTTCCCATTGCGTTACGTATCCTTTCAGTTTGTCTATCGATCGGCGACGCCCCTTTTGGAGCGGAACCGATATTTGCGTTTTGTGACATTATTTCTAATATCCACATGTCCATTTTGGCGCGGGGAAACAAGAACCGCTGGCACTCACTGCGTCTGTGGCGACGCAAGCAATACTAAAGCTATACGCAGCTCTGGCAGGTTCGGCTTATAAAACCTGCGGGCTGCCGCACCGTTGCCGCGCTTGCTACCGACGCGCCCAAATCTGCCTCGCACCATTCGATGTCGCCCGTGCTGTCCACACCCCGGTGTGCCACGAGGTCCGGAATGAGCTTCCTGTTGATATAAAAGTGTTTTAAATCAATTAGATGCAGCAGGACAGGGCGTTTTTCTAATGCTGTCAGACGCTGGGTCAAAACAGCTGGGTCGTGATTGTACGTAAGTTGAGCAAAAAGTTCGAGTGCTTATGTCAGAGGTTGGCATTGAGCCCTATAGGGAGGGGATAAGCGCTTCCATGACGCGTTCTGCGTTCGCCGCAACCGTCAGAGCGGGGTTAACGGTGGCGGCGCTTCCCGGTAACAGACTCCCATCGATAACAAACAGGTTGCGGTACCCGTAAAGTTGGCCAATTTCATCGCACGCGTCTCCCATCACGGCGCCACCAAGCGGATGCCAGATCTGACCCTCAATGAACGGTGCTTCAGTGCCGCCATTTTGTGCCACCAGGTGGTTGAAGCTTGTTTGCCGCGCCATCGCCGACGGCGTGGCAGTATCCGTGCTCCAATTAATCTGCACGGTATCATCGATGGCATCGTAGCTCAGTCGGCCGGTTTCGTCCGGCACTGACATAGCAAGTTGCAACTGCAATGTTCCAAAAGCCAGGGGCGAATGCATGAAGGTTACAGGGTGGTTAGGGTTGGATCGGTCCTCGGCTGCGATACAGGCGGGGCCACCCTGCGGCGTCGCACTGACCTTCGGGTGCAACTGGGCCAGCAACTGGTCCCCATTTGTTCCCCATTGTTGACCGATCTGTTGGTTCGCCCCATTGAGTTCACCGCTCTGCTGGCTCTTAAGGAGTAATTTGGTAGTGTTCATGGATCCGGCTGCCATGAAAAGATAATCGGCCTCTAACGCGTAGCGTTCCAGTAACTCACCATCTGCAGTGATACTTCGACAAGTCACCGTATAGCCACGCGGTGATTTCTCAGAAATCATTTCCACCTCGGTAAGGCTGCGGACTTCCGCCAGCCCTGAAGAGACAGCCAGTTTCAGATAGTTCTTGTCTGTGGATTGTTTGGCTCCACTGTTACAGCCAAATGGGTACTCACCGACACTGGCAGCTGCGGGAATTTCGCCGGCTATCTCGCGACGGATAATATCCCAGTCGAAAGAGGCCGCGGGTTTCAGTGCGGTGTAGCCGGCCGCCTCGACATCTCGGATGAAGATGCGCTGCGCGCTGTAGTTGGGTGAGGCGAGTATGTCATCGGGTATGGGTGATGCGCCAATCTGAGCAATTACCCGCGGGTAGTAGATGCTATCCATTGCATCGTAACTCAGATAAGGGAAGACTGATTCGAACGCGTCCTTTGGCGGTTGGATAAGGACGCCACCGTAAACCAGCGAGCCGCCGCCAACGCAGGCGCCGCATACCGCAGAGACATTCGATCCTGAAATGGTTTCGAGCAGTCCGGCGTAAGTTGTGCCTTGGGAACCACTGCCGGCGGCAGGAATAGTCCAGCTGGCTCGTTTGTCGAGGGCGGCTGTTGTAGGAAACGTATCAGAGCCCTCGACTGTCCATTGTCGCCCCCGCTCCAGCACTATTGATCGAATACCTGCCTCCGCCAGACGCAGCGCTGCGACCGATCCGGCAAAACCCGAGCCGATGATGATTGCGCGACGACTGTCGGGCGCAGAGTGATCGCTGCTATCACTACACCCAATGGGAAGAACGGAAGCCGCTGCCATCGCAGAGGACCGCTGGATAAAGCCGCGTCGGGACAGGCGCATGTGTGTATTCCGTTCGTATTACGATAATGCCATGATAGTAGTACCTGGGCTGATCAGTGAGCCCGTTCATGCGTTATCACCCGCTGGGATAAATTGCTGTACCTGTATTTCGCTGTGCTGGCCACTCTTTTGAGGACGCTCGTCAATGATAAATCGCACAGAGAGGCTCTGTCTGATAGGGTCTGCTCTGCCTGAGATTGCATGGCGTTTGCCTGTCCGGGATCTGCCAGACAAAGGAGGCGCATCGGTAAAGCGATGACGTGGATTATTCGCGAAAATTTGAACTCGAGGGGTCACGTAACATGGCGATAAATACACCTCGAAAAGAGAGCCTATAGAAAATGTATATTGGATGGCGGGTTGTTGCCGGCGCATTTTTTGGAATGGTTCTGGCGAACGGAATGTTTACCTACGCCTTTACTGTTCTCGTGGACCCGATACGTGAGGAATTCGGTGCCAGTCTCGAACAGGTTATGTACGGCCTGACACTGGGAACCTTGTTTGGCTTGATAATGGGCCCGCTCGTAGGCGCATTGATTGATCGTTTTTCGGTACGCATATTGATGACGCTGGGCTGTTTATTTACGGCTTCGGGTTTATTCGCTATCTCGAATGCCCAATCAATCGGCGCCTTCAGTTGGTTGTTGGCCGCCACTATGGCCTTATCACTGGCATCAATGAGTTCTATGCCGGGCAGTGCAGTTGTGTCTCGCTGGTTTTCAACTAACCGCGGGCGAGCACTCGGTATTGCCTCTATAGGATCTTCCTTTGGCGGGGTGCTCGTGCCCGCGTTATTGACTTTTTGGATTTCACTTTACGGCTGGCGTGATGCTTTACAAATGATGGCATTGGTCACGGTGCTGCTGGTGATGCCGATCATTTGGTTGACTGTGCGCAATCAGCCATCAGACCTTGGGTTGACTGTCGAGAATCAGCCCGCCCCGCAGAATAATGAATCCGCAGTTCACCACACCGGCATGAGTATGCTTGAAATACTTCGCACACCCGCCTTCTGGATTATTGGACTGAGTATGGGGATGGTGTTCGCCGCCTTTTCCTCCATGCTGGCGAATCTCGCACCTTATGCCGCTGGTTTAGGCGTTGGGGAGAACCAGATATCCACCATGATTTCGATACTTGCCTTAGGAGGTGTCGTGGGCAAGTTTGTGTTTGGTATGGCCGCAGACCGTATAAACCTCAGGAAAGGTTTGTGGCTTGCGCATTTTTTGTTGTGCGTTGCTTTTTTAATACTGCTCACTGAACCGACATACCCTCTAATGGTACTGGCGTCTGTTTTTTTTGGCCTGTCGACTGGCGGATTGCTACCTGTTTGGAGTGCCATGATGGCGCGCGTGTTCGGTGTTGCCAGCTTTGGCCGAGCGATGGGCGCAATGGGGCCTGTGATTACGCTAAGCATCCTCCCGGCATACGCGCTCGTCGGCCGTTTATTCGACACCACGGGTAGCTATAGCCTTGGGTTGATGGTTTTCAGCGGGGTCATTCTATTGGCAGCACTGCTGCTGGTTCCGCTGAAATATGAGACTGCGTCCCGTAGCTGAGTTTCCAGCCGTGTCGGCTGTTTTGACCCGACACGGGTACTCTATTAAAATGCGACGCTCGCGGTGAGAGCAGTCTCAAACGGCGCGTCCGCTGCGCAGCTCCCCAATGAACTGAGTACAACGTAGTTTCTTTATGACTGATAACGAGCATCGCAACCTCAAGCCACTGGCCGCACTGATTTTCAGTTCTCGTTGGCTGCAACTGCCTCTTTACCTCGGGCTTATCGCGGCACAGGTGGTATACGTAGTTCTATTCGTCCGAGAGCTAATACATCTTATTGGTGGTGCAACGGTTTTAAATGAACAGCATATTATGTTGGCTGTCCTGGGCCTTATTGATGTGGTGATGATCTCGAACCTCTTGATGATGGTAATTGTTGGGGGCTATGAGACTTTCGTTTCACGACTCCGCTTGCAAAATCACCCGGATCAACCGGAGTGGCTTAACCATGTGAATGCCACGGTTTTAAAAGTCAAACTGGCGATGGCAATAATCGGGATCAGTTCCATACACCTGCTGAAGACATTTATTGCGATCGGTACACTTGGCGAAGATGACGTGAACTATACAGAAGCTGGCGTTATGTGGCAGACGATTATTCATATTGTCTTTATTTTGTCTGCAGTTGGTATCGCTTATACCGAGTACCTTTTAAATCTTGCGACCCGTCACTCCCAAGAGAGTACTGAACCAGATCGGCCTCACTAACGGGGTGGCTTTCAATCAATGAAAAGTGAAAGGCTGCCCTGTCCCAGCGGATAATAGTCCTATGTACGAACTAAAACTCGAGCACAACGCGGATCGCCATCTCGGACGCATTCTGGAATTACAGGCCGAGTACAACAGCGACACTGCCTTTCTTATTACTGATGCTGACACCGTAACTTTTGCCGAGGCCGAAGATATAACTAACCGCCTGGCTGCGGGCTTTACCGCACTGGGAGTATCCCGCGGTAACCGTGTTGCATTTCTGATGGCCAGCCGTCCGGAATTAGTTTTGATGTGTTTGGCATTGAATAAACTAGGAGCAGTCTGGGTGCCGGTGTGTACTGATTACAAGGGCGAGTGGCTTCGAGATGCACTTGCACGCAGTCGCCCCAGCCTTGTCGTTACCGATGCAGAACATCTAGGACGCCTGAGAGAAGTCCGCGAGGGCATTGTTTGTAATGAATTGATTGTTTTAGAGGATAACGAAGCGAGGGAAGAAGGAGCGACCGCTTATAGAACGCTACTGGACCATGATCCGTATAGAGCTGACTATAGCAGCATGGACTACGGGGATACCTGCGCCATTCTGTGGACCTCGGGTACAACCGGTAAGTCTAAGGGTGTCATGATCGCCCATAATAATTGGTTGCGCTCTATCCTGCAGGGGACTAATTGTCAGTACGAAAGCCAGAAAGGCGATATTGTCTACTGCGCTATGCCGCTTTACAACGCGGGCGCCTGGATCACTTGTGTACTGCGTGCTCTGGTGATGGGTATTGGCTGCGTCATTGAGAGAAAATTCTCAGTGAGCAGTTTTATGGAGCGCATAAAGCACTTCGGAGCAACCCAGACGTTTGTGGTCGGTTCTATGGGGATTTTTCTGATGAACTCTCCGGCGCGAGAGGATGATGCAGATAATTCTTTGCGGGAGGGCTTGATTGTTCCCATGCCTCCTGCCATGTGGAACGCTTTTGAAAATCGCTTTGGGGTTCGCCTGGTTGCCTCGGGCCTGGGCCAGAGTGAGTGTCTTTTAACCTTGAACCACGAGCATTCCGGGATAGACGCGCCCATGTATGCGCTTGGTTTTGAGGTGCCGGATGCTGACGTTCGCTTATTCGATGACGATGGTAATGAAGTTCCCGATGGCGAGCACGGTGAAATCTGTGTGCGGCCAAAAGTACCGCATGTCGTTTTTAATGGATACTTTGATAATGCCGAGGCGACTGCAGCAGCGTTTCGTGATGAATGGTTTCTCACTGGTGATATGGCGCGGCGCGATCCAGATACCGGCGCATTCTTTTTTGTCGATCGCAAAAAAGATGCCGTGCGATTCGCCGGCCGTAATATATCGACACTTGAGGTTGAAAGCGTAGTGCTTCGCCATCCTGATATTGGTGAAGCGGCCGCGTTTGGAATACCAACTGAAGCGCTACAAAGCGAAGACGAACTTAAAATAAACGTAGTGCTGGTAGAGGGCGTAAAACTCGTGCCGGAAGATATATGCACATTCATCAATGAAAATGCGCCGTATTACTTTGTGCCTCGATATCTGGAGATTGTAGAAAGCCTGCCCTACACACCGACCAACAAGGTTGAAAAATACAAGTTGCGGAAACTAGGCGTTACGAAAGACACCTGGGACAGCAAAGCTGCAGGTTTCAAGGCAAAAAGGTAGGGCGCGCAGGCGTTTCTCGGTTACCGTGCTGAGTGAAAAGCTGCTTGAATTGCATCCTGTGATAAGCCCAGAATTTCGCCGGCAAATTGTGCTGTGCGAAGTTCTCCATCGGCCACGTTTCCATCGGCCAAAATCACTTTAACCAGCATGTTAAAAATCTCTTTTCTTTCCTTTTGATCCAGACTTCGACTGATACCACGCAACCGCTCGACCACGTCCTCTTCGTCGCTGAAATCCCTCACTGCGTCACTTAAAAGGCCCATGGCTTCTGCGCTGTTACTGTCGAAATGATTAGTGATGATATTAATCATGCGATCGGTTTCGGAGGGGCCTATCTCCCCATCGCCCTTGGCTACGTACAACAACAAGGTCGAAACAAGAAATTTTTTGTCGTAGATGGTCTTTCCGTCTTCCTGTCCGACAACGAATTTTGCGCCCTCAAAAGAATGCTCGCCGTTTTCTTTTTCCATCAACAAGCCTCCGGCTATCTGTTGTGGGGTGCGTAGACGAGTTTTTGCAGTTAAACGCCCAGCCCAGCCCAGCCCAGCTCAGCTCAGCTCAGCTCAAATATTAGTCGGTTTCTTTAACCAAGCCAAGCTAGGCTGTACGGTCAATTTCGGGCCTGCCCGCAAAGCTCGGGAGTGTGTATACTTAAGGCTCACTGATCGTGACGAATGGAAAAATAATAATCGATCAGGAGGGGTATGCATCAAGTCCAGTCACCAAAAAGTTCTGGAACAAGCGACGCGAGAGGAACTTTCAGCCTGCGTCCAGTTGCTTGCTCAGAGTGTGGTATTACATCGAGCAAAGCGTGGTTTTGTTACGCTGCACGTATCTGCGGAGAATCTCTCTGATCCAGATGCAGAAGATGTAGATGCGGGCCTATTCATGCAGGGCCGAGAGGTTCTGGAGGAAGCGCTTGAAATTGTAAGAACTCAGGCGGCTGAGCGGGCTCTTGTAGAAGCCGGTCCGGCTGAAGCAAGGACGCAATTGCGCATCAATGTATCCACTCCCATCAGAGTTTCTATAGTCGGCGAGGCCAGGCCGCAGGATGCCAACTTGCAGAATATTTCATGGGGTGGTGCGGCTATGCTGATCGACGCAGAAATTGCAGAGGGCGACGTGCTTCGGGTAATTCTGCCTCGGCCTCAAGGCGGTTGTATATCAATCGAGTCGCGCGTCCTGCGAACATGGGAGCACCAGTCCTTCAGCGGCGTGTCAGTGCGTTTTTCCAGCCTGAATACTCGAGATGAATCCAGGTTGGAATCGATCCTCCAGCACATGGCACGAAATGCCGAAAAGGCCGGCGAACGCGAATATCCCCGGTTGGTGCAGCGACTGGACGTCGAGTTCAACGGGATACAGGAACTTCGTTCAACGCTGACTGATATCTCTGCAGGCGGGCTCGGTATTGCGGTGCCTAATCCTATGCCCATTGGGCAGTCATTGCAGATGGTGATTAGTGCGCTTGATGCTGAGGGTTGTAGTCTCAAATTACGTGCTCGCGTGGTGCACCAAAAGCCTATCCAGCTGGCCAGCGGAAAAGTATATCGGATAGGTCTTAAGTTTGAGCACCCCTCAGACGAGCTGAGAAAACGTGTAGAAGAGTTAATGGGTAGAATGGCCGCTGCCAGCAATAACTAAATTACGCTGGGTTGTTGCAACCCCATTGTGTTGGCGAGGTATGATAACTACTCTTTCTTTTGGTATATCTACTCATGATTATTGTTGCCGCTCAACTGACATTCTCTGATGAACCCAGTCGTGACCATGCTGTGAAGACATCGGCCCCGGTTCAATTGGCTACGAGAGAGAATGAGCCCGGCTGCCTAGCGTACTGTTTCGCCGCTGATCCGTGTGACCCATTGTCGATTCAGGTTTATGAACTGTGGAACGACAGCAATGCGCTTGTGGCACATTTTGATCACCCCAACTATCACGACATGTTGGCAGTGATGTCTGACGCTGGCGTGTTAGAGAGTTGTAATCGTGCCTATCTTACCGAAAGCAACGAGCCTGTTTATGGGCCTGACTTCGAAAAGAAGACGGCCTTCTTCAACGACCTATCGGATTAAAACGACGTGGCACACAAAAACAGTATGCCCAATTTTTGAAGAGTGCTGGAGATTCCTATGGTATTTACGATTGATAGCACCACAGATGAAATCGTCGCTGGCCTTGATCTGGCGGGCAAAGTCGTCGTCGTGACGGGGGCGTCCGGTGGGCTGGGAGCTGAAACTGCCCGAGCGATCGCCTCAACCGGAGCAACTGTTGTGCTGGTCGCTCGTAGCGCAGAAAAACTGGAGGCCAGAAGGTCTGAAATTATCGAGTCCACAGGCAATACAAGCGTTCATTTACAGGTGGTGAATCTGGCCGACCTGGAATCGGTAAGGTCCGGTGCTGACGAGCTGCTGCGGTCCTTCGCCAGTATCGATGTTTTGATTAACAATGCAGGCATTATGGCTTGCCCTTTGGAAAGGACACTACAGGGTTTTGAGTCCCAACTGGGCGTTAATCACATAGCCCATTTTGTGTTTACCAACCGGCTCCTGGGAGCACTTAAATCGGATAAAGGCGGTCGCATAGTGGTCCTGACCTCCGGCGCACACAAGATTGCGTCTGTCGATCTAGACGATATGAATTGGGAGAGTCGAGAGTATGACAAGTGGGCCGCCTATGGTGCCTCAAAAACGGCCAATGCTCTTTTCGCAACGGAGCTGAACCGGCGATTTTCATCCGAAGGAATTACCGCAAACTGTGTCCATCCAGGCGTCATTATGACCGATTTATCCCGCAGCCTTACCGAGGATGATTTTACGTCTATTGCAACAGAGGGTATGAAATTCAAGACCGTTGAGTGCGGAGCGGCGACCAGCGTCTGGGCGGCTGTGAGTCCGCAGCTTGAGGGGCAGGGGGGCTATTACCTCGAAGATTGTCATGTAGGTGTCGAGCTCCCCGCGAGCCACATGTTGGCGGGCTATTGCGGCTATGCGCTTGATAACGTGTTGGCAAAACAACTCTGGCAGAAAACAGAGAAGTTGCTTGCAACGATCAGAATTTTCTAGCAACAGTGATTAGCCCTGAGAATTGTCGCCGCAAGACTATGCGTTAATAACGCGGTGGTGTAATCGCCACTGCCGCGTCAGGGTTCAACTATGTTACGTCCGTTGTGGGCTGGCTAACGTGGTGCCAGACCCTGTTCACTCCTTGCTTTGTTCATGCGGTCAGCATCGCTGCTTAGCCGCTCACCCAGTTCGTCTTCGCTGACGGCGCCGGCAATATGCCGGTTGGCCAGCCCTGCGTTATACATGATACGTTTCACTGGCGTAACAGCAAGAATAGTGCGCAGAGGGGAGTCCAAAAAGTCGCGAAAATGGTCTGATACCTCCTGGTTTCCGTTGCCTACTTTGTCCGCCAACGCTCGATAGAACCAACCCTTGGTTTCGTCGTCGTCTAGAAATTCTCCGGTTCCCTTGAATGTAATTGCGCCAGAGGGCAGTGTGTCGCTCGCGCCGTCGCCGTAAGAGGCGGAGCTTACGTTGACTGAGATTCTGTTGTCTCGCCGGATCGCTGCTGCGCGGTGCCGGTGGGAAGCAAAGGTGAGCCAGATTTTTCCATCGCGCCAGATAAACGCATGTGTTACTCCAACAGGCCAGCCATCCTTCGTGCTCCACATGAGTACCGCTTCGATAGCGTGAGTCATGAGGTTTTCAACGTCTTCCTCAGAAAACGGGTAGATGGATACGATTTCGTGATCGTTTGTCTGGGCCATATTGCTTGCTCCTTAAGCAGTTAGGTAAGCGTGGAAGAATGCGCCGCAACACCGGGCGCGCTAGGCTCAGCGAGCTCGGTTTGCTTCGCTACGCCCTGTCGGTGAGCACAGTAGTCTCCTATCGGGTTTTCTGCAAGGGTCTAGTCCTGATGGCAGATTATGCCTAAAATACCCTTTGAAAATTACCGCGCCCCACGAATGATCGACACAACCACTTCAATGGGATCCCCGGTGCGACGCTGGTTTGGCGTTTTAGTTTGGCGCAGGAAAAAGGTGGTACGACGCCGGAAACAGGCGCTGTTTCATTTACGCGAATCCACCCCGCATCCTTTGGGGCTAAATTGGAGTTTCAGGCATGAGTTACCGCATTATTCAGTGGTCCAGTGGCAATGTCGGTAAGCACGCGATTGTGACCATAGCAGGGCGGGAGGGCATGGAGTTAGTCGCTCTCTATGTCTACAGCGATGAAAAATCCGGCAACGACGCGGGCACGATCGCCGGTATCGGCAGTCTTGGGGTGATGGCTACGAATGACCGGGAACGTTTATTGGCAAGCGAGGCGGATTGTGTGATCCATACGCCGTTGCCCTCTCTCGTCTACGGAGAAGCGCCGGATGAAGATTTAGAAACAATCTGCGCCTTGTTGGCTTCAGGAAAAAACGTCATCACCACAGTCGGGTACATGTACCCCAAAGTGCATGGTGAAGCGCTAGAGGCTCGTATTGAGCAGGCCTGTGAACATGGCGGCAGTAGCTTTCATAGCACTGGTGTTAATCCGGGCTGGATGGGAGATATGCTGCCGCTGGTTATGTCTGGTATATGCCAGCGACTGGATCAAATCTATGTGCAGGAGATCACCAATTTTGAGTTTTACCCTTCTCCGAGTGTGATCTTTGACATGATGGGATTTGGTTGTTCCCCGGAAGATTTCGAAAACCACGCTGCTCGTTATACAAACTGGCTCAACGGTTTGTTCAGGGAGAGCATACAGATGGTGGCCGATGGTCTGGAGCTGGAGTTGGACAGCATTACTGTCCACTCCGAGTTCGAAGTTTCAACCCGGGCCATGAAAATTGCTGCGGGTGACGTAGCCAGCGGCACAATCGCAGGCCAGCGCTGGGAGTGGGCGGGAATGGTCAATGGCGAAAAACGTATCGTCCACGAGACGGTGTGGCGCTTGCATGAGGCAATAGGTGATCAGTGGCCGCGCGGCAGGCACTCTGTGAAAATCGAAGGCAGCCCCAATATGTTTTTGGACTTTGGCGATCAGTGGAACGACGATGTGTTACTTTCAACCGCTGTGCATGCGGTTAATGCGATTCCTTTTGTCTGTGAGGCTAAGCCGGGTATCCGCACTTTGCTGGATCTGCCTATGATTACTGCTCGCGGTGGTGCGAGCGGGTAATGAAAAGTGCACCGAAATATCCATCCAAAGCAACGAGACATTGGCCTATGGCATGGAAATTCGCGATACGGTAAGAACGACAGTTTCAGCAGAGTTTCTCCTCTGCATTAAAATTCGTCCCCGGTGCCGGCTAAATTGCGTCTATACTCTCTTGTATCGCGAATCTTGGCCGCAGTCGATCTAACATTATCGGCGACACCAGGATAAGCAGGTACACAAACAGAAAAGGAGACGTTTAATGATGTATCTCAGATTACTTTCACTCGCGCTTGTTGTAGCCCTCACTGGTTGTGCCACACCGGCCGAGCAGAAATTTCCCGCGGTCACCCATGATGGTCTTAAGTTGCAACCGCATACCGCTTTACGCGCTGTTTATCTGAAGCCTGGCGCAGATTTAAGTCAGTATAATAGCGTTGCAATACTCCAGCCTTATGTCGCATTCAGCAAGAATTGGCAGCGTGATTATAATGAACAGGCCAACTTCGAGGCGCGTGTCAGTGACAAGGATATGCAGAAGATCAGGGAGCGGATAGCTGCGGAGTTCAAGAAAGAATTCGAAGAGGTATTGGAAAAAGGCGGCCACAAAATTGTTGCTGATGGCGGCAGTGGAGTTTTGATACTGCGGCCGGCGATTATTGATCTTGACGTGACAGCGCCAGACGTCATGACTCCGGGGATGACGACTACTTTTGTAGCTTCGGCGGGCTCTATGACTCTGTATATGGATTTATACGATGGAAAAACTCAGGCCATCATTGGACGCGTAATAGACCCGGAAGCAGCGGACGATTCAGGCATGATGCAAGTCGCTGACAGCGTCACAAATATGGCTGACTTTGACCGTATCATGAGGCGTTGGGCCACGATACTGAACGAGCATCTGGCCAAAATGCAAAAAGGGTGACGCGTTAGCGCCACTCTTTATGTGTGAGTCAGGTTCAAAGTCCGTTTCGTCAGGCGGCAGTGTCTAACTGCAGCCTGGCTTGGAGATCTTTTTTCAGGAACTTGCCGCTGGCATTGCGTGGCAGGGGCTCATCGAGAAACCAGATGTATCTGGGGATTTTATATGCAGCAAGGAGGCCACGGCTAAACTCGCGCAATGCCTCTGCAGACACAGTGGCGCCTTCTGACAGGTGTATCGCGACTCCCACTTCCTCGCCCATTGCCTCGTCTGGTACTGAAAATACTGCCGCTTCAGTGACGCCCGGGTAGCGGTAAAGCACGGACTCTACTTCACCGCTGGCGATATTCTCTCCGCCTCGTAGCACCATATCCTTTGCACGATCCACGATATATAAAAAGTCATCTTCGTCCAGGTAACCGATGTCGCCGGTATGTAGCCAGCCGCTAACAATAGTTTCAGCGGTGGCCTCTGGGCGATTCAGGTAGCCCGAGATGATCTGCGCACTGCGCAATAGTACCTCGCCGCGCTCCCCACTGGGTACATCCTGATCATCAGTGTCAACAATCCGTATTTCAAATACCGGCATTGCCGGCCCGACACTGCCTGGTCTGTCCTGCAGATAAGGTCCAAAAGCTCCTGTGGCAAGACCACAAGTCTCCGTCATACCGAAACCTTGTGCGGGCGCAACCTTCGCCTTGCTGCCAATTTTCTCCACCAGATCAGGGTGTACTGGTGCGCCGCCACCGCCCAATGATTTCAATGAAGAGGTATCAGTGCTTTCAAAATCTGGATGGGCCAGAAGTTCTCTAGACATAACGGGTACGCCCGACAGTGCAGTAATCTGCTCTCGCTCTACCAGCTTGAGCGCCTCTCCTGCATCCCACTTATACATAAAGACTAATTTGCCACCAAGCATGCTGTTGGTGTGAGCGATAACGTTATTTGCTGTTACATGGAATAGCGGCGTCGTCAGCAGGACTGATTGGGTGCCACCGGTTCCGAACTCCTTGCCTTCCATAGACGAAAGAGCCTGAATTTGCGACAGGTTTCCAAACAGGCTGCTCATGATGTTATTGGTGCAGCCCCGATGAGTCAGTTGGGCTCCCTTGGGTCGTCCCGTTGTTCCGGAGGTGTAAAAGATGCAGGCGTCGGTATCCGTATCGATTTCGACATGGGGCATATCGGCCGCCGATTGCAGAACCACCGACCAGGGAACATCGTCCTCTGTAAGGATGTCATCACAGCGCACGCCGACCACCGTCATGGTGGGGCACGTGTTGCGAATTTCGTTGTAGCGCTGCAGGCGCTCACGATCGCAGATCAGAATGACGGGGGCGCTGTCATTGAAACCGTAGGCAAGTTCTTCCGGCACCCACCAGGCATTTACGCCAACAGCGACCGCTCCGATCGAGACGATTGCCCAATAGCTCAGAAGCCACTCCGGGTAGTTGCGCATCGCTATAGCGACCCGGTCTCCTGGTTTTACTCCATTGTCTGTGAGCCATCGTGCGATGCGACTCACCTGCTCGTGACTTTCGGCATAGGTCCAGCGCTCGTCATCATAGACCAGATAGGTGGCATCACCGTGCCCGGCAGTAGACAGCCAGAAGTCTCGAAGGTTGGCGGCAGCGTTTTTCCAGGATCGCACTGTAATACCGTTAATCTCAACATTTTTAAGTTCAAACGCTTGCCCCTCGGCACAGAGTTCAGCCCTGGCGCGGGCTAATTCAGCATACATACGATGTCTCCTTTTGAACGTGGTGTCGTGGCGCAGCGAGCTTCGCGAACGAAAACAGCTTATTATTGCCACAATGGCCACTCTAATCCAATGGCTGCGGGCGGTTTTCCGCAACCGGCTTCCGTTGCTTTTGCCTGTACAATAGCCGAAAGATGGCGCGATAATTGCAAGATATGTCTGATTACAACGCCATCTGGGTTGACGCCGATGCCTGCCCCAAGGTGATCCGGGAAATCCTGTTCCGGGCTGCACAGCGAGTAGAAATTCAGCTCATCCTGGTGGCGAATCACGCTCTGCCTGTGCCGAAGTCACCGCTGATTCAGTGCATACAGGTCGAGCAGGGGTTTGATATGGCCGACAACTTTATCGTACAGCACGTCAAAGCGAACGATCTGGTGATTACCTCTGACATACCGCTAGCGGCAGAACTCATAGAGAAGGGCGCACACGTCATTACCTCCAGAGGTGAGAAGTACACCCGTGATAATGTTCGTCAGCGGCTTAATATGCGCGATTTCATGGACACGATGCGTTCCAGTGGTGAAATGACAGGCGGCCCACCAGCACTGGGGCAGCGTGAGCGGCAGGCATTTGCCAACGGCCTCGATCAGTATTTGGCTGGGTGTGTCGGGAGATCAAGGAGTAAGTGATTTTGCGACAAATTCGATCTACCTTTCACAGCGAGAAGTGGGCGTGCGATAACGGACATGCGGGTTGTCAATAGTAAGCAATTCTCATCATTGTATAGACGCCCCATTGTGGATAAATTTCACTTATAGTGATGACATACCCCCAAAATCGGAATAGATTTTATGGTCACCCTGCACGGATTTTCCTCCAGCAATTATTACAACGTGGTCAAGTATGTGCTGCAATATAAGGAGGTCCCCCACGAGGAACACCTTGTTTATGGCGGCACTGAAGAGTGGTTATCGATTAGCCCTGTTGGCAAGGTCCCCGCCTTGACGACGGAAAGCGGGAATCACTTGTCCGAGACGGTGGTGATCTGTGATTACCTCGAAGAGGTTTATCTCGATAAGCCTCTGTATCCTTTCGGTGCCGAGGCGCGAGCCCATGTTCGGCAAATCATGAAAGTGATGGAGCTTTATTTGGAGCTTCCAAGCCGTCGCCTTATTCCTTATGCCTTTTCAGGTATGCCGGCGCCAGACGCTGTGCTTGCGGATGTGAAGCATGTGGCAAGCAGGGGAATTGAGGCAATGAAACAACTAACTGGCTTTACGCCGCACATAGCGGGAGATCAATTCACGCTCGCCGACGTTTACGTGCATTACTGTAACGCGGTTGTGCAGGGAATCGGCTCGAAAATAATGGATTGGGATATTCTGGCTGAAATTCCCGGTATGCGTGAATGGAATCGGAATATGCGCGAATCTGATATCGCGCGGGCTATAGAAGCAGACCGTATTGCCAATGAGCCGGAATTTCATGCTTATATCACTCAGTATATGGCCCGAAGTAGCGTCTCCGATAAGTAAGCTTGCCGGGCGATCGATGGTGGGCGGTTACGCCGGTATCGACCACTAAGGGCGTTAAGTGATAATCTGTTAACTCGAGCTGTAAAAAAATAATACGCTGTTGGTAGGCGCTCTCTTTAAGAATTAACATCCAGGGCGCACGACTGACACGTTTGGCTATGAGAGGACGCGCTGCCATGTCGCTGAACCCCCGCCTTTTGCCTGTTGCGATACCGCTTTTTTCGTTTTTTTTCTTTGTTAATGTGCCCGCATCTGCGGATGATGTAGAGATACCACTGGCGCTCGAGGAAGTGCTGGTTACCGCGCGTAAGCGAGAAGAAAATCTGCAAAATATTCCTATCGCGGTGAGTGCTCTTAACGCAACTCAGATCTCCAACGGAAATTTTAGGGATTTGCGGGATATCGCCAGCATGTCCCCCAATCTGATTATCGATCATATTTCTGCTTCGCCTCAGGCGGCGGCTATTTCCCTGCGAGGCATTAACTTTCAGGATCTGGAACGCAGTTTTGAGCCGACCGTTGGCGTCGTGCTCGATGGTATATTTCTGGGCACCAATTCAGGGGCCGAGTTGAAAATTTTTGACATGGAGCGTATCGAAGTGCTCCGCGGGCCACAGGGAACCCTGTTTGGTCGAAACACCGTTGGCGGCGTTATCAATATCATTCGCACCAACCCAACCGGCGAGTTCGGGCTAAAAACAAGAGGTCGCTATGGCAACTACGATAGCAAGGAGTTTGACGGCGTATTTAATTTTCCGCTTTGGGAGGAAAAGCTGGCCGGAAAGCTCACGTATGCCAACCGTAAGCAGAATGACGGCTATAACGAAAACGAGTTTAACGGCAAAGATGAGGCCAAAGTAGATTATAAGTCGTGGTCCGCTAATCTCCTCGCACATCCGAACGATAACCTGACGCTGGAATACATTTATCAACGGCAGGACGACAATAGCGAGGCAGGGCCAGTGTTTAATGTGTCGCGTCCAGCCGATCCCGCTAGCGGTTTCGCGGGCGACGACCTTTGTGTACGTTTTAATCAGTGCCAGATTAATCCGCGTACACCGCAGACCGGCGATCGGCACAAGAGCAATACTAACTTTCCGTTGGATGCATACTATAACGTCAACTCGCACACCTTTGAGGCCGCATGGAACGTTACGGAAACAGCCCGACTGACTTATATATTTGGTCGCATTGAGTCAGATGAAGAGCTTAATCAGGATTACGATGGTACCGATCTCGATTACTTTCACGTACGCCGGCAGCAGGACTACCAGCAAACCAGCAACGAACTGCGCTTGAACGGCGATGTTGGCGAAGATATTGAATACGTAGTTGGCGGCTATCTTTGGAAATCGGACTATCAACTCGACCAAAGTAGTTATCACCTATTCAGAATTTCCCTGACAGAAGAATTCTTCAATCCTACGAATACTCGTGGCGATGCCTTCACAGATCACGAAACAAAAGCCTGGGCCGGATTTGCAGAAGTTGATTGGGAGTTTATCGACCGCTGGACGCTGACGCTGGGGGGGCGCTATAGCCACGACGATAAAGAATTCAAACGCAGAACGGAGACATTTTTGCCCTTTGGCAGTGAAGTGCCGGTGAACGTTGGTGGATTTAACACATACGATAATCCCACCAAGGATGACTGGTCGAAATTCACTCCCAAGGCCAGCCTACGATATCAGTGGACGGATGATCGCATGGTCTATCTCACGTACTCGGAGGGTTATCGTAGTGGCGGCATGAATGGTCGTGCTAACACGCTGGAGAGTGCCACGCAGACCTACGATCCGGAGACCTTGAAGAGCTGGGAGCTGGGTATGAAGTCTACGTGGCTTGATAATCGCCTGCAGCTCAATTTGGCGGGCTTTCTGCAGAAGTATGAGGACAAACAGGAAGATATTGTTATCTCTGTGCCTCCCCCCATCAGTCAGGAAACGATCACGCTGAACGCATCTGAAGCTGACATTAACGGCCTTGAAATGGATTTGTTAGCTCTGCCGCTGGAGGGTTGGACTTTGCGCGTGAACGTAGGTTTGCTCGATGCACAATACGACGACTTCATCGCTGATTTGACTCAGGACGGTGTTGCAAATCCGCAAGATGTATCGAACTTGAAGTTGCGACGTACACCTGATTACAACTACAGCATAAACTCCGTGTATGAGTGGCAGTGGGGGCCGGGAGTTGCCAGCGTACAGGGCACATATTTCTACAGGGACGATTTCGAAACCGAATTCCTCAACCTGGAAGAAGGGCATGTCGATGGCTTCGGTATTCTCGATGCCTCGGTCAACTACGAGTGGCAGGACTGGCGCTTCAGTATTTTCGGGCGTAACCTGACCGATGAGGACGCTACCAGTACGGCGCTCAATATTGCCAATAATCTGACGTTTTCTGCCTATCGTCAGCCATTGACCTACGGCCTTGAGCTGACTTACACGTGGGCTCAAAACTAGCGAAGAAAGACTTTCAGCGAATATCAGACTGCAGTTATGCGGCGATCAGGACAAGGATTGCAAAGGCCAGCAGAACCTGGAATCTACTAACGTGTCGAACTCACTCACGTTCCGCATCATTTTCCTGCAATACGGTTTAGCACCCTCTCCTGAAAAAGACTGTTGAACCGCTCGATATTTACCCCCGTGGCCACCCTGGCATTTATATTTGGCTTTTGGAATACGATTCGCTGAAACGCCTTGTGGTGGGACACGCTCATGCCCTGTGCGGGCCCATTACCGGTCTCTATCGCTACGTGTGAGTCTTCTGTCGTAATGATATCTGGCTCCATGACGGCGGCAGCAGCCAGGCTATCGTAAAGATGCAGTGCATCGCTGCCTCCCGCGCCAGACATGACCTGAAACCAGGGCGCAGTCGCTTCTTTGACAAATTGTCCAAGCGCTGTGCCACCCTTTGCTGCCTCATCGACGTCTTTGGGATACAGGTGGGTTTGGTGACAGACGTCCAGCCCTACCATTGTGAGTGGTGCGCCGCTGTTGAAGACGATATCGGCCGCTTCGGGATCCTGCCAGAAGTTGAATTCTGCTGCGGGTGATATGTTACCGGCACAAGCTGCCGTGCCGCCCATCATGACAATATTTTTGACCGCTGCAGCAAAACCCGCGCTTTGGACGATCGCCGTAGCAACGTTAGTTAGTGGCCCGATAGTAAGTAAAGTGATTTCTTCCGGATTTGACAGCACCAAATCCACCATGAACCCGACAGCATCTGCGTCTGCGCCCTGTGGGTCTAACATCTCGGTAATTTGTATTGCGGAGTAACGTTGCTCTAGCCACCTCACCTGAACAGCTCTTTCGAGATTGAGAGGTCTGAGGCAGCCTCGTCTCAGCGGAATATCCTTGCGATCCAGCAGAGTGAGTAGATGACTTGCGTTCGAGTATCCCTTTTCTGCTGGTACGTTGCCTTGCACGATAGTGATCCCCTCTACGTTCACATCGGGGGAGTTCACGGCGAGCATAATGGCAAAGCTGTCCTCAGGGTCGCCCCCAAGAGTGCCCATGGCAGGGTCAGTATCTATGAGGAGGCGCAAAATATTCCGTATCTAATCTATTTGGTTACAAGTTATCACGCTTGAAGGCGCATAGAAACGGTGCATCGTCTAAAGAAAAAGCGATACAGGCCGTTGTTTGCAGCTCTTACAGAAGCTGAGGACACGCAGCAGGAGCGAGGCACAGGTGAGTGAATTATTCTGCGCACGATCAACCCGTTGGCGACGGCGCTGCGTCCGGACTGGCTAGTTATAACGAAAGACGCGACAACGTTAAGTACACGGGTGGCCGAGTGATTTTTTTATCTCTCTGGTGTCAGCTTGACTAACGGCGGCGATTGATCACGTTGTCTACCGGCATACCCCACACGCCAAAACTGCGTGAACGGGCTATTTTCTCCAGAGTGTGATATTCAAAAGGCGCACCAGGTAACGCTACTGCCCAGCCTTTTTGCAGCAAATAGGCGCTGAGGTCATCACCCTCCTCAAAAGCAGACACGTTCACTCGACACTGACCCGTGTAGGTGCTGTCCTTGTGACGCTCGAGTAGCGCACAACTGACAAAGCCCTCTATTTTGAAATCCAGCGCTACGGACGCGCGCGAACCGCAAACTCGAGGTATGCGGTTTGGAGAGCAGGTCCGAGTTGTCTCAGGTATATGGATACCGAAAAGTCTTATTGTCTTGCCTTTGATACGCAATGTGCCGTCGTCATTAACGCCCGCGTAGCTCGATATTTCATACCCCAGCGCAGGTGTCGCAAGGCATAGGCCTGTTACTAAAATAGCGCGAAAAAAAAACGTGTTCTGAAAAATAGCCATTTGCCAAGTATAGAGCACTGCAGTCAATTAATGTATTGAGGCCTCAACGGAGGGGATAAACACCAAGATTCTGTGAGTTACGACTCCGTGTTGTCGTTTTCACAGTCGCTGCACGTTGTTAAGGATATCAGTGTGCACGCACCAAGCAGCATCAAGACGGTTGTTGCCATTCCCGGTGCAGATGTCTGCATGGCGAAGACTGTCGTGGCGACGACGGTATCCATAGCTTTTGCCTAATCAAGTTGGTTTTTCTCTTGCACTTATGCAGCAATAATAAAAGTTGGCGACCTCTGCCTCCACCGTCTTTTTTTTGAGAGTGTGTTGCAATCGATTGGCGCATTGATGCAATACGTTTGAGCCGCGGCAGGCCGCGATGTGCGTCTTATTGCTATTTTACAGACAATGTCGCATTGGTTTCGTTTTCCGCAAAATCTGCGGATAGCCAGAGGTCATATCGCGTATCCTCTTGCAGGTGTCGACGGAAGAATGCCACGGCATAAAGATTTAGTAGCCGGTCAACTTCCTCGATCGGGAAAGCCTGCGGTGAGCAGGTTGATGCGTAGGGTTCCAGTAAACCCTCAGCGCCAATCGCGCCCCAGCTATCCTGATTGATACCCAAATTGATGAGCAAGTTGCCGATATCACAAACAGCTATAAAGTGATTGTGATTGGCCCCGCGCAGATTCAGTTGGTAAGTAAACGGTGAATTGATGATTTCCATGAACGCAATAGTATTATTTTCAATGAATACGTCGACGTCTTGCGTGCCTCCAATCAAAAGAGTGGGAACAGTAATTTGTTCGAGTTGCTGTTTGCTAAAGCCAGCGTTGGGCTCGCCGCTTCGATCATCTTTCTGTAACTGCGCCCTGATGACCGCGGATATGGGCACGATTGCCCTTACGCGTTCATCCGGCGATGCGCCCGCCCATCCGGCTGCCATGCCCAATGCAGTCATGCCGCCGAATGAATGACCAAGTACACCGATATTGTCGGCATCGATTCGGCGGTGGAACATATCGCCTTCTACCTGACTGCGTTGCACCATGGTATCGATCAGGAAGGATACGTCAGGAACACGGCTTCTTGCGGCCTCATCAAATGACTGAGTATTGGAATTTTGTGAGTTCCCTGTGTGTTCCGGTGAGATGATTATGAAACCGTGGCTTGCCAAGGTCTCCATCAGGCGAACTGAGGCGGTACTGATGCCACCGAGGCCGTGGGAGTAAATGAGTAGATTCTGACTGGTTCTTGCCGATACCGGCAAATTGTCTACCGCTATGGTTGAATCGAGCCCGATTCCGGGCGCCAGCGCGTAAATGGTTAAGGGTGAATCTTGTCGATCAGGAGCGTCAACCGGATACCATACGTCTATTGCGAGCGAGCGGTTGTCCCGCAAGGTATCAATTGCCGTGAATGTGCTATGGCCTACGCCGAACGAACCAAGCGCATCGGGTGCGTCTGCGCTTAACTGAACACCGAGGCTGACACCGTCTGAACTATCGCTGCACGCCGCAATCGTGCTGAATAATATAAAGGTCAGAGTGATGTGCAGGGGAGCGCTAGTGCCGCTAATCATTATTGTTTACCACCTGTCCTGAATTAGCTCATGGCTGTCTTAGGCAACCGGGCGAGGATGGGTGAAGTGTAGCGGGGGGGATCCCGAGTGACAATGGCGGCCAGAATTTTGTCGTCTCAGTGAGCGTGACCGTGAGCAATTTCTTCCTCGGTCGCGTTGCGTACTTCGACGATTTCAACATCGAAGTGGAGCTCGACACCGGCCAGTGGGTGATTGGCGTCGACGGTAACGTCGTCTCCATTGATCGCTGTTACAGTGATACGCCGACTTTGTCCATCTTCGCCCTGTGCTTCGAATGCCATGCCCGGTTCAATGGTATCGACGCCTTGGAATGCTGCCTTGGGTACTATGTCAATCAGGCCGTCGTGCACAAGACCATAGCCCTCTTCGGGAGCGACTTTCACTTGCATCGAATGGCCAGCGCTTTTTCCCTTGAGTTCTTTCTCCAGTCCGGGAATAAGATTGCCTGCGCCGTGGAGATAGATCAGAGGGTCGTTCCCCTGGGAGCTGTCCAGCGTTTCTCCCTCATTGTTCGTGAGCGTGTAGTGAATTGAGGCAACAGTGTTGTCATCAATAGAAAGCGACATTCCTGAATCTCCGGTATTTCTATCTTTAAAATAGGCGGCCCAAAGGCCGCCTTGGCTGAATTCAGGATTTAGGCGACAACAGAGATGTTTTCAGCCTGCGGACCTTTCTTACCGGCGGTTACGTCAAATTCGACTTTCTGACCTTCCAGAAGAGTCTTGAAACCGTCTCCTTGAATAGCGCTGAAGTGCGCGAATACGTCCGGGCCAGATTCCTGCTCGATAAAACCAAAACCTTTGCCTTCATCGAACCATTTAACGGTGCCTGTTGATTTGCTCATTGATCTTTCCTGTCTAACATAGATGAGTTGTACCACTTGGGTATAGTGTGCGTGATGACGGCGAATACTCATGAAAAACAGAAAGAGGATCGAATGAGGTGAACGTAATTGCAGAACACAAATAGAAGAGCCATCAGGCACGCGCAGTATATAGCCCCCGTGCACGGAGTCAATGAATCGATATAAGGGTTTCTTATTCCCCTATGGCATATCTGAACCTGCCCGGGCTCCCTCATCGTTTGCTCATTCGGGTCCGATTGTCAGGACGGCTGAACGAGCCTGTACGAATCGTTGCACCCACCCCTGTTCAGGAGCGAGACTGTCAGATACCACCAACAATGCTACGTATCGCACGTTTCCGCGTAATAGATGTCCGAAGAACAACGCTAAAATCAGAGTTTTCTATCGCTTCGCGATCCTTGGGGCGCAGAGGTTACGCCAATAAAATATGAGGTAGGTATATTAGAGGTTGGGAAAGACGGGCGGCTAGACTTCCATTTTGGTAACGGCTGAAATAACACGCTGCCGAGGGATTCGCAGATTATTGGCTTGAAGGGGCAGGAGAATATGTCGATACATAGATCGGTGATGACGCTAGTCTTGCTCTCTTGGCCAGTAATATCCCCATTAGCGGCCCTTGATGAAGCGCGCGCGCGAGTAGGTGCTGTGCAGTTGGGGTTGCGGCCGCAGCAACTGGTGCACCAGCTAGCGGTGGGACCGTTGAAAACTGAACTGCAGGCTTGCCTTCGAACAGACAAAGTATTTTCTCCCGCCAGCTTTTCTATAGGACACCGAGGTGCACCATTGCTTTTCCCTGAGCATACAGCCGAGTCCTATCGCGCGGCCGCAGCTATGGGCGCCGGGATTCTGGAGTGCGATGTAACCTTTACTCGCGACAGGGAATTAGTCTGCCGACACGACCAGTGTGACCTGCACAACACTACCAACATTCTCGAAACGGCTCTCGTGGAAAAGTGTGTGCAGCCACCCGGACAGCGAGTGAATGGTGTTGATTTGGAAGCGCAGTGTTGTACAAGTGACATTACACTACAAGAATTCAAGAGCCTCAAGGGAGTATCGCGTAACGCCAACTCTAATTTGCGACAGGAAGATGAGTTACTTGAGACGAATTCTCCGCTGCGTGACATGTTACCCCGGCAAAGTGGTGGCACCTTGTTGTCTTTTTCAGAGGCCCTGCAACTGTTTCGCGAGTTAAATGTGGGAGTGGCGCCCGAGTTGAAGTCGCCACATGTTTCGATGCCATTTCAGGGTGAGTACAGTCTACAGGATTACGCGACACAACTGGTCAATGAGGTGGAGGCCGCAGGCATAGCGGCTGAGCGGGTTTGGTTACAGTCGTTTTCATACGACGATATTTTGTACTGGTTAAAAGCCTATCCGCGTTACGCCAAGCAGGTAGTATATCTGGACGATCGTTACAATACGGATGTGAATAACCGGGAGTCAGTTATAGCAATGGACCCCTCTTTATCGAAAATTGCTTCTGACGGTGTCCGTATACTCGCGCCGCCCCTTTTCATGCTGCTGGCCGTCGAGCAGGACCATATTGTTCCGTCAGTCTATGCGCGAGAAGCGAACAATGCGGGGCTGGATTTGATCGCATGGACAACAGAGCGCTCCGGTTCTCTTGGTGATGGTGGCGGCTTCTACTATTCCACAGTGCGGGATGTTATTCGAAACGACGGTGATATCCTCACGGTAGTTGATGTGCTTGCTCAGCAGGTTGGGGTTATCGGAATATTTTCTGACTGGCCGGCAACAACGACATTTTATGCTAACTGTAAATCAACACTATGATCGATCGTTGTGGCCTCGCTCTTTAGAAATATGTGTGGGCATGGGTTGTGCATCTCACGCCTGCTTGTTGCGTATACTTAGACGTCCACATGACTTAAGGTGATCAGGCTGCATCTAACGGAGGAGCTGTTATGCGTGCATCAGAGGTTAGGACTGCGGCGGATGCTCGCCGCATCGTAGAGGAACGCCAACTACGGCATGTCAAGCTCGGTGTTTTTGATGTAGACGGTGTCATGCGCGGCAAGTATATGAGCCGCGAAAAATTTTTCTCTGCGTTAGACAAGGGCTTTGGCTTTTGTGATGTGGTGTTGGGCTGGGATAGCAACGATCAGCTTTATGAGCAGCCGGGCGTCGAGTATACGGGATGGCACACTGGCTATCCCGATGCTCCCGTTCGCGTGTTGGCCGATACCTGCCGGGAGCTGCCTTATGAAGATGGAATGTTGATCTTCCTCGGAGAATTTAGAGACGAGGCGGAGGGGATATGCCCGCGGGGAATTTTGCGTCGTGTATTGGAGTATGCTGCCGAGCAGGGTCTCGAGGCCAAGGCAGCCTTCGAATACGAATTTTTCCTCTTCAGGGAAACACCAGACAGCGTGCGGGAGAAGGGGTTTAGGAACCTGCAGCCTGCAACGCCGGGCTTCTTCGGTTATTCCACACTGCGAAATTCAGTACATTCCCAGTGGTATCACGATATTCTTAGTCTTTGCGAAGAGATGGACTTCCCGCTGGAAGGGTTGCACACAGAGACGGGACCGGGCGTACTGGAGGCCGCAATCGCGGTGGACGGGGCTCAGCGGGCGGCAGACAAGGCCGCGTTGTTCAAGACGTTTCTAAAGGTGTGGGCTCAGCGTAATGAGTTGATGGCAACCTTCATGGCACGATGGTCACCGGAGTACCCCGGTCAGAGCGGCCATATCCATATTTCTCTTGTCGATGAGCAGCAGCGTGCGGTATTCCATGACGCAGGCGAGAAACATCAGATGAGCGCTGCACAGCGACATTTTGTCGCGGGCCAGCAACAGTTGATGCCAGAGCTGTTGGCTATGCTGGCTCAAACGGTCAACAGCTATTCCCGTCTCGTTCCAGGCTTCTGGGCTCCTACCGATGCAACGTGGGGGGTAGAAAATCGAACCACCGCTCTGCGTGTGATACCGGGTAACGAAAGATCACAGCGCGTTGAGTACAGATTGGGTTCGGCGGATGCGAATCCCTATATTGCTCTCGCTGCGGCGCTGGGTGCGGGCTTATATGGCCTTGAGAACAAACTTGAGCCATCAAACCCGGTAACAGGTAATGCCTATGAGCAGCAGCATCCGCCCGAGCAGGCGCTGCCAACCAGTCTGGCTGAAGCCAGTAAGAGACTGCGAGCGTCACAGGTAGCGCGCCAATTGTTTGGTGACGCTTTTGTCGAGCACTATGCCACCACTCGGGAGTGGGAGCAGCGAGAGTTCAACAAGCATGTTACCGATTGGGAACTCCAGCGATACTTCGAAATTATCTAGGGGCACGGCCGTGGATAACGTTACAGCCGACTGGAACTATCCCACCCGTATACTGTTTGGATATGGTCGTCTAAAGGACTTGCCCCATTGCTGTCATGCGCTGGGTATAAAGACGCCTTTGTTGGTTACTGATCCCGGTCTTGCTGCACTGCCTCTGGTCGCCGAAGCGGTTCAGCACTGTCGCGACGAAGGATTGAAGGTTGCGGTTTTTTCCGACATAAAGGGCAACCCAACGGGGTCACAAATAGACACGGGTGCGAAAGCGTTTCGTCAGGGGGGGCATGATGGCGTAATAGCATTTGGCGGAGGCTCAGCACTGGATGCCGGAAAAGCCATAGGGCTAATTGCGCGGCAGACGGTGCCGCTGTTTGAACTGGCCGAACCCGACGGCAGGCTGGACCGCGTCGACGAGAACGCGATTGCGCCCGTTGTGGCCGTTCCAACGACCGCAGGTACGGGTTCTGAAGTGGGGCGTGCGGCGGTGATTACCGATGAGTTGGCGGGTAAAAAACGGGTCATCTTTCACCCTGCCATCATGCCCGCAAGAGTGATTCTTGATCCGCGACTTTGCGCAGCACTGCCGGCCGCGCTCACAGCTGCGACGGGAATGGATGCACTGTCTCATAACCTGGAGGC
Organism: Candidatus Marimicrobium litorale; assembly: GCF_026262645.1. NCBI lineage: Bacteria > Pseudomonadati > Pseudomonadota > Gammaproteobacteria > Cellvibrionales > Halieaceae > Marimicrobium > Candidatus Marimicrobium litorale. Next base: position 3,179,540 of record NZ_SHNO01000001.1, read on the forward strand.
GCTTTGCGCTCCCGGATTCCATCCGCTCGCCGAGGGTATTGCACAAGAAGGCATTCGGTTGGCGTTCACCTATTTGCCTCGCGCATACGATGATGGCAGTGATATAGAAGCCCGTGCCCAGATGTTGGTTGCGTCTTGCATGGGTGCGACAGCTTTCCAGAGGGGTTTGGGTGCCATGCATGCTCTTGCTCATGTTCTCGGTGCGCTTTACGACAGCCATCACGGCTTGCTCAACGCGATTCTTATGCCGTATGTTCTGCAGGTCAACCGGAGTCAAATTTGCGATGTGCTGGAGCGCAGCTGTCGCTATCAGGGGTGGGCTAATCCCGGCTTTGATACATTCTTCGAGCAGGTGATGAAGTTGCGAGAGAGTGTGGGGATCCCTCACAGTTTGGCAGGCGTGATAGAGAATGATGTCCGAGCTATTGAGATAGGCGCTCTGGCCGCGGTAGACGTGGCAGCAGCGGGGAATCCACTAGAGCTTACAGCCGCGCAGTACTCGGAGTTGTTTTGCAACGCCTATGCTGGCAATCTCACCACGCGAGAACGGCACCGGCAGTAGCTTGCGCCCGTTTCCGGCAGCGCCAGCGTAGTGGCGTGGTCACCGGGTCGTCAGTATTGGCGTTCAGTATGTCGCTGGATAACAGGAAGATGAGCTGCAATGGTGCGCGAATGCGCCTCACAGAGCGCGTAGTTGCGGGTGAAAAACGTGCTCGATGTCGTTGTTGCGCCTGAAAAATTGAAGACTTGGATAATATCCCCCGTCTCAGGCTGGTGGGTGCACGGTGGACGGGTGCCACCATGGATCACTGCACTGGCGGTAGACCTAAGCAATCGGCTGCGGTGGCTAGCGGCCGCCACAGCGATTGTATTCAGGCTACCAAGGCAGCCGGGGGCGCGTCAGTGTCAGGCGTAGGCTAACAGCACTTTGCCCGACTTTTGCTCCAGCGCCTGTAATTGCTGAAGCTGCTCTGCATTGAGCTGCGCAGGCTCGGAGCTACTGTCACAGTCCATAGCGACCAGGGTGACGCCCAGATTCTGCTCCAGCGTTTGTATATCTTTCAAATCCGATGGTCCAAGTTGCGCGGTGTAGAAAAGTGAAGAAGTCATGGGTGCCGCCCTCCGGTGAGATATATAAGGACTTACGGTAAGCGCCCTTGGGTGGATCATGTTTCAGGGCTGCTCTAGACAGTATAGTCCGGATAGATCAGGTGACCAGCAAAGGGTTTAGGCATGCGTTTGAGGCTTAGTCGAAAAACACAAGCAGACGCGATTCAATGCTCTCCCGGGGCGGGGCGGTTTCTGGCGAAAAGGGATCATCGAACGCGGTGTGAATTGTTCTCGTAGCGATACCCGCAGTAGAAGAATCGAAGGTTTTTATGAGTAGTGCCTCGTTATTGGCGAGTTCGGGGTAGTAGTACCAGCGATGTGCTGGATTCCAGGTCGCCAGTTCGATCTCACCAACGCGTTCCTTTGCACGTCGTTCCGATGCCACAAGGTCCTCCGGCGCAATAGTGGTTGCGTCGCAGCAGGCCATGGGGCTTCTGAGTACTGCGCCTGCTACTGAGCGCCACACGTTTACAATAGCGAAGCGTTTGGTAAAAACGTCTCTAGCTTGTCGAGCCCCTAATAAGTCGACGACACGCTGGTGGGCGGATTGATCGGTGTAGTCGTTGTGAATAATGGCAGCGGGTTCTCGAGTATTTCGACGTGCGCGCACCTGTGCAGAATCAGACCTGAGTGTATGGTCGAATACCAATGCACGGGTACTTCCCGACGCTTGCATCACGAGCTCCGATATTTCCTGTTCGTAGAGCTGCTGTTGAAAGTCCAGACCATAGAATGTGTGAACATTGGTGTTATGCCGAGCTAATGCGAAACTTTCTCGATCGAGGCTCGCAGCGGGTCGCACGTCTCGCGCGTCCTGAACGTTAATTTTTCTTTTTTCAAAGTCCGCGCTGATATTCAGTGCGGCATCAGCGCCTGCCTCAGAGGCAAAGTACACCGGGCGCTTCTCGCCCGAAACGAGGTACGTGACCTCAATAGTGAGTGGAATATTTTTCATAGGCACACTGCGTCGGTCATTGTGTTTTCCGGTGTGACGCTAAAATCGCCGAAACGTTAAAAGCGTGAAAAAGATTATGCGGTAAATAGACTATGGTCCCCGGTATTCAGGATCTCCCGGGGCTCTGTAAAAGTGCAGCGGACTGCGTTTTGCGTCGCTGCCATAATAATGGCCGCTAGCCGGCGGCATCCCGAACAGTAAGAAGAGTATCGGTACGGTGCCATGTTCCGGTGGCTTCATGCCCAGATCAGCGGGTGAGGCGCCACTCGCTTTAGCCTGCGGTCGCGTTAAATCGGTCTCAATATAGCCGGGCGTGCAGGCGTTGATAAACAAGTCGGGATTTTCTCGCGCGAGCAGCATCGTATACAGGCTAACGCAGGCCTTGCTGAGGCCGTATGCATTAATCGCTCCCAGCCCTAACGATTGGAAGTGCCGAGCGTCCTGTGGTCGGGAAACAACCGAACGCAGTAGCTTTTCGATTTCATCCCAGTTGACCGAAGCGTCCTGAAAAAACACACGCATCTTCTCGGAGCAAAGGCTGACGAACTTGGGCCCCGATGCGGATGAAATAGTGACAACGCGCCCCGCTGACTCAACGAGTGGGATAAAAGCATCACAAATACGTTTTACGCCGATCGTGTTGGTATTCACGACGGCTTCCATATCGTTGGAGCCAAGGCCGATACCAGCATTATTCACTAGTCCGAATAGGGGAGAGGGGTCTGTTCCATGGCGTGTGGCAAGAGTGTCTCTTGCTCGCACAACAGATTGGTCGTCGGCGACATCAACTTGGAGCAGCTCCAGCCGGGAAGCGCGCGTCGGATGATGTTCACAGAGTGTATCAATGGCCGCCTGACCGCGCTCGATATCCCTTACGCCAAGAATTATTGCGGTATCGTCGTGATGATCGAGAGCGGCCTCTACGGTAGCAAAGCCGATGCCCTTATTGGCACCGGTAATCAGGATCCGTTTCATGGTTATTCTCCCGGGGTGTCTGACTGACGATGGCCGCTTGCCCCGAATCCGGCTGACGCGTATCTTGCAGATATCGGATTTGGGTAGCAACCGCTATCTATGACTCAAATAGGCCCCTCATTGGGGGCGAAATAAGACAAAATGTCAGCTCATCCGCGCAGAGTGGCTGTGTAGGCTAATCTGAAGGCGGGTTGGCCGCGTACAACACCGTTAACCAATATCCTAGGAGGATTTGATAGTGAAGTTCACTTACCACGCCACCATGTGTGCTCCTGACCAGTACCTGCCCTTGGCCCTGGCTACCGAAGAAGCGGGGTTCGATGGCTTCACCTTTCCAGACAGCATCTGCTATCCCGAGGAAGGGTCCGACGTATATCCCTACAACGACGACGGAACACGGGAGTTTCTCGATGGTGTGCCGTTCCTCGAGCCGTTTGTGGCCATACCCTACCTCGCTGCCAGAACCGAGAAGCTGCATTACACAACGTCGGTCATCAAATTGGCGATTCGACAGCCGGTTATCGTAGCCAAGCAGCTGTCTTCGCTGGCTGTCATGTTGGGGGATCGTTTCGCTCTTGGCGTGGGCATCAGCCCATGGCCTGAGGATTTTGAAGCGTGTCAGATACCGTGGGAGAAGCGCGGCAAACGCATGGATGAAATGATGGAAATCATCAGTGGTTTGATGAGCGGGGAGTACTTTGGTTATGAGGGCGAAATCTTCAATATAGCGCCCCTCAAGCTGTGCCCAGTGCCAGAGCATCATATACCGCTTCTTGTCGGCGGGCACGCGAAACCCGCTCTGCGTCGGGCGGCGCGGTTGGGTGATGGCTGGGTGTCAGCCGGGTCTTCCCTGGATGAACTGCAGTCTATGATCGGGCAGATTGAAGAGTTCAGGAAAGAGTACAACCGCGATACCGGAGAATTTCAATATCACGCGATGACCGAAGCTGCGTATTCTGCTCAAGGGCTGGATGATCTTACTCGCGCCGGTGTCACCGAAGTCATCATTGCCTTTCGTAACCCCTACGACGGCAAGCCGGACACCCAGTCGCTTGAGGAAAAGATAGGGATGATCAACTGGTACGCGGAAAATGTGATCAAGCCCTATCGTGGCGCCTGAGGGGCCGTTTTTGATGCAGTGTGGGTCGCGTCCCCGGTCATGGCCTGGCGCTAACGGCGATTCTTCTGGTTGGGGTGCGCCCGGCGCCGCGTCATTACGCGGCACCGGTGGAGGTGAACGGTAACAGCGAAGCGTTCCGCGAGCCTGTTTCTCTGAGACGATTTCAGGCTGGGTTTACGTAGTGGCAGCACCGCCGGCCGGTAAGCCATCAGAGGTGTTTTTTGGGGCGACAGGCGCCGAGGCGGTCAGAGTGCCTCTTATTTATCCGAAAACCGCGCCCAGCCCTTCATAACGCACAGCGGCTTTCCACGGAGGGCGGGGACTTGCTCGTAGCCGGCTTGTCCGAGTTGATTGTGACGGCACGGTGGTTTGTATAACCGTGATCACTCAGCGCTGCATCCGCGCTATTCGGCTCAAGGGTGATGTGCACGGACAGACAGGCAGAGTTTATCGGGGTGTTGCGGAGAGCCAGTGCGGAGAGTGCCTTGGCACGGAGTCTTGGCGAACGCCCTGCGTCCCTTCATGTTGGTGACATAGCGCAGAGACGCGAGCACGCTGTGCGAGCATAACGTCAGCGTAACCGCTTTGTGCTCACCGCAGTGATTTCTGGCGGTTTTCGACGCACGCAGCGGGGGCCACATCCCCACAATCCGAAGACGGCCGGTGCATAAGGCAAAACCCACTGCGCGCTAGCTCCGTGCAAGTTTTTAGAAAAATGGTTGCTGCTTTTTAGCAAAGATCCCCGCTAGATTCGCGAGGCAAAGCCGGCCCTTTTTGGTATGCTCCGCACTGAGCCCAGAGCGACAGTTGTTAGGCACGGTGCGCCTCGTCTATCCTGTCTCGAAAGGGCGTATGTTTACCACCTTGGCGGGATTTTTGTATGCATTACTTTGTTACTGGCGGAACGGGCTTTATTGGGCGGTTTCTGGTGCCGAGGCTACTGGAGCGGGGGGGTACGGTGCATGTTTTGGTCCGACCCGGTTCCGAGTCGAAGTTAGAGGCTCTGCGAGTTCGCATGGGGGTCAGCAAGCAGCGGTTGCGGGTGGTGAAGGGCGATCTACGCAAACGCAACCTCGGCGTCGCACCTGCAACGATTAAACGACTGCATGGATTGGGGATAGCCCATTTTTTCCACCTCGCTGCCATCTACGACATCGCCGCTCCCGCTCAAGAGCAAATCGATAGCAACGTTACCGGAACAGAGCAGGCCGTTGACCTTGCGCGAAAACTGGGGGCGGGCTGTTTTCACCATGTGAGCAGTATTGCTGCCGCTGGCCTGTACCAGGGAAGTTTCACTGAGGAGATGCTGGAGGAGGCTGGCGATCGGGATAATCCCTACTTTCGTACCAAGCACGATGCCGAGGTGATTGTGCGCGGCATTGAGGATATGGCTTATCGCATATATCGTCCCGGTATTGTGGTGGGGGATTCCTACACCGGTGAAATTGACAAGATCGACGGCCCGTACTTTTTCTTTCCCATCATCAAGGCACTGGGTGATTCATTACCCTCGTGGATGCGCAGCCTGGTATTCGCAGGCGGCAAGCTCAATATTGTGCCTGTGGACTATGTGGTAGAGGCCATGGACTATCTCGCCCACGAGGAAGGCCTCGATGGCGGGTGTTATTACCTGACGCAGGAGCAGGAGCTCGCTGTTGGCGAGCTGATTCAAATCTTGCTGCGAACTGCGGGCGGGCCGGGTTTGACCGTGATTCCGGGTGAGGGCTCTGCAGCGGTGCTGGGGCGCGCCGGGAAGGTATTGGGCCGAGTGCCGGGCGTAGAGACCGCTACCCGCCGCTTGATGGAACAGGCAGGAATTCCGGGGGAGGCAATGAAATTCATGACCTACCCCACTCATTTCGACAGTACCGCGACGCGAGCAATTCTGGATCCGGCGGGAATTGTGTGTCCCGAGTTCGAACAGTATGCGGGGGCGCTGTGGGACTATTGGCTGAACGATATCGACGAGCCACCTGCGCCTGCGCACAGCATGCAGGTAGTTAGCGCGTTCAGGGCAATGGCTGCCCGCTCACTGCAAGGGCAGGATAGCGAGGCCCTCATGAAAGCGGTAAGAGGGCAGGTCGTGATGGTAACAGGCGCTACCTCCGGCATTGGGCATGAGGCGGCGTTAAAGCTTGCCAATGCTGGCGCGATCGTTCTGTTAGTCGCTCGCACGGTAGAGAAGCTGCAGGATACCGAGAAACAGATTGCGGACTCTGCGGGTAAGGCTTACAGCTATCGCTGCGACCTGGCTGATGGAGTGGATTGCGATCATTTGGTGGAACGTGTGCTGTTAGAGCATGGCCGTGTGGATATCCTTATCAACAATGCGGGGCGCTCCATACGCCGCTCCGTTGAGTCTTCGTTTGATCGTTATCATGATTTTGAGCGCACCATGCAGTTGAACTATTTTGGTTCACTTAAGCTGATACTGGGGTTTACCCCCGGCATGTTGCAGCGTGGCCGGGGTCAGGTTATTAATATATCTTCAATCGGAGTGCTGGCCAGTCCGCCAAGGTTTTCTGCATACGTAGCATCCAAAGCGGCTCTCGATGCGTTCAGTTGGTGTGCCGCTGCGGAGTTTGCCCACCGCAAGGTGCAGTTCACCACTATCAATATGCCCTTGGTAAAGACGCCTATGATTGCACCGACCAAGTTATATGATGCATTTCCCACCCTGACGCCCGAGCAGGCGGCTACTCTCATCATGAAAGCGATTGTAGCCAAGCCAAAGCGCGTCGCCACAGGTCTGGGGCTGGTAGGGGCAGTAGCGCAGGCGCTTGCACCCAATTCGAGCGAATTCGTCCTCAACCAGGCGTATCATTTGTTTCCAGACAGTGCGGCAGCGGCGGGCGCAGAGGGAGAGGAAGCAATCGGGGCGCGTTCGCCGAGAGATATCGCTCGGCAACTGTTCGCGCAGGTTTTGCCGGGGGTTCACTGGTAATGGGAGATACAATGCAGCCACTTTCAGACATTGATGCCCTGTTTTTGAATCTGGACACACGTAATACGCCAATGCATATCGGCAGTTTGAGTATATATGATCAGTCTAAAGCCCCGGGCGGCTTTCTGCGTTTCACCGACATACTCGCCTATTATCGCTCGCGTCTGGACCGGGCCAAAGTGTTCCGCCGGCGCAGGGTCAACGTGCCATTCAATCTGGGCAATCCCTATTGGATTGAAGACCCGGAATTTGATATCGAGTTTCATATTCGACATATCGCGCTGCCAGAACCGCGGGACTGGCGACAGCTAACCATACTTGCGGCCCGACTGTTTTCGCGTCCCCTGGACCTCAATAAACCTTTATGGGAGGTCTATGTTATCGAGGGGCTCGATAGTATTGACGGAATCGCGCCCAATAGTTTTGCTCTTTTACACAAGGTTCATCATTCCGCCATTGACGGGGTGTCCGGCGCAGAGTTGCTGGCTGCGACGCATGAGTTGGGTCCGGATTATGACATTCCTGCAACGTCACGCTATGACGGGTGGCAGGCTGGTAGCATGCCTTCAGATCTGGCGATGTACGTGAACGGCTTGATACAGTCCACGCGCATGCCGGGCAAATACGCCCGCTATATGCGAAACTTTGCGGGCCGCTGGGTGGACGCGCGGCAATGGCTTCAGGGCGGTCATCGTTCCATGCAGGTGGCCCCGGACAGTCCCTTCAATCAGGGCGTGACACCGCACCGCGTTTTTGATGGTGTGCGCTTTTCTCTGGAGCAGATAAAGGCGGTAAAAAACAGAGTCGAGGGGTGCACTGTAAACGATGTCATTATCGCTATCTGTGGTGGTGGTATGCATAAGTATCTCGCTAGTCGAGAAGAAGGTATAAGCGACAGCCTCCTGGCGATGATGCCCAAGTCGACGCGCAGCGAAGCTGCCATGCGAGACGAGGGCAATCAGATTTCCATTATGCGGGTAGCGATTGGCTCGCATATCGAGGATGCTCGGGAGCGCTTGGAATTTGTTCGCGACTCCACGCATGATGCCAAGGAACTTCTGTCGATCCTTGGTGAGGACGTAGTGGCAGAAACGCTCGCTTTGATCAGCCCTGCGGTCGCCAACTTGGCGGGCAAGGTGTTAATGGCGACGGGTTTGTCGGAATCGGTCAGGATGTTTAATACGGTCGTCACCAATGTGCCTGGTCCTCCTGTGCCGCTTTACTTCATGGGCTGTGAAATGCAGCAATTCTATGGCATGGGGCCTGCTGCAAGTGGCCTAGGGTTGTTTCAGGTGGTCTTTAGCTATAATGGTATAGTCAGTATAGGTTGTGTCAGTTGCCGCGAGATGATGCCCGATCCGGCCTTCTATGCCCGCTGCCTGGAGGAGGCATACCAGGAAATGCTGGAGCTTGGCTGAGTCGCTTTACAAAATAATGCGCGGCGATATACCGGATCTTTCATTGTGGCTGCGAAAAAATACAATAATGCCGATGCCTTGAATCGATGATCGATAGTCCTTTGCGCGCTATAGCACCATCAGAGATCGCTAGCCTATACCGTGACGGTGCGGTTTTGCTGAAGAACGTATTGCCACAGCGCTGGCTCAATATTTTGGAAGAAGGACTGGAACAGGCCAATCGGCAGCCGGGAGGTATGTCCAGTAACGTCGATGGGCCGTTGCGAATAGATCAGTTTCCTTCGAGTCAGTCGCCCGCGCTTGCGCGGTTTGTTGCCGAGTCTCCGATAGCCGAATTGGTAGGAAGGGTTTTGGATTCCCCGGTACGTTTCTACATGGACCAGATGTTTTACAAGCCTGCCGGCGAGATAGAGCCTACGCCCTGGCACCAGGACACCTGTTACTACAACATTGAGGGTCAAGACCTTGTGCGCGCCTGGGTCAGCCCCGACCCTGTGCCAAGGGAGATCAGTATGGAGGTTGTGAGAGGTTCCCACCGTTGGAATGTTACTTATCACAGTTGGGTGGGGCGGCCATTGGAGGAGGACCCGGAAGGCGCCGAGCGCGCAATAAAGGCTATGGCTGCTGGTGAGCCGGTGATCGGGGTCGAAGCACACAAGACATGGTCTTACGCTAATGCCTTTCGTGATAAATCCATGCCCGCAGCGCCCGATATCGCGACCTACAAGGATTCCTTCGACATTTTGGGTTGGGACTTTGAGCCGGGCGATGTCCTGCTATTTCATGGGCACATCCTTCACGGAGCGGAGGGCGGCTGCCATTCTACCCAGCCGCGCAGAGCGCATGCCTCTATGTGGGCAGGCAATGATATTCGCTATATGCACCGTCTGGGTCAGGTGGTTCCGGACCCTGAAGGCCTCTACCGGTACAAGCCCCGAAGCGGAGATTTGCTGGCGTCATTTCCCGATATATTCCCTATTGTGTGGCAGCCCCGGTAGGCCGTTTGTCAGCTTGGCTAACGCGTTAAATATGTTTTCACCTGTCTGGATAAAGGGAGCACACAAAGATGAGTAATAGTGCAAAGCGGATCACTATTTCGAGCCGACGCAAGCACCTGGCCGAGACCGTAGTGATTAACGACGAATTGTCTCCGCTGCAGGGCGGTGATATCCGGATGCGCGTGGACAGGGTGGGCTTGAGCGCGAACAATCTGTTCTATGCGCAGATGGGTGAAGCACCCTTTTTGAAATTTTTTTCCGTCTATCCGTTAGCCGAGAAATACAAGGAATTGGCCAACGTGCCAGCGTGGGGCATTGCTACGGTCATCGAAAGCGCCAACCGGGATTTCAGCGTGGGCGAGCGGTTCCGTGGTTTCCTCCACATGACTAACGTCGTGCAAATGAAAGCGAGGCGCACACCAGAAGGCTTCGAGGCTTTCGGTGGCGCCCGCGATAAGATTAATCAGGCATATAATGCCTTTCTCACCGTCGATGCATCAGATGCAGCGCCCATAAGCGGCAGCGGTGAAAGAGCTGAACTGGCGATGACAGCAGGTCCTGGTGCCGGGAGTGGATTTATTCTCTATGAACTACTCAAGATGCATAACTTTTACGGAGGCAATAGTATCGTTCTAACCTCAGGGTCCTCAAAGCTTTCGCTGGCTACCGCGTTGTTGCTGAAAGAAGATCGTCGCAAGGGCAGCCTGCAGCAGTTGATCGCCTATACAGCATCGCGCCATACCGCATTTGTTGAGTCAACAGGTCTGTATGATGAAGTCATTACCTATGATGACGATATTCCAGCTGACTCGTCACTGCGTCACGTATTAATCGATGTAGCTGGCGACGCTAAAATCTATAAGCGTGGTAAATCCAGATTCGTTAAAGCCTTCGCCGTAGGGGGGACTCATTCAGATGCTGAGTCTTCTGTTTTTGGCGCGTTTGGTCCCGGCGGATTCTTCAAGATGTTTATCGATATGGTGGGTCCACAGCGATTAAAGCAGTGGGCTGCGCATCGCCTCAGCCCGCGGTTGGAAATGTTCTTTGCCCCAACGGTGATCGCCGATTTATTGAATAAGTGGGGACGGGAAGAAATGGACCGAAAATCAGACGCTGCTTTGGCGTCGTTCGTCGATTCGGCATTGAATGAGGGCTGGATCACGGTTAATCGTGCAGATTCCCCGGAGTCCGCGCAGGTTGCCTACAGGCGTATCGTGGAGGGCAACGTGCCCCCATCGGAGGCAGTGATACTCTCGCTGGCGTGCGAAGAGCAAACCTAGCGTTGATCGCAACGAAAGATCATCCCCTGGCCGCACGCCGGCCCCGTTCTGTGGCGATTGGCAGGATACTTTGTGACACTGATTTTCTTTTATCTGGATAGCAAGAGCAGAGATTGCGTAGCGTATCAGTGCAGCGTGATGTCCGGAAAAATTACCGTGACTTGAGATGTTAGGCACACGGGAAATGTTGATCAGGCAAAAAGTATTAGTCGCCTTCTTGATGACTAGTGTGGTTTTTCCATTTGTCCGCCCAGACACTAATGTCGTTACATGACATTGCTTTGGCTATAACCCATCCTTGAGCGATGTCACATTGCTCATTTCGCAGCCAATTATATATTTTCCAGTTCTCGACACCTTCCGCGACCACCTGCAAATTCAGCTCGTGACCGAGTTTGATCGCACTTTTGACGATAACACTAGCCGTGACGTCCGAATCTATCGCTCGAACGAAACTCTGATCAATTTTTAGCTCTGTGAAGGGAAGCAACCTGAGTTGCTCCAGACTCGAATGTCCCGTTCCAAAATCATCGATGGCCAAACCCATGCCATTAAGTCGAAGGCGGGTAAGCACATCGGCCGCACTGACTGGATCGGATGCTACGGAAGTTTCCGTTAGCTCAAATACAAGTTTCTTAGCGGGAAAATTGAACTCTTCTGCAGAGTGCATTACCTCCTCGGGAAAGTCGAAGCCAGTCAGGGCTGCCGGTGGGAGATTAATCGCGATAGTGCCAGAATAATTGGCGCTGGGACCCCAGTGTGCATAATCTGTAAGCACGTTTTTTAGTACGGCTCTGGTGAGCGCCATGCCCAGGCCCCGCTTCTCGATCGTGTCGATGAATTGGTCCGGATACAGCATGCCCAGTGTAGGATGTTGCCAGCGGACCAGCGCTTCCATTCCTACCCATTCAGCCGTATTAAGATCGATCTGTGGCTGGTAATGAACCACGAATTCATTCGCTTCGAGGCCTCTGACAATATCCTCCTCATCGACGGAAGACGTTTGCTTGGTGTCTGGAGCGTCAGTGTGTGATTCCATGCGGCGCCCATGAATTTCAGCGACTGCTGTAATCAGTTGGTCTTTTAAATTCTTCTTTCGAAACGGTTTCTCAAGGCAGCCGTGTAAATTTAGACCCTGCATCGTTGCGATATGACTAGCGGACATCAACACTCGCGAGTCGACCCCGCTCATTAAGATGAGTAAAGAGGTGCAACCAGCAGAAGCCAGATCGCGAATAACCGATATACCATCAGCGCCCGGCATGGAAAGATCTAGCACAATGATGTCGGGCATGTTCACAAGGTGCTTGTCGAGAGATAACGGCTGTGTGCAAACAGACGTTTCGCAGCCGGTAGCTGTACCTACGGCTGCCACGTAATCTGCGATAGCGGCCTCATCGTCGACCACCAGAAGGCTCGGTGAGAGCGAAGGCGTGGCTCCGGCATTACTGCTCATCGATTTGCCTTGTGACCACTGAGCCAGTCTCCTGCGACGATTGATTTAGTAGATTGCTGACCGCTGAAAGCATTTCGTCCTTTCTGAATGGCTTCTCGAGTATGGTCGGGTCTGTATCGCCAAAAATAGTCTCTGTGTGCCCCGATAACGTGCCCGTGATGTAAAGCGTCTCTACTTCCGGCATTTTCTCCTGGATAGCTTTGGACAGCTGAAAACCGTTGGTCGCTGGCATTAAAACATCTGTGATCAGTAGGTCAAATGGTAATGTTACCTCGGAAACTAACTTTATTGCCAAGGATGGCGTCTCAGCGCGGTGCGCCTCGTAGCCTCCAGATTCGAGCCAGGAGACAATAAGGTCTACCATTTCGGACTGATCGTCTACAACAAGCACCCTCGCGCGATTTTGTGATAAAGCTTTAAGAGGCGCCTTTTCATCAGCTTCGCTGCCAACAAGCGGTATGCACACACTGACGCTAGTGCCACTATTAACCTCGGAGATGACAGAAATATCACCGCCGTGTTGTTTTGCGAAGCTGGAGACCATAGACAGCCCTAGACCACTAGCGCTGCTTCGCTTCTTGGTCGTAAAGAAGGGGGCGGCGGCTCGGTTGAGGACATCGGGCGACATCCCGGAACCGTTATCCGTGACGCTAATGACAGCATAGTCGCCCGGCACACTCGAAAATTGCGTATCTGATCGGCCAATAGTGTGTTTTTCAACGGAGATCTGGATTGTCCCGATCCCAATAATAGATTCAGTTGCGTTTACGGCGAGATTTATCAGCGCAGAAGTAAGGGCGCTGTCGTCGGCTTTGACTAACAGGGGCTCTGGTGGAGCCTCGTAAACAATTGTAATGCTGTCGTCTACACCGCTTTGTATGAGTGGCAGGCACTCCTGAATTTTTTGTCCGACGTCGAAGGCAAGGGGTATCATGGGCTGCTGCTTCGCGACTGAGAGCAGCGATTTCACCATTGACGAACCCCTCAGCGCGGCATTGAGTGCAATGTCGATATATTTGCCATCAACGTTGGTTTCTTTTTCGTTGGCTATTTGCTCGCCCACAAGGTCGAGGTGCCCAATAATAATTGAAAGTAAATTATTGAAGTCGTGCGCAAGAATCCCGGTCATGCGGCCTAGTGATTCAATCATCAGGCCCTGTTGCCGCCTCTGCTCGGCTTCATACTGCTCTGTATTGTCACGTAAAACTGCGATGTAGTTAACCCCGTCAGAGGTTTGCTGTGGGCTTACGACAGCCTCGACCGGGAACTCAGAACCATCACCATCGATGCAATAAAGCTCATCTCGCTCACTTATCCAGCGGTTTCCTGCTCCGTCCGTTAATGCTGCTGTGATCCTCGGCAGAGATTCCTGAGAGCGTTCCGCGATTATGTTGATGAAACCACTGCCAAGCAGCTGGTTTCTGCTGGTTTTAAATAATTGCGCTGCCGCCGTGTTACATTCTATTAGTTTTCCCACAGTGTCGTAGACAACAATTGCATCCGGGATTGCTTCGTAGAGCCTTTTCAGGTTGTCGTGTGCCTGATTCAGCGCTAACCGGTTATCTTTCTGTTCCGAAATATCTGATACAAAAGCAAAATAATGCCACTGGTTCTCATATTTCACTGAGTTTATGAGTAACGAAACAGGGATCTCGATGTTGTCGGAGCGGACAGCCTCGATTTCTAGTGGTTTGCCCAGAACCGGACCCGTCCCAAGCCTGCTGTATCTTGCCATTCCTTTTTCATGGGCGTCTCTGTATCGCTCGGGTATTAACGTTTCGCTAAGTTTGTGTCCCAGTACTTCCTCTAGGGACCATCCGAATGTTTTTTCAGCTGCCTTGTTCCATTCCAGTACTCGGCCATCCTGATCCAGGTGGATGAAGGGTTGTTGGGCGCTCACGACCACCGCGTCACGCAAGGCTATTGTTCTCTCGCGCTCCAGTCGAGTGTTTTCGCGGGTGCGCAGCATAAAAATGACAAGCATCCCGAGCGCCATAATTGTGCCCGCTTGAAAGAAGGGCCCCCAGCCTCGGTTATGCAAGACAAATTCTGGCCCACCGCTCGAGACAATGGTCCAGTTTGTATCAGCAATTTTCACGGTGTCTTGTTTTATAAACCCTGTGATTTTCTTGAGCGCGGATATAAACTCTTTGCTCGATGTGACTCCATCGAATTCAGTCTTGGCAGACGGGCTGCTCCAAATCGGACCATTTTTAACCTGATCGGCAAATACATAAATCTGTATTTCGTCAGCGCTTTTTGTGTAAGCATCGTTGACTAGATCAGAAAGTAAATACTCCGCTACGATGAATCCTCGGAGCTCGCTTGCTGGAGGCGTTACGGTCCGATTAGGACCTTCCCGGTAGACTGCTTTCGCGAGTGTGAGAGTATAACCACCCTCATGGCCCCAGTGAATTTCTTCATTATGCAGTTGCGCAGAAACTCCTCTTGCAATATTAGGATCAGTGCTTCCTAAAATTTTCCCAATGGCTCTTTGCGAACCCAGATCTAAAGTGCCTCCGACCGCTGAACTGTATGCAGCAGGCATTATGTATTTAACAGTGAAATTGCTGGCGCTCATCTCGCTGCTTTGACCGTTGAACGCTTCTGATCCTTCTGAATACGACAAACGATCTACGGGTGCCCACATAAGGCAATGAAGGCTATTTGGCAGACTGTGCAATTCATCAAAAAAAGTAGTAAATGATACACCGGAGGCTCTTTCATCAGATGCTAAATATGCGTGTGTCGCCGACACCTCCGCCGCGGCGCGGCGATATGATGCTTGAAGTTTTAAGCTAAATATACGCACCTCTTTATCGACTTTTTCTTGTATTGCAGCTGACTCAAAGTTGTAAAAAAAGGTAAAGATTAGTATCGCGAGGATAGAGCTTATGCTTAAGGAAAGTGCTGTGCGCGCAGGCGGCAAACTGTTGAGGTTGTTGTTTCCCCTTAGATATCCTATGGAGATATATAGCGCAGGTGTCAGAGTGATCATGCCTATCACATCACCCATCCACCAAATAAGCCAAGCGGAGTAGATGTCCGAGATTGGCATCAACCCTGTGGCATATAGCGCTGCTGTGCCAGCGCTTGCCGGAATAGTAGCGCATGCGACGATAACGATGGCTCCCCGTATGTATGCCCTTATACTCCCCCACGCCATCGGTAGCTGGAACTGCCGCACGAGTAGGTATGCTGCGACAACGGGTTGAAGTACCCACGCGATCATGGTGATGGTGCCGACGCCGGCAATAACTATGAACGGCACATTTGGCTCACGACTGATAGCCATGGCGAGGGTGAGAATTGCGCCAATGGCAATTCCGGGAAGGGCTCGATTCCCCAGAATCAAGACAGCTGCCAGCGCTATGCCGGAAGGGGGCCAGAAAATAGAGATCTGATACGGTTCTAGTTCAAGATATTTCCCCAGTGCTGCACCCAACGTAAACAGAGCCGCAATTCCCAGAGTTGTTGTTACTGGCCTGTTCATAAGCTCAGCCAATTAGACAGTGGTGAGATTTGATGGTGTTGAGGCAATGAGTGTGTCGTTTGACGCATGTTCCAACTCAGTGTCGTAAATGATTTAGTCGCAGGTGAGAATCAAATATCCTGTCGCTGGTTATGATGACATAAAAAGTGCATTGGTGTTGCCGTAGATTTGACGATTGAGACGCGCAATGCGGGCGGTACGGCATTGCGTTGTCTTGTGTGCATCGGCGGTTTGACTAGAGACGCATGGTGCTTTGGGCGAAATGTCCCGCATATAATAATGCGACTGAAATACCCTTCGTTAGAGTTTCCGTAAGTCTGGATGGAGGGGTGAAGAGTACGATATTAACTTGGGGAAACAACGTACACGAGAGGCCCGTCATAAATCGACGTCGGTCGACCCTCCTAGTGGGCGCTTGATTCTTCGAGTGCGTCGTCGTAAAACTCTCGGGTCGCCAGGTGCATGGGGTGCTCCGCGTCATTTCCCTTGACCTGCTTCAACAGCACACCGATCGCGGCCAGTGCTATAGCGGCTGCTGGCATAAGCAAGAAAAACACCGCGAGTATAAAAACGACTTCCATAACAATCGAAAACATCACAAGCACTCCTGCTAGGACGGCATGTGGTGCGCTCCGGTTTGGAGCATAAACACATGTCAGATGGTGTAATTCTAGTGGAATGTGCCGGGCTAACAATCCGTATGACTACTTAGGTCGGCGAGATGAAAGATTATAACTAATCAGGTGTATAGACGGCTGCTGGTGAGGCTGATTGCGTGGATAATACTCGCTATTCCTCCAATAATAGCTTCATTTTTACAATTTCGGCAACGGAGCTCGCCTCCAGCTTGTCGTAAATATTTTTTCTGTATATCTCAACGGTGCGACTACTGATATCCAGGATGCCAGCGATAACCTTGTTAGCCTTGCCCTCTGCCATCCAGAACATCACTTCTTTCTCTCGAGCGGTTAGCTTCTCATAGCGCCGGGTAACATCTTCTAGCGCACCGCGCTGATTTCTGCGCTCTTTATCCAGTACGAGTGCATTGCGGACTGATTCAATAAGTCCTGCAGCCCGATAGGGTTTTTCGATAAAGTCGACTGCGCCGCACTTAAGTGCTTCCACAGCTGCACCTACGGTAGCCGTGCCGGTCAAAAATATGACCGGCGTCTGGTTAGATTTCTTGTTAAGTACGTCCAACAACTGCATGCCGTCCATTTCCGGCATACTGATATCCAGCAGTATGCAGCCCGGCCTTTCGGCGTCATAAGCGGATAGGAACAGCTTGCATGAGTCGTACATTTGAGCATCTAGACCGGATCGGCGGAGTGTCTGTGACAGTACACTCAATATTTCCGGATCGTCGTCTACGACATAGACTTTTTCAGATGGGGGCACCAGAAAGTCCTGTAGGGTCTTAATCCCCTATGTTATAAAAGATTCCATTCTTATGGCTGTTTAGGCTAAGAGATGCGGTATAGAGCCCGAACATTAGGAGAAGTGTATACCGCACTGTCGCATTTGTGTAGTAAGTATGGGGTGCTCTGTGAATACTTCTCGTCCCTCGCGCTGCGCGGTGCTGTAGCATTGCGGTTGTAACGTTTTGCAGGTGTCTGCGCTAATCTGGCGCAGTGGCGCATGTGCGACTACATTTTAAGGAAGAAAGTCCGGTTGGCAAGGAAGCAAATGACTGTTTCGAGTAGCGAATGGTAATTACATTCACGATCATGATGTTGATTGCAGGGATCGGCCTGTTGTTGTTTTCCCTGCGGTCCCTGCGAATCCTGACTAATGCAATCGGCAATGACGGGACCCGCCGCTATTGGCGGTTTGTCCGAGGTCTCATATGGCTATTTCTAACAAGTTACCTGCTGGCGCTATACATGACTCTGCAGCCGCACTCTCCTCACATGGTTGCCCTGACGGGATTTGTATTCTTTTGCGGCGGTATATTTGTGATGCTGGTGCTGGAGCTATCGAAGCGATCAATCGCGGAGCTTGAGGCGTCTAATGAGGCGAAGAGAAAAGCGGAAACAGAAGTCGCCCTGCACCGCACTCAGGCGTTGGAAAGGCACAAATTGGTAGCGATAGGTCAGATTTCTGGCGGCCTTGCCCATGATTTCAACAACTTATTGAGTATAGTCGTTGGTAATCTTGACGAAATTAAGGAAATTGTGCCCGAGAGCGATGCAGTGGCGCATCAGCAGATTGATTCAGCTTTATCGGCGGCTTTGCGGGGGGCTGAGGTTACGCGCGCATTGTTATCGGTGGCTGGGCGAAGACCACGAGAATCGCTCGAGCATAATATCAACGAGCTTGTGCAAAGCATCATGCCGTTGGTGAACAGCTCTGTCGGATCGGATGTCACCTGCCTGTCTCAGTTCACAGATTTTTCCCTTGTCGCCAGGTTAGACGCCACCGGGCTGAATAATGCCATATTGAACCTTGCAAATAACGCTCGCGACGCAATGAAGCAACGCAGCGGCAACAAAACACTGAGTATAAAAACCAACTACACAACCATCGCAGACGGCACCGATAAGGAAGAAACGGGTCTGTCAGAGGGGCACTACGCGGTTATCGAGGTAGCTGATAGTGGCGAAGGGATGGATGAGGAGACCCGCAAGCATATATTCGAACCATTTTTTACCACCAAGGACAAGGATAAAGGCACCGGGCTGGGTATGCTGATGGTCCATAACTACTTCACAGATCTGGGCGGGACCGTTAGGGTCCGCAGCGAGGTCGGTGTCGGTACCAGCATGACGCTTTATATACCGCTCAACACGAGTTTGTTCGAGGCCCAGCAAGCCATTGAAGAGCAGCGACTGGCGGCACTCAGGGCAACAGGTATAGCGGATTCGTCCCACGACCCACGTTTTGACGCTATCGTGGCGGAGGCTGCAGCTATATTTGACGCTTCTATGGCGGTTTTGACTCTTGTAGATGATGAAACATTACGGATTAAGTCAGGACTGGGCATTCAGGCACCAGAAACGGCTCGCTACGGCTCAATTAGCGCGCACGTCGTGGCACTGCGGCAGCCTCTGATCATTACCCAAGCCAATGCTGACCCGAGGTTTTCAGGACACCCGATGGTTACGTCAGATATAGCAGTACGATTTTTTGCCGGTGTGCCATTATTAAGCTCAGGCCACTATGCACTGGGCGCGCTGTGTGTATTGGATCATTCACAGCGAAGCGGGGGTGTATCTGAATATCAGCTCACGCAACTAAAAATGCTAGCCGAAAAAGCGATGAAAATCATGGAGGCGCCTTCAGTTGATGCGATCGTTCGCGATGTTGATGATGGTGATTTGCATAATGCCGAAAAGGGAGCAGCTAACGTTAGTAGCGATGTATTCTCTGTGTTAATTGTCGATGACGAGGCCGAGTTGGCTGAACTTGCAGCTACATGGTTGGGTTCGTTTGGCTGGAAGGTGTCCATTTCGGAAAATGCAGCGCAAGCACTAGACCAGTTGTCCAAGCATTACTATTCTGTTTTGTTTACAGATATAGTCATGCCCGGAGGTATGGACGGCATAGAGCTTGCACATGAGGCGAAAAAAATATACCCAAATATCAAGGTGCTGTTGGCTTCGGGGTACGCTGACCGTCTTCGTCGAGAAAGTAGTTTACCCGGTGATCTCCTTACCAAGCCCTACCGAAAAAGCGATTTGATCGAAGCGCTCGGCAGGCTATAGAAGCTGTTAACTCACTGCGGCGAGAGTATCTGTAGTATCGTAGACAGGCGTTACGCTCATTCCGCCAGGAATGCCTCGCCTGCCTTTTCAGCAGTTTTCTATTTTAGCTTTAGCGGTCTCACGCAAATCGGCGTAAAGACCGGCAAATGATACGGCGGCCGCGACGTCACTTTTTGATCATTGCAACAACCCATAAAAGGATGACCGCGCCGACGGTCGCCATGATCAATGAGCCCAGAATTCCGTAGGCATGAAGGCCAAGCAGAGTGAAAATAAAGCTGCCTACAAGTGCACCCACAATGCCGACGATGACATTGCCGATCACACCGAAACCGTTACCCTTCATGATGTTCCCTGCCAGCCAGCCGGCAACGCCGCCAATAATCAAAGACATTATTAATCCCATGCCACCCATAACTGATACTCCTCTTTGCGTTAGTTTTCTTTGTGGATATTGTGTATCGCATAATCCGTGGTGCGTTTGTCCAGCATGCGAGCATTGCCGGCAAGGGCACTGTCAGCAGCTGAAAGCCCGGCGATTGTATCACTGCCACTTGCTTCAGGGGCAGGCAAGCGGCGTGTGCCGGCAATTTCTGATGAGGCGTATGACAGCGCGATTGGCGTAGAGCCCGAGGCTGCCACAAACAAAAGTATTTGATCGTTGATCACGATGTCTATTCCACTGATCTGCTGTCACTTTTGCAGTTACTATAGCATTAATTGACAGCGGTAGACGGTGCTTCCGCCGTGTCCGGAGCGTCTGTACGAGATGCCGTTATATCGAACGTAAATGCGGCGAGGTATCGCACTACGGCGACAAAATATTTGTGAAGATACCGAAAACTTAAGCGAACTGCGTTTGCGATATTCTTGCGAATTAACTTGCACCGCTTTACCCACACCAAGGCCTGAATCGCGATTATGTTTGATGCGTTCTCGGGCGGCCCTGAGGCCCTTGCGGTTGGTCACATTGCCCGGCTGACTGTTACAGCGCGAAGACAGAGTTGAATGGGTGAAATTAAAGACTTATAAATTCAACGTTTTTTAGGGAACAACAGATCGATTGTTCGTAACATTGCTTTGCTCGCGAATTTCGCGGGTAGCACCGAGCGCGTGCTAAGGTAGAATGATGAAAGCCATTAAAGTCGAAAACAAAACGCCCCTGCTTGTTGATGTACCTGAACCGATCGGCGATGGCGTGGAAGTCAAAGTCGTATCTGCCTCAATTTGTGGCTCAGATATTCATATGATGTCCCTCGGCGCATTCGGGGACCACATAATCGGACATGAATTTTCTGGAATTACAGAAGACGGTAAGGCGGTCGCAATAGAGACCCTTGGCGGGTGCGGGCATTGCTATTTTTGTAGCGAGGGCAGTGCGTTCCACTGCGAGTCGGGTTTTTCGCTAATGGGGGTTAACGAAGATGGTGGCATGGCGGAATTTATCAAGGTGCCAGCGGAGCGATTACTGATCCTACCCTCTGGGCTTGATGTTAGAACGGCTTGTCTTGTAGAGCCCCTTGCGGTGGCAGTTCATGGTGTCACTCGCAGTCGCGCGAGACAGGGTGAAAGAGTACTCGTTATTGGCGCAGGCCCGATCGGGTTGGCAGCCGGCGCGGTGCTGCGCTCAAGAAATATTACTTACGATATTATCGCACGCTACGATCACCAGAAGTCCGTGGCGGAAACAATTCGAGGCGGGCTGGTGCCCGATGGACACTACGATTTAGTAATAGACGCAGTCGGTAGTTCTGCATCGCTGCAAGAAGCTGTGCAATTTGTTCGCCCTGTGGGTCGTATCGCACTGCTTGGGGTTTTTTGGGAAGCGGTGGAGCTGACAGCAGAATTTTGTGGAAAGGAGCCCGAACTAATATCATCAACGGGCTATCGCTGCGGTGGATCGGGTAGTAGTTTCCGTGAGGCAGGCGAAATTTTGCACCAGTATCCGGATTTAGCGACCGCTCTGGTTACTCACCGGTTCCCACTGGATGGAGTTGCTGAGGCCTTTGCGACGGCCGCCAACAGAGCTTTGGGGTCGATAAAAGTCGTTTTTGATATTGCCGCACAGTAGGGTCTCCGTGAAATGAGTTTAGAAAACCATTCAGTCAATAAATTGTCACTCTGTTGGGGGAGCCTTGATGGCGTGGCTTATCCCGAGTTTTTATCGGCTGCTTCGGAGGCTGGCTTTGAAGCGGTTACCCTGAATTCGGCTCTTTATCGTCAGGCGACAGCCAGTGGGCTCTCGGATACGGACATCACAGCGAGTCTGCGAGACCAGGGTCTGCAGGTTAGCGGTATCGATCCGTTGTTTAATTGGCTGCCCGGCTCGGTCGTTCTTGATGGAAGTGACTCTATCAGCGTTTGTACACAAGTATCCATGGAAGAGGTTTTTCATCTTGCACATGTTGCGGAAACTGATCTTGTGAATGCGCCGTTAGGGCTCGCTATCGCGTCATCGGAACAGGAAATAGTCGATGGTTTCGGTATATTGTGCGAAAAGGCGAAGCGTGAGTCTTTGCGCGTCAGCTTGGAATTCATGCCGTTCAATCAGGTGCCCGATCTCGAGACAGCCTTTAGAATTGTCGAACAAGCGGGTTACTCTAATGGTGGAATAATGGTCGATTGCTGGCACTTGCATCGCGGTGGTGGAATGGCGGACGATTTACTTGAAATCCCTGGGAATCGAATATTCGCAATGCAGATCGATGACGCGCTGAGCGAACCGCTCCCGGATATTATTGAAGAAACGATGAATCAGCGACTTCCCCCAGGCGATGGCTGCATAGACCTAGCGCGGGTTGTCCGTAACCTGCGTTCTATTGGTGCTGCGGTCTATGTCGATGTCGAGGTTTTCAATGAGTCATTGAGAGCCCTGCCCGCTGTTCAAAGGGCACGTAGATTATATGACGCTACGGCGGCCGTGTTGGGTCAGGCGTGATTAGTGTCTGAAGGATGCCTCAGGGCTTTCTGTGACAATGGAGAAAAGAAGTGGTGAGAGAAAAAAAGACGGCTTTGGTGACCGGGGCATCCGCTGGTTTGGGGGCGGAGTTCGCCAGGCAATTGGCTGCAAAGGGTTACGATCTCGTTCTGGTTGCGCGGCGTCGCGATCGGCTGGAGATATTGGCTCGAGAACTGTCGGATCACTACAAGGTGCAGTGTTGGATCGAAACTTTTGATCTTTCGGATCCAGTGGCACCTCAAGCTCTTTTTTCCGCTTTGCAGGCACGGGATCTTGCCGTGGACTATCTAGTAAACAACGCGGGTATAGCTGGCCCGGACCTGTTAGATGAACCCGACTGGAAAAAGCATCAGGCTTTCTATCAGTTGATGATGACCTCGGTAGCACACCTTTGTCATTTGTTCATACCGACAATGCAGGAGTGCGGTTTTGGCCGTATCATTAACGTCGCGTCCGTAGCTGGGCGGATACCGCGTGCGGACGGTTGTAATTATTCTTCGAGTAAGGCTTATGTTGTGGCGTTGTCCGAGTCACTTGCCGTAACACTATCCGGCTCTGGTGTGCATGTTACTGCCCTATGTCCAGGATTTACGCACACGGAGTTTCACGAGTCGGCCGGAATGATAGAGATGAAGAATTCGTTGCCCCGATGGTTGTGGTACTCCGCGGAAACAGTAGTTGCAGATGGTCTCCGGGCGGTAGAAAAAGCAAAGCCTGTTTATATTTCCGGACGTATTTATCGTTGGGTCGACCCACTGTTCCAGTCTGTCTGGACCAGGCGCCTATTCAAGGCGCCTGGGCGGTAATATGAATATTGTATTTGATCTCGACGGTACGCTGATCGATAGCGCGCCTGATATACGAGCTATTGCCAATACCCTCTTGACGGACATCGATAAACGAGGGCTTACCCTTCAGGAAACTCGCGCTTTTATTGGTGAGGGTGCAGCTGTACTGATACAACGAATGATGGAGGCAAGAAATATAGAAGCTGAGCCTGATATGCATAAAAAATTGCTTGCTACGTTTATCGGCCGTTATGAGACTATGCCGGTTGAATCCCCGTTTTATCCGGGCGTATTGCGGCTACTAACTCAGCTGCAAGCCCAAAAACATTGCTTGGCCATTTGTACGAATAAGCCGGAGGGTCCCACGCGGGCTGTGCTGCGGCAATCCGGGTTAATCGATATGGTAGATGGGTTTATCTGCGGCGGTATGCTCAATACCCGCAAACCAGATCCGGCAATGCTACACCACGTGATAGGCGAACTGTCCGGTGCTCAAACATTGTATGTGGGTGACAGCGAGACAGACGCCGAAACCGCGATACGTGCAGGCGTGCCATTTGCTCTTTTCTCCGGCGGTTATCATAAGGGAAGAGCAGAGGAAATACATCACGACTGGCTGTTTAGTCATTTTGATGAGCTTGGCAGCATCGTAAATCAAATAATATCGCAATGAGCTCGCGTTAAACGATGCGTGTCGAATGAAAGACGATCAGAGCGAACCTCTGCGAAAAATCATCCACATCGATATGGATGCTTTTTTTGCCAGTGTTGAACAGAGAGATAACCCCCTTTTACGTGATAAGCCCGTGGCAGTGGGAGGCTCTGCCCGGCGCGGCGTAGTCGCCGCAGCGAGTTACGAGGCTCGGCAATATGGTGTGCGATCTGCAATGCCCTCGATAACCGCGGCTCGACGCTGCCCGTCGCTGGTATTTGTGCCGCCACGCTTTGAGGTGTATCGGAGTGTCTCGGAACAGATTAGAGATATCTTCAACCAGTACAGTGATTTGGTTGAGCCACTATCATTGGATGAGGCGTACCTCGATGTCACTCAAGACAAGCGGACTGTTGGCAGCGCGATTCAGACGGCAGAGTTAATTCGGGCTTCGATACACCAGCAGACTGGCCTTACAGCCAGTGCCGGTGTTAGTTACAACAAGTTCCTTGCCAAGGTCGCGTCAGATCAGAACAAACCTAATGGTATCTTTGTTGTAAGACCGCAGGAGGGCGCTCAATTCGCGGCAGGTCTGCCCGTCCGGCGATTCTACGGTGTCGGTCCCAAGACTGCAGAGCGTATGAATCAATTGGAAATACATATGGGAGCGGATCTGCGAGCGCAGTCGATAGTCTTCCTGCGCGAACATTTCGGGAACTCGGCAGATTACCTCTATAACGCTGTCAGGGGTGTAGATCACAGACCGGTTCGGCCTGACCGCATAAGAAAATCGGTGGGCCGTGAGCGGACCTTCCAGCATGATCTGCAGTCCGAGAATGATTTGAGAGATGCGTTGAATCATGTCATTGAAAGCGTCTGGGAGAGGATCACTAAAAATGAGGCTGCCGGGCGAACTGTCACTCTGAAGGTGAAGTACTCCGATTTTCGACAGATTACGCGCAGTAAGTCATTCGAACGTTGTGTTAACGGCAGACAACATTTATCCAGCGTGGCCCATGAATTATTGACTCAATTGCTTCCCGTGCCCCTCGGCGTTCGTCTGATTGGTCTTACGATGTCGAGTCTTGTTGATCAATCTTCTCCGGCCACAGCACCGACTCGTGTCAGGCAGCATACATTCGATTTTTAATCTTTTTTTACGGCTTGAATAGGGTGCTGCCGTGTAATTGCGCATTCAGTGAAAAATTTGTATTTAGTTGCTGCGCGCAGATTACACCAGCACCGCGGCAAGTGAACTGGCCTTTGTCGTGATTGTGGGCCTCTCTTTCGTGCAATGGGTCGAACGATGTCAGTGCAGCGAGTAATCAATTGGAGTTTAGTAATGTTTCATAGGCCACCTGCTCAATCGAGTGATAGCTGTGGCTCCAATAATGTCAGAACACTGCCGAGTTCTAATCATCACCGCATCGGAGGCGCGATACGGAGGTTAATCTGTTATGGTGTCGGCCGATATGAAATGAGAATAAAAACAATGCAAATACTTCGTGCGTGGATGCTGGTGTTCTTTATCACACTCGTGGGCTGCAGTGGTGAATCACAGGAGATTACCACCCCTCCAGTGAGAGAGGGCCTTGCGACACCAGCAGATCTCGCTTGGTGGAGTCGTGCCGCAATGAATGCCTACATGCGTTTTTCCAGTTGGCGCGGAGAGCGCTCTGGATATATTACGCTGTTCGCTCGTGACGGAGTCGTAATTCATGCTGATGCGGTGGGCTATAAGGATATTGAAAGCGGTGCGTTGATGACAATGGACACGCAGGTGCGAATCGCGTCTATGACCAAGCCGGTGACCGCGGTAGCAGCGATGATTCTTGTGGAGGAAGGCAAATTACATCTGGATGATCCGGTGGCGCTATATCTGCCGGAATTTTCTGATATTCAGGTTGCTACGAGCCACATTTCAGATGAGCAAGGAATGTTTTCGACGCGAGCGCCGCAGGTAGAGTTGAAAGTACGACACCTTCTCATGTTTTCATCGGGAGTCGGACCAGGCATGGTGACGTCGCCCCTGCAGACCTATTGGAACGAAAATAATCTCCACTCTCAACAAAGCGGAGGTTTGAGGGAAAGGGTGGCACATCTCGCATCACTACCCATGTTTGAAGATCCTGGCATCCAGTGGCGATATGGAGCTTCCGCGGATGTAATGGCCGCGGTGATTGAAGTGGTGACGGGCCAGCTTATTGGAGCGTTTATGAAGGAGCGAATATTTACGCCCCTGGGTATGGCCGATACCCGCTATGAACCCCCTGTCGATGAACGCGCTGGCATGGCTACCGTCTACACACAGGACGCGCGAGGCGATCTCGTCGAAGCCGAGACTCACTATGACCCCGCGTGGAGCCCGGGAGGCGGTGGACTCGTTTCCACGGTTTCTGATTACATGCAGTTTGCCCTGATGCTATGGAACGGCGGAGAGTACCGCGATACGCGTATACTGACGCAAGCAGCCGTGGACGACATGACGCGTCTTCATGTAGCCGATGGAGTCCTTGGCGGCGGCGGCCCCGGAGGGGCGCCCGGTATCGAAGGTATGGGATGGGGGCTTGGCATGGCCGTGGTCGCCGATTCAGAGGCCACTATGACGCCTGACAGGAATGGCGATTTCTGGTGGTCGGGTTATTACGGTACGACCTTTTTTGTCAGTCCAGAGACCGATTTTGTTGGGGTAATTATGACGCAGAATGAGCCGGGCGAGTATTCAGGGGTGAATTACCAGGCTTATGTGATTCAAGGGCTGGCAAATGCTGGGCTATAGGCAGCGGTGGGCACGTTTGACTACGCAGCTGTAAACGGATGTCTCGCTCAACATGAGAGAATACTGAAAGACGAAATCGAATGCTGTAAATCTATGACATCGAGAATAAAGAGTTCTAGGTAGATCGTGGCCTGCAAAACGGATTGATTAAGTGCAGTATAGGCAGCGAATTTTGGATGAGAAATGAAAATCGATGAAAAATAGTCATTTAGACCTGGTCTCACTCGATGAGATGTTCCAGTCAACGCCGTCTTGTCTAAAAGTGATTAGTTCGAGGGGGGAGCTTCTACACATGAATCCCCAAGGGCTCGCTCTGGCTGAAGCAGAAAATATGGAAAGCGTTTTCCGCGCCAATGTTTATGATCTGGTGGCTGCGGGACACCGAGATGAATTCATTCGTTTTAACCGGCGGGTCTGCTCAGGAGAGCGGGGCTCCCTAGTGTTTGAAATGATAGGCCTAAAGGGATCTCGGCGATGGATGGAAAGCTATGCAGGCCCCTATAAACTGCAAAGCGGTGAAATAGCTCACATTGCCATCACGAACGACATCACGGACAGAGTCGAAGTGGAAAAGGAAATCCTGGAACAAAGGCAAGCACTTGCAAATTCAGCTAGGCTTGCGGCGCTCGGCGAATTCGTAGGAGGTATTGCACACGAGATTAACAATCCTCTGGCAATCATCTCCGGAAAGATGGCCTTATTGGATATCTCTTTGGAGTCAGATGAGATAGATATAACAGCGTTCAAGAAAAATATTCGCGAGGTCATTCAGACGACAGATCGAATTTCAAAAATTATTCATAATTTAAAAACGTTTTCTCGCGATTCGAATAAGGATGATTTTCAAGATTGCAGTCTGGAGAAAATAATCGCGGAAATGCTGAGTCTCTGTGCGGAAAAGCTGCGCTTGAGCGATATAGATATTGAATGTCAGATTGATCCAGAGATTCGTGTTTTTTGTCAGAAGGTGCAGATTTCACAGGTAATGATGAATTTGATAAATAATGCTTGCGACGCAGTGATGGAAACAGACGTGCGTTGGATAAAAATTCTTGGCCGACGAATCGGCGGTTTGATCGAATTGAGTGTAAGTGACAGTGGTCGCGGCATTGCTGAGGATGTGGAAGAGAAGATATTTGACCCTTTTTTTACTACCAAAGAGTTGGGCAAAGGAACCGGGTTGGGTTTATCAATATCTTCCAGTATCTTGTCACATCACAATGGAAAATTGATTCATAGAAAGGACTCTATAAACACGCAGTTCGTATTACAGCTGCCGATAAGTGAATAGGGAACGTACATGAATGATCGCCCCAGAAAGACTGTACTGGTTGTCGATGACGAGCAGTACCTGACAGGCATATGGCAGGAGATCCTTAAAATGATCGATACGGACTGTGTGACAGCCGATTCAGGTGATAGTGCAATTTCAGTTTTGAAGGATCGTGACGTAGATTTGATCATTACTGACCTGAGGATGCGCGGCTCAGATGGTTTCGTTCTCTTGCGTTACCTAAAGAACGAAGCGCCGACCAAAATTCCTGCCGCAGTATGCTCCGGTTTTTACAATGTAAGCAGTGAAGAACTTATGTCTCATGATGTTGTGCGTGTAATTTCCAAGCCGTTTGACGTCCGCGAAGAGCTGGATTTTCTAAAAGCGTTTCTTTACGGATAAATTGAGCCCACTGCGATTGACTGAGAAGGGCCGCCAGTTTTCCTTTATCGCCAGAGACAGCCATAGATTACGTTTGAATTATCTCTTACGGTGCGGGTTCTCTTTTTTCTACACATGCTGATATCCCTCCGCGTTTTTTTAGCTGACCGTCACTGTTGTTGTAGTGAACCCCAAAAAATTAGTTGCCCTAAATGAAGCCCGCCGCGCTTTAATGCCGGAGCGATTTCCTCCACCACATATAGACTGTGTCGCTCGTCCCGGTGGACCGCCTTAAATCAATACGATCACTGATTCGTTGAGCTGCATTCCAGTCATATAAAAATAGCCAAGCCTTGCCAGCATTCTTCCCTTTACGGTGTATTACGTTGATAGCGGGATAGATGCATGGTGTGCAGCTGTGAATGACAGCACGAATTCGACCCGGCTTTAGGGTCGGAGGCAGCAGGGTAAAGGCCGCTACAACCGTATAATTGTGTGAAAAATCACAGTGCAACGCGTTGTCGTCCATGAATGTTAGCCGAAAAGTGCTTATCAGGCGGTGTTTTGCTCGTAGCTGAAACAATTCTGTATAAATTTGGAAGATAGAGCTAGGTAATTCTACCTAACGTAATTCTACCTAACGTATTTCTACGGATTGTTACACCGTTGCGATCCTTTAGGATTAGACCATCTGAAAGAAATAGCCGTGTATCGGCTCGATTCCATGAAACACGGTGTCGAAGGTGGCGAAACCATGACTTACAAAATGTCCGTAAAAACAAAATCAGCCCTGTTATTGTTACTGGTGTTTCTGCTGCCTAGTTCGATGGCAAATGCAGAAATAATCACGAGGCAAGACAAGGCGAAGCTCATGGGTCAATGCATGAAAGCACGCGAGAAGCTGCTGGCACCAGAGAGGGCAGAAGCCGTGCAATGGTGTATAGAGAAGCGATCGCGGGGTAAGGCATACTGTCAGCGGTACCACAGCGGCTATGGTGACCGACGCTACAGACCTAATGGCACCTGGGAGACGGCGCTATACATGGATCTGCCTATTTGCCAGAAAGCGGTCATGGTGGATAAATACTTCTTCAGGAACCCACGTACTCGTTCATTCGTCTCGAGATGATGTCGCAACAGGCCTCGGTGCGATTTATCGGGGAGAGCAAGGCGGGTCCTGCAACGACACTCTACGATCGCATTGGTGGAGATATCATGGTGGATAAAGCCGTGGATATTTTCTATAAGAAAGTTCTGACCGACGAGCGTATCAGTAGTTTTTTCGAAAATATTGATATTATGAGTCACGGCATAAACCAGAAAAAGTTTCTCACCATGATGTTCGGTGGCCCCAATACGTATTGCGGAAAAGATATGCACTCGGCACATGCACACATGCGGCTGAATGAGAGCCATTTTAACGCGATGCTAGATAATCTTATCGAAACGTTGAGAGACCTAGACATCTTTGAAGACGACATTAGCGAGATAGTGGCCGTAGCCAATTGCGTTAAGGATGATGTGCTAAATCGTTAGATAAAGATCAGTCTCAGGCGCACGGAGTCGACGCCTGCAAGACTGACTGTATGATCCTCGACCAAACGGTGAGACGTTGATGCCGGTGCCTGAGGTAACAAGTATATTTTTCCCTTCCAAGACAGTCTCCGAGACTGCTATCGCTCGAGCATGTAATCTAGTGGTAATGCTGCTATTTCCTGATATCCCTGTGGCCTACTTCAGCAATAAATTTCTTTTATTTATCGGCTGATTTATCAGTAGAGGCGGTAAGTGGCTGTATTACCGATTGCAGAACGGCAGCGGCATCGTCGGTGATGGACATTAATGCGAGTTCGTCGGCTCGGGTAGGCCCTGTATTTATGATGCCGATGGGGACTCCAAGCTTATTTGCATGGCGACAGAAGCGGAATCCGGAATATACGGTCAGTGAACTACCTACGACTAGTAACGCATTACTCGCAGCCACTGCATCAAGGCATTTGGCCACCTTGGATCGTGCGACCGAGCCGCCGAAGAAAACCACATCTGGCATCAGCGTACCTCCGCATTTTTGGCATTGAGGCGGGTGCACCGCTTTGATGATGTAATCAGGAATATCCCAATCGCCATCTGGACGAGGACTATCACTCGTGATTGCAGGCCATTCGTTGTCTGCGGCGAGTTGTTCCTGAACGTCTTGCCGGTGAAAAAATACAGCACAATCGAGACAGCGCACGCGGTCGACTCTGCCGTGTAAATCGATTGCCAGCTGGCTTCCAGCGCGGGCGTGTAAACCATCCACATTCTGCGTGATAAGCGACTCAATTTGCCCAGCCCGCTCCAGCGCCAGTAGCGCAAAGTGCGCAGCATTGGGCTGGGCATCCCTGATCAGCGGCCAACCATACCAAGAGCGAGCCCAGTAGCGCTGCCGTGTGCTCCCCTCCTTGATAAAGTCCTGATGCTGTATCGGTGTGCGGGATTGCCAGTTGCCTGTGTGATCCCTATAGGTAGGAATGCCTGAAGCAGCGCTTATCCCCGCACCTGTGAGTACTGTCAGTCTGGGATGATCGGCAAGAAATCGTGAGAGTGTTTGGCTGTTGGCATCAAGAGTTGTCATAGCGTTTCGTTGTCGGAAATAGTGTTAATTTTTTGCAATACTGTGGTAAAAAAATTGTTTTTCGAAGATGTCTACGCAGGCGGTGTATTTTTTCTGGGTGCCGGCCTGCATCTACCACGTCCGAATGCATTGTGTACTGATCTGTTGCTTCGGCAGTTTGGATTACGCTTTCGCACTATGTCAGGTTTAACGCTCACATGCTTCGATGGCGCGCTTCACGCGATCCTATCGTCTGTGGCGTTGCCAGCTTAACAGTGGTCTCCAGCGGAGCAAATACCCAGCGATTGAATTGTGAATTCATTCCGGTGTCGTGCGGCTATAGTACCGTGACCAGCGGGTGTAGGCGAGTCAACGAAGGGGTCTAACGTACGATGCCTTGCTGCAACCGACGCGGGATTGTGCGGGTCGCAGCAGCACGCTATTGGATAGCTCCGTGTGAAGTATTCGCAGGTTGCGGCCCGAATGGGGCGTATCGAGCCGTGACAGTTTCGGCGGGCTTGCTTAAATACCAGTTCGGACCGTTCGAGAAAAAACTGACTCGACAGGTCGATTCAGCCCGTGCGCCAGCGTAATTGATTCTTGTCATAGTTCGGGTTTACGCCCGGTCGCGCCTATGCTGACCGAGTACTTGTGCGTTCCGCAGGATGGATACTATCAGCACACGTTGCCGGCATGGTGTTAACCGCCGTCGCAGTAATAAGGTTGCACGACTGGCCTATGTGAATGTCTGCTATATATATTTTTTCGGCGTTGCTGTTTTTTTGTCCGCTGAAGCCCCTGTTTCAATCGAAAATTCGGATCAAAGCTTGCCAGCCTACGTATAATGCACGACAGCCCAATAAAATCGCTTATGCTCAGAGGCATTTATGGCTAGGAAATATGAATCGGATCATGCCATCGGGGATAACAATGTCCAGATATGGGGTATGGACATCCACAGCCCAGTATTTTTTGTTAGTGCCACGCTTATCATGGTTTTCGTGTTGGCAACCGTGCAGTTCCCCGGCGAAGCAAATAGCATGCTCACATCCGTGCGGTCATGGTTCGTGGCAACGTTCGACATTTTCATGATGATCTCAGTGAGCAGCATACTGATCTTCTGTCTGATGCTCATTGTGCTTCCGGTGGGAAAGATCAGAATCGGAGGCGATAACTCAAAGCCTGAGTTTAGTCGAATAAGCTGGTTCTCGATGCTATTTGCGGCAGGCATGGGCATTGGACTAATGTTCTGGGGTGTCGCTGAACCCATGACATATTACCTGGGTGAGGGCGGGACGCCATTGGGAGTGGTTCCGCAGACACCGGCAGCGGCAGACATGGCCATGGCGGCTACTCTTTATCACTGGGGTTTACACGCATGGTCTATTTATGCGGTTATCGCACTGGCGCTGGCTTTTTTTAGTTTTAACTGTCACCTGCCCCTGTCGTTGCGCTCGGCCTTCTATCCTTTACTGGGCGAACGCTGCTGGGACTGGCCCGGTCATGTGATCGATATCTTCGCAGTGTTGGCAACAATCTTTGGATTGGCGACATCTTTGGGGCTGGGTGCGTCCCAGGTCAACGCGGGCCTTACCATGTTGTTCGGTACGGAGGATGGCTTGAGCTCCAGAATCGCGATCGTTATTGTGGTTACCGTGGTGGCAATCGCATCGGTGGCGCGGGGACTTGATGGCGGTATTAAGGTGCTGAGTAACATCAATATGATGCTGGCGGCGTTACTATTAGCGTTTATTGCTTTTGTGATTGGTAACGTTGGGATACTTGATCCAGTTTTGCAAACAGCCGGTAATTATCTCGCCAACATCGTGCCATTGAGTAACTGGACAGGGCGCGAGGATGAGCAATGGCTTCGCGATTGGACTGTATTCTACTGGGCTTGGTGGGTTAGCTGGTCGCCTTTTGTAGGTTTGTTCATCGCGCGGGTATCGCGCGGGCGGACTGTCCGGGAATTTCTGATTGCAGTACTGCTTATACCCACTTTTGTCACTCTTCTCTGGATGAGCGTATTGGGTGTAAATGCGCTGTACCAGGTGCAGAATGAAATCGGCGGGCTTGCCAACGGCATGGCTAGTATAAGCCTCGCTACTTTTCAGATGCTCGAGGCATTACCTTACAGTGGCATAACGACGGTTGTTAGCTTACTACTTATTCTTGTTTTTTTTATCACCTCTTCTGATTCTGGGTCGCTCGTTATTGATGGCATCACAGCCGGCGGTAAAAGTGATGCACCAATAATCCAGCGTATATTCTGGGCCACAGTACAGGGACTGCTAGCCGCGACGTTACTCTATGGTGGTGGCGACCACGCTTTGGCGGCCTTGCAGGCGGGCACTGTGGCGGCTGGAATTCCGTTTACAGTAATTCTTTTGTTAGTATGTGTGAGTCTCTACAAGGGTCTTCATGCCCACATGTCAGAATTAAAAATCACTGATGGGCCGCGTACGTCATCGCGTTGAGGTGATAAAGGGACTAATTGAATGAGCTCGGAAAGGAACCATAGGCTTGCGCAGAATGACGCGGGTCACGAATCGGTATTCGACATGACTGACCAGCGAAGCGGGCTTGGCTTCATCAAAAATGCTGTAGCGCAGAGAAAATTCCTCAGGTGCCTTAGGGACGTATAGGGATAGTAACAGGCCATGCTGATATCTGCCTCGCAGCGGTGTGGTCGATATTCTCTGCAGAGAAATGAACGAATTTCTGACGCTTTCCGACAGCGCTCTTGATTTCCCCTGAAAGACGGTATTTTCGATGATGGGCACCCGTGAGAGATGCAGAAGTTACTGTATCCGGAGAAGGCGCGGATGCCGGCTGTACGTGAGGTTCTGCCAGGCCACTACGCTCAACGCATACAAAGAGTAGGTATGGTTAGTTTGTTTAGACCGATGGCAGAATATAAAACAGCTTCCTGCTCAAAGATAGTTTGCGTCATGGCAGCGGGCTTGTATGATATTGGGCCCTAATATTGAGATCTAAGGTAAACCGCGATGTCCGAATGTCCTTTTGCAAATATCATGGAGCCGACCTACCTGGGCGATGGGTTTACCGGCGACGATGTCGCAAAAATACGCGCGGCTGGGCCAGCAATACAAATAGATGATCCTGCAACAGGGGTTCCGTATTGGGCGATAACTCAGCACGCTGCGATTGATTTCGTTTCCAGAAACAATGATTTGTTTTCTTCGCGGCTGCGCACAGCTATTCCTATGGAATTCGACCAGGAGATGGTCGATAACATACAGTCGCGTATGTTTATCAATCTCGATCCGCCGGATAATATCGATTACCGCAAGCTAATTCGTGATCATTTCACGCCTGCAGCAGTAGCAACTTACGAGGATCGCGCCAGAGAGTATGCAGGAGCAGTCGTGGATCGGATCATAGATAAGGGTTCTTGCGAGTTTGTTACGGAAGTCGCAGCCGAACTACCTTTACTCCTCATTATGGATTTCTTTGATATCCCTGCAGAGGACCGTCACAAAATTTTTGAGTGGACTAATACGATGATGTTCGGGGACGATCCGGATGTATCCGGTGGTCGTGATGCGGCCGACGAGGCATCACTGAACCTCATTGTTTACGCCAATGAACTCGCCGCCAAGTACAGGGGTTCCGACGTCAAGAACGTGAGCAGTCAGCTGCTCAACGGTATTATCAACGGAGAGCCGGTTTCGGATGAAACGTTTGGCTGGATATTTCTGATGATTATTGTCGCCGGTAACGAGAGCACCCGTACTACAATTTCACACTCGATGCGGAATCTAATGGAGCGGCCCGAGCAGTATCGGTACCTCCAGGAAAATCCCGAAAAAATAGAGAGCGCAATATTTGAGATGTTGCGCTACAACCCCCCTTTTATTTGTATGCGTCGTACTGCAACGCAGGATGTCACAGTGCCCGAGCTCGACAATGCACCAATCAAAAAAGGCGACAAAATCATCATGTACTATCCCGGTGCTAACCGCGATCCCAAGGTTTTTGACGATCCTGAGAGCTTCGATGTACACCGTGCTGAGCGGCACGATCTATCGCGCGATATCCGTTCTTTTGGCATTGGTTATCACAACTGTTTCGGTATGAATCTTGCCAAAATGGAAATGCGCGTGATGCTCGAAGAGATACTGGCCCGAATCGACCATCCTCAGTTTGATGGCGATGTGAGATACATGAAGTCGAACTTTGTGCAGTCCATCAAAGCGATGCCCATTACCTTTAAAAAACGCGCCTGACGGCGCATTGACGGTGGCGCCGCGGTAGTGCGCGTCCTCGGGCTGCAGCGTACCCCCCGATCTCACGAGTACAGTGCAAGCCGGGTGGCGCCTGCAGAGCGTCGTAGTGCCTAAATGTCGTCAGCAGGGCTTTTAAGGAAACACGGTCTGTAACTATAACTCCTGAGCCTGCGAGAACAGACGGCTTGCGAGCGAAAACGGCAGGTCACGCAATAGTAAGTTGCGATATCAAGTTGGTCTTAAGTCCGCTTTCTTCGAATCACGCACATACTTTATCGAATACCCTGCCTGAATAGAGTTTTTCACGGATGCAGTTTAACCGGGAGAAAAAGCATCGCCTATGATTTTGCGGCCATCGAGGGAGTGTAATTTTTGACCCGTGGTGTGCAGCAGATCGCGGCTGTACACGATTTGTCCGACATGTCGTCCTGTGCACAGCTCGAGTGCCGCCTCTGCCATCATTTCTATGGGCTCGACCATGTCGGGCCTACGCGTGGCTATTCCCTCTACGGCTTTACCCACGTTGGTTAGCACGATGTTGTTGGGCGCCAGCGCGTTTACGTAAATTCCCCTTTCAATCAATTCGTCTGCTAATGCCTGGGTATAACGGTTCAGAGCAGCCTTGGTCGCACCATATGCGCCAATCATGTGTGCGGCGACTTTAGAGTCGGGGTAGGGGGGCCTGGGCTGCTCCGCTGAACTACTGCTTATGTTCAAACACCAGCCGGCCCCCTTTTTCTCCATGGCCGCTAGTGCCTGCTGTATGAGCTCCACGGGCACGTTTACGTTCAGGTCAAATATCTTATTGCGGGACTCGGATGAGATAAGACTGGGCAGATTGTATTCTGCCCTGGCCGCATTGTTCACTATAATATCGACGGTGCCGAATGTCTCGCTGGCTCGGGCAATTAGGTCAGCCCTGGCGTCACAATTGGAAAGGTCGCACACGAGTGCGGTCGCTTTGCCGCCGGCGGCATTGATGCCATCTACCGTGCCTTCCAGTGTGCCTTCCAGCTCGCCGTGTGGCCCCAGGCGAGAAGCGCAGGCCACGACGCCGGCGCCTTCTGCGGAAAACCTCTGCGCGATCGCCCGACCTATTCCGCGACTGGCCCCGGTGATCAGGGCAACTTTTCCTTCCAATCTTTTCATCCGTATCACCCTCAGAGACGACGTCGCACTATCTAATTTCACCGAGTTATTTACAATCATATTTTTTTGAACTGTGCCTTTGAGCATAGCCCTAAAATACACGAAAACGCTTTTGTACATGACGCTGGCGTATCTTGATAGTCTCTCGGCGCTGTGCTTCGGTCAGTATTGGTTGATCCGCTGGGAAATGCGACGCTGCCTGATCGAATCGAATTTTTTTGGCATTGATTTTTGGCCATTGTTCCTTGGCCGGTAATTCGCTGTAAGCCCAACGATGAGACAGGTAACCCTTGGGTAAGCCCGTGGTATCCAGCCAGTTTTGTACGCCAGGATCGCGATGGGCCACCACCCAGCGCTGCACCTGATCTTTTCCCATATACATTTGGTAGCCATTCAGACTGCTTTGGTGGTTGGCGTAGTCTGGTGATTCGCCCCAGAGATTTCCAAGGTGAAAGCTCGTGTAGACGGGCTCGCCGCTATACTGTGCCTCGATATAAAGTGCCTCATCCTCGGCCAGATCGAATAAACCACCGGCATAAATGTTGGTGCTCATGCCGCCCCCTGTGTCAGTTGAAGCGGCATTGGGGGTGTTATAGGCGTTGACCGGCATAAAATAGGGGCTGTTATTGATATTTTCATGCGTTCCGTTGCAGTTGAGAACCACATCGTAAAATTGCAGCCAGAATTGCATTTGGCCGTGAATGATACTGCCCATACGATGTAACTGGCCTACAACTCTTTCAGTTGTTAACGGCGCCGGGTATTGATCGACATCGCCCAGCGGGGTAATAGTAAGGGCTACGGGTTCTTCGAACTCCCAGTCGTGAAATAGCTGTCGACCGCTGATATAAGTGGCGTAGCGGGTTTCGCCGTCAGGCGAATCCTGTTTTGGCGGCTTCTCTGTACAGATGAAATGACCATTGTAATCCGAAGGCTTGTCAGGACCGAGCATAAGCTCAAACTCGCCATTGGGTCCGAGTTCGATAGCGGAGGAGTCCAGTGTGCCGAAACCTGTCCTAGTGCCCGGTATCAGCTCTGTGAGCTCTCCGGTATCACCGGCGATGCCACCGTCGCTGGTTTCAAAAATCATGTATTGTGGCGCGATCGCTGTGCCATACAGGCGTTCCTGCCCGCGCCAGTGACGGCTATCTTCAATGATTGCCGTGATTCGATAGTGCTTGCGTCCGTCAATTGGCGCATAAAAATAAATAGCGTCCGCATTGTCGATGGTCGCCTTATTAAAAATCGATAGCGCATTGCGAAAGGCCGGAAAATTCGGATCCTCGTGAAAGGCTCTTTCTATGCCGTGATGAAGGTAACCGGCGAGATAGCGATATCCCTCCGCGAGAACGCGATCCGTCGCGGCCGGGGCGAAGTGATCGGGGCTGTCAATAATATCCCGTGCCGCTTGCAGTTCGCCTATCATGTGGTCAAAGGCGTTACGGAGTTCGTTCTTTGCCGCGTTAACATCCTGTTCAGTCATTTACGTGGTCCCCTTGTTGCGTATTTGGTATCGGCCACTGGTACTGTTCATAAAATACCTTTAACCGTGCGTAGATATCGTCGCTACGCAAAAAGAATTCTCCAAGGCTGTACTCAAATTTTCCCTGGTGCTTTTTTTCTCGCTCGGCCTGCGCTAGTAGCCAGCTATCTAACCGTTCACTCATATCGAGATTCAGGGCTTCATATATCGAATGAACAGTCTCGCGCGGGGCAGTGGTAAGCTTTCGGTAGTCTACGACAATTTGCGGTGTCTGCTCGTGCCTAGATAGAACCTGGCGCGGGTTCTCGAAATGCTCGAAAGAAATTTCTGTCAACAGTTCAAGCGATAAGGCGTAATCATCGGGCTGCCAGCCTTTGCCTTTCCACGTGACCTGAACCAGTTTCAGGCAACTGGGCATACACTCAGCAGGATCGCGCATCATGACCACAATGCGTGCGTCCGGGAACGTCTCAATCAAAGCATCTAGCCAGCCGCTCATCACGGGGTTTTTGGAGAGGTGGGTTTTGCCTCCTCCGTTGAGGAGTAGCTGGCGCTTTACCAGTTCGCGGTAGTGGTGCATCCAGCGGCGCCGTTTGACCGGCATGCTGTCAAGGTGAAAGAAGTCCACCACGTCCATCATCGGTATATCCAGGGACCACTGTTGGGATACGAAAGCGGCAGCCATGGCGAAGCAGTCTTCCTCAGGATTCCATAGGCTCATGTAGTGCATGTGGCGGTAGGGTCCAAAGGTTTTTTCATCCCAGGCTTTGAGCTTGCGGTTCAGGCAACCACCTAAAAGGCGAGCGTCCAGCCATCCAGCACCGCGTACCACTTTTTTCTGCAATAATGATGGGAAAAACATCTCCCAGTAAAGAAAGTAGCTAAACGTTTCTCCGTCGGCACCCATCAGACGGTGGACAAGGGTTGTGCCACTGCGTGCGTGTCCGACAATAAAAACAGGGCGCTCTACTCGTTGCGTCCACAGCCTCGGAAAGAACAGGTAATCCAGCACGAAGCAGGCGCTATGCAACAACGTACGGAGGGGTATCCAAAGAATCAGACGTACCAGCATGCTGGTGCGCTTGTGCCACCCTCTCAGTCCCCAAACGTGGCGTACGACCCGCCACCAGTAGTCGATATCAAAGTACATTGTGATTAAGGTAGCTGCCCAGACGGCCAGCTGCAACCGGCGTTAAGGAGTTTTGGTGGACCCTGAGAGCGACAATACACCGGAGGGTCTGATGAAAATGAGTGCTCGGCGGCAAATTGTCCTGCCGTGACCGCTGAAACGCAGCCGCGGTCGAGTTCCCAGAGGTTGGTGCAGACTTGCCTGCCGACTTTGCATCAGGATGGGACGGACGACAAGAATTGCGCGACTTGGGGAGGGCGAATGGTTTTCGCGCTGCATTATTGCTCAACGGTTACAACGTGCACATGTGCAGACGTCGATCGTTAGGACATTGCGTTCATCGGCAGCTGTGGGGGCAGGAGCGCCTGCACCACTGTAATCAATACAGCGGAGGGATGAGGTACTCCGGCTCTGTCATTTGCAACGGTATCACGAGTGTCGTTGAATATTTTTGGCAAACCAAGATTGAAGAGCCTGCATAAAACCTCTCAGGAAAAAAGCCGGTAGAAAAAACATTGAGGCCGGGTTATGTACGTTGTCGCCTGCTGCTACCTAGCTTGGTGCTGCACCTGCGGTGGGTGGTTGAGCGTCGGGCTGCAAAATGACGAGCAAAATGCTGCCAACTCGTACACCGAATTTCCGCATTTCCGATTCGTTCAGTAACACTCCCGGGGCGACGAGGTACATACGATCGTCGACGTGAACGTCTATGCTGTCTTCGTCCAGAGGAATTCGGAGTGTGTAGTCAAGGAAGACGCTATTGCCCGCTACCTCGAGTACACCCGCCCCCACAACGTCGCCAGCGGTGCCGGTGTAACGGTTGTCTCCTGCCGGCGTTAGTATCCACTTGCGCTGGTCCAGCTGACCATCGTTAAACTCAAAATGCTCGTCCAGTATGCCCTCGCCATTCTCCCAGCTAGCGGCGATAGTGGCGTTGAATGTGCGAATAACACGGCCACTGCGATTCTTAACCACGCCGTGCGCGGTCAGCTCTCCCTGAAAAAATGTCTCCAGATCAAGCACTGGTGTTGCGTTTTGGTAGTCGGTGACAGACACAGAGCCACAGCCGACAACGCAAGACATGAGTAGCAGGGGAAAAATCAATTGAACGAGAGTACGCATGTGAGTATCCGGGAAATGCTAATGATAACCAGTACGCACTGCAGTGCCAGTTGGATTGGCCTGCGGGCCCGGGCGCAATACTCGCTTAATTGGGCCTCAGGCGGTGAGGTAGAGTATGACTGCGGTGTAAGCTGCGAAAGAGATCGATATGACCCGAAATAGTTTGGGAAAAAGGATGACAAGGCTCATCAGCAGTATGCCCAGAGCCGGTAATACCAGCGATGTCACAAGATCATTATCGAACAGCCTGATATTTACATACGGCCCGACACCGAAATACAGCAGCATCGACAGTGCCGACAGGCGGCCCAACCCCTCACTGTGCGTTAAAAAGTCTGGCTCGTCGTCGCCATCGGGGAGCGGCAGAGCCATCTCCGCTGCCCCATAAACAAAAATAGAGCCAGCGGTGAGCAACACAAAACTGCTGAAAGTCCATGTCTCCAGATTCCGTAACTCCCAGCCCACCCACCAAAATTGCAAACTATAGGCCATTACGCAGATAGCCCAGAGTACCGTGGCCCAATGGAATACAACTCTTCGGCGAGCACGAATCAGTAGCCCCATCGTATGCAATAAGCGGGTGATCGCCAGGCCCAGAATAATAGAAATGGCGACAAAGACATACTCGTGTTGGGTCATGTAAAAGCTACTGTGATGGCATGAGAGCCTAGTTTAGCGCAAATCGCGCGCTAGATGCCCGGGGTATCCCCGGCGCCCGATATGTCAGGACATCGACGTGGCGAAGAGGGCGTGTGGACCAAAACGCAAAAATAGTAGGCCGCTAGGCCGGTGTAGCGCTGATTACTGGGAGAAGGGGTATTTAGTGACAACAGAGCGTTCCCGGTAACGCC
The DNA here is from genome assembly GCF_026262645.1 of Candidatus Marimicrobium litorale. Taxonomy (NCBI): domain Bacteria; kingdom Pseudomonadati; phylum Pseudomonadota; class Gammaproteobacteria; order Cellvibrionales; family Halieaceae; genus Marimicrobium; species Candidatus Marimicrobium litorale. Next base: position 3,220,402 of record NZ_SHNO01000001.1, read on the forward strand.
TTTGTTCTTGCGCCCAGCTACTGATTGGGTGGTGTCTCGGCATGATGTTCCAGAAGTTCAACCTGATAGCCATCTGGGTCTTTGACGAAAGCAGCGGTCACCGGCCACCCCTCGAGGCGCTTGGGCTCTACCATGGACTCCGCCCCCGCCTCTATGCAGCGCTTGTAAAGGCCCGCGCAATCGTCTGTGCTGATATAAAACTTCCACAGGGCATTGCCATGATCTATTGATCCGGTCTGATCATGATGGCAGGCGATCTGCAGGCGGTTACCGCTGTCGCCCTCAAAAATCACTTCGGTGACGTTCATTCCGCCGGGCTGCTCGATACGATGAGTAATTTTGAAACCAAGCACCGTCTCGTAAAAGTAAATGGAGCGATCGAGGTCGCTGACGTTAATACAGAACTGGTCGAAACTGGATTTCATAGCGCTGCTCACTCCATATAGAAAATGCTGGTAAGGGGTATGGCTAGAGGGAATGTACCACGCCCATCGTGCCGCTGCTATGCAGCTATCTCGAGGCTGGCAGGCGCATTACAAATTTCTCTTCAAATCAATGAACAACAGTGAACTAAACGTCAAATAGGTAATCTTCAGCGGAAGGAATAGTGCGGTTTTGTTGAATTCAAAGCACGGTGTTTGAGTAAAGTCACTCAGGCACGTCTCGTCAGGCCGGTTTTTACAGGTGCACTGGACTCCGCGTTAATGTGCCGCGGAGCAGGACCGTGCATGGACACGTATTTTGGAGAATAGCGGAAGGAAATGACGTACGCCGGGTATGCAATATAGTAATACGGTAAAAATAGTTTACACTCTCGAACACGGTAAAACTGTTACGTCTTGCGCCGGTGTCTGTGGAACGATTACAGTCGCTCTGCGACGCGTTACCACACTTGAAAAACGATCAAGGATTTATGATGAGCAACCCGCTAGACAGTCTTTTCAGCGGCTATACGCTGAACAAGCTTACACTCGAAAATCGCATTGTTATGGCTCCTATGACTCGTGAGTTCTCCCCGCAGGGAATACCGGATGATGACGTCGCAGCTTATTACAAGCGCCGAGCAGCGGGCGGTACCGGTTTGATCGTTACTGAGGGAACTACGGTTAATGATGCGGTTGCCTCTATGGGGGAAAATATTCCGACCTTTCATGGGGAAGAAGCGCTGGCTGGCTGGAAAAAAGTCGTGGAGGAGGTACACGGCGAGGGCGGCAAGATTTTTCCACAGCTCTGGCATGTTGGAAGTGCTCGTAATCCGGCAAAAATGAATAATCCCGACACGCCCAGCGCTAGTCCGTCGGGGTTGCAGACACCCGGAAAGCAAGTTTCCGATCCAATGACAGGCGAACATATCGAACGAGTTATAGCCAGCTTTGCCGACGCGGCAGCGGATGCACAGCGCCTTGGTTTTGATGGTGTCGAAATTCATGGCGCGCATGGCTATCTGATCGACCAGTTTTTCTGGGAAGGCCTGAACCAGCGCAGCGATGCATTCGGCGGGAGCATGGATAATCGTGGTCGCTTTGCTGCTGAAATTATCAGGGCGGCCAGGGCGGCCACAAGCTCAGACTTTCCTATTATCTTGCGTTACTCCCAGTGGAAGCAGCAAGACTTCGAGGCAAAGTTGGCGGCTACACCTCAAGAGTTAGAACTATTTCTGCAGCCGCTCGTTGATGCGGGCGTTGATGGCTTTCACTGTTCAACTCGGCGTTATTGGGAGTCGGAATTCGACGGCAGTGATTTGAATCTTGCTGGCTGGACCAAAAAGCTGACCGGGAAAACCTCTATTACTGTTGGTTCCGTAGGGCTCAGTGCAGATTTTATCGGTGCGATCGCGATGAATGAATCGAGTGAGACTCGAGCGATTGATGATCTGCTATCCCGGCTTGAGAGGGGCGATTTTGACCTGGTCGCTGTTGGTCGCGCTCTACTGCAAGACCCTGAATGGCCCAATAAAGTTCGCGAGGGCCGAACAGAATCTATTAATAGCTTTAACAGTGACTCGTTGGCGACACTGTCATAGCGATCGCATAAAAACCCTGCGGGCCCACATTTTCACTTGTCGGCCTCTAAAAGTTATAAGTAAGCTTTAGCCCATAGGTCCGTGGATCGCTCAGCGTCGACGCAGCAAGCCCGGATACAGGGCTTGGCCGTGGACGGAATATCTCGTCTCGGTCATCAGAAATATTCTGCACAAAGGCAGTAACCTCCCAAGTAAGTTCCGCATCAGAAATATTCATTCGCAGATCCCAGCGATCATAGCTATCCAGCGTGTCGTAGAGGCTGTTGTTAAACGGCGTGAGTTGCTGATTGCTGGTGTACTGATACCCCAGAGTCGCACTCCAGTCCAAGGTCAATAGATTCCACTGGTATGTCAGGTAGGCGGAGGCTTTGTGCTCTGGCGAGAGAGGAAATTCATTGCCACTGAGATCCAGCGCAGTTGTGCAAAGGGGATCGGATATATTGCCCACACGTTCGGGACCAAGATTGCACGCCGTGCTGTCGATTGAGCTGTAGTCGTCGTATTCAGAATTGTTGTAGGAGTACGTTGCGCCGAGAAAAAGACTGTCTGTGATCAAGGCACTGACCTCATTCTCAATACCCCAGGCTGTTGCGTCAGCGGCGTTCTCGTAGGTCGCTACGCTCACGCCGTTGGTGAGTTGGACGTTCAGTACCTGCAGGTTATCGTAGTCGTAGTAGTAAACGGCCGACGTAATATTTAAGCGCTGATTAAACAGCGTAGCCTTGTACCCCACTTCGTAAGAGATCAGTTCTTCCGGATTCACTGTATCTAGCGCTGCGCTCTGATTTGGAGCGAGCAGGTTGTATCCTCCAGACCGGTAGCCCGAGGAGACTACGGCATAGAGAAAATGATCGTCTGAGAGAATATGGTCTACACCCAGACGCCAAGTTGGCTTGTCCCAGCTTTCTTTATCGTTTCGGTCGACCGTGGTTGGATCGGTGGTCGGAGTTTTGGCGTTGTCGGGTATGACCCACTGGACATAGGTACTGTCTCGCGCCTTTTTCTCATCATAGGAGTAACGCACGCCCAAAGTCAGCATCGTTCTGGCAGTCCAGTCCCAGTTTACTTGACCATAGGCAGCGTAAGACGTGGTTTCCAGTTTGCCGTCTCCGCTGTAGAGAATACCGTCAGGGTCGGTCGGCAAGCCTGTGAGGTTGCCGAGAAAAGTGTAATTTGCTACCAGCTCACTGTTGTTCTCAATGTAGGATAGCCGCTGTGTTTCTTTGTTGTCGAAGTAATACAAGCCGGTAATATAATTCAGGGGTCCTTCCAGTGCAGTGATGAGCTGTAATTCATGTGACCAAGTATCCGCCGCCTGTTTGTAAGGCTCGGACACAATTGATGGAGTGAGTGCAAAGCCAGTAAATTGATCTACTGTTGCGCCGCCGAATGACGACAGCGGCATCTGGCTGTAATCGAGTCCGGAGTCTCGAGCATTTGTCACATCACCATCGTTTATTCGCTTGTACCTGAACTCTGAGTAGCCCGCGGTGTATTTCAGCGAATAGTTATCCATGTCAGACTCGCTAATAAAGACATAGGAATCCCGATCGTTATCAGTTGAGGGTACAGTGTCTACCGCCACTCTTTCGGCATTGTCCTGCAAGGCAGGGTTCTCGATAGTCATCCCCTGATTGGGGTTTACAAAGCTATTTCCCGGATAGGTGCTAACAAAGTTAAGCTGTTCTCCCGGAGGACTGGTGTTGAAGACCTCTTGCACTAAACCCGTATTATAGGGGGTAAGGATGTAGCCAGCGTCTTGATGGAAGTTAGAGTCAGCACTGCTGGCCTTGAAACTGTTACGCCAGCGGTCGGTGGTCTGGTGAGCCAGTGTAATCGTGCCGTAGAAATTATCCCGATCATCGTAATCCTTGCCTGAATAGATATCTCTTTGAAAACCGTCTCGTTTGATTTGAGATAAGGCAAACAACGCGGACAGCTTTTCGGTGATTGGTCCGCTGGTCAGGCCCTGCGCAACCCAGTAGCCATGATTGCCCAGTTCTCCAACTACCTTACCTCCCCAGTCCTCCGTGTCGGGTTGAATGCTGTAGAGGTTTAATGCGCCGCCAATCGAATTGCGCCCATACAAGGTGCCCTGTGGGCCACGCACAACCTCGATGCGTTCGATATCCAGAAAATTAGAAAAGTTGAACAGGTCTGTCTCTGTGGTGTACACGCCGTCCCAGTAGATACCAACGCCCGGGTCAGAGCCGAGTGCAAGGTTGGGGCGCCCGACGCCCCGTATAGCAATTCTGCTAGGAGCGATATTTAGCGAGGGTGTATAGCCAGCGAGGTCATACTGATTATCAATACCCAGTTCGTTCAGCATTGAAGCGTCAAATGAGCTGACGGCGGCGGCAGTATCCATCAAATTGGATTCTCGCTTGTTAGCGGTTACCACAACCTCTTCCAATACCGCTTCCGCGCTCGCCGCAGCGCTAGCAGCGAGTAGAGCGCCGATCGCCAAGATTATCTGTTTGTTTAAGCTGCGGTCGAGTCGATGCATGTCTGATTCCCTGTATTGTGGGTCGGGTCTGTGCGGAATCACGCTGTCGTGGCTTACACCCATTTGCGCTGGTGTCACGGGATCCTATAAACTTGATCAATGGCAAATATAGTGACTGTAAATTGTCTAGTCAACAATTTTATGGCAGGATGGAAGGGTTGAACGGCGATGATAAAACGTGCATAACGAAGGCTGTCGCGCTCGCTGCCAGTAGAAGGATCCCATCATGGCCCATACCCCGTCACACAGGGCGGTCTTGCCCAAAAAGCGTGTCCGCCGTACTCAGGAGCGAGCTGAGATAACGCGAGGCAAATTGATAGATGCGGGCAAGGAGCTTTTTTCCAAACAGGGCTTCGACGGAGTGTCCGCGAGGGAGATTGAAGTCACCGCTGGTGTGAAACGTAACTTGCTGGCCTATCACTTTAGCGACAAGGAGACGCTTTGGAAGGCTGTCGTTGATGCCATCTACGGTGTAATGAAGTCGGAGTTCGATCAGAGACTGGCTGTTTTGAAGGAAATGTCGAGCAGCGAACGACTGGGGTTCATCGTGCGTTTCTACGTTTATTTTCATGCCCGGCATCCGGAACTCAGCCGCCTGATGAGTCAGGAAGCAACACAAAATAGCTGGCGCATGCTTTACATGATAGATAATCATATCCGTCCTGCGACCGCGGCTATGGAAAAGCTGGTCAAGGAAACCCGGGGTCTGGATAGAGAAGCGTTCGTCCATTGGTACTACATAATGATAAGTGCGACCGCGACAATTTTTTCATTCGCTTCCGAGTGCCAGGCACTGTTTCACGTAGATCCGTGCGAGGAGAGCATGGTGGAGGCGCACGCCGATATGTTAGTCTCGATGCTAATTAATACGAGTGACTGATCCGGTCACAGATGTGTCTCGAGGTTTATTCGCACTGGCTACTTTTGGCGGATTTGAAGAGAGAAAACGGTGTCTCAAAAAATATTTTCATTTTCCAGCGCGCTCATGTCTCTCGTTGTTGCACTCACTGCCGCAGCGTGCAGCATGAAAAACGTTGATGATGCGGCTCTCGCCGAGTCCAGTTTGGTCGGCAACTCTTGGTATGTTGAGTACATTCATGAACGGCCAGTGATTGACCGCAGTCCTGCTTATTTTCTTTTCGATAAAAACGGAACGTTGAGGGGAAATGCCAGCTGCAATCAATTTGTGGGTAAATACGAGCTCTCGCATGGTCAAGTCACGTTGTCTGAATTAGCGACAACTAGGCGAGTGTGCATTGAGTCGCTGGGCGAGCAAGAGAGGCGATTTCTGTCGGCCGTTAGTGATGTTGCGAAGTGGAAGATTGAGCGAGGGTTGCTTCTTTTGTTAAGCGCGCGAGGCGAGATCGTCTTTCAGTCTGCCACACACGCGCGAGCAAAAAACTAGCATTCCATTATGCGATGGATACAGCGCTTCTACTAAACGTCTCCTGCAGTGGAGAGCAAGTGGGCTTCGCCTCATTGATCTAAAACCACTTTATAATCGCGGTAATGTCGGTAAAAAACGTCGCTATGGCGTTTGTCGCAGCGACGAATACTAAAAGTGAACCCCGCAATTTGTCCGGCTCAAACAAACAAAAAATGTTACAGGTGAACGTCAAGCGAGAAAAATCGCAAGATTGTTCTCGCCCAGCTAAAAACTCCAAACAGAACGTGCTCACGGGCTAACAATTGAAAGTAAAAAGGGCCACGCAGGTAGATCGAACAGGCGAGAAAAACCCGTTAACGCTAGAGCCGCATCGAATTTCTTTTTAGATGCACGATTTTTCTGTGCTGCCTGGGTGCCTCAACGCGATCCGGACAGGTGTTCGCGAGGGTGCGAGGATTGACCGGGGTCGGTTCACTAAGAGCCATCTAATTCATTGAAATAGTGTAAATAAATGCTTTGGCAACGGATTGCGGCAGTGACGGCCAGCGTTTGAGCCTCAGGCAACCCGATGGCTAACCTACGACCGACGAAACCGTTCGCGGTTCGTGCTTGTTTACTGGCAGGAGGGATCAGGACAGGGTACAGTGGCGCGCTAACGGAATTTGATTCCGGACTGTCAAGCCTATGAAAAGATTTCTCATTGCGGGTGCACTTGCCCTGCCCCTTGTCCTCATCGGGATAATGGTTGTGGTGGGTTACGAGGTCTACACATTTACCCGTCCAGTCGAGGTGACTGCGCTTTCCACGCCCTGGACAGAAAAAGTAAATCCCGACGCCCCTCTCAAGGAATACCCGCGGCCCCAGCTCCGTCGGGATAACTGGCAGAATTTGAATGGCCGCTGGCAGTACTCCATTACCAGCAAAGACGGGGTGCGGCCTGAGAATTTTTCTGATGAAATAATTGTCCCCTACGGCATCGAATCGTCTCTATCAGGTGTGGCAGAGACGCTATTACCGATCCAGCGGCTCTGGTACAAGAAAACGTTTACTGCGCAGGTCATGGATGCGGAAAATCGCCTGCTCCTGCATTTTGGCGCGGTGGACTGGGAGGCGGAGATTTGGCTGAATGGCAGCAGGCTTGGAAGCCATCGTGGGGGTTACGTTCCCTTTAGTTTTGATATCACAGATGCGCTTCGCCCATCGGGATTACAGGAGCTGGTCGTCGCCGTATGGGATCCGACGAACACCGGCCCCGGAGCATACGGGAAACAGCATCTGGTCCCGCATGGCATACGCTATACGCCTGTAAGTGGTATTTGGCAGACAGTCTGGACAGAGGTTGTACCTGAGAGTCGTGTTGAAAGCATGATAAGTGTTACGAATCTGGCAGGAGGAGAAGTAACGCTCAAACTGAAAACGCGTGGAGCAACCTCGAGCGATAATCTGGATATCACGGTTTACAGCGGCAATGAAATCGTGGCACAGGGGCGAGCTTCTGTTATTGAGAATCAGGCCGAATTGCGCATCGCGCCAGAAATTTTACGCCTCTGGTCGCCTGACGACCCATTTTTGTATGACGTTAAAATCGAGCTGGCACGTGACGGGATCACGCTGGACTCTGTGACTAGTTATTTTGGTGCCAGGGAAGTGATGACGGCAAAAGATAGTCAGGGAATCACCCGTCTGTTTTTGAACGGACAACCCATTTTTCACCTCGGTCTACTCGATCAGGGTTGGTGGCCGGATGGTTTGTATACTGCGCCTACTGACGAAGCGCTTGCATTTGACATTGAAGCAACGCGACGAATGGGTTTTAACACCATTCGTAAGCATGTAAAGGTTGAGCCGGCACGCTGGTATTGGCATGCGGATCGAATCGGGGTGTTGGTCTGGCAAGATATGCCAACAGGCGATGGGGGGGGTGAGCGGTATGGTCAGGTTTTTCGACAGGCCCTCGATATTTTTTCAGCCCACTCGACAGGCAAGCCCTTGAGGAATCTTGATCGGTCAGTGGAGTCAGAAGCGCTGTATAAACAAGAGCTGAAAGAGATAATGGATTATCTTGAATTTTTTCCGAGTATTGTGGCGTGGGTCCCTTTCAATGAAGCATGGGGACAGTTCGATACGGATGAGGTGCTTGCCGAGGTAAAGAAGCGCGATCCACACCGCATAACCGGCGGTCCCAGTGGCTGGTTTGATACAGGTATCGGAGATGTACTCGACTTGCATGTTTATCTCCGTGAAGCAGACTTCGTCGAAGAGCTCCCGAATGGTCGGGCAGTAATATATGGCGAGTTTGGTGGTCTGGCCTTGCCTATAGAGGACCATATCTCTGCGGTCGATGGCTGGGGCTATTCCAATTTTGATGACGATAAGGATTTCGAAGGCGCATATCTGGCGGTACTGTCTATAATAGAAAGCCTGAGGCCGAGAGGTCTGGCAGGCGCCATATACACGCAGACAACAGATGTGGAGAGCGAGATTAATGGGCTGATGACTTACAACAGAATGGCGTTCAAGATCGCGCCAGAAAAATTAGCTGAAATAAACCAGCGATTGACCGTTCCTAATGGGCCACCATGATTGCCCAGAAAACAAGAGGGTTCTGCCCTTCGGACGCTGTCAAAGAAATTGAGCTTCGATAGCGTGCTCTCGGCAATCATTAAGGCGGTATGCAAGCTTATTTGCTCGTGCAGTTTCAGCTGGAGCCGCGTTAAATTAGCAGGGTTTTTTAGTAGCCGCCCTGGTTGCGCCAACATCGAGGAAAACTGAATGTCCCCCGAGCATCTTCGCGTAATATTGGTCGTATACATGAGCGCACTATTACCCTTGGTGATACTGCCCTGGCTCAGAAGTCGCAACAAGGTTCCCGCCTGGGCGACTAGCGTCTATGTAGGTAGTTTCTTGCTGTGTGCGTTCGGCTGGGAAATCTGGTTCACCTACGGGTTAGTGGCTGGTGACCCTGTGGATTTGCGCCGGACTGATGTGTTGACTCAGTTTTTGCCGATTCATATTAACTGGTTGCTCAACTCTCTGGCGGATGCGGGTGCTATCACGCTGGTTGGATTATGGCTTATGTGGCTCACTGCGGGAAAGAATGCTCAGGTCTTCCAGTCGTGGCACTGGGGGGCATTTGCAGTCTTTATGCTTTGGTGCCTCGGCCAGAATATTTTAGTCGAAATGTTCTTGTATCATGATCAGCTTGCTGCGGGGAAGCCACTGTCCTGGGCGCCGCTTGCGCCCGGAGGCCCCTGGTTGAACCCTACTTTGTTTCAGTTCAGTGACCGCACCATAACGTTTCAAGGTCAGGTGCCCTGGTTGTTGGCGCCATGGCTAATTTATGCGGGAGTCATTGCGCTCGCCCGCAAGGACAACAGCGCGCATGATGGTAGCTGAACATCCGTCGCCCGATTGACTAACGTCAGTCGATTAACTTGGCGAGAGTTCTGTGCGCGATTAACTGGATAGAGCCACTGAACCCGTGGCGAGTTGTAATAATCTTGGAGATAGAGGAAAAATTCGAGCGCCGGGCCCGGGTTGATTTTTTCTCACCGTAGGGGTTTTACTGACGATTTTTTTCAGGAGGAGTCATGAGCAGCCGCGATAAACTACAACAACTTACGCGTTACACCGACAGTGACACCATTCAACGAGCGGTTGCAGATGCTAAGCGAGGCCGGCGAGAGGGGCGTTTGCAGCTGACCGCCGCAATGGCTTGGGCCGCCTTTGCCTGCCCCGATGCCTGCCCCGCTATCTGTGACGCTATTGCGAGCGCATGGCTTGGTCGAGGCCCCATACCAGAGGTGCCCCGGGGGCTCCCCGAAGCGCCTATCGAGGCGACGTTTTGGGAGACATTCTGGGCTACCGTAGACGGTCCTGAGGAAGGCTATGATGCCATTAGTATCACGGTTGCGGTCGCTGCACTGGGCGACGCCCTGCACGAGGACTTTGGCACCCTTGCCGAGCAACATGCTCTGAATCATCCTGGTGCTGCTGCCGCACAGCGTAATCCAATTCCGGGCTATACGGATATGAGTCCGTTGGCGACTTGCCCCGAGGACAGTCTTGGTTACGCGCTGCATCGCCTTATTCTCGATAATGGATACGATCCAGAGGTATTGAAGCGGGACGACATTGGTTTGCAGGAGCTGCCGCGCGCCTTGCATTACCTGAATGCAAGGATTCTGCAGATGCACGAAGTGTGGCACTTGGTGGCGGGCTATGAAACCACGTCCTCCGGCGAGATCGCTATTTCCGGATTTCAGCTCGCACAGTTCGGGCATAACTATTCATCGATGTTTCTTGCCGTCGGCATGGCAATTGGTGCGTTTAAAGAGCCCCATGGCTTTAACGTTGCGATGCAAATTATCAGTGAGGGCCTGGAGCATGGGCGTAACAGCCCGTGCATGATGGATATTAACTGGGAGGATGAATGGAATAGTTCCCTGGAAGACATTCGCGCCAAATATAATATTCCACGTTACAAGAGTGTGTTTCCGCAGGATATTATCGAGACAGCTACTGAGGCGCCCCTGTGGCGGCGCGTTCTGCCGATACTCAGGCTACTGCATTTTAACCTGTGTCTCCGACGAAACGCGCTGCATATCGAGACTCAACTCGTTATGCAGTGAATGGGAATGGGGGCGTGGTTTTTTAAGCGTGTGAGCCACTTTCCGAGGATACGGTGAATGTCACGCATCGCAGGTAGCCATCAGCTTGAGTGCTGCCAGTCTCGCTGAGAAGTTCACCCTCCCTGTATGACAGCTACCGACGCTGAAGAGGCTGTTTTCCTACAAGCGCTTTATTCCAATACTGAAAGATTCCAAGTATGTTGTGTAAACTCAGCGCGGGGTGCGCGGCGCATCATCGCATTCAATAAGCAGTGTTATTTTTTTCCTCACAGCAGAGTACACTGCAACACCAGAAAATCTCGCAATTAAGGAACACACTATGGCTACTTGCCCATTCCAGAATCTGCTCGACCCTGATCTCTATATGGATGGAAATCACCACCGGGTGTTTGCGGATGTTCGGGAAAAGTCTAATGGACTGGCATTCATAGAGGACCCTCTGACCGGAGTTCCCTATTGGGCAGTCACCCGGCGCGAGATTGCGGACTACGTGTGCAAGAACCCTTTGTTGTTCTCCAGTGCAGCTAAAACCATCTTGCCTAAAGAGATGCCTGAAGAGGAAATTGCTCTTTCCCGCTTAATGCTTGTCAATATGGATCCTCCCGAACACGTCAAATATCGAAGAATCGTGCGAAATGCATTTACTCCGAAAGCTGTTGAGGGATACGAGGAGCGTTTTCGAGAAGTCGCAAAAGAAACCATTGAACGTGTTGTCACTAAACAGCACTGCGAATTTGTCACCGAAGTGGCGGCGGAATTACCGTTGATCGCAATAATGTCATTGTGCGGTATCCCTATGTCCGATAAGAAAAAGTTTTTCGACTGGACAAACACCATGATTTTTACCGAAGACGAGGACATGAGCGGAGGGGAGGGTGTGGCTGCGTCTCAGGCCGCAGCTATTGAGGTCTATGCATATGCTGAAGAACTTGCCAAACGGCACGAATCGGAGCCGCTGACAGACATTGTCGGAGCCCTATTAGATGGAAAGGTAAACGACGAAAAGCTCACGCCTGAGGAATTCCAGCTTTTTTTCTTAATGCTTATTGCTGCGGGTAATGAAAGCACTCGCTCCGTAATCGCTCATGGCATGCGTCTGCTAATAGAGCACCCAAAACAGTTACAGAAACTCGTTGATGCCCCTGAGCTCATCCCGTTTGCAGTAGAAGAAATGCTGCGCTTCAACCCCGCCTTTGTCCAAATGCGCCGCACGGTGATGGAGGATACAGAAATTGACGGTCGTCAGCTTAAATCAGGGGACAAGATGGTGGTTAATTGGCAGGCTATTAATCACGACCCCGAGATATTCGAAAATCCTGAAGAGTTCGACGTAGAGAGGTTTAGGAAGCGACCAGAGCTTACAAGCCAACACAGGGCGTTCGGAAATGGAGAGCATTTTTGTATCGGCGCTCATATGTCACGGCTTGAAATGAAGGTTATGTTTGAGGAGCTGATACCAAGGCTTCGAAACCCCACGTTTGCGGAGCCAGTGAGCTTTGTCCGAGATTTTTTCGTGAATGGTATCAAGACAATGCCGATCAATTTCGAAGGGCGTTGATGATTTTTTCACCCAGTGTTTCTTCTGTCTAACTGATGCTCTTAGTAAAATTATTCGAGTTCTGCGTAGACCAGGACATCTGTGCTGGTCTGCGCCAATTTATTTTTCAGAAAGTCCTGTGCAGCAATTCGGTTTTTTTCTTCTCTGTTAAATACAGAGGTCAAGTAAGCAAAAACCGAAAGTCTTACTAAGGCCTGCTGTCGCTCTTGCTCCATGCCCGCCCCAATGTTTACTTCGTTGGAGCTGGTAAAACCTACATGTCCTCCTCCTTCAAGGGTAATCAGGTACTTTGGCCGGTTGGCGGCCTCATAGATAGCTAGCCCTGAATTATAGGGAATCAATATGTCCTCTGTGCCGTAAAGGGCTAACAGGCTGATGGCCGGATTTATGGGAGGGGATTCGCTTCCTAGCGCCGCCATCAAGATGACGGCGTCTATTCTGGCGTCGCTATAAAGTGGATCATAGGCAAGAAGATAAGTGGCGGCACCACCAAAAGAAAACCCTCCCACAGCGACTTTATTGTCATCAATACGGTTCAGGAACATAGCCTCTGTATCATTCTCACCTAACACTGCATCAATCAGAAAACTTACATCCCCCGGATGATTCACCAAGTCCCCGGTACTGGCCAACGTGCTGCCCGTGCTGGGAGCCACTACTACATAACCATGACTTGCCAGATGAGGCGCGAGATAGGGCCATGTTGCCGGTGCGTTATCTTCGATCCCATGCACCAATGCCACGAGCGGGAATCGTGCGTCACCGCTGATCAATGCGGCACCCTCTTCGGCGCTTGTGAGCTCGTGATTTTCGCCGTTGGCGGGGTACCAGAAAGTAGCCGTCACGTCACGGCCTCGCGCCGCATCGCGTATGACGACATTTGTTCGCTGGCCGACATTCAATGGCCCAGGGGCGTCTTTGAACGAGACAAGGTCAAGTGCGCTCTCGTTGCTACTATCACTGCAAGCGATGAGGATCATGGCTAAAACGGATATCAGCAGGTGATTCATGGAGTCTCCGGTAAATAATCTCCGAGTAACGTAAGTTAGCAAAAAATGGCGAGAAGCGTATGAAAAATGAAACTACCTACGGGTTTTCGCTGGCTTTGTTCGTAATCAGGACGCATTTTTCTCTTTGAGGTAAAAATAATCGCTAAGATCGAACAATGGGCGCGGTCTGAAAAATGATGTGGTTGCAAGCCTGCGGGGGATGTTCCCCGGAGCGAGAAAACGAAAATCAAAATTGACCCTGCTGAACTAACGTAACAGGAGCTACCATGCCATACAAAGTTGTCACCTGGGGTACCGGCAATGTTGGAAAATACGCGATCCGTGCGGTTGTAAATCATCCGGAGCTAAGCCTTGTCGGGCACATAGTCAGCAGTGACGACAAAGCGGGAAAGGACGTTGCCGAACTGGCGGACCTTGATGCGCCCACCGGTGTGCTTGCCTCTACCGACATCGACGCGATGCTGGCCCTGAAACCCGACTGCGTATGCTACACAGCGCATTCTGAGACTCGCATGATGGAAGCGGCCAAGGATCAGGCGCGCTGTTTGCAGCAGGGCGTCAATGTAGTGGCGAGTTCCCTGTTCATGCTGCAAGAACCGGACAACCCGGATGTTGCTTTCTTGGCGGAGCCGGTCAAGGCTGCTTGCGACGAGGGTCAGACTACCTGCTTCAATAATGGCATTGATCCCGGGTTCGCCAATGATACGATGCCTCTGGTGTTCACGGGCCTGTCAGAATATTGGACCAGCATCCGTATGCAGGAAATCATCAACTATGCCACCTATGAGCAGGAAGATACTATCCGGGAAGTCATGGGGTTTGGCTATCCCATCGACCATGAGTGCATGCTGTTTGCCCCTGGCGCCTTGTCACTGGGCTGGGGTGGCGCGGTCCGATCCGTTGCCGCCGGGCTGGGAGTAGAGCTGGAGAAAGTGTATGAGGTCCATGAGCGTCTGCCGCTGGATGCCGACACTGAAAACGCAATGGGCATGTTCAAAAAGGGCACGACAGGTGCCATGCGCTTCGAGGTGCGCGGCGTTATTGATGGTAAAGATGCGATCGTGTTAGAACATATCACCCGGATTACTGATGACATTGCCCCTGAATGGCCGCAGGGCAAAGGCTACCGAATTACCATCGAGGGTGAGCCAAAAATGGTAGTCAATATGGATATGGAAGACAAGCACGGTGACCATGCTGTGGCCGGAGTGATACAAACGGCGACTGCTATCGTGAATGCCATTCCGGCCGTCGTGGAGCATCAGCCCGGTTTGGTGTCGGCCTTTAATTTACCGAAAATATCAGGCAAGGGGCTTTACCGGGGTTCGGCTTAAATGCCGATTCATAAAGTACGAACACCTGCCGGTCTTGAGCACTCGTTCCATGTCAGTTCGCGTGCTGAACAAACGTGCAGCAGCGGAACAGTGGGGGATAGGAAGATCAGCGCGTCAGGCGATTCAGGGCCTCTTTCTAAAGGTGTTCTGCAGAGAAGGTATCACAGGCGTTGAGGTCGCCGGTCTCAAAGCCAGCCTTGAACCAACGCATCCGCTGGGCCGACGTGCCGTGGGTAAAGCTGTCCGGCACCACTGCCCGTCCCGCCTCGCGTTGCAGGCGGTCGTCTCCGATGGACGCCGCCGCCTGAAGAGCCTCTTCAAGATCGCCAGGGTCTAGCATTTGGCGCTCGCGACTGGCGGCATGACCCCAGATGCCGGCAAAACAATCTGCCTGGAGCTCCTGACGTACAGAGAGCGCGTTAACTTCCGCCTTGCCGCGACCCTCACCTGCCTGCTGCACCTGCTCACTTATGCCCAATAGCGTTTGCACGTGGTGTCCGACTTCGTGAGCGATTACGTAAGCCTGCGCGAAATCCCCCGGTGCTCCATGCCGTTGCGCGAGATCCTGAAAAAAAGACAGATCAAGATAAAGTTTCTGGTCACCGGGGCAATAGAATGGGCCGACCGCTGCACTGGCCCGACCGCAGGCAGAGCGCACACTACCGGTAAACAAAACAAGCTTAGGATAACGGTATTCCCGCTGCATTTGCGAAAAATACTGCTGCCAGGTCTGCTCGGTATCGCCCAGCACCACAGAGACAAAATCGACCATTTCGTCGTCGCCTGCGGCTTGCCTTGGTGGAGCCTGACTATGACCGGATTGTTCACCGGTCAGCAGTGAAAGGGTATCCAATCCCAGTATCTGGCCGCCGAAGATAACCACGACACCACCGATAAGTAGGATGCGGCCCACTTTGCTGCGCAGTAGCACGGGTAACACTCGCAAGAGTGCCGGGGCTGCGCTGGCACCCATGTGAGTGCCGTTTCCTCTTCTATCTTCGACATTACCGCTGCGTCTTCCGCGTTTCCAGCGCATCGCATATTCCTGTCGCCACCTTATCCGTGGTTCACTATACTGGATGCCGGTTCAACAGCCCATCACCAGGTTAAACGAAACATGACGGAAGGTATTCTCATTGGCGGCTCCGATGCCGGACACGTCGCGCTTAATCCCCGCTATGCCAATCGTCACGGACTGATTGCGGGCGCTACCGGCACAGGTAAGACCGTAACGCTGCAATGCCTGGCCGAGGGTTTTTCCGATCTTGGGGTCCCGGTTTTCATGGCTGACGTGAAAGGAGACCTTTCAGGTATATCACAGGCGGGCACAGCGAATCACAAAGTAGAAGAAAGGGTACAACAGATCGGCATTAAGAATTATGCGCAGCGGGGTTATCCCGTGGCGTTCTGGGATCTTTTCGGAGAGAAGGGGACGCCGATTCGTTCTACTATTTCCGAAATGGGGCCGCAGCTGATGTCGCGGCTGCTGAATCTTAATGAAACTCAAGAAAGCGTTGTTACGCTTATATTTCAATATGCCGATGAGCAGGGCATGTTGCTGGTAGATTTAAAAGACCTGCGAACCTCACTGGAATTCCTGAGTGAGCATCGCAAGGAAATGGGCCCGGGCTATAACGTCTCTACAGCGTCTATCAATGCTATTTTGCGCCGCCTGCTGATGCTTGAACGAGAGGGGGGTCAAAGCTTTTTCGGTGAACCCGCTCTCCAGTTACAGGATTTTATACGCACCTCTCGCGATGGTCGCGGGATGATTAATATTCTGGCGGCTGACGCTTTAATCATGAATCCAAGAGTCTATTCAACCTTTCTTCTTTGGTTACTGTCCGAGTTATTTGAGACACTACCGGAATTGGGAGATCCAGAGCAGCCTGTGCTGGTGTTTTTTTTCGACGAGGCTCACCTTCTATTCCGCGATGCACCGAAAATACTTTTGGAAAAAATCGAGCAGGTTGTGCGTCTGATTCGTTCAAAAGGCGTTGGTATCTATTTTATTTCCCAGAGTCCAGGTGATATTCCCGACAGTGTACTTGGGCAATTGGGAAACCGCGTGCAACACGCACTCCGCGCCTACACCCCGAAGGAAAGAAAGGCTGTCAATGTCGCCGCGCAGTCATTCCGTGAAAATCCTGCTCTCGATACCGTGACCGCTATCAGCGAGTTAGGCGTGGGTGAAGCGCTGGTTTCTACGCTACAGGAGAAAGGTATACCGGCGCCGGTGCAACGTACACTGGTACGTCCACCCAGCTCGCGTATGGGGGCAGCCACTGCGGAGGAGCGTGCGCTCATTATCGACGCTGATATAAATCAAAAGCGCTATGCGGAGGCCATCGACCCACGTTCGGCGCATGAAATATTAATGGAGCGCACTGCTATGCGGCAGAAAGAAGAGCAGGAAGCGGATCTGGCTGAGCGTTCTGCCAAGGCCGACAAGTCGGTCAAAAAAAGTTCCAGGACTCGCGAGAGCGCCGGCGAAGCTTTCTTAAAAAGTGTCGCTCGCGCCGCGGGAAGCAGTTTGGGGCGCAAATTATTTCGGGGTTTGCTTGGTTCTCTTCTCAAGTAGAGAGTCGGGCTGACGCCGCTAAGGTAGCGGTCGAAGTGGCGGTTAAAAAAGCACAGAGATATTATTGGCACTGGAAGCGTTGCAGGCAGTCTATAGCGCAATAAAAAGAGGTTCGTCGATGACCCATAGTGATCGCCCCCGCACTGGCGCTTTGCGCACCCTATCAATCGCAGCGCTAGTGCTTGGCTTTTGTGTGGCGGGCCTATTGCACTTTACTCACACCGCAGGGCTCGCTGCGATCACACCGCTCCCGTTTGCCAGAGAAATTGTGTGGATAACCGGCATCATGGAATTCCTTTTTGCCGGTTTTCTGCTCTGGAAACCAACTCGCCAGTTCACCGCTTTGTGGCTATCGGTATTCTGCATTGTGGTGTTGCCCGCTAATATCAATATGGCCATATATAATTTGCCCATGTTTGGCTCGCAGGCGCCTCCAGTCGTGCTGTGGGGCCGGATTCCAGCACAGTTTTTACTGATCGCATGGATACTGTATGCGGCGGATGCGTGGCGTCCATTGCGCGCTAGGGGCTGGCGCGCACTGCTGGGTTAACCATCTGTGATTGAGTGCTTAATGGATCGACATGTTAGTAGGGAAAATACAGCCCTCAGGCCAAGTAATTGATCACCCGGTTTTTGCGCTGCAGTACCGTTTTACCGTGTCGCCAATAGGCCGGAATTCTAACGAATCAGTGCCAAGTTATAATTTTTTTGTAGCAGTAGGGCAGGCCGCTTGTTCGAGGTATACAGCCTGTGCCGATATCAGTTTATAGATGTGATTGATGAGCGCTGTCCAGCGGCGTCTGGCGATCACGATTCACCGAGTAGAATTATGGAGTATGAATATGGACAGCCCGTCTGAATTCGAGGAGCTTAGTTGCTATCTTCTTCCTGGTCACACGACAACCCCGGCCGATGCTATTACAGAGGCGCGCCAGGCAGAATCTATGGGTTTAGGTCGGGTCTGGCTGTCGGAGCGATTCGATGTAAAAGATGCCGGTGTCATATGCGCAGCGGCGTTGTCGGTTACCGACAATCTGCGGGTGGCGACTGCGGGAACGAATCTTCACACTCGACACCCGATGGTTCTTGCTAATATGTGTTCCAGTTTGCATTACCTGTCCGGTGGACGGTTTGAGTTGGGGCTGGCCCGGGGAGTGGGCATACGGAATGACCTCATGGGCCTCAGCACCGTGACCAACAAACAGTTGGTAGATGGACTCAATATTCTGCGCACTTTATGGCAGGGAGAGAAAGTAATGGGCTACGAAGGGCCTATGGGAAATCTCCCGTATCTAAGCATGGGCGACTGGTTAGACGTCGACATGCCAATTCTTTTTGTTGGGTTTGGCCCCAAAAGCCTGCGCTTCGCTGGTGCTCACTTCGATGGAGTGCACTTGCATACATTTATTACTGATGAGGGCCTGCGCCGTGCCAAGGGCTTGATTCAGGAAGGTGCTGAGGCGGCTGGTAGGGACCCCGATAGCGTTAAAATTTATTCCGTTCAGGCGACAGTTCTCGACCCCGATCGGGAAGATTATCTGCGTAAGCTGGTGGCTCGTATGGCCACGTATATGCAGGCTCCGGGATATGCAGAGATGCTTATTACTTTGAATGGATGGGACGCAAAGGTTCTGGAGGAATTCCGTAACAATACGATTGTTAGTTCGATGCCAGGGGGTATCGATAGTGTTGCCAGTCTTGAACAGTTGGAAAAAATTAGTGCACTAATCCCCGACGATTGGCTAACAGCAGCTAGTGGCAGCGCGGTGGACTGCGCTCAGGCATGGAGGCATCAACTGGCCAATGGCGCCGATGGCGTGGTAATACATGGTTCTACGCCCACCGAGTTTGCGCCCGCTATTGAGGCTTACCGCGGTCTCGAGTGAACGTGCCGGGAAGCAAGTCAGTATCGGTGCTATGGGCCACAATCGAGAGATTAGGGCTCATACCAGATGGGTGAGGTGTAGGCCCGTTCTTGTTGAATCACATTCGCACCTTCCGGTATTTCGCTGCCGTACCTCACTTTGTCGTAGACTATCCAGCGTGGTGTTGGAATCTCGATCACCCTGGCGTAGTAAAACGCCTTATCTTTCGGATCGAAATCTGGATCGATCCACACGGCAGCGAGTTCTGAGGCGCCAATAGTGTTGGTCCAGTTTGCGGCTTCGAGATCGACAGTGTTTCCTACCGGAGGCAATTGACCCCCAGTGTCGATGTCGCGTCCGTTTGACCACGCGACATTGTAGACCTTTTCGTGTGTTGCCCCGTCTGCATCAAGCCAGCCTTTGATGATTTGGATGCGATCGAGGTTGGCGCCCATCGGGTCGCGCAGTGCATACACCATAAAAGTGGGCGATTCGCCGCTCGTTACCGGTAAATCTGAACCCATTGGAACCCCTTTTTCATAACCGCGAAAGGCAGGGGCGCGGCTTCTGAGATCTTCCTCCGTAAAATTCCAGCCGCCGAAAAAACGAACGGAGATCCTCGGCCCCGTGGTCGCGTAGGTTTCCTTGCGTTCCATGGCATCAAAAATTGCCTCACGGGTATTCTCCTGAGCCCACACCGCCTGATAGCCTGATGCGGCCAGTTCGTAGCCCTCAATTGCGCCCAACTCTGATTTCACAAAGGGGTGGCCGATTCGCATTGGTGAGGGCTCGGCGCTCGTTGACTTACCGAAGAAATTGTCCTCCTCTGCCGTAGACAAGCTGGTGTGACTGTCAGTTCCGCCCACCATGCCAAACTTATAGGGGTTGGTCCCGAGTCTGGACTCGAGTGCCAGGCCGGTCTTCAGTGCTTCCCGCGCATACTCTCGCTGCAGCATTTCCTCTTTTTTCAACTCGGTGAGATCAAGATTCCCTTTGTCCAGCGTCTCATAATTAGCGAATTCGTCGTCTGGTGACAGAAGCGGGTGGGTTTCTCCATCTCCCTTTATCTGGGTTACCTCATAAAGTGGCTCCCACTTCGCGCGAAGCTCTACATACTCCTTATCGACCTTGCCGCCCGCGTAGGTATGGGTTAATGGGAATAACCAGCCGTTCGATAGATTACCGTTATGGGATATTGCCAGTGCTTGTCCATCGGTTTTGTCTTCATAATCTTGCAGCCACTGGTACAGGTCGAGTGGGTCTGTGGTGCCCGCAGGAGGTTGCGTGGTCAGTGGTGTAACCTGCCTCGCTAACTCTCCCCCATCTCGCAATATCACATTGCGATGAAGATTGAATCCTTTTGGAACAGAGGTCCACTCAAACCCAATGAGTGTGGTAAAACGTCCCGGCTCGTTGAACCTGTCTGCCGTGTAGGTGATTTCATTCCATAGATCGTCGTACACTTTAGAGCCCGGAGAATACTGATCAACCAGCTCTTTGGGAATTTTCATTTGCGCGAAGTGCGTGATGAGATCGAATGCGGCTCTACCGGCAGCCTCACCGCCTTGCTGAAAACCCTCGGCCCATTCTTTACCCTTGGGGTTGGCTAGAATATTGGGTGTACCTTTCTGGATATCTGTAGCGATACCCATCATGTCTGAATGATCCGTGATAGCGAGCCAGTCCAGCGGTCGGCCCAGTTTTACCTGGAGCCCGCCCGATGATTGTATTTGTTCGCCTCTGGCAAAGCGGTAAGCATCCTCATGACCGAGAATGTTTCCGAAAAGACCGGCGTCCAATGACAAGCCTGTATGGAGATGAGCTTCACCCCAATAAACCTGATTCGGAAATTCACGTTCCGCGTAAGGTGAATAGGCTTTGCCTGGATAGATTCTTGTTAAGAGATCAGGGTCTGGGGTGCCAGCGTCCTGAGAATGTGCGGGCATGCTGATGCATGCGGCTATGATAAGGGTAGAGACGATGCGAGCCTGTGCTGCAGAGACCATAGATTAAACCTGTATTGTCTGACGTCGATTTGCATCGAGGCGTTTATTTTTTAGCGAAAATACCAGATTGAGTTCGCCCTGTGAAGTCAGGGGAAGCGCAGTGTGCGAAGCGATACGGCCCCGCAACCGGTCTTCTTATCTGGATTAGAATGCGATTGGGAGCGCGCAAGCTATCTCACAAAAAAGCGAGCAGTACCAATAATTTGCAGAAGCACGCCGCTTGAGATATCAAAGGGCTGGGAGTGCGGGTATGCTGAACGCGCCTGGTCACGAGCGGGGCTTCTAAAAAACGTCTTTTAACATTGTGAGAATGTTCGAAAGTACGCTAGGTGCTGTGCATCCCAGAGGGAATGGCCAAGTTGCGAGGGGGCAATCTGTTGCTACTCACTGTGCGTTTCAATATGGGTGAGTAGGCAGCTGGCGCCAACCGCTGCATCGAAAAAAACCATCGGAAGACAAGAAGTTTGCCAACCGATGGTTTTGTGGATACAAAAACGGTGGGAGCGCCGAGTCCACCCGCCAGCGGCTCACATAATGTGGATGGAGGCTCGATGCACTGTCCCTATTTTTTCATTTTGTCTATGGTGTCCTCCGTAGCTTTCACCGCATCGTCGGTGGCACCTTCTACTGCGTCCGATGCTTCACCGGCCGCTTTGGTCGTGGCGTCCCAGGCATCGCCGGCGTTCTCGCTAACAGCATCCGCTGCATCGCTAGCCGCACTGCTGGCGGCATCCGCCGCATCGCTGGCAGCTTCACCCGTGGCCTTCAAGGCATCTTCCGTGGTCTCAGAGACAGTATCGGCTGTTTTACTGGCCGCGTCTGCCGTGGCATCCCACGCGTCATCCGCTGTTTCAGAGACCGTGCTCGCGGCATCACTGAGCGCGTTGCCTGTCTTGTCCATTGCGTTGCCAGCAGCGTCTTTTGCACTATCAGTGGCCTGCTGTATGCTGTCAGCCGCATTGCTGGCAGCCTGGTTTGCGTCTTCTTTGCTGCAGCCATAGGTGCTCAGCATTAGTGTTCCGATAAGCAGCATGATGGTTTTCTGGATTCTGTTCATAGTGTGGTTTATCCCCGATTATTTAAAAAAGCCCGCTGCGAGTTATTGTACTGGTGTGAATCTGCGGCAGACGTGCGGTATCCACAGTATAACCGATAATTCTAATTTTGCTGCTGCGATTATCAACCGAAAATAGATAGGATGAAGCGATGATAAGAGACTGGAAACGACAGCAAACTACTGTAGTGCAGAAAACGCGTATTCTGGATCTCTGCGAAGTGGTGGATGTGTCACCCTATACTGGAAAAACACATAACTTTGTTCTCATTGATAGCCGGGCATGGGTGAATATGGTGCCAATAACTGCGCGAGAAGAAATCGTGATGATTCGTCAGTTTCGGCATGGTAGCCAGCAGGTGACATTCGAGATACCCGGCGGGATGAACGACCCGGCGGAGAGTCCCGCGGAGGCTGCACTGCGGGAGTGTCATGAGGAGACGGGTTATAGCGCAAAGGTCGCGCATTGCCTGGGAGAATTGAATCCGAATCCCGCCCTGTTCAACAATACGCTCCACACCTTTTACGGCTTCGTATCAGAGACTACTCCTTCAGAGTATTCCAGTGAAACAGAAAAAACAGAGGTCGAACTCGTGCCAATCGACGCGCTAAAGCCGCTGCTACTGGGCGGCGGTATTGGCCATGCACTGGTTTGTGCAACGCTTTGGCGATTTCTGTATATGTGGGAAAAGAAAGAACTAGCGCTGGACTAGCAATAAAAAAACATCGGCTGGTCCAGGCGCAGTTATGACAAGCATCACTGAATGAACGATGTCATTCAGGTCATCTGGTGCGGGAGTGCGCGACCCCGGCCGGGTCGCGCATTCAGACGTTAGCTAACCGATAGGCTATGACCCGTCGGGGCGCTGAGGAGCGAGCTCCAGGGCTTGCTGGAACGTCGGTCGATTAGTAGGCCGAAACGTATTGCTGATGAGCCCTGGTGTGAACGAGAGGAGCCTTGCTGTGCTCAGCCACGTATCGGGATTGTCATTGCCGAATTCTGCTGAAAGTTCCTCGCCTATGATCTCGACGACGGCCCACAAAGAATCTCGGCATGCCTCTACTTCCCCGGCGCCGCAATACTGCAGATTGAACGGTCCTTCCACGTCTTTGCCCAGAAGTGTTCGCAAGTCCTTATAAATATAGCTGGAGCCGTCGTTGCCTCCCAGGTTTCGAATGTTATCCAGGGCATCGACAGTATCGCCGAATACAGGAAGCATAACTGCTCGGCCCAGCGGCTCCCACAAAGCATCCATAATCGTGGGGCCTGACTGATCATAAAATCCATTGTTGTCTGCATCCAGTATTGGCGCATCATCGGCGACCCAGGCATCCAAAACATCTACGATTTGTCCGGCCAGCACTGAGGGCGCCTCGCTGGCTCGCAACAACTCGCTGACGATGGGCCACGCCGGAGATCGAACATCTTCAGTGGCGGAGCGGTTCATGATGCCTACCACTCCCGCTAGATCGACCTTGTCAGGAAATTGATCAAAAAGTTGTACACGATGAACGGAACCGTAGGGTGTGCCATCTCCGTGCATGAAGCCTGGCGCTGACTGATTGTTCCAGTTTAGCAGTCTGTTATCGGGCCCATCCAGCGAATGGGGGTGCTGCTCCTCGGTGAGGAAACCCTGCCATTCGTAATCGCCTGTGCCCAGAGTCGGAAGACGTCGGTCGAGGCCGTCAGCTCTAACTGGTAGGCGACCGGACGAGAAAAAAGCAGTGCTGGTGCGCGAGGCGTAGGCCCAATTAAACGTAAAACCAAATTTATTGGCGTTTTCCCAGAACAGTTCTGGCGTGCTTGCCTTGCCCTCTGTCATGGCTTTCAGTGCACCGAGATTGAGTCCGTCACGTCCGAATGTGGACCGCTTTCGAGTGAGTGCCACGGGTCGACCGTCCGACGTTGCGGTGCCAATGACGTTGCCGTGGACAGACTGCGGGTAGACCAGGGGTACGCCGCTGAGCTCGCCCGCATTGAAGATGTTGAATGGCGTACAAACACCGTCGAATTCATAATGCATAGAGTCGCGAGTCGGTTCCCCTCCATCCGGTTCGCAAAGGACCTCTGCAAACACATCCCTCACGTCGTGACTGGCCGATGTAAGGCTCCAGGCATAATCCTGCGTGCGACCGATTAACAAATACATGGCGAGTCCTGGTACACCGACGCCCTGGGCTTCAATACCCGCACCCGACAGATGCAGTTGGTACACGATCTCGGGGTAGTAATAGCCTAGTTGTGGACCCATTACAGCGATGGTTGCATCATTGGCTGCGACCTCACCACCTGCGACTAGAAAGTTTGAAGCCTGGCGATCCGGGGGGGCACCCGCGGCGGGGAAAAATACGTCACCACCGCTATCAGCAAGCCCTGTGTTGGTCGACTCAGGCTGGCGAGGATCAAGGTTGATTACTGAACCTGCGTCAATAGAGACACTGCCGGTAACCGCGCCACCGGTTATCGGGCCATAATCAAAGCGTTTGTCGATGGTAGTGGGTGCCTCAGGGTCTCCAAAGAGCATTGTGTCCTCCCAGGCCAGCTGTGCCTGCCCGTCGCCCAGCCCTTGCACGAGTGTAGAGAGAAATTCAGCATTGCTTGCTTCACTGCCGCCACCCGCGCCGAAGATCGATCCGATAAATGCGGTCACCGCAATGACATCATTAACGTTGTAGGGCTCAGGGTTGGGAATGTCATTAGCGGCCTCGTATGCGTTGAGTCCGTCGGCGTAGGATTGCGCATCGTCGAGAATTTGCTGGCCTTCTTCCGCTCCATACACCTCAAGAATGAGCGCTTGCTGATCTGTAACAAGTTGTTCTGTAGCCGCGCTGGGTATGAATGTCTCGGAGGGGTTGGTAACGAGCGAAAAAGCGTTGATGCCGGGAACATCTGCTACTGCGACTCTCGCGGGATTGCGTCCAAGATTTAAAAGCAAAAATCGGTCTCTCGCGGTTACCCAGCCCGCGCCAAACGCGAGGTCGGCGCGAGTCTCACCGGTGATGTGGGGAACGCCAAAACTGTCATAGAGAATAGTGAGCCCCTGGCGACCGGTTACCTCTTCTGTGGTTGCACCCACCGGCTCTAAATTTTCGGGCAAAAAAAGCGCGTCTATATCTTCGTCTGTCACGTTGCCCCGAAGTGGCGTCAAGCCGTCGTAAAGAGGGAGCTGGTCAAGCGAGTTGTCATTGGTGGGAATGCCACCATAGTTGCCCGGCGGCAAGATGTAGTAGGCGCGATCTTCTTTGAGAATGTTTGAACTTTGGTTGTTATTGTTCGAACTGTCAGAGCATGCTGCGAGGAGTGCACTGCACAGGGCTGTTACAAGGAAAGCACGGTGGAATATATTATTCATATTAAGACTCATTAAATGTGCGGTTATCGAAATTACGTTACTTGGGTTGTTACGGATCACTATCCGTTTAAAAAATGCAGTCGCATGTGGCGCAGCAAAACCACAGCGCTCACCGCCCAATTTTGACCCCGACGTTGGCTCTGCAACGGCCGCTAGTGTGACGCCGTTCTCATTGCACCAGAGGCTTCAGGGTAAGTAAAGCGCCTAACTGACGGCGAGTGGGTCGTTCAGGGTGATTGGAACCGAACCCACGCCTCTCCAGGATCAGAACTTCAGCGCGATCCCCGCGATCGGTCCCTTTTGGGTCACGTCCCACTTAAAGGTTGAGCGCCCAGACCCCGTCTCGTAATCCTGGTGCAATGCTCGGTATCCGCCACGAATAATCGCCTCGCGACCGAAAAGCTGGAGCCGATATCCCATAAGCAGATGGATGTTCCAGGCGGAGTCTGACCCGATGCCAAATCCGCCCACGTCTGCAGAAAAGGCGATATCCCAGCGAGGATCCCAGACGTACATAAGACGACTACCCACAATAGGATCCAGCCAGTTTTCGCTCTCATCGCCCTGACCCTCCCCGTCGACATCGACTTTAGCACGCAGATAGGTCCAACGGACGCCAGCGTAGGGCTCAACCACTAGTCGCCCGGTGTCGCCACCATTGCGACCACGAACGTTGGTGTCAATCCATCGGTAGTAACCTCCTAACGCCAATATTGCTGTATCGGCGGTGACATCGATCTGTTCATCGTCCGTATTTTCTTTGGCCGTGAGTCGGGAGTAAATCGGATTAATGAAATAACCAACCCTCCCTTTCCGCCCATCGACAAAGCCCATCGCTCCAATATTGATGTCGTCCAGAATATCGCTGAAACTGACATCGACGTCTCCCGTTTTATCCCCGACCTGGGCGTCACCGCTCAATGATAGTCCCCACAAATAGGGTGCCACCCAGGTTTCCCATTTATCTTCCTCGGCGACGCTATTTTCAGTCGCCGCTAATCCGTGTTCACCAAGTAACAGGGCGGATACAGCGACTAACGAGATAAATAAATACCTACTAGTGCTAGCGTGCATAAGGGTGTGCCTCTCTTTTGCGGTTTGAGTAACTGCGGCTCTGTTGCTTGGTCGCGCCGTCTAATAATGCCACGCTTAAAAATCCTGTGTTCTGTCTTTGACGCTGAAGCCACTTTCCATTGTCAGCGTGGAGGGCTTTGTAATTGAGGCAATGGCGGCGCGAACATCAATGCTCTCTACTGCTTGAGTCAAATAAGTCTTGAAATAATAGGTTGCATTGGCTGTATCAGCGGCTGATGTCCATAAAGTGTAGTCAGTCAGCGTTTCGCCTTGATCTCTTTCTCTGATGGCGCCCTTTGGAATATCGAAAGTATTGAGAATGTGAAAAGCCTGGAACACCGCCTCGCTGCTATTGGCGGCAGGTACGGCGCTGTTTGCGAAGGCGGCAGCACGAACAAATCGCGTGGGCGATGTCATGTCGCCGGGCAAGCCGAGCATGCCTGTGCCCTGACCCATGGGAGCGATAACCTCTTTTCCGACGGTAACCTCAGAGCGGTTGCCTGTTTGTAAACCAACATAATTGCGGAGATTGGTGATGTGCCAGTCATAGGCTGGATTGTTAGTAACGACGTTCACAGTATTGCGGTAGACGGCTAGACCCTGCTTCGTGTACTCGATGACGATTGATTCACCAGTCGCATCTGTGACGGCATAATGAAACGGTGCAAAACCGTTAATCTGTTTGATATAAGTACCAACTACCTCGATATTGGTCAGGGCGGCCTGCACTTCGGCTACAGTTTTGAACTGACCGAGTATCCAGTTGCCCATTTCCTCAGAGGAAACTGCTTTCTCACGGTTCTCATCGGTAAGCTCTACAAATTTGGCGGGTCCGGCGAAATAGAACGCTCCAAAATACAGGCCCTCTGTATTCATGCCGTCGAACACGATGGGCATATCCAGTCCGTTTGCACCGAGAAAGCCATAGGTCGTTGTATAAGTAAAACCGGATACATCCGGGTTGAGTTGAAGTGTCTCTATCTCCGTGCCGGCCGGAACAGCGTAGATATTTGAATCAATGTCAAAGCCAAATTCCATGGTCCTCGCCGCAACGGTTGATCCGTCCACTGACTGTAAGACGATACCCGTGCACGCAAGTGTTGAAGATATTGTGCTCATCAGGACGAGGCAAGCCGCTATCGTCCTGGCTAGCGGGGTTCTAGACGGAATACTTTTGCAGGATAAGCGCATGTTTGTCTCCATAGTCGATTTGCGAGAGGTACAGATAAAATGGATTGATGATCTCTGCTTTAGATTTACTCATGGCAGCCTGAGCACCAGGTGCTAGCTTGAGGCTGAATAGTAAATAAAAAATGAACAATACAACGTCGCGGGCAAGCGACTGCCTGATGCTGTCCATTTGCATTTTCGCAATGAGTAAGAGCAAATCGTCTCGAGTGGCGGTTCGACGAGCTAGGCGCACATTGCGAAGGGTTGATACGGTCATTCAAAAAGGCTTCCACAGCGCATAAGAAGTTGAGAGAAGCGAATCTCCGGACTCACGTAATCTGCGACGCAAAGATTCTAGGTATAAACCTTAGAGTTCAAGCGTCTGCAGACTGTTGGGTGCCGTAGCAAGAGCTTCCATCGTGCGGGCTGCTGTGCGTATCTTCCTGAAATTGGGCCAGCGAAAGCATAAAGGTAATCAATAAAAATTTAAAGGTTTAGGCGCAAATAGCCTCCAGCGTCGCCAATGTCGTTGCGAAAGTCCCGGAATAAAGGCTAAGGACAGTTAGAGATGTGACTTCTACAGCGCCTGCGTGCTGGTGAAAGGCAATGGTCAGGTGTTTTGAATGTGCCGTTCCCGGGTTTCTCCCTTCTAGTCTTGGCTAGCGAGAATCTCTCGCTTGGCCTCTTCATAATAGATGTTCTCTACAACACCGGATGAAGGCACGATGGCCAGTGCAATCCGTTCGCCCTCCAGTTGATCGAGTAGTGCTTTCTTGAAATCGTCAATAAGGTGATGGTCGTCGATCAGATCTCCCTCCTCGTAGACAGCGTTATAAATAAAGGGCTCCTCAATGCCCTTCAGGCCATTCGAAAAGCCATAATAGGCAGGTTTCTTTTCCAGACTATCGTCCCAGAGCAAAGGCCACTCTGATCCGCCCCCCGGGGCCCTGAACGCTTTGAAGATATCTCCAAAGCGCGTGAACCCTTGATAATCAGGCACGCCCCACGTCACCACGCCCCAGCGCTGTTTCTCCGGCACTGCATCGATATAGGCTCTGATAATGTTGTTAAAGGCTTTACGCTGGATCGAGTGCAGCAAGCGTGTTTGGCTTTGATTTCTGCCTGCAGCGGGATAAATGTTCAGCGCAACGTTTAGCTCTGAGAGGGTAACCATGTAGCCGGCATCCGCCGCTTTTTTAAATCGATCGTAATTGTAGGAATAGGTAGTGAAGATCAGGGGAGAAAATATATAAATCCCCTCAAAGCCGATAACGTCAACTTTGCCTCCGCTGCGTCCGATTTTATTGGCGAGAGCTATTAAGTCATCCGTTTTTCTATTGCCGCCGGGACCGAGGAAAAACTCGTTCAGTACGAGTTTCGCCCTGGGGTCAGTTTCCCTTGCCCATCGAAAAACCTTGGCGTAAATATCTTCTCCCGCGACATCTATGAACACATTTCGAGCCTTCGGATCATCCGCAATAACTCTGGCCAAGGGTTCGTTCAGGACATCCCACGAGGCCACTTGGCCCTTGTACCTGCCCACCTTATCCTTGACATACCGTTCGAACCATTCGAGCCATTGATCTCTGCTCCATGCCTCGCTTTCCCGATATTCGGCAATCCAGCTCTCGGGTCCAATGTCAGAATAGAAAAGCAGATTGTGCCCATGTATACGATAATCGTTGCTGGTTGCATCCTCGACAAACGCATCGAGTCGCGTGTAATTACTGGAAAACGGGGTCGGGTTAGTTTCACGTATGCGAAAGAGTTCATCATGTCCGACGTAGTCGAACTCCTTCGCAATAATGTCAAGCACGTCATTGTAGTTGGACTGGTAGGCAGTAAATCTTGAATCGTCCTCCGTATAAACCACATTGCCCACAGGGAACATAGAGCGGCTTTTAAGGGTGAGTTCCGCCCCGCCGTTTTCCACGGCGCTTCGATTGGCGCTGTCGCTGCAACCCAGTGCTAGCAGAGAAAGAAAGACAAGAGTGAAGCGCATAGTGCTGTTGAGTGCGAGAGTAATCATAAATGGCACCGTTCCTTGAATAGCACGATCAGGAGCAGCGCGTGACGACACTGCAAGCAAGGCCTGCCGCATTGTATAGTGTTTCAGTGGCTCGACGTAAGAATATCGACTTAGGATCTGTGAAGCATGATTCACAGAACGTTGGTCAGTGACAAACATCGGTTTGAGAATGCGTATCCACACGGATTTCGCAGTAAATCCACCAGAAAGCGCTGTATGAACGGCCGGTATCGTTGAAGAGAGTAGATGTGAAAGCCAGTGTCGCTTCTGCATCGCGGATGTTCAGCGGCAGCCGTAAAACGCAATCTGGGTGTATCTCTTATCGGTCGATGAACGACTCGCCCAGCCGCTAATCAGGCCTGTGCATAAGGAGGACCGGCAGACGGCGTTGGGTGTTGTCCTGATAGACCCCGTACTGCGGGTTGTAGTGAACGAGGTGTTGCCACATGTCGCTGCGCTCCCGTCCCTTGAGCTCCCGGCCGACCATTGTCCCACTGAACCCACGGTAGGTGATGTGAGCGGTTGGATTTGCCCGCAGATTGTGAATCCAGGCGGGGTCGCGATCTTGCCCCCAGTTGGAACCGACCAGCGCAAGGTCACGGCCAACCGGCATACAGAGCGTTGCAATTTCACGCTCGACGCCTGACTTTGCGCCAATGGTGCGAAGTAGAATGACCGTCTGCAGACCCGTATTAAGCCAACCGCGAGAGCCTCGCAGCAGTGCCTTATCGAGCCGTGGCACGGTGCCCTTGAGGAGAGAAACCATAAGGTCAGAGGCGAGTGCCTGTCTTACCAGATTGGTGCGAATGAGTTCCATAGAGTGATCAAAGTGTAGTATGTGCAAGAGATACGGGGGCGTGTGTCTGTTGGATTACAACGTAATAGAGGTTTGAGCAGAAAAACAGGTTTCATCAGTGCAGTTTAGTGCAGCCCAGCCCAGCCCAGCTAATAGAAAGTATCGTTGACTACTGGATTACATGCGCTGTCGCCCGCTGCGTTGTTTGCCCTACTTGGTCGAAGATCGCATAATTGCAAAATTGCGTCCTGAATTTGCAGAAACTCTCTCGGATGCGGTGAACTCGGTGGATAATCCAGCGCCACAGGCGCCTAATAATGCGTTTCGGCGCTGCAGATCATGATGAAGTGAATACGCCACACCGGGCGGTTTGCTATGGAATGTGCTTGATCGCAATATTCAGAGGATGGATGACAGGCTGGGACAGTGCCGATATATTACTGTCCCAGGTGCTGCAAGAAAAGTGAGCAGTAGGACGTAAGCGCAGTAGGAGGAAAACGACATGATGGCACTTTTGTTTGGACTGTTCCTAATGGTCGCATGCGGCGTGGTGTTTGGTGAAAAAAAATATATGTTGGCAGGCGCATACGTAAGCCTTGCAGTAACCGCCCTGTGGTTTATGCACCATGCGAGCGATCCGTTGAGCATTCTGCTGTAGCGAGGCTCCTATGTCTGTATACCGAAAATTGAATGCGTTGGGCTTGATTGTTATCAGCGGGATGCTGTGTTTTGCATTGCTTGACCAATTTGTGGCTCATGAGTTGCCGTGCCCCCTGTGCTTGTTGCAGCGCGTAGGTTTTGTTGCAGTGGGCATGGGTGTCCTGTTCAATGTTATGCGGGGGCCTCGTCCTGCCCACTACAGCTTTTCTATGCTAGCTGCGTTAGTCGGTGGAGCGGTAGCTTTACGTCAGGTAAGCCTGCACGTGATACCCGGCACGCCACCGTACGGCGCGCCGTTCCTGGGTTATCATTTCTACACATGGGCGTTCATTTGGTTTGCTGTGGCGCTGACAGTGCTTGCAGTAATTACCAGTTTTGCACGACAGTATGTAAACGACGATGGGTTTTTGCCACTGACGCGTCAGCCATGGCTTGGTAAAATTGCGGTGATCATGTTCCTGATTATTATTGCCGTAAACGTCTTGTCAACATTTGCCCTGTGTGGTCCCGGAGTTTGTCCGGATAACCCGGTGAGCTATTGGATATTTGGCTGAAAAGAAACGTAGCGTGCGGTCCTTCTGCCGCTAGACGTTTCCCGTTCGAGTCTTGGTTACCCTGAGTTCTGCAGTGGCCGAGTCAACATCAGTGTAGACGATGGTGCCGCTGGTATTAGACGCCAGTTCAGCTGCATTGGCCTCATCGGTATCAATATGCATTTCCAGTTTATAGCCTGGACTCACTCTTACCAGCACGTCACCGAAGATGAGTTCACGGGGACCTCCGGTAATAGCAACTTCCACTTCATCTTTATTATTAACACCGAAACGTTCCGCGTCATCAGTGTGCATATGTATATGACGGCGAGCGCAGATAAGACCTTCGGGAAGGCTTACCGCGCCTTCAGGCCCCTCCAGCCTGATGGGCGCGGAGCCCGTTATCCGGCCTGAGTCACGCACGGGAGCGTCAACCCCCAGCAGAAATTCATCAGTGCGGGACACCTCTACTTGATTTTTCGATCGCAGCGGGCCCAGCAATCGTACGCCATCGATACGTCCTCTCGGTCCCACCAGGTCTACCTTTTCCTGACAGGCATACTGTCCAGGCTGAGACAGGTCTTTGTAGTGTGTGGGTTCGGCTGTTGTGCCGAAAAGTCTTGCGAAAGTTTTTCTGTCCAAGTGAACATGGCGACCGCTCACGGCAATTGGAATCCCAAACTGAGCGGGTTTTCCTAGCCTTAAAAGTGCCTCGGTCTGCCTAGCGATCATGCCTTCCTCATGAGTCTTGACGACAAGAGCCGGGGTGCGGCAGTGGCCCAGGCACAGATTTTCCACCCTATTTTCGTGGCTAACACGTGCACTGTCGTTTAGATCTTCGTCCAGAGTAATGCCAAAAAAATCGAGGCGTTGAAGGATGCGGTGACGCAGAGTGGCGCTGTTTTCGCCGATGCCCCCGGTCAGTATGACAGCATCAAGGCCGCCCATCGCAGCGGTGTAGGCACCAATATACTTGCGCGCCCTGTGCGAAAAGACTGTTATCGCCAGCCGGGCACTGTCTTCACCACCGGCGGCCGCAGCCTCTATTTCTCGCAAATCGTGACTAAGGCCGGAGAGCCCTCTCAAACCACTGCAATTATTGAGAAAGTCGTCCAATTCATTCACGTTATCGAACTCGTCGCGCAACATTGCGAGTAAAACGCCGGCATCAATATCACCGCTGCGGGTGCCCATCACCAGCCCCTCTAAAGGCGTCATTCCCATGCTGGTATCTACCGAGCGGCCATACTCAATAGCACAGGCGCTGGCCCCGTTGCCAAGATGCAGCGACACAAGGCGTAATTCCTCTAACGGGCGCCCCATAAACTTTGCGGCTTCCTGCGCGACGTACTGGTGTGAGGTGCCATGGAAACCGTAACGTCGAATTTTATGCTTTACCGCCATTTTTTGGTCGATAGCATAAGTACTGGCTCGACGTGGCAACGTGGCGTGAAAAGCTGTATCGAACACTGCCACGTGCGGGATGTCCGGCATCGCAGACATTAGCGCTCTAATCCCAGCCAGATTGCGCGGATTATGCAAAGGTGCAAGGGCGCTCCAGTGCTCGATGTTGTCAATCACCTGATTGTCAATCCGCACGGCGTCGCTGTATGCGTTGCCACCGTGAACGACGCGGTGGCCAACCGCATCCACTTTATGCTGCTGTGACACCGCAATCAGCGATTTCACTCCTGCCTGAAATGCTTCTGGTGTCATGAGGTCCTCGACCAAACCCCTTGTGACCGGGTCGCCGGTTGCAGCATCCAATACCTCGTACTTGATACTGGAAGAACCGGTATTGATCGTCAGTACATTCATTGGCTCGACCTTTTAATGAGGGCAATATGCATTTATCTTTCTGGCGAATAAAATCGAAAACAGATAATACGATACGGTAACCGCCTCCAGGGTAGACGTCCAGAAGCAGTATCAGGTGACTTCTGTTTCACCGCATGTGTGAGTCATGCACCAGCAGGCCACAACCGTCTTTTTTTCAGGCGGTCAAAAATACGGATGGAGAAATAAAGTATACCGGGTAGTCTTTAGGATGCTAGATCATGCGTTTATAGGTGCCAATGCGGTTTCAAGCCGGGGCTGCGTGGCGAAGGGAACCGTTTGTTTGTGCGGTTTTCCTCGATCCTGTATCCTGCGGTCGCACCGTCAGTAGGGCACTGACGCCTGAGTTATAGTGGCCGTTTCTGCCTTAATAATGAGATTGGAATAATTGTTTATGATCCGTTTTCTCTTGTTGTCTTTTTTAGTCTGTGCCTATCCGGTAAGAGCAGAATTCAGCCGAGAATACCTGGATCAGCAGCCTCTTGAGGTCTCAACTGCCAATGGCATGTCGATAGCATACCGCAGTCTTGGAGTGCCGGGGCAGCCGACGATCATTATGATCATGGGTCTGGGAGCGTCTCATGTGGTGTGGGGAGATGCGATAGCGCAGGGGCTGCAGAGCAACGGATTTCGTGTAATCCTGCTTGATAACCGTGATACCGGCGCGAGCACCCGCTTTGATGACTGGGGTCAACCAACTCTCTGGTGGCAAGTGTTGAAATTCCAAGTGGGCTTGCCGGTCGATGCTCCGTATACCCTGAGGGATATGGCTGCGGATACAATCGCGCTTATGGATATTCTGGAACTGCAGGACGCCCATATCGTTGGAGCGTCGATGGGGGGAATGATTGCGCAAATCATAGCAGCGCGCTATCCCGAGCGAACGCGCAGCCTGGTCTCGATTATGTCCACAACCGGCGCACCACACTTGCCGCCGCCCAGTACCGAGGCGTCTAAGTTGTTGCTTGGAACGGCTACTGACAGCGACGAAGCCGCTGAACGCAGAGCCGCGATGGTGTTGAGGGGCTTTTATCCCGAGGTGATGGGGCGCCAGATGATGGCTGTTTTTGAGAGTGGCGATCGCTCTAAGGAGGTCGCGACTATTTCTCGTCCGACGCTAGTGATACACGGAGGCCAGGACACTCTGATCCCACCCCCTCATGGAGAATACACAGCTGAGATGATTAAAGGCTCAGAACTGGTCGTATTTAATGGCATGGGGCACGATTTACCCGAAGAAATTCTGCCTGAGATGCTGACGAAAATGACGCAGCATATGCAGGGTGTTGATAGGGCCCGGATACCGCCGTTGTCCGTTAAGTAAAGTGGGCATCAGTCAGGCGTATAGTAGGGTTTGATCAATGGTAAATCGGCGTAGGTCTGTATTCCCGCTGCCGCTGCGCATACGGCAGGAATCGCGTTTATCACGGGCATCGCTGTTACCACATTGGCTAAATCAGCGGGTCGCCCCCCCTGCATCTGACTCTCGGAAGGAATAAATTTCACTCGCGTGTGGATTTGCGGATCACCGTCAATCTCCATAGTGTAGCCGTGGCGCACCGGCCATTCAGGTTCCAGTCCCTTGCCGGCATTCCAGACGACCTCTAATTCTATGACATCATTATTACCGACGCTGCCGATCCACCGGCACTTTTGACCTGCGATGCTGCCGGCAGGCAACGGGAATCCAAAAAACTCGCGGTCATTCGGTGTAGTGGCGTGTTCGTACTCGAAACGAATACCGGAGACAGGCACATTGAGCAGGCTTGCGATTACATCGATACATTCTGAATAGGTCCCTAATACTTGCTCACTGGTATCGCGCCACTGATCGCTCGGAGTTTGGCCCCAGCCCAGGTTGGCATAGTTAGCAAAAGCTTCATAGTGTGATAGATCGACCGATTCAAGAAAACGAATCTTCTTAAAGCCGTAGCTGGCTTGTGCCATGATGGCAGCGACAAAATTTGCGAAGCCAGGAAATATACCGGAACCAAATAAACTGACGTTACCTGTTTCCGCCGCTTTCTGTAAGCGCGACTGAACGTCGTTTCCCCAGGATCTGGCATTTATGAAATAGCTAGAAACGACATTTTTTCCTGATGCCAGAATACGCTCAACCTCATCTATATCCGGGAAGGTTGGCATGTAGCAAACGCAGTCAGCATCAATAGCAAGCAGAGCATCAATGTCGCCGCTGGCGCTAATGCCCACGGGCGCTAGCCCACAAAGCGTGCCAACATCCTGACCGATCTTGCTGTCACTCCAGGCGTAGCAACCCACTAACTCCAACTCCGGATGACGTAAAATACCCTTGACCGCTTCGCGGCCGACATGACCTGTGGTCCACTGAATAACGCGGATAGACATGAGATGCTCCTCAAAAGCGCGAACGAGTGAAGGTGGCACGCGGACCTGTTCAACAATTGCGCGCCACCAATTCTTTCGCGTCATTATGTCCTATGGACTCTGGTGGCGTAAATTGACGTACGCGCTAACAGGCCAACAGTGTCAAAAAGAGCGGAAACAGTTCAAAATTAACTACTCTTTACAGCCGATTTCTTGCGGGCACTCGCGGTGGCTCGATTTTCAGATTCAAGCAACGCTGAAGTGCCAGCACGCGCTGAGTGGCTTTTATGCCAGTGGCCCGGCGACAAACGTTTTGATATACGCGAGGTTTTTTTAACACATAACGATCGTCATTACGGATGATGCAAGTTTTCGCGCGGAAAACCGCCTGTAGTATTTCAAGGAGATACAAGGCATCCCGCAAGGTTGTCAACGCACGATGTGAAAAAAGGGCGCCGACGCGGTCAACCCCTTGCGGCTGTAAGCGACTGACAAGCGTAATCAAACGTTGCTAGGCTAATCTGGATTTGGGGTGTCGCAAACCATAACTCCAGCGGTTTCTGCGCCATGCAGGCCGGGAGCTTGCGTATTTGTTTGCTTATCAGGGGTGTGCGATGCAGACCAATCTGTTGATGGCGGCGTTGCGTATAATCTTTAATTGCACAATGTAAACCGCATCAGCGCAGGGAGCGTAATGATAGAGGTTGCCCTGTTCCCAATACCCAATTCGGTGAATTTCCCCGGGGTGCCCTGTGCACTTCATGTTTTCGAGCCACGCTACCGGCAAATGGTGAGACACTGCATCGAGACCGATATGCTTATGGGCATCTGTCATACTGAAAAAGTGTTGCATGATGGCGGTGATGCGCAAAGCATGAGCGAGGCACTTAACAGCAACCAATCGACTTACAAGCCGTGTCGCATTTTCTCTGCGGGCACCGTAAAATTGCTGCAGGAGTTGGAGGATGGTCGCCTGTTGATTGAGGTGGATACCTCTCTCCGCGTCCGACTGGAGACGGAAAAACAGACTCTGCCTTTCAGCATTTGGGTTTGTGAAGAGCTTTTGGACCAGAGCTTCGATGCCACATCAGAAGCGCTTTTGGCTCAAGCGCAGGAAAAAATCCTTCAGCGTCTGATCATACTGACTCACGATAATGAAAAAGCACAAGCGGAGCTGAAAAGCGCGCATTGGCAGGAGATGTCGGCGCACAAGTTCAGCTTCGTGATAGCGGGTCTGCTAGGTATGCCTCCGGAGACGTCGCAGAGGTTGCTGGAAATGACCAACCCCCAGGAGCGCCTGGACGATGTTCTTGGCATGATCAATGAGATTGGTGCTGATATCGGTGGTTAAAGCAGTGCTGAGTAAACGCGAACCACGTTGCGTGGTTCGCGCGAAAAGCCAAAAAACAACGCCACTGACAAACGGGGCGGGTCGCACTGGGTTAAGCGCAAAACCGGAGAAGGGTGGATCGAAATGACACAGCCTGTCCGCCCCGTTTATCCAGGTCGATGAAAGCCACAGATTTTGTGGCCATCAGGGTCGAGAAAATAGCACAGATAAACCGCGCCCATATCACTCTCACGAGCGCCGGGCGGCTGTTCCACGCTCGTGCCGCCACTGGCAATCGCGGTATCATGGAATGCCTGTATTTGCTCCGGCGACTCGCAGGTAAACCCGATCGTCGAGCCGTTTGCGACAGTCACTGGCTCTCCGTTGATAGGCTCGCTGATACTGAATGTGGAGCCGTCATGCATGAAGAAAATACGTGTTTGCCCGGTATCGTTAACGTGATCAAAGGGCGGGCTCGCACCTAGAACACCTAGTACTGCAGTATAGAATTCGCGCGTTTTTTCGATATCGCTGGAGCCAATCATTACATGGTTGATCATCCGTCTCTCCCGGGTTGTCTCGTAATCGTTTGTGGTAGCCAGAGTATCTCTAAATTGGAATCAGGGCCATAGCGGCAGCGTATCCTGACCGGATTTACATCCGGCCACTGCGGTATCGGTCAATGACTTCTGCAGTTGGCCGGGTGATCTCGAACAGCACTTCTTGCATGACCTATCGCGTGTAACACCAGCGTCACCTTGGTGTGTCGCCGAGAAAACGAAAAAATCTCAATTAATGAGTTACTTAGCCGGTAGAGAGAGGGTTTTTATCGGTGATAAAACAGTGTGTCGTTGGCTCTATTTCGCATCTGACCCCAATGTGGAAATGCTATGTGCATTTTTTTCTTAGGCTCGAAAAAGAGCAATAAACAGCGACTCTGCCTTGTATCTTCACTCTCTGACGAGGCTCTAAAAATACAGTATGAGGCTGCCAGCAATAGTCAGGAGAACATTGGCAAACGCATATGCGCCAGTGTATCCGAGCGACGGCATTGGGCTTTTTGCTTCACTGGTGACTACGCTTAATGACGCGCCGCTTGTCATCGAGCCGGTGATGCCGCCAAGTAACAGAACAGGATGGATGTTCAGCACTTTTCGTCCGAACACATAACCAATCAGAACCGGAATTACTGTGACGCAGGCTCCGGCTATAATCAATGCTGGTCCAGCGGTGACAAAGGTGGCGATTATGTCGCCACCCGCGCGAAGCCCTACCCCTGCCATGAACAGCAACAAGCCAAACTCCATCAGGATCCAGAGTGCGCCATCTGGAATGCGCCCAAATACCGGATAGACACCACGGCAGTAACCGATGACGAGGCCTGATGCGAGTAACCCCCCGGCAGAGCCGAGTCCAATAGAAACCTGTCCAAATGTAATAGCGAACAATCCCAGCAGTACACCCGCTACTATGCCAAAAGAAAAAGTTACCATATCGGTTTCCGCGATTGGACGCTCGACATGTCCGATTTCGTCTCCTAATACGTCGATATTTTCGTTCGTGCCGACCACTGTCAGGATGTCACCCCTTGATATCTGTACTTCTGCTCTCAACGGCACGCTAATATTCATGCGCGATAACCGGGTGATGATAACCCCGAATTTATGTGCAAAATTCAACTGATTAACTGTCTTGCCTACAACATCTTTGTTGGTGACGACTACTTGCGCCGTCTGCGTTGCTTCGTCTCTATTAATGTCGGGTGTGATCTCTTCAGCGATCTTGGAGATGGACGTGGTAAAAAACTCTACATGGCCCACCACAAGAAGCTCGTCCCCAAGTTGAACTTGATCAGTATCACCGTGTTTTAGAATACTGCCGTTGCGACGTATACGGACAAGAGAGCGCTCATCCCAGTACTTTTCGCGCAGTTCGGCGATTGTCTGGGCAGTAATATCAGGGTTGGTAATACGATAGACGCGCGCGTCGACATTCGCATCTTCCGTTGAGAGGGCTTCTTTTTCAGCATTCTCGAGTGCAGCTGCTTCCGCTACAAGATCAATCCCGAGTACCTGTGGCAACAGCTTGATGATGGCAATGAGGCCAGCCAGGCCGAAGATATAGGTAATGGCGTAGCCAGTGGCCAGGTTGTCCATCATCTCATCTGAAGTGAAACCGGGTGGTGGTTGCACCTGACCGGAACGT
Organism: Candidatus Marimicrobium litorale; assembly: GCF_026262645.1. Lineage (NCBI taxonomy): Bacteria > Pseudomonadati > Pseudomonadota > Gammaproteobacteria > Cellvibrionales > Halieaceae > Marimicrobium > Candidatus Marimicrobium litorale. The sequence goes on from NZ_SHNO01000001.1 coordinate 3,259,689, forward strand.
ATCGCTTCTTGCGCGGCTGCGAGGGTTGGCGAGCTGGTCAGTCCTCCGGACAATATGCCAGCGGACGTGCCGGGGTCGAGTGCTAACAAACTAGACGCGATCACCGCAATCGTGAAGCCACAAACGGCTATAACCACAGCCAGCAGAAAATAGCGCAAACCGTCTGTGCGCAGCACGTCGAAAAATCGCGGCCCGGCTTGGTAACCTACAGAAAATATAAATAGCGCAAAACCGACCGCTTGAGCGCCCGGTGACATACGGAAATCGAAGTGTCCTAAAAAAAGTCCGCCGAACAAAACCCCAGCCACCGGCCCCAATGAAAAGCTGCCTAAGTTAATCCCACCGATCAAGTAGCCGATGCCGATGATTAAAAATAGCGATAGCACCGGCTGGTTGCGCAGTACACCGAGAAAGGAGATGAATAAGTCTGTCTCTAGCATGGGAGTAGGCTATCATCTTGCGTGCAGCAAGGCCTAATGGAACCCATGTTTATTCGTATCGGCTATTTTGTGTCAATTAGCGGGTGATATCTGCACGCTGACGCGTTCATTGGCCTGGCCGCGATGGTCGCAGTGATCGCTCCATGCTCTGCCGGGGCGTGTGAGCCCGACAGAGCTTAGCGGCGGGCAGCTGATCAAAAAAAAGCCAATATCAGCCACTCTTGCCGGGATTGTTGTCCGCTTCTGGTGGGTCAGGATCAAGAATATCCTGTGTTCTTAACTCGAAATCGCTGGCATCGTGACGTTCCCACAACTGTTTGGATTTGTCTCCGAATGGCCGATTCACCATTTGACCCCGTTTGAATGCAGGCCGCTTATTCATCTCGTCCACGTAGCGGCCCAGATGAGTGTAGCTGTGCGCCTCCAGAAACTCGGCAGCGTTATAGGCGAGACCGCGGATCACGGCTCCGTACCAGGGCGCTATCGCCATGTCTGCAATGGTATAGTCATCGCCGGCAATGTACTGTCTCTCTTTAAGCGTCTGATCAAGTAGGTCAAGTTGGCGCTTCACTTCCATGGTGTAGCGATCGATAGCGTACTCGATCTTGATCGGGGCATAAGCGTAAAAATGACCGAAACCGCCGCCCATCAGGGGGGTTGCCCCCATTTGCCAGAACAGCCAGTTCAAGCACTCTGTGCGCTCTGCGTGATCGCTGGGGATGAACTCACCGAATTTTTCCGCCAGGTAGAGCAGGATTGCGCCGGATTCAAACACGCGAAGTGGTTTGTCACCACTATGGTCAATCAGTGCGGGTATCTTCGAATTGGGGTTGGCGGCTACGAAGCCGCTGTCAAACTGTGAACCGTCACCAATGTTTACCAGCCAGGCATCGTATTCGGCGCCGCTATGCCCTTTAGCCAGCAGCTCCTCAAGCATTACAGTCACCTTGATCCCGTTAGGCGTAGCAAGGGAATAAAGTTGCATGGGGTGCTTGCCCACTTGCAGTTCTTTTTCCTGCTGCGCGCCCGCGGTGGGACGATTGATGTTGCCAAAGGCCTGGTTACTGTCAGGTTTCCATTTCCAGACAAGGGGTGGCTCGTAGTTGTCTTGCTCCGACATGAATCAGCTCCAAATATTAAGGTTATGAAATTCTATACCAACTGCCGTATCAGATTGATCATTGTTTGATTTTATCGAGCCTCGCTGGACAGTCGAAAATGAAGAGACGAAGCATTCAGTGTATTCGCTAGAAAAAAGTTTCGCCAGAGCAGTGCTCGTAGTGCCGGCTTGCCGCTGTACTTTGCCCCCCACTGTCTATATTCGGTATTTAGCGCTGTGATTGCGGTTTCGATGATGGAATACGATGCTGTGAATAACGACGTTACGAACCCCGAGATGCCAGCAGCCCGGCTGCAGTTTATTAATGTCTCCTGAACCGTGCGCCAAGGAGTATCTGAGAGAATTAACGTGTGGATGTGGTGGCCATGTCTACTATAGAGACTCATCAATCTCCGCGTGTATACGCGTTTCGATGTAGTCAAAAAATGGGTTATGCCGTAGGCGCATAAACTGGCTTAGCGGAGCAATAAGCAAGCGGGTTTCCCCGCGTGGCTGCATTGCTCCCAGAGACAGGCCACGATAAACGTTTTCTTCCGTTAGCCCGTTGCCATAAACCGGGTCTTCTGGCGCAAAGGGAATGGCTACATGCGACAGCGAATAAACACCCTGCGGCCAAATGATTGGCAGGGCCGTCGTCTCTACATGGTTACTGAATGGCGCTTTTGTTCTCTGTGCCAGTTGCAGTGAACCGGGCGAGGTGTTGGTGATCACGGTGAGCTGGTACGACAGATTTTCATCGGCCTTCAGGCGTAAAAGCGGCGACGCGTTAGCTGCCGGGATGAATGGCGTCAATTCAGCGTTGCGGTTTACATCAAAGATCACAAGCTCACTGTCGAGATTATCTAACCGCCCGTAGAGTCGCTGGATAGTGGCGGATGTGTGTACCGTGGCATCTGTCCAGGATAAAAATGTCAGAATGCCTGGAAAATTAGCCAGCCTCTCTGCGCTGTGCGCACGTCGCATACCAGCCCGCAAAGCGGCGGTGACTGCCCAGGCCTGTTGCGCCGCGTTTTTGGGAAAAGAGTTGTATTTGAAAGGGTCGAACTCTGGCTGAATCCCCAGCCAGCGCGACTGAGCAAAATAGGGGATCCAACCCCACATCTTGTACCAGTTGGCGAACTTGGCCACTGCGGCGATACCGATTTCTGGTGAGAATAGCAGCAATTGCTCTGGCATTGGCAGGCTGTCGTCGAACAATGCATCCAGCGCATATTTAACAGCGAGGCCCCCGCCATTGGAGTAACCCCCCAAAAAAAAGGGCAGATCACTACCAATACGTTGACGCACATGCCGGGCGCCAAGACGGCTGGCGGCCTGCCAATCCTCCCACTTCACTTCGGTTAGGGCTGCCGGTATCGTGCCATGGCCGGGCATACGTAAAACGAGCACATAAAAACCGCGCGTGTAAAGAATTTCGGCAAGCTTCCTCATACTGTAAGGAGAGTCTGTGAGTCCGTGCAATAACAGGGCGCCGCCTCTGATATTGTCTGGGATCAATTCAAAACTGCGATTCCAGTTTTGCTCCGGCCAAGCAGGGTCCTGAGGACCGCCGCGTCGGTAGCGGCTATAGTGCATGGCACCGGTGTCCTGCTGCGGTTGGTAAATCTCGCGATCCAGTTCGTCAAATAAGCGCTGTTCCTGAGTCAGGTAATCGGCTAGGTGATAGCTTTCATTCAGATCGTCAGCACGGAACTCAGACCTCAGCTGTGTGCTATGCCAACTTTGTAAGGCCGGCATGGTGCGTGATTCGAAAGCCCAGGCGAGCAACAGCGCAGAGACGATGAAGACAAGACCGAGTAGCAGTCGGAAGCCAAGCCTAATCAGCTTTATAACCATGAAATCCCTTCTCCTAACTCTGCCATCAGTGGCGGGTGAACTCTGATCTTAACATCGCATCTTGAGACTAAATACGCCGGCTACAGGAAAATAAGTTGCTATTGCAGTGTGTCAGGCAGTGTCTGCTTCGCTCGTCATCGATCAACCCCATCAAAATATAAAGTCATCAAGGAAAAAGTCAGCTATAACTGCGAGGCTCTTCTGCGCTCCGAGCGCTCGATAGTGTTGCCAACACCGATGAGATGAGCACTCATCGACAAGATCCTCTGACATTGGAGTGAAAAGTATAGATCAAAGAGTGAGCCGTTGGGAAAAACAGCGGGTTGCGATTAGTGTGAGGCTATCGGGGAGACAACCGGTGCGTGGGCATAGTGGCACTCACGGGAGTAGTGCGTTTGTGTTTCTGGCAGACAATAAAAACCCGCCGAAGCGGGTAAAAAGCGCCTGGATGGCTGGAAAAAGATACTGTGTGTGGGATGAGCGGGTTGCGTAGGCAGGTACTATGGATGGTCAGACAGATCCTAAATCATCCGCGATTAACCGAGGCAGGTGCTCGCCAATGCCTTTTAGAGTATGCACTGCCGTGCGTCAATCTTGCTGCTCCTTACGCAGATGCAGCAACCATGAGCTCCCGTTTTTCTCTGCATCGTAAAATACGGCAACGGTAAAAAAAATCATTAGCAGCAAGACGATGTGCGCAGCGACGCTGATCCCGAAATAGATAATGCTCCCGAGATAAATGGCGAACGTGCCACTCCACATAGTTGCCAGAATGATCATAATAAATAGTCTGCTGGGCGGATCGGGTATGTGACGCAGCGGGTTTTTGGTGGAATCAAATATGTAGGTATAGGCGTCATAGAGGCGCAGTGCGAGTTTCTTCATGTTCGTCACCTTTTATTGTCTGTTTAGGTGTTTACGCCCAACCTGCTCAATTGGATTATCCTGATGACTAATTCGGGCTGGGCAGACGAAATCCGGCGGTTTTGTGCACTTTATGGCGGCAATATCCGATGATAGGGGGATATATCCGGGCCTGGGAGCGGGAAATGATGCGGTTACGCCCTGCGTATAGTCTAAAATAGGGAGGGAAACTCCTGTCAGGATGCGGCTGCGTGGCTTGACAGCAGCATCAATCCTTGGGGTAGAGGGCACGTTTTGTCAGATAACGCGCAATGAGCAGTGAAGAGACTGCCCCTGCCGGCGCCTTGCATTGCTGGGCAGACCGAAAATACCCTAAAGCAGTGATAGCGGCGCTACACCGGGTATGCTGGAACCTAAGTGCAACCGTAAACGTTTAACCAGAGAGAAGACAACATGACAAGCCCCAATCTGAAGGAAAGACTCGATGCTATTTTCGACGCACACATGAATGCAGAACTGGCTGGCAATCTCGATGAGACTCTGGCGACCATGGCGCCGAATCCACATCTCGTGAATGTTCCTACAATGGTTGGAGGACAGGGCGCGGCGGCAGTGCGGAGATTCTACTCCAAGCGACTGATCGGGCAGTTTTTCCCTCCTGATGCCGTATTTGAGACAATTTCGCGCACTTACGGCGAGGATCGGCTCGTCGATCAGCTGATCATATCGTTCACCCACACGATAAAGATGGACCATATTCTCCCCGGCGTTGACCCGACCGGAAAACCTGTAGAGGCGGTTTTCGTTGTGATTGTTGGCATAGAAGGTGACAAGGTCTCCTACGAGCATATTTTATGGGATCAGGCGAGCGTTCTTGTCCAGATTGGGCTGCTCGACCCTGAGGGGCTGCCGGTTGTCGGAGCAGGTGCTGCAGCGAAACTACGAAACCCCGCCTTGCCGGATCCTTTCTTCAATGAGGGATAACAGAGGAAAATGCAGCTGCACTGGCTGGGGCGCATATGCGCTGGGTCTGCAGAGTGATGGTGGGTGCAATCGCAGCCGCGGTACTTTCGATCGAGCGTAGGTGGGAAAACTGACTATAGCCTGCGCAAGGTTGGACTATTCAGCCGTCCTGTCGGCATTTTTAACACACAAGGCAGTCTTTAAAGCACGTTAGTAGAGCCATGCTCAGCTATGATTTCAGCGTTAATGGCGGCCTGTTCAGCCCCGGCATCTACCGCACTGCAACGACCGTTTTCCCATGTTTCGTACGCTGTATAGTCTGGCTCGCCGACTTTTGTTAACGTATCCCACACAAGAAGGCAGAGTTCCAGGCCTGACAAAAGCTCTGACTGCTTGGCTTCGTTCAGCAGACTTGACATCGTCGATCGATCACGCGAAACACGAAGGCCATCGGCTACATCCAGATGAATGAAGTCTCGATCATCCGTCGAGAAAGCTGGCCAGTCTATGGGCAACTTGGGCTTACCGGTTCGGGCGAAGCCAGCCCATGCAGACATCATAATTTCGCGCATTTCCTCTCGCGATTCGCTTTCGGGGTAAATGTAGTCAGATATTGGACCGTAAGTATAATTTCCGGTCACAAATGCGATATCAATACCATGCGCGGCCCCGATCAGTTTTGGAAAATCTGCGAAAAAAGAGTCTTCCTGATCATCCCAATCAAAACGGTAGGCATATAAGTCTGGGTATCCTGCTGTTTCCATCGCGGCCAGGGGCTCGTCAACGCCCCTTACCTTCCATGCGTCTGATCGGATACGCGTCCAGAAATCATAGAGATCGGGATTTTTAATCTTGAGACGCGGCGGCAACAGCCGCGTGAAAAGATAGTCGGCGTCTACAAAGTATCGATGCGTACCCAGCCATAGTGTAACCTCGTCACGGTTTGCTCCCGCGATAACAGGCACGTCCTTGGCTCTCGCACTGTCTGCCAGTGCCGCGAGCATGCCGTCCTTTGGAATAACGATTCCATCAGCTGTCGACAGCGGTATATCACCATCGTTGTCGAGTGCGGTGTAGTGTTCTAAAAGCCGAGTACCTGAAACGCCATAGATGGATTCTGATGAAACATCCGGAATCTCGCCCGACTCAAGCATGGCCGAAAAGAGTTGTGAACTGGAGCGGCGCATTTCGGGGTGGTCATCGCTATGATTAATCGCTTCATTTACCGTAGCTGTTTCCAGATAACCTGATTGTGAAATTGCTTTGTGAAATAGACCCTCACTCAACGGACTAGCGAGCAGCGCAAAGACATTATGCCCACCCGCCGATTCGCCAAACACCGTAACGTTATCTGGATCACCGCCGAAGTTTCCAATATTATTTTGCACCCAATCCAGTGCCAGAATAATATCCAGCGTTCCGAAATTCGAACTGCGATCGAGCCCTTTCGCCGTCTCTTGCACGGCTGGATGACTGAACCAGCCGAGTGGTCCGAGCCGATAGTTGATCGTAACGACGATCACGTTTTCCGCTTCAACCAGTGCGGAGAAGTCGTAATAACCCTTGTAGCCTGCAGTATTTCCCCCCCCGTGAATCCAGAACATGACGGGCAGAGGCTCGCTAGTCTCAGTCAGCGACGGTGCCTTTATATCTAGGTATAAACAGTCCTCTGACCCGACTACGCCTTCACCGGGTACGCCGCCTGCGTTACTCGCAATCTGCAGACACGCGACAGTATCTCGAGTAATAATTTCGCTTAAAGGCGACTCGACAGATCTCGGAGCACGCCAGCGTAAGTCGTTTATTGGAGGTTGCGCATAAGGAATATCACGCCAGGTCTTCACCGCATCATCAATTTCAGCGAGAACTGGGCCGGAGGTTGTGTCCACGGGTAGGTGATTAGATGACGTATCGGTGTCGCTTCTAGGCGAGCATGCCAAAACGAGAACGAGTGCCATCGCTATGAGTACAAACCGGTTAATGCGGGTTACAAACATGTAGGGAATCTCGATTCGCTGCAGGTGAGTGGCATCGTATTATAGGCCTGAGGCAGGTCTAATACCTAGAGTCTTGACCGAGATGCGGCAGAGCTGCAGCGCGAGTGACAGTGAAAGGTTTAGAATTATAAAACTTATATAAATCAATAATATGCTGAAGAAAAACTGGTTTTCGGCTCGGCCGTCCGATCCGCCATCTATCGATCGTGAGTAAACAGGGCGGAGGAGGTCAGATGTACGGCCTGTGTTGCTTATGCGCTGGCTTCGGGATCGAAAGTGATCTGCATTTCTTTGATGCCGTTCACAAAATAGTCCCGAACATATTTTACTGGCGCAGAAAATTTTGGATTTTTTAACCTGGGAAGAAGTTCTTTGAACATGATATGCATTTCCATTCGGGCAAGATGCGAGCCCAGGCAAAAATGCTGGCCAATCCCAAAGGCGCGGTGTTCTCGGTAAAGTCCAGGCATACGCTGTGAGCGCGTTATATCAAAGCTCAGGGGGTCATCGAACACTGTTTCATCGAGGTTAATAGAATGCCAGTGCAAAATGAGCTTATCACCTTTCAAAAGTTGCTGGCCTCCGAGTTCTACATCCTCTTTTAACGTGCGCCGCATGCCAGAGAACGCCGCATTGTAACGTAGCATTTCTTCACAGGCATCGGGTATTAAATCTGGATTATCCACCAGCATTTGGAGTTGATCTGGATGTTCCATCAAGAGCCGCATGCCGTGCGCAGTGACAGACCTCGTGCTTTCGTTACCGGCAACTATAAGTAAAAGGAAGAAAAGTTGAAATTCAGTTTCAGTGAGTTTTTCATTTTCCACTATCCCGTCCAGCAAAGCTCCAACAATATTCGTCAGCGGCGTCTCGGCATGCTTTTTTGCCAACTCTCCTGCATACAGATAGATGTTTGCCGATGCTTCCTGCGCCGTAGCTTCAGGGTCATCCCCTGACATGTCTGAATCCTCCATAAACATCATCTGGTTGGTCCACTTAAAGATTTTCTTACGATCCTCTTTTGGTACCCCACACAGATCCAGTATCGCCATCAGCGGCAGTTCGCTCGCCACATCATAGACAAATTCGCACTGTCCCCGTGATGCTACCTTGTCAATTATTTCTCTGGCATAACGGGAAAACGTCTCATGATAATTCTCTACGGCTTTGGGAGTGAATGCATTACGGCCGATACGGCGAAATTTTTGATGTTTTGGCGGGTCCATATTGACCAGCATCTGTGCTTGCATGGCAATCGTTTCATCGTCGAACTCAGTAGGAACGGCCGTTCTCTCTTCACTTGAAAAGATCAACGGATGTTTGCCAATAAAATCAGCTTCCGTTCTGCCCATTACCGCCCAGTAAGGAATACCCGTTAGTGGATCTTCGATTTTAACAATGGGCCCTCCGGCTTGTTTACGAAGTTCCTGAAGCTTGACCTGATGATTCCCCGTGACGTAAAAATCCGGGTCCAGAATATTGGCGTAAGGGCAAGCGGACATTAACGGCACTCCTGTGCATGATAGGGAGGACTGGGCCTCGGGCGGAATTTGTCAGGCTAGAGACAGTGTAGGCGCTAATTCGGCCATAACAAGTCAAAACGTTGCTGAATTTGCAGGATTTTAGCGTATCCATAGCCCAGTGTTTCGTGACCGGCTGGCAGTAGCTGAGTCTTCATTATCCAGCAGCCCTCACTTAGGCAGATTTATGTCAGCGATAGACGGTGGATCGACTGTAATTCGTTATTGCCACTACTCACATTGTGTGGTTTCCCTCGTTCAAGCTTCCTATATTCATCAGTCGACGGATTGACGGACGGAGATTCAGTTTGTGGTGGCAGAAAAATCGAGCTATCTTTAATTTAAGGCGGCTATGTGGTGAGCAACCCGAGACGCTGGAGGCAATCGAGTCCTTGACGTAACTGCTCGACTACCAATTCTTGCTGTTTTTAAAGGGCGCACCCGAGCAACACAGGATTGCCTACAGCACTTGGTTGCTAGTTTTTCGCTAGTGTACGCAATTGTGACTACAGGAAATGTTCATGACCAAAAAGTCGATGATGAAGCGCCGTGCCGTAGTGAAAGGTATTGCAGCCTCCTCGCTACTTCCGCTATTGGGAATGAACCTGATGGGCTGTTCCGATAGCTCAGACAGTGGTGGCGCGCAAGAATTCGATGATATCGACGTGGAATTTCTCCACGGCGTTGCCTCTGGCGATCCGCTGCATGACAGGGTCATCCTCTGGACGCGCGTCACCCCGCAGGCGGAAGGTCGACCGAGGGTAACCTGGGAGATAGCTAACGATGCGGCGTTCAGCGAGATCGTGGCAAGCGGTTCTGGCACCACCTCGGCAGACGTAGATTATACGGTAAAGATAGACGCCGCTGATCTGCAAGCAGGAAGTCATTACTACTATCGTTTTACAAGCGGTGGTGTCGTCTCTGCAGTGGGTCAGACGCGTACCCTCCCGGCTGGCTCGGTCGAGACTGCCAATTTCGCGGTGGTATCTTGCTCTAACTACCCCGCTGGGTTTTTTCATGTGTATCGGGAGGTTGCCAACAGCGACGTCGACGCGGTGCTGCATCTGGGCGACTATATTTACGAATACGGTGTGTCAGGTTATGCAAGTGATCGCGCAGAGGAGCTGGGTCGCACGGTTCAGCCCGAGAATGAGATTATTAGTTTGTCGGACTACCGCACTCGCTATGCGATTTATCGTACTGATGTGGATCTGCAGGCGGCCCACGCCGCACATCCGTTTTTTATCACCTGGGACGATCACGAAATAGCGAATGATGCTTGGCGTGAGGGTGCAGAGAATCACGATCCCGCCAGTGAGGGTGAGTATCAAGCTCGGAAGCTTGCCGCTATTCAGGCCTGGTATGAATGGCAGCCGGTGCGCCCGCCCCGAGACGAGCGCGAGATCATCTACCGCCAGTTTCGATTCGGTGATTTATTGGATCTTATAATGCTGGATACTCGAGTGATTGGTCGCGATCAGCAGTTCACTTACACCGAGTTTGCCAATGGCGGCAAGATCGACGTGGAGCGCGCGCGCGCTGCGTTCGGTGCCGCGGACCGCACATTGCTGGGAGGATCCCAGCTCGACTGGCTTCGTGATCAACTAGCCGCGAGTAATACTCGCTGGCAGGTGCTTGGGCAACAGGTGCTGATGGGCCGTTATCAGCTGCCCGCCAGCATACTTGAAGCGCTGGATCCGGGTCTCGCAGGTCCCGATGCAATCGCCGAGGGTACCGCCGCAGTATTCGCGGCGCTGGAGGCCAAAAATAAATCATCTGAAGACCGCACCCTGGAGGAGCAAGCCCTTCTCGATTCCGCCGTTCCATATAACCTCGATGCGTGGGATGGCTATGCCGCTGAGCGCGACGACCTGTTGCGTTTTGCCCGGGACGTCGACAGCAAGCTTATAGCTCTGGCAGGTGACACGCACAATGCATGGTCTAGCCAGCTTACGACGCCCGAGGGAAGTATTGCTGGCGTTGAATTTGGCTGTGCAAGTGTCAGCTCTCCCGGTCTTGAGGGCGTGCTTGGGGCGGAGAATGCCGCCTTGTTTGCACCTATTGTCGCTACTTTAGTCGACGACCTGAAAAGCGCTAATCTCGCCAACCGAGGGTATTTATATGTTGCGCTTACGCAAGATACGGTCGAGGCGGAACAGCGCTTCATCAGCGGTATCGATTCGCGTAACTATGTCGTGGAAGCCGAAAAAACAGTTTCTATACGTGTAAACCGCGGTGATATGGTTTTACGCTGAGCCTGTTGGTAGGTTAACAGCTGCTTGTAGTGACGAGGCTATCCCAAAAAGCTTTGAGGCATAGCGCGTCCTCATAGGGGGCCTCGTGGCGCTGCTAGCGGTAAGTCTGCCTTACCGTTATTGTTTGAACACCTCCTCTAGCAGCTCTACATGAGCTTGATGTGCGTCACGCATGCTCTCGAGAGATCCCATCAGGCCGTGTATTGCGCCATCGTATCTGATCACTTCAACGGGGACACCCGCCTCCTGGAGTTTTCTGCCATAGGCTTCCCCCTCATCTCGCAACGGGTCGTATTGCGCTGTGATGATCAGTGCTGGCGGCAGATTCTTATAAGAGGTTGCCAGCATTGGGCTCGCAGTCGGATCTAGTCGATCTGTGGCATTTGGCAAGTAGGCTGCGATCATTGCCTCAACGTCTTTTGAGGTTAGTACATAACCTTCTGCAAAAGTGCGTGCTGAGGGGTAAACGGTATCACTCGCATCTGTGGCCGGTACTGTCAGCAATTGAGCAGCGATAGCAGGGCCATTTTCGTCCCGTGCTTTTAGAGAAATTGCCGCGGCCAGATTGCCGCCCGCGCTGCTGCCAGCCACTGCTATTCGGTTGGCATCCAGACCCTGAGATATTGCATTATCGTGGATCCAAAGCAGTGCGGCGTAACAGTCATCAACCGCTGCAGGCCAGGGGTGCTCAGGGGCAAGTCGATAGTCTACAGAGAAGATTGCTATTCCGGCATCCGCGGCCATTGCTGCGACACGGCTATCCCAGTCTTCCAGTTGATTACCCATCCAGAAGCCGCCTCCGTGAATCCACAGCATAACTGGCAATATGCCTTCATGAGGAGGAATATATTTTCGTAACCGAATAGCGCCTCCCGGCCCCGGAATAGCGATGTCTGAAATAGTTACCGCCGCTGTTACTGGTGCGAGACGGAGCATTGCTCCCATCTGATCGTTGGCCTGACTGCGCTGCACCTCGATTTGTGCTGGATCAAACACCAATGGCTCAGCGGTGAGCGTGCTCACCTTGGCGATGATAGCCGCAGGTAGATCCAGTCTACCTTGAGGTGTGAAAGTCCAGCTGTAGGCGATAAGGCCGAAGACTCCAGCCAAAAGAACAAAGACAAGTAAAAACCGCTGCAGTGTTTTCATATGGGATTTTCCGGAGTAAAACTGGTATCAGTTTACATAAATCTGTGTGCTTTGACCGCGTGTTAATGACCTGACGAGCAGCTTCTCGCATACATCGTTTAGATAAAAATTGGTTGAACGCCAGGCACCACGCAGAACTCGAAATCTTCAAGCCCACTAGACAACGCAGTCGTTAGTATGACCTTACTCATCTTGTTCCCTTCCTTTTTGAAAATGCCAATTGCTTGTTGCGCTTGGAATTCGGTAGTTGATTTTAATCCTTGGGGCTGACCGAAAATGCGTTAGTTGTGCCTACAAAGTTATGGCCATTCTTGTCGACACCTAAATGGCGCATTTGGTACGTTCCGGCTGCGATGTCTTCCGGGATTTTCCATTCAAGCATTGCGATTGCGCGGTTGCCTTGAAAGCGCCAGCTCACTCGAGTCGACCACTCCGCATCGGTTGCAACGGTCTGCCAGCCGGCCGTTTCCTTACGTCGCACTTCAAAAAAATTATTGCCGGTTGCATAGTTTTTGCTTGGATCAGCTGAGAGAAATTCAGCCGTTACCGTGTCTGCAGGAGTATAGTTGTCACGAACGGGAGACACGACATCCCCCGCTTTCCTATCGCCGTGATCGGCAGAATCCTCACGGTAAGGCAAGGCCAGCTCGGTTGATCTGCCGCGCCAATCATCATATGTCTGTTGCGAAGCTATTTCCTGATCTGCGCGCAGCGCAGCGGCCAGCTGGCTAACCACTTGCTGATAAGCGGGGAGTGACCAGCGTCCATGAAGGTTGTGCGCGGCTTCATATTGCTGCAAGTCGTATTCTTCTGGTGTCGTAATATAGCCTGCAAATTCGTTGACATAGCCTGCGAGCACAATATGTTTTGCCGAGCCATCCAGCTCACTCATTACGGTGTCGCGTAAGCGGCGCCCAGCCATAGTGGTGACTTCACCAGGCATTGCCAATATGACGAACTGACCAATACGTGCCACGGTGACCGAGTGTACTTGCGATTGCAATGGCGGGTTTTGGCTTCCGGTTTCGAATAGTATCGCTTTTGGCGCCTGGCACAGACGAACCTCCTCTGTCCAGGCAGGTGCGCCCGTGACCAGGCGGATCAGCCAGTCCCGCCAAACACTTTGCTCGGTCATACCTTCTTCGAAAAGAAAGTGACCACCTCCGTCCTCTGTAGATCCTCCCGCGAAGGAATAGCCGTAAGCCGACGGGCAGGTGTGCTGAACGCCACTGCCTGTGAATCGATCGTCTACCGCATAATTTGCCAAACTAACGTACACCTGGCGCGAATCAATGGGGCCGCTGAGCTGCTCCTTCGCTGATTCAAACAAAGCATATGCGCTTGCGACCTGCCGTTCGCCCATCATCTTCGTTGTTTCCACATCTGTCTCACCCGGGCCGGTATTGTCGAGGTTGAGATTAGGGGTTACATCGCCGGGGTCTGACTGAGCAAAGGCCGCCACAAATCCGTTCTCAGCACGAAGCGGCGTGGCGTGCGCTTGCTCCACTGCAAGCGAGGCATAGCCCTTGTGATCGCCGGAGACCAAACGGTTGTAATAGTTCATCGCTGTCGGATGCAAGGCGTACCAATTAATCAGGCCGATGTCTCCGGTCTCGTCTGTGAACTTGAGCAGCGTCATCGTTTTATTTGTGTTATCTGTGTAGCGCGCACGCTCATCGGCAGGATTTGCAAGGTAAGCGACCGCTGAGCGGTTTGCTCCCCCGTTCTCTACACGTCCTGTGTTAACGAATACATTGCCGGGTTCAAGATCATCATGGGCGCGGATAATAGAATCGGCGATGCCCTCGACTATCGCGACGTAATGTTCAGGATAAAATCCGCCATCAAGGCCCGTGTCTGTGCGTGAATGCCAGTAGCCAGTGGGTCCGGCATGCGTGTGGGTGGCACTGATAATGACATTGTGCAGCCCATAGATATTCCCGTAGCGTGCTTGCAGAATTTCAACAACCGCTAGTACTACGTGGTGGTCGATACTGCCCAGGTCAACACTGGCGAATACCAGACGCTGCGCTGGATCATTTAACTCGCCAATAACGAAAGCTCTGGAGAAGAGGCGTATATGCAGGCCTTCGCCAATTTGATCGGGTCGTCCGAAGCCCCACAACGGCAACCCCACTACGGGTCCTGTCACATCAGCCACTCCGCGGCCTACCAGGTAGTGGTTGGCAGATAATTCAGTTTCTTCGACGAAAGTATCGACCTCAATGCGGGCTGACGCACTGGCGATAAACAGCAAAAACGACAAGGCACCAGAAATAAAGGCGTTCATATCAGGTTCTCGCGGTTGTGAAAAAGGCGCTCACGGATGGCTACTTTTCAGCGACAATTCGCCAATTTAGATCAGCAATCTTCGCTTTTTCGGCGTCGGTCCATGCCTGGCCGCCTTTCTGTAATAGGTCAAGAGACTGCTCGACCCAGGGAGGCATCAACTTGATTTTTTCCAGCCCGCGAACAATCCTTCTCACCCAAAGGATCAGGTCGCGTTTCTGCTCACAGATTGGCCAGGCTTCACTCTTAGAGGGTGCCGAGAGCACTATATTAAATCCCGCTCTTTCCAGTGCGGCGCAAACATCGGTGGGGTACATTGACTGAGTCGCGGCCAACGTGGGTAAAAAAGTTCTATGAAGCGTGGCGTGTTCGTTGTTATTCCAGTCAAAGTAGGGAGACAACAAATACTCCGAGCAGGCATACCGCGCGCCCGGCTTTAGTACGCGGTACATTTCTCTGGCGTGGTCATCCAGCTCTTCTTTTTTGAAGAAGGGCCAAACGGCCTGAAAAGAGAAACAGCCATCGAAGCTCTCTGCAGCATACTCCAGAGGGTCATGATGATTGCCTACTTTAAAATGCAGTCGATCACTCATATTGCACTCGTCAGCCCAATCAATCGCATTTTCGATTTGATTCGGATCAATGTTGTAGCCTGACACCTGACCACCGGAGAGGGTTGCAAAGTGATGGGCGATTCTCCCTCTGCCACAACCCATGTCCAGCAAATGTGTGTCTGCGGGCGCCTCCAGGTTAAGCTCCTTGAAAATGGCCTCTTCAATAATTAACTGGTTTCCATAGAGGCCTTGGGAGTCGTCAAGCTGGGGCGGGATGTAGAGCTTTTCCAGGTCGAAGACAGACAGCATGTTGTTCAGTACCTTGTAATAGTCTGCTACTGCTTTAGTTTCGTCTTCTGTACTGGTTTCCTCACCCGCCTGCATCCGTTGAAAGAATTTGTAAGCGTTAATGCAATCCTGCTTATCCTCGTCGGACAATGTGATCAAGCGTTTGATGCCGACAAAGGATGTTTTGATTCTGTACCAATTCATGGGATTACACGCGCCCTGTTGTAGTGAGTGGAGGTGGTTGACCTTAACGCAGAGTAGCACCATTTCTACGAGTGACAAGGTAACCTGGGTGAAACCAGCGCGAGGGCGGATTACAGGGGCCTCATACACTTGTAGCGGCACCACATTTTCCGCGGAATGAAAAAGGGCGCCGATTGGCGCCCTCGTTCAAGCGTTTAGCCTATCAGACGACTATTTGACCTGAATGATCACCTTTGCTTCTACGCCAAGAGAGTGGTGATCCGCCGCACGCAGGCTTACACGAATCTCGTGTGAGCCAGGTGCAATGTCATCGGGAAGCTCCAGCTGAGTAGTCTCAGACCAGTCGGTGACGTGATCGGCATCGTCATCATCGGTGTCTAAATAAACGTGATAATGCCCCTCAGTGACGTCACCGTGGTCACCGTCCTCCATCGAGTGGTCTCCATCTCCCATCGAATGATCATCGTCGTCCATAGAGTGATCGCCGTTGTCCATGGGATCTTCACCACCGTGGCCGTGATTGTCATCGCTATGGTTTTCTGGCGGGATCAAATCGAAGTTATCGAAGTCAAGCTCGATAACCACAGTATCACCTGGTGCGAACTCGGCGTCGGCGACTGGACCCACGATAGCCACGGTCGCATGTTTGTGCTCCGCGTTTATCAGCATATCGTAATTAGCCATTTTGCTGCCAATCAGGATAAACATCTCATCATCGCTGGAAACACCCGGCATTATGATGCAGGCGTCACACCAGCCATCACCGGCGCCCGGCGAGGAATCACAGGATTCGTTGTCACTGGGCCCAGCACACGCTGCTCCTACATTGCCTGCAACACAGGCTCTTGCGGGGCATGGCGATGCGTTGACCGGCCGACGAGACAGTCGCGTGACTACCTCGACATTCGGTGAACCGTCTTCATTGACACCGTTATTCCAGGTGGCGCAGTAGGTCAGGGTGCGCTCTGCGGGGTCCGGACTGTTGAATACCATTGCCGGATCGAATCGCTTATTGAGCGGCTCGTCGTACGTAAACGTCTCGTAGATCAACTCATCGCCGACCGTCATGAAGAAACGCTCACCGCGCTTGTGCGTGTGAGAGGTAATTGACAAAAGTCCATCGCCTTGATCGAAAACGTAATCGCGACACTCGGTTTTCTTCTCGAAGGGCTTCGTGCCAGTGCCTGCAGTGATGTTATCGATCTCATTGATACCCTGCGCCTGAAAGCGGCGGTCATCGGCAAAGTACAGATTGCGCCACAGGTGATGTACCGCATCCTTTGTGGACAGATTGAACACGTGAGAATTCCAGAGGAAGATACCGACTGCCGGGAATTTAGTGTAGAAGCCCTCCCGGTCTGGCCCTGAACTCAACCCCAGTATGCTTCCGCCTCGTGCGTCCGCTTGCGGTCCGTAGCCGCGGCAGGCGACGCTGTTTTGGACTTCGCTGATGCACTGACCGATACCACAGGAGTTCTTATCCAGAGGCTCACACAGCTCGCCTTTTTGCGGGCCGTCGGCGCAGGTCCAATCGCCGAAGGCCGGGTCGTGAATTTTATCGATACCCACCGGGGACTTATATAATAAGTTATGGTGGGTGTAGGGGTCTTCCCGTGTCTCGCCGTTCTTCAGGTAGAAGTAGTCCCCCGTCTCGTCGAGATACTCCTCAGGGATATCATCGCGGAAGTCCTCGTAACGGGCAAAACAGATCTCGCGCTCACCTTCTGCTTTGACATCGTGCGGAGCCATCTTCACTTGTATGCCTTTGGTCGGATCGGGCGGATCCAGCGGATCAACGTTCACGACATCAGGTTCGGGCAGGCAGACGCCCAGCAGGCGCTCCAGCTCCTCCTCACCGCGTCCGAGGGTGTCACCGCATGAACCTTCTTTTGGAGCCCCACATTCTATCCATAGACGAGTCGTTTCGAGTTGTCCCGGCGAGATCGCGCCTCCCGCACTCGGCATCGGTGCACCGGCGACATCATAGCTTCCGGGGAACGTCTTCGCGGACAGCTTGTGGTAAAGATAGCTGGAGGCAGGTCTGCGCGGATTTACAAGATCCAGTGATGACCCGGTGGCCTGCACACCAACGAGATTGTCCCACGCGTTTTCGGGAGTGAGATCAAGTCCGCCAGCCTTGGCGTCGCCGTGGCACAGTGAGTTGGCACAACCGGCTTGCTCGAAAACGACTGCCTGAATGGCTTCGAAGGTAGAATCGTAAGTCGGGCAATAGGTCAGCTCTGTATCGCTCGATACAATCGCTTCCAATGAGTGAATAGTGTATGCGTTGCTGCCGTGGTTACGAATATTAAGTTCGATCAAATCGCCAATGTTAACGGCAACGGGCAATATAATGGACTCTTTGATCAGATTGCTCTCACTTGGTATATCGATAGCAATCTCGTAAACCGTTGTACCGCCGATGGACAGCGCAAGGTTGGCAGTGGAGGGTGCATTGTAATTCAACACACTGTGGCTAAATGCGAACTGCAGCTCCGTGCCCGCCTCAAGCTCGAGTAAAGCCTGCTGGGAAAGCGAGGCCCAGTTGCAAAATTCGGTGCGCACCTCAAGACCATCATCTTCAACGAACCAGCCCCTATCGCGGTCGCAGTCAACTTCTGCAGGGCGCAGGTTGATGAAAACGTCGCGATTTTTTGGCTGCACATCCCATGCCAACGGTTCGATGAGGGATACTCGCAGTATTTCCTCCTCTGGGTCGTAGGCTTCGCCATCAAGCCATGCCAGTAATTTCGCTTTCTCGGAATTGGTCAGCGCTAGTGCGCCCGCGGGGGGCATGGAGCCGCTTTCGAGAGTAAAGTGGATGGCCGAGCTAAATGATTCGACGAGGGTCTTGGTGTCCAGTGCAAAAGGTGCGAGCGGATTTTCGCCACCGTTATGACAGCCCGTGCATTTTGCCTGCAATATCGGCGCGATATCTGCCTCGTAGTCCAGCATTCCCGCGGTACTGGTGTTGTTGTCTGCGGTGCCCGTGTCGTTCGCAACGCTGATTCCACCACCACCACCACCACCACCACCGCCACAGGCGGTCAGGATGGCAACCAGGAATGAGAGAGAGACAAGGTTAAGAGAGGGGGAAAATAATCGCATGAGAAATGCCTCGCCGAGACGGATCATAGCGCTCGACTTTGACTGGAAGTATTGTTATGAAAATCAGGCAAAAGTTTACCTGACGACGGGTGGTAGTCAACCCATATAACCACACGCTAAAAATGGTTATAGGTGTCTTATACAGAGCGGTGACGTGCAAGGCAGACGGCACGGCATTCTCGTCGTTGGTGGGCCACAGAGCGACTTGTAGTAGAGAGACCCACAGGCAACTGAAAATAGGCCTCTTGACTGGGCTGCACCCGCCCGGATCCAACCTTGAATGCATTGGGTAAAAGAATGCGGAAGATCTGCGACAGGTGGCAAGGCACACGGAACAAGCACAGGCCGCGAGCATGTGTCAGGTTGTAGCAAGTCTGGGTCGTCCACCGGATTGACCCGATCTCTTTATGAGGCAACAGGACATTCCTTGGCAGGGCGCGTGTTAAGGCGCTGCGCTGGTTTTTGCCTGGGCGCCTTCCGCCATTTCATCAGGATAGAAATCCCATAGGGCTTGTGTGCCTTTGATGCAGAAGGCGACACTCTCCGGGCTGCGAATCTGGCACGGATCCTGACGGACATCTGGATCCCAGTAGATCTTGCCCAATTGCACGCCAGTGCCAACACCAAGGAGGCCCGGAGGCGCGCAGGAGAAGTATTTTTGCCAATACTTTTCTGAGTAGAAAACGGCGCAGTAGGGAAGGTTGGTATACTCGTCGAGAAACAATATTCCGCCGGGTGCGAGATACGGCCATAGATGGATGAGACATTCGTGCAGGCTGGAGTAGAAATCAACATCCAGAAACATCATCGCGATCTTGCCCTCGTGGTGGGGCAAAGAGTGTTCAAACCAACCGGGGTGAAGACTGCAACTGGCTACTTCGCCGAAGCGCTCAATATTCCCTTTTACTTCGTCCAGGGAGCCACCGAATAGCCCTGGGATAAAACCTTTAGCAAAAGTCTTCTCGGCAATGGGATCGCCCTCTGTCGTCGGCGGCAGACCCTCGAAAGAATCATAGACTTTAAGTTTACGCCCCACGATAGCGCAAATAATAGATAAATTAACTGTGGCGCCGCCTTTCCAGCAGCTTCATCGCCATCAGAAGGTGTGCTCGCCAAGATGTGCCCGATTTGATTTGGCGGGTATTGCGCCAAAAGCGAAAACCCAGGCCTATGCGCTTGTTCCAAGGCATGCCATAGGCTCTGTGCACCTTGAATGAATGGCTCAGGATGATGATGGTCAGAGGTGTCGCGAAAAAGACCAGCAACCTCGCAGAAATTTGACTAGCTTAAGTTTATTTTTATAGGACAGTTTCATTATATTTTTGCCATTACCGCTTTATCCTGCGCGTCCGTGTATGCTTGCACTTCAAGCTGAAGTTTATCTTTATAGCGCACTGAGTAAACGCAGAAGATGAATGCTTTGCTTTATACAACACCCTTTACGCTGGTACTTCTTATTCACGGTGGCGTGTCAGCGTGAACGACAGGCGACTTGTTTTATTGTATCGGTCGAGCCTGACCTATCCAGTGTGGACCACCTGCAAATTCCAACTAAACAATGCTGCTATGAACGATAAATCAGTGACAATGTCCGCAGGCCCGCATCCGGTTTGCCGCCGCTAGCATAACAGGCATACCTGCAGTGTAGCCACAATATCAGCGTGTAAAGTTAGTCGAGCTACATTCCATCTACCACTAAATCTCAAAGAAACGCAGCGCCACAGCAGGGTGCGTTTATTGGTTGGGGGTTGCTGCTTTGCCCTTGTAGAAATTGCTCATAGCGAGTGACGGGGTAACTGGGGCAACGCGGCCGCCTTGATCTCGCAAAGCTCAATAATATTGGCGATGGGATCATAACCATATATCGTCGAAGCCTGCTCGCCGCAAACAGCATCTCCGATAAAAGTTATGCCATGAGTCCGCAACCGGCGCACCTCAGTTTTCATGTGTTAAACCTACAGTGCCATATGAGAGTAACCTTAGTCGCAGAGCCTTGGTCACCTGTATTCAGGCTCGGGGTGGGCATATTGCCAGAGCTCAACAAACGCGTTGGGCGCTTTCAGCATCACCATGCGCGCCCTGATAGCGTCCATGCCGATCACGCGGTTTGCCAGCAGGTCATTTTCTTGCTGCACCGGCTGAAAACTGAACGCGTTGGCCTAGAACGTTACAGCTTCATCTATATGATCAACGCTGATGGCGATGTGATGACTGCCAATGAACATAATGTGTCATCGACGTAGTCGCCTCAGTAAAAATTTGCTCGTGCAGTGACTATTCTGCTGAGTCCTGTTTAGACTTGCTCCGGAACGGTGAGCGTTCAGCCACCAGATGGTCCAGCCTTCCTAAGTGTCCAGTCTTGCTGTTTCGCCCAATCGGAAAACGGCGTGAGCTTAACGGGTATGCGCCGGAGAACCGGTGCCATGTCCACCTGGAAGGGCAGTCCGTCTTGCTCATTGTTATAGATATAGAAGGCGTCGAGCGCGCTGGCATAATCTTCTCTCGACAGGGAAGATACATGCTTGAATAAATCGTACATCAGTTCGCCATACTTTCGCGGGGTAATGTACTGGTAACGGATGGGCTTGCCTATCGCTTGTGACAGCGCCTCCGCTATATCGAGGGGGGATAGAGCTTGCGGACCGCCGACTACGATCCGCTCGCCCGCAAGATCATCTCTGTTGAGCGCGGCTATCATGAACTTTGCGACATCGTCCAAACATATCCAGTTTGCGCACATGGTTGCTTTGTGAGGATAGCGATAGAGTCCTTCGTGGATCAGCCCCGGTTTCACCCAGTTGGTCAGCAGGTTATCCATGAACAAGACCGGACGAATAATCGTGAAGGGGGTTCCACTAACTGCAAAGATATCTTCCCTTACCAAATTGCCATCGTAGTTTGGTTCGCCGCAGGGCGTATCGGGTACCCAGGAGCTAGTGTTGTAGACAAGGCGCTCAACGTCAGCTTCTTTGGCGGCTGTCGCTACTCGTGCGATGTGGCTGTTAACGTGCAGTGCGTCCTCAAACATTGGATGCGTAAAAAACACTCCCCGAGACCCTGCGCAGGCTCGCACCAGGCTGCTCGTGTCATTGTAATCGGCGAACACCGCGGTAACGCCCGTCAGGTTTGCACTGCTGTAGGTGTCGGGTGACCGTGTAACTGCCCTGACGCGGTAGCCGCAAGCCACAAGCTGGCGCACCTGAGCCAGCCCTTGTCGCCCGCTGGCTCCAAACACGGTGATGATATCTTCCGGCATCTTTTTTGCTGGACTCTTGTTTGCTCGGTTTAGTGAGCCTTGTGTCTATTGTGGAACTAATTTCTCGATGTGGCCGGCCAATAAGACATTTATTAATCTGCAAGCCAGATGATACTCTCGCCGGAGGTTCAAATACAAACTACTGCGACGGCCGTCAGTGCGGTAATCAAATGCCTATCGACCCTACACGCTGCACCCCATCATCCTCGTTGACCGCCATTAATCTACCGTGAGATAACGCGCTATATGAAAACCATTCCTCCAGAGGAAGAAATCACTGCCCTTGTCGGCCACGAATTCCCCGGTGGCGACTACACCATCGAGCATTGGGAAAACTTTCTGCTTACTGGTTGCACGGGTGCGGATCCACTGCCTGATGGCATCGCCCATCCCGTGGCACTATTTCACGTGCCTCTTTACGGCGCCAACACCAGTATCGGTGACATGTTCAAACTGGGCCAGGCCGAGTCAGACCTTTCAGTTATTCCGGAGTATTACGATTGGGAAATATTCTCTACGTTGCGTGAAGCGGTAAAATACAGGGTGACGGGGAAAATTATTGCGGCGGAACGACGTGAGAACAGCCACGGGCAAACCTATGATTGGTTATTATTCCAGTTCGACATGGTCGAGCCCGGTGGCAAATTGGCCGTACGGACGTCTATGGCGCAGCAATTTACAAGGAATACACTGTGACGGTGCCGGTAGAAAGCTATCAGGTCGGCGATTGCATACCGCCATGGGAGATGAAAAGTGTCTCCGCCGAGAAAATGCGTACGATGGCCGCAATATTACGTGACCCAAACCCACTGCATTGGGACAGGGATGCGGTCGCCGCCCTGCCGGTGGTCGACACCTTGCCCTTCAAACTTGGCAGACGAACGATTAACCAAGGTCCGCTGGGGTTGAGCTATATAATTAACATGCTGCACCATTGGATGGGGCCGGAATGCGTCAAGCGCTTCTACATCACTTTCCCGCAGGTTGTTCTTGATGAAGACTGCGTGGTCGCCAGAGGGACCATTACCGCTTTGCGAAAGGAGGGTAATAGGCAGCTGGCGGATTGTGAGGTATGGCTTGAGCATGCTGAAAGAGGCGTCCTGCTGCAGGGTCGTGCAACAGTTCAGTTGTCGGTTTAGGGGTCGCTGACACCGCATTGGTGACGAAAGTGAAGAATAACGACCGTTGTAAGGCTTGCTGTCGGTGAGGCCAGGAGCCGGTGAGTTGCAGAAAGATTCTGAATATCCTACTTTCGGTGGTACAGACAGACCGCGTCAGCCGGACTTAAATGGACTAAAGACATGGTGAAGCCTAACAGCGGATTCACCAGAGGAAAGGTAAGATCGCAGATGGGAATATCCTGCTGAATGTCCACGGCGGACTGAAATGATAGCCCCATGATTGTCCGGCTGGCTGTCTATTCAGCCGCCGGCCACTTTTCCGGCGACGATTATGCCGTAGGCGTTGCCGGCTCTATTTCGATCGACACTGATGCGCGTCAGATAGAGTATTAGACCTTGGGAGTCCGCTTTGGAACAGGGACAAGGATATTTACATGAAATCGTTCACCAGATTTAGTGCGACAGGGGGGGTGAAGATGTCCGCACCTTCGATAATGACTGAACATGTATATATTTTGGAGCCACTATGGATATAGCAGAAACGAAAGCAAAATATGCAGAGGAGCGTGAGAAGCGGCTGCGCTCTGATGGCAACGATCAGTATTTCCGGATGGCGGAAAACTTTGAAGAGTATCTTGATGACCCCTATGTGGAAATTGAGCAGCGTGAAACGAAAAGCGATCATGTCGATGTCGCCTTTGTAGGCGGCGGGTATGCTGGATTAGTAACGGGTGCGCGTCTGGCTGAACTTGGAGTGACGAGTTATCGAGTGATTGAAAAGGGCGGCGATTTTGGTGGTACCTGGTATTGGAATCGTTACCCAGGCGCGATGTGTGATACCGCCTCCATGATTTATATGCCGCTGTTAGAGGAAACAGGGCATATGCCGCGGGAAAAATACGCAAGAGCACCCGAAATCCTCGAGCACTGCCGGCGGATCGCCACGCAGTACGATTTGTATGATAAAGCGCTATTTCATACGCGCGTGACGGAGTTGCGTTGGCTTGAAGAGAGCCAGGTTTGGCAAGTAAAGACGGACCGTGGCGATGCATTTACCGCGCAGTTTGTGGTGGTGGGAACGGGTCCGTTGCATGTGCCCAAACTGCCTGGCATACCCGGTTTGGATACCTTCAATGGACACTCGTTTCACACCAGTCGTTGGGATTACAGCTACACAGGCGGCGACGCTGAAGGCGCGCTCATGGAAGGTTTGACCGATAAGAGGGTTGCCTTGATAGGTACGGGAGCCACGGCAGTGCAGTGCGTCCCGCATCTTTCGGCAGCGTGTAAAAAAATCTATGTGTGTCAGCGCACGCCTTCCTCCGTGGACGTGCGTAGTAATGAGTCGATGAATGCGGATTGGTACAGTGAGAAGACAAACGAACCGGGTTGGCAGAAAACCTGGATGGAAAACTTCACAAAAAACATGTCTGGTGCGTCCGATGGTGTTGACCTTGTGCAAGATGGCTGGACAGACCTTGCCCGGCGCTTTCTTGGCAAAATCGCTCAATTGCCTGTTGAAGAGCGGGGAGACGTTGTGAAGATGATGGAGGCCTATGAAAGCTCCGATTTTGAGAAGATGGACGAAATCCGTGGCAGGGTCGACGAGGTAGTGAGTGATGTAGAAACAGCGGAAAAGCTAAAAGCATGGTACCGGCAACTCTGCAAACGCCCATGTTTTCACGACGATTATTTACAATCGTTCAATAACGCATCGACAGTGCTGCTGGATACCGACGGCAAAGGTGTTGAGCGTATAACGGAAGGCGGTATTGTTGTGAATGGGATCGAGTATCCTGTGGATTGCATTATCTATGCGACAGGTTTTGAAATTGGTACAGAACTGATCGACCGTGCTGGTTTCGAGATGATCGGCAGAGAAGAGCTTTCCCTCAGCGACTACTGGAAAAATGGTATGCGCACGCTGCACGGAATTAGTGTTCACAACTTCCCCAATGCTTTTCGTGTACAGCCTACGCAGGCTGCAAATTTTATCGCTAACGTTCCGCATAATATTGTTGAGTCGGCCAAGACGATAGCGATGATTATTAACCACGTTAGAGCCTCGGGTTTTCAAACAATTGAAGCTACCAAGGAGGCCGAAGACGATTGGCAAGAGTTGCTATCCGGAAGCATGCAGATGCTGGCGGATCCCAGTTGTACCCCGGGCTATTACAATAATGAAGGACAACCGCTGCCCGATAACGCTGTTGGCTATGTCGGCCATCCCGAGGGCGCTATGGCCTATTTCAAGTTCATCGACGGTTGGCGTGAGGCTGGCGACTTTGAGGGCATGAGTGTGAGTTGAGAGGCTTCTAAATAATGAGGGAAGAGCACTAAATAGCCAGCACTCAACGCGCGGACAAGGGCCCCGTAAAGCTTCATTGCTCTACTGCGCACACTCACCGAAAAGTTTTCGCCACGATTACGGCAGTCAACAGAGAAACGTATCAGGCCTCGGCTCTGCAAGGATTTCAACGTAAGCGGAGTCAGGCGGTCGTCGATTCTTCGATAGTATTGCGGCTTTGCTTGCAACGCTTGGAACAGTAGCGGACCTCATGCCAGTCGCGCTGCCACTTGCGTCGCCAGCTAAACGGCCGCTGACAAACCGGGCAAATCTTGGAGGGCAGGTCACGTTTCTTCACTGTCCTGTCCTTGCAAATCGTTGATAGGCCAGTCAGCAGCGTCTGTTACGAAGCGAGGTTGTCTTGGGCGCTCACCGTGCCATTTGCGAGTGAACGTCCCCCTAGGGTCGTATGTACGACTTTGTTTCTCAATGTCGAAATGGCGACCACCCCTTGGATCTGCGCCGACACCAGCGAGGTACTGCCAGTTGCCATAGTTACAGGCGACGTCATAGTCGATTAGATGCTTTTCAAAGAACGCCGCTCCGTAACGCCAGTCCAAACACAAGTCATTGACGAGACAGCTTGCTGCAATCTGCCGGCTCCTGTTGCTGCACCAGCCTGTTGCGACCAGTTGTTGCATGATTGCGTTCACTAGCGGAAAGTCAGTATCGCCCGCACACCAGCGTGCGAAGCTGCGGGGCTCAAAGGTGCAGAAGTGCAGGTTTTTTTGTGAGGTACTCAGTTTAAACAGGCTGATATCGTCCCGGTAGGCGCGCCAGTGAAAGAACTCGCGCCAAAATAATTCGAAAGACAGCCAGTAGGTGGATTCATTCGCGGTTTCGGTATGCTCAAAGTGGGCTATCGCCGCGGCTACTTCTCTGACTGAGAGACAGCCATTGGCCAGCCAGGGCGATAGAGTGCTTGACCCGGTGAGGGGGTCAAGGCAGTTACGCGTCTGCTTGTACTGCAAAATATCGCGCTGTTCAAACACAAAGCGACGCAATCTTCGGCGCCCTGAGTGGCTGCCACCGCGAATAGGCAGCGCCGTGTGAGGCCTGACGCCGTTGTCACGTACAGGGTGAAAAAGTGCGGCCGGCGGCGGTGGTAATTGCGCGGGCGCGTCGATGGGCCCCGGTATCGGAAGCGATTTAACACGCTTGTGAAAAGGCGTGAAATGCGGTGGCAGCGCCTCAAGCTCAAAGGGCAGCCTGTCTTCATCCAGCAGGGTGCTGGTTTCATACAGCGCCAAAGGCACAGTCAGCCGGCTTTGCAGTCGCTGCACCGTGGTTCGCTCATAGTACCCTGGTGTGCGGCTCGCGCCCACTCGGTCAATGCTGTAATCCTCTACCAACCGGGGAAGAATCAATTCGGGTGAGCCATAAACAAGCAGTAGGTCCTGGCCCAGCTCGGCCAGCTCATCTCTCAAAGACTGCAGGCTTTCCAGCAGAAAGCGCTCACGCTGCTTACCCATTCCGTTGACATTGCACCAGGGTCTGGTGATCGGCCAGATGTAAACAAGCAAGAGTGCTTCGCTTTGGAGGTAATGACACAACCCGGGATTGTCGGAGAGGCGAAGATCGTTTCTAAACCAATAAAGAGAGTTCATGTGAATGCTAACGTCGCGAGAAGTTTCGGTTCATGGCATTGTATCCTGTTGTTTATCCCGACTTGCTGCGTCAATTGCACCGGGCACCACGAATACAGTGATGGCGTTACACCTGTTTGAGATGCTGCTCAAAAAAATCGCCTTTTTGTTGAGGTGGCAATGCGCGCCGCGCAGGCAGATCAACCGTGTCCTGTGTACTGATCTCGACACAATGAAAATGCCGATTCTCGCCGCTTTGACGATCTTCAACTACCACCATATTGAGCGCGTCGCAGGTGTCCGCGAAGCGAGCCACTGCGGCGTACTTTCCGTTCAAGTAGCCAAGTATCGCGCCGCTCATCAAACAAGCGGCGCAGAGAGTAAGGTAAAGCTTCATAGTAGCGGCCTCCTTTAAAGTGCGAATCAGGACCGGGTCAGGCACGTGACTGTGCGTTGTGGAGCATTTATTACTCGTTCAGTGTCATAAACATACGCAGAGAGCGTCCTTGCGGTTCGCCGAAGCATTTTGGTCTGGTAGGTAATAGCCTGTTGCGAAGCCTTGTCCAGCGGCGGGGCAGCGCTATCTTTGGGCTAGCATGGCGGGGCGATTGACACAACTGAGGCATTCATCCACAACAAAGCGCAAAAACGACCGGCTGGAGCACACCACAGCGCAGAGATTATGCGCAGCAATAGCGCAAGGCACCCAGAGCTCCCCACAAGCGGCCTGGACTTGGCGGTGTGCCGTGCTGAGTGCAGAGTGTTTTGTGCCGGACCAGCCGGACCAGCCGGACTGGGCGAATCGGGCGATGCCAGAGTTTGGATTTGACTGTCTCGTTTACAGAGGATGCAGGGCATCGGCAGCAGGCGACACCAGCGGTGATCAGGTAATTTTCCACTACTTGACCACCCGGTCGTTTTATACCCTATACTGATAAAAAATAAAGAGGTGACAGCCATGCTGAAAACAATACCCATCATTGGCTTGCCAGCACTGGCAGCCTGTCTTCTAACCGCGACAGCTGCTGTTGCACAGGGCACCCTGGAAGAGGTGATTGTAACGGCGGAAAAACGTGAGACCACTCTGCAAGATACGGCCATTGCTGTCAGCGCCTTTACTCAGCAAGACCTGGAGCGCGGCCTGATTAACAATAATATGGATATTCAAATGGCCGTGCCTAACATGCTGATGAGCAAGGGCTTCTTCACTACGGCGCAGATATCTATTCGTGGCATCGGCAATCTGGCAGTTGGGCCTGCATCGGATTCGGGCACTGGCGTACATTTCAACGGCGTCTACCTGAACGGCTCGCGCCTGTTTGAGACCGAGTACTTTGACACCGAGCGCGTAGAGGTGCTGCGCGGGCCGCAGGGCACTTTGTATGGCAGGAATACAACGGCGGGTGTGATAAATGTAATAAGTAAGAAGGCAGAAGATGAATTCGGAGGGTTTATCGACGCATCTTACGGCGACTACAACTACGTCCGCACCCGCGGCGCGCTGAATATCCCGATAACTGAAAATATCTGGCAGCGCTTCTCCATTTTTTATACGTCGCGTGATGGCTTTGTCGATAACGTGTTTACAGGCGACGATATCGACGATCGGGATATGTACTCGGTGCGCTCATCAACCGCCTTTATGTTTGGTGAAAGCACCGAGGCACACCTGACCATCCAATATTTTGATGAGAACGATAATCGGATGCGCGGCTCCAATAATTACTGCGCCAATGACCCTGCAGGAGTGCTAGGCTGTCTGCCTAATCGCGGTCAACCCACCACCGAGAGTGCAAATACAAATGGTACGGTAGGCGGCTTTTTGCTGGATAATGTAAGCGCCATCACCGGACTAAACTACCCTAATGAGACCGGCCTGGATTCTTACAAACCGAACGACCTTCGCAAGGTAAACTTCGATTTCACGCCAAAATATGAGACGGATGAAACGATTGTCAGTCTGGAGGTCACTCACGAACTGGACAGCATGACGTTGCATTCTCTGACCGGTTGGTATGACTCATCGCTCGATGCGCGCAATGACTACGATATGACTGTTAATACTGCGCTTTGGCCGACTTTTACGACCTACCAGCGTGGGCCCGATGGTTCGAGTACAGTCAATTATCTGCAGCAAAATGACCGAGCGACTACGGAGCCGAAGCAATTCAGCCAGGAATTCCGTATCGCCTCCGATCTTGATGGAGATATCAACTTCATGGCTGGCGCTTTCTATTTGAAATACGAGAGCGATGTTCACTTCTACGTCTACTCCTCGGCCCTGTCGCTTTTTGGCGAAACTACCGGCGTACCTGAGGATCAGTGGGTATTCGATAACTACACGAACGATTATGAACTCGAGACATGGGCGGTATTCGGGGAAACATACTGGGACATTACGGAGCGATGGGAGGCAATACTCGGGCTGCGTTATACCGATGAAACCAAGCAATCTGAGCAGCGCACTATTTATCTGACGTTCCTAGACGGCCCGGATGACCTGACACCCTTCAAGAGCGACTCTGACGAAGTAACCGGAAAATTCAATCTCAATTTTCACCTCACGCCGGATATTATGCTGTACGGCACGCTGGCGCGCAGTTACAAAGGGGGCGGCTTCAATCCGATAAGTCCGGAATCGCCATTACTGGATCCAGCGCTTGGCGGTGAAGCTTCCTTCGCAGATTTTGATCCGGAATTTATCAACTCCGTTGAGATAGGCGCCAAGACACGGCTGCTAGAAAACACGATGCAGGCAAATTTCACGGCATTCTACTATGACTATGAGGATCTGCAGGTTTCCAAGATCGTCAATCAGACAGCTCTGAACGAAAACATGGATGCCGAGATCTACGGTATGGAGGCTGAGATACTTTGGGCGCCTACGCCGAGTTGGAATTTGATGATGAATCTGTCCTATCTGAATTCTGAGTTGGGCGAATACGAGACTTTTGACCCTGCAGATCCCAACCAGATGGGCACAGTAGAAAATATTGTTTCACTCGGCAACCAAAACAACCTGACCGTGGGTTGCCCCAATGGCGCTAACCCTTGCCCGGGGGTACCGGTTAGCGTACAAGGCAATCAGGTGCCTAATGCGCCAGAGTATTCCATGTACCTCGCTGGCAGCTACAGTTGGTTTCTGGACAACGGTATGCGCCTAGATGTCTCTACAAGCTACTACTGGCAAGACAAGTTTTACACCCGCATCTACAACACGGCCGATGACAAGCTAGACAGCTGGGACGTGTGGAACGCGTCAACGACGCTAACGTCCCCCAACGAGGACTGGTACGTCGAGGCTTGGGTACGCAACATCGCAGATGACGATAACTGGACTGGACAGTATCTGCAGGATGCCGCAGTGGGACTGTATCGGACTCTCCAGTTAATGGAGCCGCGCACTTACGGTGCTACGGTAGGTTATCGCTTCTGAGCGGCTAACGGGCGGCCGTTTCCAAAAGAGCGTGCCGCCTCTCTTCTGTGTTGGTGTTACAAAGCTGTCAGGGTAGTGTGGCCGGCTGTCTTGCTAGCCGCAGTAGTCGGAACATTCTTATTCGTTGCCATATTTTGTTGCTCTTCCGGTTATAATCTTGCCGGAACTTTTCTGGTTTTAAGAAATAGAGATTGGCATTCGGGTCTAGGTGAGCGGGGTTAAGCATGAAAAATTTTGCAAATAAAGCGGCGGTAGTCACTGGCGGTGCAAGCGGTATTGGCCTGTCACTCGCGCGGCGGGCCCTGGCCGAGGGTATGAAGGTCGTAATGGTCGATATCGAACAGGCCGCTTTAGCGGATGCCGTGACCAACCTGAATGGCGGCGAAAATATTCTTGGAAAGTGTGTAGATGTGCGAGACGGTGGTGCGATGCAGACACTCGCAGACGAGGTAGAGCAGCGCTTTGGTCCGACCGCCCTGTTGTTTAACAACGCCGGGGTGGGCGGCGGCGGCCTTGCCTGGGAAGCCAGCGAGGAAGACTGGGACTGGGTGCTGGGGGTTAATCTGCGCGGTGTCGTCAATGGGCTCCGCGCTTTTGTGCCACAAATGATTGCGTCGGGCGAAGGTCATATAGTCAACACGGCATCAATAGCTGGACTGGTATCAGCACCCGGGACCTGCACATACACGGTGTCCAAGCATGCCGTAGTCGCACTGTCGGAAGTGTTGTCTGGTGATCTCAGAAATCAGGGTGCCGATGTTGGCGTATCCGTTCTTTGCCCCTCTTTCGTGGCGACCCGTATCTATGCATCGGATCGCAATCGTGGGAACGAGCTGACAATGGAAGAATCGGCCGAACAAGCCGCAGTGGAAGAAATGGTCGCGGAATTTTTTAAAGGGGCAACGTCGCCGGATACGGTGGCGGATCTTGTATTTCAGTCTGTGATGAACGATCAGTTTTATATTCTCCCTCAGCCCCTGGGGTCTGTCCCTCTTATCGAGCAGCGAATGAACGGTATTGTGGAGAACACGCCGCCTCTCATGAAAGGTCCTGAGGAGTATCCGGCGCAGTAGTATCGGCGCGGAATCAGCAGGTGTGTCGGAAAACCAGCGGTTCCGGGTCGCTAACATCATTGATTGCATGCTCGCAGTAAGGTGGCTATTTTTTTTCTACCAGCTTTTTATTATTTGCGTTGGGTTTACGCTGTTTTTTCCTGCGCGGTGAAGTCGGAGTGGTGTCGAGCTTGGAGATCTGTAGTTTTTGTCCGCTGACCCACACCGATTTCAGGTGTTTGAACAGTGATTTTGGCATGCCCTCTGGGAGATCAACGATACTGTAATCCTCAAGAATTTCGATGCGGCCTATATATTCGCTGTCGATCTCTGCCTCATTGGCGATCGCGCCAACGATGTTCGCCGGTTTCACGCCATGCGTTTCTCCCACCTCAAGACGAAACCGCTCCATTCCAATCTCTGGGGCGTCGCTTTTACCGCGCGATTTTTTTGGTTTCTGCGTGGGAGTATTTCGTTGGGTTTGCTGTTCTCGCTCATTTTTTTTGCTGCCACGATTACGCTCCAGCCTTTCTTTCGTGGGGCCACCTTCGCTTTTTTCTCGCTGCTTTTCGACTTTCTGCGCTGATGGTGTCTTATCCTGCAGCGGCTTTTTGCCTTGTGCCAAAGCCCCCAGTGCCGCTGCGATTTCAATCACGGGTACACCGTACTCATTCTGATACTCGTCGACGAGCTTCCTGAAGAGCTCCAGGTCAGCCGTGTCCAGAGTCTCGGTGATGCGCTGTTTGAATTGCCCCATTCGCTTGTTTGTGACTTGTTCGGCCGTAGGCAGTTCCATTTTCTCTATGGCATTGCCGGTAGATTTTTCAATTGCTCGCAGCAGGCGTCGCTCGCGATTCGCGGCGAATAAGATGGCGTCACCGGTGCGTCCGGCTCTGCCCGTTCGGCCGATCCGGTGAATGTAGGACTCAACGTCGGAGGGAATATCATAATTTATGACATGACTGACCCGTTTAACGTCGAGCCCTCTCGCGGCCACGTCTGTCGCGACTACTATATCGAGCTTGCCCTTCTTGAGCCTATCGACGGTCTGCTCGCGCTGCTTTTGTGGAATATCGCCGTTCAACGCAGCTACGGAATGGCCTCGCGCTGCCAGTTTATCTGTGAGTTCTGTTGTTTGTATCCGTGTGCGAACAAAAATTAGCATTCCGTCAAAATCTTCAACCTCAAGAATACGCGTGAGTGCGTCAAGCTTGTGTACCCCCGCCATCATCCATACGCGTTGCCGAATCAGTGGCGTACTAATAGCCTTGACCTTTATGGCGACTTCGCGTGGTTCACGCAGGTGACGTTTTGCAATTCGACGGATAGCCTCGGGCATAGTGGCAGAAAATAAAGCTATCTGTCGGTCTTCCGGAGTCTGCTCGAGAATCCACTGTACATCGTCAATAAAACCCATGCGCAACATCTCGTCAGCTTCATCGAGCACCAGGGTCTTCAGCCCAGACAAATCCAGTGAACTACGGCGCATGTGATCCATAACGCGTCCGGGAGTTCCAACAACGACCTGCACGCCCCGCTGCAACTGGCGCAACTGCGCACGATAATCAGAGCCACCGTATACGGGCAATACGTGAAAGCCCTTCATGTGCTTTGCATACTTCTGGAACGCTTCTGCTACCTGTATCGCCAACTCCCGCGTTGGTGCAAGAACTAACACCTGAGGGAGTTTCTCTTTGATGTTCAGACTTGCCAGAATAGGTAGGGCAAATGCGGCTGTTTTGCCGGTGCCTGTTTGAGCCTGGCCCAGTACATCTGCGCCTTCAAGCATATGCGGAATGATGCGAGCTTGTATTGGCGACGGGGTCTCATAACCGACATCCACCAATGCTTTTTGCAGAGGAGCAGGTAACGCCAGCTGTGCAAAACTGGTGGTCAAACTTTCAGTAGTCATTAACGTGCCTTGGGGGAGGATAAGGGGTGATCTTGAGCGGGCGAGGAGTATACAGGGATTCACCAACGCTGTCTGGTATTATCGGACACAGGATGACTGCCCATCATTCGGGGCAAAGACGCCATCAATCGTAGCGCTGTGCAATGGCTACTGTCGTTCCGAACCGGAGGCGGACCTGACACGCACCCGGCCGAGACAATTCGTAAATGCTCGTGGGGTAAGAAATCGATTCGCTATTTTCGCTGCCTGAACTACACTCACACGGCGATTAGACGTGATGTCGAGGTCTTCAAGTGTTGGGAAAATTTGCTCGCGGCGGCGCGGCCGGAATATTTTTACGCTGGGCGTCAAGCCTGCGGTTTCCCTATTTGCTGTTGCTAACATCAGCATTATTCGTTTTGAACCTTTTTGTGCCTGATGTAATACCGCTTGTCGATGAAATTATTATGGGGCTGATCGCGGTTGTGCTAGCGAGTCTGCGGAAAAAAGGCCCGAAGAAGCTCACGAGGTGAGCAGCGAATAGCTGGTATTGCTTTGATGATGCTGCGTATCGCCTAGTCTGGTTTTCGCGCGACGAGCTGCGCGATGGCCTGCTGTTGGCCATTCAACTCGCTGACACTTACTCCCTCGAAGCTGTGTAGAATTTCCCATCCCCGAAAGACATCTTCCAGTTCGCCCGGTTGCAGCAGAAAGTCTGCGTTTCCGGGTCGGCCGAAGCGGGTTTGATCAATGGTAAAAGTTTCGTAAATGATCAGCCCTCCGCGCTGTACCCCGTGTTTGATTGCTTGCATCAGCGGCCGATGTAGATAGCGGAATACGACGATCGCGGAAAACGAACCGAGCGAGAGAGGTTCAGTCCGTGGTTCCTCGAAATCTACGCACCAGTAGCTGGTGAGTTCGCTTGGATCGAGAAGCCGCGATATGCCATCAAGCTTATTTTTTTCGCGATCAGAAAAAACGACGCGCTGTCCCTGTTGAACAAGATAAATACCATTGCGGCCGTTGCCGCAGGCGAGGTCCAGTATTGCCCCTTTTTCACCAGCAGCCTTGAGTGTCTGCGAATGGAGTGCGACGAGATTAGATGGCTGCATAGATGTCATCCTATGAATCAGAGTTTTTACCCGTTTTTCGTCAAGTCTGAACTGAAAGCGTTGCTATTATCAAGCCGATTGCCTGCCTTTTCGCTCACCGACAGATCTGTGCGTATAACCGCTTGCTAAAGGTTAAAGCGGTCAACGTTATTGAGTCAGCCCGCCGATGTAAATCGGCGGGCTCCTGCAATCGCCGGTCCGTTGTGCCCCTAGTCTGGTACACTCCCGACCTTTTCACTTGCGAGGGGCAAACCGCGTGGACGATACAGCCTTTTCCAGCCTGCCACTGGCACCCGCTTTAATAGCTAATCTGAAAAGTATGGGTTATGCAGAAATGACGGCAATTCAGGCCGCTGCGCTGCCGCGAGCCTTGGCCGGAGTCGACCTGATTGGTCAGGCCAAGACCGGTAGCGGCAAGACGGCGGCTTTTGCCCTGCCTGCGCTCACCAAACTCAATCCACGGGATTTCGGCGTGCAAACTCTCGTGCTGTGTCCCACGCGAGAGCTGGCAAACCAGGTCTCCAGTGAGATGCGTCGATTGGCTCGCTATCAGCAAAATATAAAGGTGGTGACACTCTGCGGCGGTCAGTCAATCGGTCCTCAAATCGGATCGCTTGAGCACGGCGCTCACGTAATTGTGGGCACGCCGGGGCGAATAAAGGATCATCTTCGTAAAAAAACGCTGTCATTGGCCCGGGTGAATACACTGGTTCTCGATGAGGCTGATCGCATGCTTGAAATGGGCTTTGTCGACGATATGGAAACAATTATTGCCGCGACCCCAAGATCGCGCCAGACCCTGCTTTTTTCAGCGACCTTCCCGGACAACATACAGCTACTAAGCGAACGTTTCCAAAATTCTCCAGAACGTATCAGTGTTGCAGTATTGCATGATAAACAGCAGATCACTCAGCGATTTTATATATGTGAAAGAAGTCAGCGGTTGGTTGCACTGGAAAAGGTACTGATTCATTTGCAGCCCGCAGCGGTCGTAGTATTTTGCAACACGAAGCAGCTTGTTCGTGACGTATGTGATTTCCTGAATCGGGACGGTGTTCGTGCCTTTGCGCTTCATGGTGATATGGAGCAACGCGATCGAGAGCGGGTGCTTATCCAGTTTAAGCAGCTAAGCTGTTTAATACTGGTGGCCACTGACGTAGCCGCACGCGGCCTTGATATTGAAGACCTGCCTGCGGTAATTAATTTCGAGTTGCCGCGCGATTCTGAGGTGTATGTCCATCGTATTGGACGCACAGGTCGTTCGGGGAAATTAGGTACCGCTATCAGTCTTATTACCGATGCAGAAATGTTTAAACTGAAGGGTATAGGAGAGCATCTTGAAAATACGCCGAAAATCGAAGCTATCGAGCATGTTCCCGATGACGATAAAGGACTCCCAGTCCCAGCATATGTCACCCTCCTTATTCAGGGCGGCCGCAGGGACAAGCTTCGGCCGGGCGATATTCTCGGTGCGCTGACCGGTGATGGAGGGATAAAGGGCGATTCGGTTGGAAAAATCACCGTAACAGACAACACAAGCTACGTCGCTATCGAGCGCACGCAGCAAGATAAGGCGTTAAAAAGCCTGCGAGAAGGAAAAATCAAGGGACGCAAATTCAAGGTGCGCAGGTCTTAGCGTCTGAAATCAGGATAAATACCGCTGATCTTGCTCGACCTGCCAGAGCAAAACCACTAATGTTCGCTGCCAATCCGTACCGAACCATTTTTCAGCGCCATTGTGCCGGGGCCAGTCTATTGATTTCTACCGCTAACATCACCATGCAGTTTGCTGCGAAACCGCTGTTCGAAGACATTTCAGTCAAATTTAGTGACGGCAATAGGTACGGGCTGATAGGAGCGAACGGCTGCGGCAAGTCCACTTTTATGAAAATTCTGGAAGGTAGTCTCCAGCCCAGTGCAGGTAACGTCTCTATCACGCCGAATGAGCGAGTAGGCACTTTGAGTCAAGACCAGTTTGCGTATGAGCAATATTCGGTAGTGGATACGGTGATGATGGGGCACAAAGAGCTGTGGTCGGTGAAACAGGAGCGTGATCGTATCTACGCGTTGCCTGACATGTCGGAAGAAGATGGCATGAAGGTCGCTGACCTGGAGATAAAGTTTTCTGAAATGGACGGATACAGCGCCGAGAGTCGCGCGGGCGAGTTGCTCGCTGGTGCAGGAATCGAGCAGACGCTGCACTATGGCCAGATGAGTGGAGTCGCTCCGGGATGGAAGCTACGTGTACTTTTAGCTCAGGCGTTATTTTCTGAACCCGATATCCTGCTGTTGGATGAACCGACAAATAACCTCGATATCGATACCATCCGCTGGCTGGAAGCAACGCTCAACGAACGTAAATGTACGATGATCATAATTTCGCATGATCGGCACTTCCTGAACGCAGTGTGCACACACATGGCCGATATTGACTATGGAGAGTTACGAGTTTATCCAGGTAACTATGACGATTTCATGACGGCATCTACTGCAGTCCGTGAGCGTCAGCAATCACAAAATGCCAAGAAGAGTGCTGAGATTGCGGAGTTACAACAGTTTGTCAGCCGCTTCTCTGCGAACGCATCCAAGGCTAAGCAGGCGACGTCCCGCGCTCGGCGCATTGAGAAAATAAAATTGGATGATATTAAGCCTTCCAGTCGTATGAGCCCCTACATCCGTTTTACGCAAGAAAAGAAACTGCACCGTCAGGCACTGGTGCTTGAAGATCTGGGCCATAGTTTTGAAGAGTGCCCCTTGTTTGCTGAAGGTAAACTCATTCTTGAGGCAGGCGCGAGGCTGGCAGTAATCGGCGAAAATGGCGTGGGGAAAACTACGCTTCTGCGTTGTTTGATGAATGAGCTTGCGCCTGAGGTTGGCAGCATAAAGTGGGCGGAGAGCGCCACTTTGGGTTATTGCCCTCAGGATGCCGGCTCTGAATTTGATAGTGAGCTTACATTGTTTGACTGGATGAGCCAGTGGCGGAAGCCATCTCACGATGATCAGATAGTACGCGCCACCCTTGGTCGCCTGCTGTTCAAGTCTGATGATTTCAATAAGCGGGTAACAGTTTGCTCAGGAGGCGAAAAAAACAGGCTGTTGTTTGGAAAACTTATGATGATGGATACCAATGTTCTGCTGCTAGACGAGCCGACTAATCATCTGGATATGGAGTCGATCGAGGCCCTGAACCTGGCGCTGGATCACTACGAAGGCACTCTGATATTTGTAAGTCACGATCGTGAGTTTGTGTCATCGCTTGCGACGCGGATCATCGACATAAAGAATAATGAGTTGGTGGATTTTCAGGGAAGTTATGACGAGTATCTGGCCAGTCAGGAACAGGGGGAGCGATTGGCACGTACGTCCTGACTCAGTACTGTAGCGGTTTTTAATCTGAAGAATTTGATTGCATGTGAGAACGCCTCAAGGAAATATTTTCGCTAAGTAAACGCGGACTCTGCCGGACGTGGCTGGGCCGATCGCAATTTCTGGCTTTTATTCTGCATGGCTCAGGCGGTATCATATCGTTTAATCTGTAAAACAGTGACTGTCAGAGTTTACTGATAGTCGTTATCTTGTCTGACATTACGAGCGTCCATCATGTCGAACTCTATTCAAGATCAATTGCTCAAAGCCGGTCTGGCAGATGGTAAGAAAGCAAGAAAGATAGCGAAAGAGAAGCGAAGAGAGGTTAATCGCGCTCGGCATGAGGGTGTCGATTATGTCGATGAAAATAAAGAAGCAGCTCAGCTGACGTTGGCAAGAAACGCAGAGCGCGACAGAGAGCTCAATCACAGTCTCAATAGTAAGGTCCAGCGCAAAGCTATCAACGCCCAGATAAAACAGCTAATCGAAGTCAATAAGTTAGCGAAGGGGCGGGGTGATGTGAATTTCAAATTTACCGACAGTAAGAAAGTGAAGAGCCTTTATGTGACACCCGTAGAACATAAGCAACTCTCTGCCGGTGTGCTCTCCATCGTCAAGCAGGGCGATCAGTATGAGATATTACCGCGACCGGTAGCGGATAAGATCGCTGAGCGCGATCAAGACAGAATTATTAGTTGCGAGACCAGTGCGGAGTCGGATCTTACCGAAGAGGAACAGGGTTGGTATAAAGATTATGAAATCCCTGATGATCTGATGTGGTAGCGCTACAAGCAAGTTCTGGTAGTCTTTAACAGGTCATGTCAGCATTGACGTTTGGGCGTGGGTAGAAGTCAGTTGTAATTTTCGTACGAAATAGCTGCCGGATGTAAAATAAAATCGACACAGTGTTACGGGTTTCATCCATATCTTGTGCCAATCAGCGAGGCACGCCACGCTTCGAAATATCTATAAGTGTGAGCCTGCAATTAGGCACCCCGAAAAGCGGGTAATCAAGCGCTACCTTCCCTTGATTTTCGTTTTTTAGAATGAAAACAGGCGAACCTCAATGTGCTCCCGCGCTATTTTGTGTTCATAATCATTCGGCTAATTGTATTTCTACCACTATTAACTGCTCAGCAATTGCTTCCATGCTTGCCTCAACGATGTCGCCGTTCGGACTCAACTCCAGTCCGTAGATTTTAGCGTCTCTTGGAAGCGATCGAATGAATTGACGCACACTCGTCCGTAATTCCTGACTATCTCCTTCCAGTAGCGAGGCGACGCCCGGATAACGTTTTCGGGCAATTTCCATTTCAACGGGCGCTTCACGGCCTCGAAGGTTTCGCCACCATTTTGTATTCTGGTTGGACAGCAGGCGCACAATATTGTTTTCGCGCGTAAAGCTCAGCGGTGTATCGAGTTTATGACCAGTTTTATTCCCTGTGAAGTGAAGAATACCTATGTTGTGGCTGGTTACGCCATGCAGAGGTGACCTGAGCAGAGCGCGCACTAAGGGATTGAGGATGTAGCGATATAATGTGTTAGCAGAACTCATGATTGCTCCGGACACGTTTCGATTAGACCTAGAGTCTAAACGATTACCCCTGCAAGATGTCCGGTGGTCGTCACACTAATGATGCAATTGCGACGGTGTTCAGACGAGTTTCAAACTGGCAATATTTGTGGTTATCCGAGTTCATCATCTAATCAGGCTGACTCGCTCTTCTGGAATGAAATGTTGTATGCTTTTAAGTAGGGTTCACAGCTATGGGAAAAAACAATGATATGTCGCCTCGCCATCGGTCTACTGTCTGCTTTGCTGGTGCAAGCATGTTCTGATAGCTCTGATCAGCGCCCGACGCAGACGGCGCCTGTTTCACTGACGGTCATTCCGATAGCTGCGCCAGAAGGTGCGCCTGGCGAGATGCGCTCCTTGGTCTTCCGGGTAACGATGACGGCGCCGCAGGCAAGTGCTGTCGAGCTGGCGTACTGGACTAGCGCCGGCTCGGCTACTGCAGGCGAGGACTACCTCGACATCACGGGTGAGTTGTCGATAGCGGCCGGTGAAATCGAAAGTGTTGTTGCAGTAGATATGATTGGCGATGCGGAGGAAGAAGCGGCGGAGACGTTTACCCTCAATATCAGCACCAGTGATAACGCCTTGGCTACGGCAACAAAGATCACCGGTACCATCGCTAATGATGATACGGCGTGTGAGACACCGTTTGCTAGAAGTCCTAACCCCTGGCTTGTAAAAGGCGCTGATCCGCTGAATTTTGCCCATCGCGGCGGTGTAATCGACTTCCCTGAAAATACTCTCTACGCCTATGCTGAAGCGGCTCTGGCTGGGGCCGATGTGCTTGAGATGGATGTCTATCAAACCGCGGACAATCAACTGGTGGTTTTGCACGATCTGAGTGTAGACCGGACAACGAACGGCGTGGGCGGTGTGGCTAATCTGACGCTGGTAGAATTGCAAGCGCTTGATGCCGCCTACTGGTTCGTTCCAGGCGTAGGCACCCCCCATGATCGCCCGGCCGAGGACTATGTGTTTCGCGGTATCGCTACTGGAGATAAGGCGCCACCTCCCGGATACAGCGCTGCGGATTTTCGTATCCCCACACTGGAGCAAGCGCTGGCGCGGTTTCCGCACAATTTAATTAATCTGGAGCTGAAGCCGGACCTGGACGGAATGGGGAACTATGAACAGCAGATGGCTGTATTGCTGCAGCGCTACGGGCGATATACTGATGTGATCGTGGGCTCTTTCGTTGACGAGGCCACCGACAACTTCAAGGCTGTTGCTCCCTGTGTCTACAGCTATCTGCCACTGGGACGAGGCCTCGAGATATTTGCCCTGTTCCTGGCGACAGGTGAAATTCCTGATGTGCCTGAACACATCACGGCGCAAGTGCCTCCTGATGCCAGTCAGATCGGGGATGAAATCCCCGGCGACGAGCCTATCCCTATTGTGACCACTGAGCTAGTGGTTGCCGCTCACAATGCTAACCTGGCTGTACAGGTGTGGACGATCAACACCTGTGAGGAAATGCTGCGTATGACAGACATTGGGGTGGACGGTATCATGACCGACAGGCCTTTGGTACTGGAGGCATTGCTGGCACAGCCAGCGGGTGAGCGAACTTGTGAGCAAATTGATAAGGCAGGCCGCCCGTAGAGGTGAATGTCCCGGATGAGAACGTGTGAGCGTGACCGATAGCGACCCGGTCAGCGTTTCGCTCACGGCCCGGTCTTGCGGTCATGTTGGCCTGACTCTTGGACATCTAATCGCCAAAAAGTGCGAGATTATCATCGCTAAAACACTCGACTCTCGTAAGGCGGTCTGAACGCCAAGAAGCGTGCACAGTGGGCAGCGGCGTGATCAGGGTATTGTAGCGAAGGTTCCCTCGCGCCTTGTCTCGATATCCCAACAAGTCAAAACAGCATTTACACTTGGTTTACTTGGCAAGCCGTCCAAAATATACTCCAGTACAAGTTGCTATAAGAAAAGAAAGATCACACCAATGACAGGGATGCAGCGCATATCAGCTCTATACCTACTCGTTCTGCTTGTGGCAGTTTACGGTTTTTTGGTGGGTCGTTTTAACGTTTTCCCATCTGAGTATATTGAGCCATTGATTGAGGACTTATCCAGTTTCACAAAAGGCGATGAAATGGAGCTTGAGTCCTCTCCTTTACAGAAACTGACAAACGATCTCGGTCTCAGTTTTGGACGCTGGTTTTATTCCTATCCCGCTATTGCAGCGGCCAACACCGCGCCGCTGGACTATGCAGTTGAAATCGATAGCGGCATAGAGCCCGTTGTGTATGTCAACGAGGCACATCGGAGTGGATATCGCGTTATCGTGGGTATCGTCGATCTGCCCGATAGCTTTTGGGGTGCTCTATTGCTCAATCCCAACGGTGAAGTGATCCATGCTTGGAAGTTGTCTACGCAGGCTATCACCGGCTCAAAGGTGACCGATCGAATAAAAAATCTTTATGGCCTGCACGTGTTCAAAGATGGCAGTGTTATCTTCAATATGCAGGAGCAGGGGGGTGGTATCGTCAAGGTCGACGCCTGTAGCGATGTTGTCTGGACTTTGCCGGGGAGTTTTCATCATACCGTCACCCCGGATGAGAGGGGAAATTTTTGGAGTTTTACAGGCGGGCAGAGTGATTTCGACCAGAACATGGTTTTAGTTAACCAGGATACCGGTAAGATCGTCAGTACAATTGATATGGCGGAGGTGCGGAGGAAGAACCCTAATTTACGAATCTGGGATTTGTATCCGCTTGCCATGGCACCTCGTGCTGATGTCAGGCACCAGCGCAATCTGACCCACGGTAACGACATAGAGCCGCTGCCCATCGCCCTCGCAGCACAGTTTCCTCAGTTCGAAGCCGGCGATCTGATAGTGAGTTACGCCACGACAAATCTGGTGTTTGTTCTCGACCCGGATACACTGGTGGTGAAGTGGTGGCGAGTAGGCGCAGGAGACTTGCAGCACGATGTCGACTGGGAGCCGAATGGCAAGATTACATTGTTCAATAATAACTCGCGACGACTTTTTGACCTGTCGTCGGATATCGTTGCTATTGACCCGGCCACAATGGAATTAAGCGTTGATTTGGATGGATCTGAATACGATTTTTTTTCGGTCATCAATGGACGACAGCAGCTAACACCGTTTGACACGCGTTTTGTAACCAGCTCGACCCAGGGCTGGGCATTTGAAGTCAATGGTAATGGCGACATTGTCTTTTCTTTTGTGAACAATGTAGATGCGCAAAATAAGAACTCGGTTCATCTGTCCGAGGCACTGCGCTATCAGGAGGGCTACTTCAATGATGACTTCTGGAATACGTGTGGTGCGTAAAATCAATTCTCATTACAGGAAACATTCAGCCATGGGATTCTTCACTGTGCGCCGTATTTCTTTTGTTATGTTTCTTGTTCTGGGTGGAGCGATGCCAGCCGCTGCCTATGTGGGTCCGGGGCTGGGCGCGGGTACTCTAGGTGTTATTGTTGGCTTGGTGGGCTCTATATTGCTCGCGCTATTCGCGTTCTTCTGGTATCCAATAAAGCGAATTTTATTCAGTAGAAAGCGTGCAGAAGAGCATGATTCGAGTATAGAAAAATCTACGGTTGAGGGTGATGTACCTACCGATTCTGGTTCTTCGAGAGATGATTAATGATCTACTTGACCGTCTGCCTGCTCTGTATTCTGGGGGTCGAGCTTTTCATCCGGTTGCCCTTCCGTAGATATATCGTTGCTCTGGGGCATGTGTCTAAAAAGTCCGTCCGTGTAGTTACCTCGTCAGGAATATCTGACCATTGGAAAGAGAAAGCGCTGCAGCGCTACTCACGTGATATGGCGCTAGCGTCACTGAGGATTGGTTTTCTGCTTGTAGTGATGGGCCTATTGATAGGAATAGCGGCATACCTCTGTGATCTATTGCTTCCTTCCGGAGGGTCCATACTGGAATTCATCTCAAGTGGCTCGGGAATCAGTGTCGCCATTATTGTTTCCTGCGTGTATGTGTTTGTGAGGAACAAACTTGGCGCACCCTGATTACGGGCCGTTTGAGAAGCTCTTGCATCGGCTTGCCCTTGGCCCATCGTTTCTACGTCAGGCCACTTTCGATGTGCAGGATATGGCGTTGCGCAAGGAGGCATCGCGAGAGATTGTTGCTCCTGTATTTATCGCCGGGCTGGCTCGTTCAGGTAGTACCATACTGCTAAACACGTTGCATGAGACAGGTGCGTTCCGGTCTCTTACCTACCGCGACATGCCCTTTGTGCTCATGCCGGGAGTTTGGTCTGGGATGTCACGTGCGTCGCGTCGTCAGGGGCAGGCACAGGAGCGCGCGCATGGTGACAGGTTGATGGTTGAGTACGACAGTCCTGAGGCTTTCGAAGAGGTTTTCTGGCGCACTTTCGCAGGCGTTGATTATGTGCAGCCGAATGCCGTAATTGCGCATGCGCCGAGTGCAGAGGCCCGTCGTAACTTTCCCAAGTTCATAAGACATGTTTTGGCGAGTGACCCCGCGCCTGTAGCACGAAGATATCTTTCGAAGAACAACAACA
Organism: Candidatus Marimicrobium litorale; assembly: GCF_026262645.1. Taxonomy (NCBI): domain Bacteria; kingdom Pseudomonadati; phylum Pseudomonadota; class Gammaproteobacteria; order Cellvibrionales; family Halieaceae; genus Marimicrobium; species Candidatus Marimicrobium litorale. The sequence continues at coordinate 3,303,534 of NZ_SHNO01000001.1, forward strand.
ATTTACTCAGGCTGCCAACATTGCGCAGTATTTTTCCGAATGCGCATATTTTGATTCCTTTTCGCAGCCCACTGCAGCATGCGCTGTCTCTGCTTCGTCAGCATAAGAAATTCTGCCAGATTCACAATGAGGATCGCTTTTCCATGCAGTACATGGACTGGTTGGGGCACTGGGAGTTTGGCCTGCAACATAAGCAATATCGGTTTAGTGATGAGCGGGGCGTCTGGCGTCCCGACGACGTTAACTACTGGCTGCACACGTGGCTAGGCGCTCATCAGTATGCGATTGAGCGCGATACTGAGCAGCCGCTTTATTTGTGTTACGAGACCATATGTGAGTCTGAAGGGGCGATCTTGAATGCACTTTTTGCGCGCCTTGGTGTTACGGTGGAGGAAAATGTTAACGGTAAGATATACCAGGCGGCAGAGCAGCGGGAACACAGTGCGGTGGATCCCGAACTCCTCGCGCGATGCGAATCAGTATATGCTGAACTTCAGGCTATTCAGTTCAGGGCCTAATAGGGAATAAATAACTGCATGGTGCAGGTGTAGGGTCGTGACGAGTTTTCGTCACCGATGTAGCTTCTAAACTGGATATAAATATGCAATTGCCCGAGCAAAAGCTCTATATCGGCGGCTATGCCAGTGCAACCTCTGGTGAGACGTTTAACACCCTCAACCCGGCAACGGGAGAGGTTTTGTGTGCAGTGCAGCGAGCCAACTTGCAGGATCTTGACAGGGCGGTGGCCTCCGCGAGGGATGGCTTTGAGATCTGGTCGAGCATGGACGCCATGCAGCGTAGCCGTATCCTTTTGCGTGCAGTGCAATTGCTGCGCGATCGCAATCGTGAGTTGGCTGAGCTGGAAGTCATGGATACGGGTAAGCCTATACAGGAGGCGGAAGTCGTAGACGTGGCGTCTGGCGCGGATTGCATCGAATATTTTGCCCATGTAGCGACTACCATCCGCGGCCATCAGGTGAACTTGCCTGGGGCGCTTGGCTACACACGCAGGGAGCCGCTGGGGGTCTGTGCGGGCATTGGCGCGTGGAACTATCCTATCCAGATTGCCTGTTGGAAAGCAGCAATGGCGCTTGCCTGCGGTAACTCGCTAGTCTACAAACCGTCGAGCCTTACGCCACTGAGCTGCCTGAAGCTGGCGGAGATTCTCAGCGAGGCGGGGGTGCCCGACGGGGTATTTAACGTTGTCTTTGGCGATGCGGATATTGGCCGAGGTATGTCTCAACACCCAGGCATCGATAAAGTATCGCTGACGGGCTCGACGACGACAGGCAAGAAGGTAATGGCTGACGCGGCAGGCACGCTAAAGCATATCTCCATGGAACTAGGCGGTAAATCCCCGCTGATTATTTTTGACGACGCTCACCTCGATAATGCTGTGTCTGCGGCTATGCTGGCGAATTTCTACACTCAGGGTGAAATCTGCACGAATGGGACGCGAGTCTTTGTCGCGGCGAAAATCCATGAGGCGTTTGTGGACGCGCTGTTGGCGCGCACCGCGAAGATGAAGATCGGCGATCCGATGGACCCGGAGACTCAGGTGGGCTCTCTCATCTCACTCTCTCACAGAGACAGGGTTCTCGATTATATTGAACAGGGCAAGGCTGCGGGTGCTAGCCTGAGATGTGGCGGTAAGTGCCCATCAGGCTCAGCCCTTGCCAGGGGCGCATTTGTTGAGCCTACGGTGTTCACGGACTGCACTGACGATATGGTGATCGCGCAGGAAGAAATTTTTGGGCCCGTCATGTCGGTTTTTCGATTCAGCGATGAAGAAGAGGTTATTCGCAGAGCAAACGCTACCGACTACGGTCTGGCGGCAGGGGTATTCACCCAAAATCTCGCCAGGGGGCATCGGGTTATTGCTCAGTTGCAGGCGGGTACCTGCTGGATCAACACCTACAACATCACGCCAGTCGATATGCCTATTGGCGGTTATAAACAGTCTGGGCTGGGGCGTGAAAATGGGCCCACAGCCATCGATCATTATACCCAGTTAAAAAGTGTGTATGTCGAGTTGGGCGATGTAGACTGCCCCTACTAGCGCGGTATTACGCAGGTTGCTGCCGAGACAAATAGCATAAGTTCAGGGAGCATTGATGCCCGTTAGGGAATACGATTACATCATTGTTGGAGCGGGCTCCGCAGGCTGCGTGCTCGCAAACCGTCTCAGCAGCGACGGTAATTATTCGGTCCTGCTACTCGAGGCAGGCGGTAGTGACGCTAACCTGTTCATTCGCATGCCCAGCGCCCTGTCGTATCCGATGAATAATAAGCGATTCAACTGGTTTTTCGAATCTGGCCCGGAGCCGGGCCTTGACGGGCGGCGCCTTCACTGTCCGAGGGGAAAGGTACTGGGTGGCTCCTCCTCTATCAATGGCATGGTCTACGTGCGCGGGCATGCTTGCGATTTCGATGAGTGGGCGGCACAGGGAGCGAAGGGCTGGGGCTATCGGCATTGTCTACCCTATTTCAGGCGAAGCGAGGCATGGGTAGGCGGCGCTGATACCTATCGCGGCGGTGACGGCCCGCTTGTCACAGGTGCGGGCAATGCTGGCAGACTCAATCCACTTTACCAGGCCTTCATTGATGCCGGTGTCGAGGCAGGTTATCCCCGCACGCAGAATAGCAACGGGGCTCGTCAGGAAGGTTTCGGCCCAATGGATATGACCGTGAAAAATGGCATGCGGTGCTCGGCATCAACCGCTTATCTGCACCCTGTCCGTAAACGCCCCAACCTGACTCTTATCAGTGGAGCGTTTACATATCGGGTACTGATTGAGGATAGTTGTGCGATTGGAGTGGAATTCGAAAGTGACGGCCGGCGTCAGCGAGCAAGAGCCCGCCGGGAGGTCATCTCCTGTGCTGGCGCCATTGGCTCACCTATGCTACTGCAACAGTCCGGTATCGGGCCTGCAGCTGTTCTGGACGATGCCGATATTTCTGTAGTGCATGAATTGCCCGGCGTCGGTGAAAACCTGCAGGACCATCTTGAAGTGTATTTCCAGTTCCACTGCAGGCAACCGATCACGCTTAATAGCAAACTTGGGCTCGTGGGTAAGGGATTGATCGGCGCGCGATGGTTGCTGTCGAGGGATGGCCTGGGTGCGACCAATCACTTTGAATCCTGTGCCTTTATCCGCTCCAATGCCGGCGTACGATGGCCCGACATCCAGTATCACTTTTTGCCGGCGGCGATGCGTTATGACGGCACGGCCAGCTTTGCCGGGCACGGCTTTCAGGTGCATGTTGGGCCAAATAAGCCCCGCAGTCGCGGGCATGTGCGTGTTATTACCAATGACCCGAGGGATAAACCGAGCATACAGTTTAACTATCTGCAGCATGACCGTGATCGCGCCGATTGGCGCCAATGTATCAGGCTAACCCGCGAAATCATGAATCAGCCGGCCATGGACCCCTACCGCGGAGAGGAGATTCAGCCGGGTGTTGCGATACATGATGACGCCGCCATAGACCAATGGGTCAGGGAGAACGTGGAGAGCGCCTACCACCCGTCCTGCAGTTGCAGAATGGGAGCAGAGGATGATCCTATGGCGGTCGTCGACAGTGATTGCAGGGTACGAGGAATAAATAATCTGCGCGTGATCGATGCCTCCATCATGCCTACCATCACCAACGGAAATTTGAACGCACCAACAATTATGATCGCCGAAAAAGCCAGCGACATCATTCTCGGCAAAAAAATTCTGCCAGACAGCGAAGCAGACCCATGGATAGACCCGCAATGGCAGAGACGACAGCGAACTGATTCTCCCAAGCGATCCTAACCTTGACTAACGCGCAGGACCACCGATGAACGCCATATTGGTAATTGCTATCGCCGCTACGCTGCTAACGTCCCTGCTTATCGCAGTGCGCTGGGGGTCGACCGTTTGCCAGGGGTCGATGCCTAGTTCCCTGTTTGCCTTCAGTGCTATCTTGTTCACCTCCGGTTTGGACGTGGGACTAATCATGTTTCCGCTGACCGAATTTCCAGTTTATGCAGAGGAGGCGGCCTACCAGTTTGCGAACCCTCTGGCGATAGAATTTGGTATGTGGGGCTTTCTGGTGTGGGCCTTTTATTTTCTCACTACGTTTTATTTTTGTCGTATCGAGCCGCGCCTGCAGCTGTTTGAAATCCCGATCATCAAATTCGTTAACAACTTTGTGGTGATAGCGACCTGTGCTTTTACCGGCTTTCTGTTCCTGAGCTACTTGCCCAGCTACGTTGAGGGTATATCTCCGATAGCGCAATATAGCCTCGTATTTCTAGTTGTTATATGCGCCGTTTTTTCTAGTACAGATATCCGATATGTGAAAGTACTCAGCATCGCATCGACCTGGCTTTTCTTCGCGCTGATCGCTTTTTTATGGATCAACAGTAAGATGGGGCTTATCGGTTTTCTCAACAGCTCAAGTAATCTAAGCGAGTACTTCGGTAATCTTCATCGGTTTTTGAGTCCGTTGAGCGATTACCACGCCTTCTACCTGTTCTGGTGGTTTTCCTGGAGTATTATGATCGGGCAATTTGTCTCTCGTTTCCTGAGCCCCATGAAAACCCGCAGCTTGCTTGCTGCGTTACTCATTATACCTTCGATACCTATTGCGGTCTGGTTCTCTGTGCTCTACTACTACCATACACACGACGTGGAGCTGACCAAGTCCGTCAATCTGTGTTTGGTCACGGTGGGTGTCATTTTTGTCATTAACTCACTGGACTCACTGATCCGCCTCTATACAACTAATCTTGGTATCACTGTCGAAAGGTTAGGACGCCGCAATTACGTACTGTTCAATGCCGTGGCGTTGTTGGCACTTATCCTGTTGTATCGGTTTACCCCATTCGAAATCGAATGGGTGGGTCTTGTGGTGATCGGTCTGTATGGATGTATCTATTTCCTGCTGTTCCGTCGGCGAGAAAAATTAAGTTCGGTGATGGTTGCTGATGCGTAAAAGCATTCGTAGCGAGTCGGCTGAGTAGCTGGCGCGACTGCGTCCCGTAGATTGCTTGACCTGGGGCAAATCGTTAGGCAAAGGGCATGTCTACGACCGCCAGTTCCTGCGATTTGAAGGTATTCAAGGTGGCCAATGGCATCAAAAGGGGCCGCTGTGAGCGGCAATGGCGCCAGCGTCCGTATCGAGAGTCGGGCCCCGGGGATCGATAAGTGTTCGGTGTGAGGTTCAATTATTTTTGATCTGGGAGAACACCTGATGCTCGGTCGAGAATATTGTAATCTGATGCTGGCGGTGTTCAAACAGCGAAACAGGGCGGCGGCAGGTCGATCGCTATGTTACCCAATGGTGTGAATGTGGCGCGCCTCCCTGTGTCTGGAGGCGGTCTTTGATTATAGCCGGCATTGAATGATAATGAGTCATGCGCACACCTTGTGCTCAATTTAGTAAGAAGGGTATGCTCGTACCTGTTATAAATGAACATATACGAGAAATGGTGTATGCGTTCGATAATTATGAAGAAATACTCACGCGGTACGCTCTGCTTGCTGTTAGCAGTATCCGCGGCTTCACTTTTGCTCCTCACGGGTTGCTCTGAGGTAAATAATTCATTCCTGGATCCGAAGGGGCCAATAGCAGCAGCCCAGAAAACGCATTTTATTAGTGTAACCCTCTATTCAATGATCGCTGCCGGACCAGTTTTTATACTGGTGCCGTTTATTTTGTGGCGTTATCGCTATAAAAATAAGAAAGCACGGTATACACCCAATTGGGAGTTTTCCGGTTTGCTCGACAGTATTATGTGGGGCGTACCAATCGCAATTATCATTGTCCTTTCCAGTCAGCTTTGGCACAGCACGAAAACGCTTGATCCTTATTTGCCAATCGAGTCAGATGTTCCCGCGCTGCAGATTCAAGTCGTTGGTTTGGATTGGAAATGGTTGTTCATTTATCCCGAATACGGTGTTGCCACAGTGGGAGAGCTGGCTTTCCCTGTAGACAGGCCAGTATCGATGGTGCTGACCAGTGACACCGTAATGCAATCGTTTTTGATCAGTGCGCTGGCGGGTCAGATCTATGTGATGCCGGGTATGCAGACCAAATTGCATGTGAAGGCCGATGCGCCCGGCATATTTGAGGGTGAAAATACGCAGTTCAACGGCGTTGGTTTCCCGAAACAAAAATTCAAGGCCGTTGCAGTGACGAGCAAAGAATTTGATCAGTGGGTGATGAAAGTGAGATCGGAGGGCGTAGCGTTGAGCGAGACGACGTATAAATTCATTGCGAATCGGTCGACGGCTGAAGAGGTTTACGATGCACTGGGTTCCAGTGTCATGCCGGAGAATATCACCTATTTCAATAAGGTTTCATCAAGTCTTTATGCCAACATCATTGCACGGTACCACACGGGTAGGGCAATACCCCTGAGCGAGCAGCCCGGAGGCGCACTTTACAGTGCCAAAGACCAGTCCGGGACGACTGATCCTGCTGCGGTCAAAATGCCTGACGAAGGAGTAGCACCATGAATCCAGACGGCTCTGTTGCCGGGTTGTTCGGGAGGTTATCCTGGGAATCCATACCTATCTTTCTGGCAATCCAGAATCCGACGACCAATGAAATCATTGCGGCTAGCGCCGGGATGATTGTTCTTGTGGGCATTACTGTCGTTGTTGGACTAATAACCTACTTTAAGTGGTGGGGTGTGCTTTGGAGTGAATGGCTGACTAGCGCAGACCACAAGAAGATTGGCATTATGTATGTTGTGCTTGCCTTGGTGATGATGGCGCGCGGTGTGCTTGAAGGCGCAATTATGATGGCCCAACATGCATTCGGCCTGGATGGCGGATTTTTAGCCGCTGATCATTTTGCACAGCTGTTTAGCACGCATGGCACGATCATGATTTTCTTCGTAGCAATGCCTTTAATTGCCGGCATTATCAACTACATCTTGCCACTACAGATTGGCGCCCGCGACGTGTCTTTCCCCGTCATGAACCAAATCAGCCTGGGGTTGACGGCCGCCGGCGCCGCGCTTGTCATGATCTCTTTGGTAGTAGGTGAGTTTTCCACGGGCGGTTGGCAGGGTACTCCGCCCTACACCGGCATGGCTTTCAATCCAGGTACGGGGCCTGACTACTGGATTTGGTCTGTCGGTATCGCTGGGCTGGGCTCTACCATGACGGGCATTAATTTCGCCGTTACCATCTACAAAGAGCGTGCTCCGGGCATGGATCTTTTTCGTATGCCGTTGTTCTCGTGGACAGTCCTGTGTACGGCAATCATTATGATTTTCGCCATGCCTCCACTCACGGTGGCCACAGCGACTCTGGCACTTGACCGATATCTGGATTTCCATTTTTTCACCAATGATCTCGGCGGTAATATGATGAACTACGTCAACCTCTTCTGGTTGTTCGGTCATCCGGAAGTATATCTTTTGATTCTACCTGCCTATGGCATCTTCTCTGAGCTGGTGTCTACCTTCTCTGCGAAACGGCTCTATGGGTATTCATCGTTGGTCTACGCCACGATGGTAATCGCAGTACTCAGCTTTACGGTGTGGCTGCACCATTTCTTCACCATGGGTCAGGGAGCAAACGTAAATATTGCATTCGGCATCGCCTCAATGTGTATCGCTGTGCCTACCGGCGTCAAAATATATGACTGGATGGCGACTATGTATCGAGGGCGCATCCGCATGTCTGTTCCCATGATTTATGTGACCGGGTTTTTCATGCTGTTTACGGTGGGCGGTATTACCGGTGTAATGTTAGCGAATCCAACCATCTCATTTCAGGTGCATAACACCCTGTTTCTTGTTGCACATTTTCACAACGTAATTATTCCGGGTGTCCTTTTTGGCCTTTTGGCGGGCGTAAATTACTGGTTTCCGAAAGTATTTGGCTATCGACTCAATGAAAATTGGGGCCGGGTCGCCGCGCTATTCTGGGTATTTGGATTCGCATTTACGTTCTTGCCTTTGTATGCAGTGGGACTCATGGGTATGCCGCGACGGTCAGTGACCTATGCCGATCCTACATTTGAGCCGATCCTCATGGTGTCTTTGTTCGGCGCGACATTGGTTGTTTGTGGATTGGGCTGCGTATTGGCGCAATTTTGGATCAGCTATCGTGATCGCGAGTCGACGAGAGTGCCCGTGGGTGACCCTTGGGATGGTCGTACGCTGGAGTGGTCGATGTCAGCCCCTCCGCCAGAATATAATTTTGCGATTCTGCCGCAGGTTACTGACCGGGATCATTTTGCAATGGCGAAGGAACGCGGTGAGGCGTATCCAGAGCCAGAGCCGGAGTCCTATGAAGATATTGTACTGCCGAAGAATACGTCGATAGGCATAATATTTTGCATTGCCGCTACCACGCTTAGTCTGGGTATGGTCTGGTATATATGGTGGCTGGCGCTTATTTCTGTTGCTGTCATTCCGTTAGCTTTAATTGTGCGGAGCTTTTATCTCGATACCGAGCAGGTGATACCTGCCTCCGAGATTGAGAAGGAGCATCGGCAGTGGTTGGCGGAGGTAAAGTCGGCGCAAGCAGTAACCCGTGATCTTGAGCATAGCCCAATGAATAAGGGGCTTGCCAAGCTTGAGTCGGTGGAGGCCGCGTCATGAAAGGAGAGGCGGTAAGACACCCCGGCATTAACTTGGGTGATGATCATGGAGAGGCCCACAGCGCAGCGGAGACCCTCGTTTTTGGCTTCTGGGTGTTTCTGATGAGCGACCTGATTTTATTTGGGCTCATGTTTGCAACCTACGTGACCATGCTCACTCCAAACTCATTTGCCGGTGGACCGGAACCGAAGGATGTTTTCAACCTGGGTAGCGCGTTCGCCCAAACAATTTTGCTACTGCTAAGCAGTCTTGCTATGGGGTTCGCCGGGCTTGCCTTGCGGTACAAACACTCGGTAGTGAGGATGAACGTGTGGCTGCTGATTTCGCTTTTTCTCGGAATAGGTTTTCTTGCTCTCGAGATAAATGATTTCCGTGACATGATTGAGATGGGTGCGGTGCCTAGTCGTTCAGGTTTCCTGTCTGCGTTCTTCGGACTCGTTCCTCTTCACGGGTTACATGTGACGGCCGGGTGTATCTGGATTGTGATCATGCTGGTGCAATTACGTGTATTTGGTCCCAACACGGTCGTAAAGACAAGGCTCTTGCGGCTGGGGCTTTTCTGGCATTTTCTCGATATTGTATGGATTGGGATATTTTCGATCGTCTTTTTGGGAGGTCTTGCCTGATGGACCAAGATCATCGCTTCGAACAAGCACTCAGACAATATATCATTGGTTTTGTGCTGGCCCTTGCACTGACGGGTGTCCCCTTCGCGCTGGTTGCCTGGGGTAAACTGCCCGGTTCCGTCACTCTGCTTTTTGTATTACTTTGTGGCCTGACCCAGATGGTAGTGCAATTCAGGTATTTCCTGCATATAGATTTTACGCAGCAAAAGCGTGAAGACCTCTTGCTTATACTTTTTTCGACATTGCTTCTGGCGATAATGGCAGGGGGAACTATCTGGATAATGACCAACCTTGCCCACCGCATGCATTAAGTGGATCCTCGGCGGCAACCTAGTTTAAAAAACGGGTAAATGCCGTCGATTATTGCCGCAGTTGTTTTCGAGTGTAAAAAGCTATCCAGCCCGGAAAGCACGGTGAGTGAGCTGCTACGAGTGCGATTCGCGCCTGCGTGAAGGAAGCCTTATAGTGGAAAGACTCAGAAGCGCGATAACGAAAATTTGGCCGAGGGCTTCCGTATTATGAAGATAGTGATAGTTGGTGGTGGAGCGGGTGGACTTGAGTTGGCGACCTATCTGGGCAACAAGCTGGGCCGGAAAGGGCAGGCCGACGTTATATTGATCGATCAGAATCAGACGCATCTTTGGAAACCGCTGCTGCATGAGGTCGCTGCGGGCAGTCTCGACGCGGAAGTTGACTCATTAAGCTACCGCGCACATGCCGCGGCGCACGGCTTCGTCTTTAAGCTTGGACGTTTTGAAAACGTAGACAAGGTTAACCGCCGCATCGCGCTTGCACAGGTAATGGATGAAGACGGGGTTGAGGTGCTGCCTCCGCGGAGTGAGTCCTACGATCAACTGGTCATTGCTATCGGCAGTAGTTGTAATGATTTCGACACGCCCGGTGTGGCTCAGTACTCGCAGTTTTTAGAGCAATCCCAGCAGGCTCAGAAATTTCATCGGCAGCTGGTCAATTATTTCGTCAAGCTTAACCGAAGCCTGATTGATGATCCGGATAAAATCCTGAGTATTGTCATTGTAGGTGGAGGGGCTACTGGTGTTGAGTTGTCAGCCGAGCTGTTCAATGCCCGGCAGTTGTTCGCCCTCTACGGTCTGGAGCGAGTGACGCCGGAACATATGCGGGTGACCTTGTTAGAGGCAGGCCCAAGGTTGGTGCCTGCTCTGGCGGAGGAGGTATCTGAGAGCGTAAGAGCCGAATTGATAAAGCTGGGCGCTGATATCCGTCTGGATACCAGGGTAGCAAAAGCGGAGAAAAACGCCTTCGTTACTGCCAGTGGAGAGATTATAGAAGCCGATTTGATGCTTTGGGCGGCGGGTGTAAAAGTGCCGGACTTTGTTGCCGAAATTGAAGGGCTTGAGACGAATCGAATCAATCAGATACTGGTGGGACCAACGATGCAGGCCACCACGGACGACTCAATTTTTGTCATTGGCGACTGTGCCGGTTTCGAGCTCGATGATGGCCACTGGGTGCCGCCCCGAGCGCAATCGGCTCATCAAATGGCTGACGTGGTGGGCAAGAATATTATCAGGGGCATGAAAGGCAAGCCGCTGAAGAACTTTACGTATCGTGATCACGGGTCTCTGGTCTCGCTGAGTCAGTATACGGCTATAGGCGTATTAATGGGCAACTTCGGTAGCGGGCAAAGCCTGAATGTGCGTGGCTGGGTTGCGAGGATGGCCTATATATCGCTCTATCGACTGCATCAGATTGCGTTGCATGGGTGGTTTAAAGCGTCTCTGTTGGTCGTTGCCGATAAGATCAACCACATAGTGAAGCCGCGTTTAAAACTGCATTAGGTTTAGCTGTTATACAGGCGCTTGCGCTGTGTCGTTGCTGACTGCAGCGGACGGGCAATAGCGGCAATGAGCGCATCGCCTGCTGTTATGCCCTGGATCAGCCGCAATAGGGCAACAAACCTGCCGCAGTGGTCTTATAAGTGGGCAGCCGGCCTTGGCACCGCCATTAGGGCAATCGGCCACTGGAGCCGACAGATACGCCCTGATCGATAGGCAATATGGCAAAAAATACCCCCCCCGTGAGGTCGCATCAGCGATCCCGCCGCTAAGATCCCGTGGATTTGTATAAGTGCCACCATTGGCGCTTCTTTGCTGGAAAAAGCGGGCTCACAATCGGTGCGAGGAAACCGAAAACGGCGAAATCGTGGCACTCAACGACGCTTCCAACCGTGCCATAGACTCACGATGGATTGGGCAGGCTGCGTCGCTGCCGCAGTCTCTATGCTGGCGCCATCGCGAAAATCGAGCTTTCCTGCGGCGAATGGAGTAATTCGCACGACATGACAAAATAGCGCTATGATCAGGGTTGGATATAATACCGGAGACAAGACAATGAAGATTTTGATAACACTCCCTGCGTGCTGTGTAGCGCTGGCATTGAGCTGGGCTGTGCAGGCAGAGATATATGAAAGCACTAACGCTCAGGGCAACCCGGTCTTTACCGATACGCCGACTGCAGGAGCTGAAAAAGTTGATCTACCACAGGAAAATATCGCTGACGCCGTAAGAATGGCTCCACAGCCTGAGCCCGTCGACGCATCAGCGACCCCTGTTGCTGCGCTCCCAGAGCCTACTGTAAGACCTGAGGAATCAGAGAATGTGGCTGTTATTCCAAATACGCGCAATGAAGAATTAGAAAGAGGTGTTGCGGCTGACATGCCTCGCGAAGTGGGTGACATTCCCAGCGAAGAAGAAATGCAACGGCGTGAGGACGCTATGAGCGGCCAATATATAGATGAAAATGGTAATAGAGTGCGTGTAGAACATCGCGGTCATGCAGGTGGGCGTCGCTAGAAGCGCAAATGAGCATAAAGTAGGCAAGCGACAGTCAGTTCATTCGCGACAAAAATCGACTGACACGTGAGCTGGCTATTAGTCACTGCCACGTAACAACTTCGCGTGAGTGTAATGAAATGAACGTAAACAAGTGCCAAAACGATAGTCTCGAGATCGTCGCTGGTACGGTGTGGGTTTGTTGTCCGGTAAATTTGGGCCAGGGAATATCACACATACCACCATCTTTAAAGAAGAGGGGCTAGCAGATGAAGCGTTTGAGGGTTTGGGCAGGAATTACAGGCTTCTGCGTACTGTGTGCTGTGCTAAGCGGTTGCAGTGATAGCAGTGATAACGGTAATAGTGGCATCGAATCCTCCGTAGCAATGAATCAGGTTCAATACCTGGGCACACACAATAGTTATAAGCAGTTACTGCGGCGAGACCTGTTTGAGATTCTTACCAGCGTCGTTCCAGATGTTGCGAGGACTTTGGACTACGGGCATCCGCCACTTGCAGAACAGTTTACGTCGCAAGGTATACGCCAAATTGAACTAGACGTTTTTTACGATCCGAAGGGAGGCCTCTATTCGAATCGGCAGGCGCTGGTTTTGGTGGGCGAAGAGCCGGCATCAGGTATTCCTGCACTGAATGAGCCTGGATTGAAGGTTCTGCATGTACAGGAAATCGACTACGAGACATCGTGCTATACCTTTGTAGCCTGTCTCAAGGAGATCAGGAACTGGTCAAACGATAACCCGGGTCATCTGCCCATACTGGTCTTGGTCGAGGCGAAAGATGCTGTGATTGACGACCCCCTTGGTCTTGGTTTCGCCATTCCTCTGGCATTCGATGCTGCCGCGCTTGACGCCATTGATGATGAGGTTTTGTCGGTTTTCAGTGCGGAGAGCCTTATTACCCCTGACTGGGTCAGGGGGCAGCGAGCGACCCTGGAAGAGGCGATTCTAGCCGATGGCTGGCCAAGCCTTGGTCAGGCCAGAGGTCGCGTCATGTTTGCACTAGACAACGGGGGTGCCACCAGAGATAACTATATTGAAGGTCACGCATCGCTGGCCGGACGAGTGTTGTTCACTGACTCCGAACCAGGTACGCCTGAGGCGGCTTTTATCAAGAAAAACGACCCTGCAGATTATACGGCGATTCAGGAACTGGTAAGGCTCAACTATATGGTGCGCGCGCGAGCGGACGCTGACACCGACCAAGCGCGCACCGGAGATACCACACGCAGGGACACGGCGCTGTTGTCAGGTGCGCAATGGATCAGCACCGATTACCCCGTGGCCGACACGCGCTTCACTGATTACAAGGTCAGTATTCCGGGAGGCAATATCGCTCGCTGCAATCCCGTGAATTTGCCCTCAGACTGTCAAGACTCGGACCTGTAATAAACAGCGAACCCCGGCGTTACTCGTATTCAGGGTATGACAAATAAAGCCGACGCTATCGTCTCCTCCAAATGGCCCTTTGATGTACGCCGCATGCCTTTTTACTACGGCTGGGCCATTTGGCTATGCAGCACTGTAGGTATCCTTGTCTCGATACCCGGTCAAACTATGGGCATGGCTGTTTTCACGGACCACTTCATTGACGCATTTGGACTGAGCCGTACGCAGCTGTCACTGGCCTACCTCGTCGGTACGGTGGGGTCATCCCTTTTCCTGACGCGCGCTGGGCGTTGGTACGACCGGCTAGGGGGCCGTTTGATGGTGGCGCTGTCCAGCACTCTGCTGGGCTTAATGGTCGTCTATATCGCAGTCGCAGACTCTATCGCCGCCCGTTTCGGCGGTGGCGTACTGGTTAGTTTTTCGGCGATCACCGTGGGCTATTTCGGTGTGCGCTTTCTCGGACAGGGCGTACTGACCTCTGCCTCGCGCAATGTACTATTGGTCTGGTTTGAGAAGCGGCGGGGACTTGTGACTAGTGCCAGGGGCACGTTTGTGAGCTTCGGCTTTGCGATCGCGCCGCTAGTGCTTGCGTGGATGATTGCCAATGGCGGCTGGCGAGAGGCTCTCTGGGAATTGGCGCTGATTTGCCTTTTCTTCGCCGCGATTGCGTTACTGCTGCTGCGGGACAACCCTGCATCCTGCGGTGTGCTGATAGACGGCCACAGCGATGATAATCCGCCGCCAAAAACCGTATTTAAGGCTAGTGCGACATTGGCTGAGGCACGGCGGACCCCGGTATTCTGGCTGGCGACGCTCGGCCTGAGTATGCACTCCTTGTTCGCAACCGCCGTTACTTTTCACATAGTCTCAATTTTCGCTGAAGCCGGTCGAAGTCAGACAGAGGCCTTCGCCTACTTCCTCCCCGTGGCGGTGGTGTCCACCATGAGCAACCTTCTTTGCGGTTGGCTCGCCGACACCCGCTCGCTAAAACCTTTTATGGTCACCATGCTGGCCAGTTTTCTCATCGGGGCTGTGGGCCTGCTTAACCTTGCGCAGGACTGGGGCTACGTGCTGTTGGCGGCCGGGTTTGGCTTTGGAGGAGGCCTGTGGTCTGTGACCTCCAATCTTGCCTTTATTCGCAATTTTGGACCATTGCACCTCGGCGAGATCACCGGCCTGTGTACCTCTATCATGGTTTTTGCCAGTGCTATTGGCCCTGCGCTATTCAGCGTCGGCCTGGACTTGTACGGCAGCTATGCCGCTGCACAATGGCTGTGCATTGCGCTTCTAGTGGGATTACTCGCGTTTTCCTTCTTGGTCGATCAAGAAAAACCTGAACACCGCCGCTAGAGGGGCGGGAAATCAGCTCAACAGCCTTCAAATCGTATGTAAGTGATCAATAGTGAGGTTCACACGCAAAAAAACTTCACCTTACATATAATCGCCGAAAAAAAGCACACAAGCACAATCCTGCTGCTTGGCGACAACGGTGCTTCATGCGGAGTCTGTTTTTTTCAGGTGCGCCCCATGGCAGAAAGGTTTTCGTTCTATAATACGCTAAACGCGATTTTCGAGGATGTCGCTAATGATTTTGCGTGTAGTGAAAATCTTATGGGAAATATCTCTCCTGATGGTGCTGTTCGGGCTTGGTGCATGTGACGTCAATCCTGGTACCGAGAGTAGATTTGCTGTCCCGGCCGACATGGCTCAGACAACGGAGGAGCAAGATGATCAGCAGCCGCGATACAATATCCTGCTAATTTTGGCTGACGATCTGGGCTATGACCATTACGGTTTTGCGGGCCACCCGGTCGTGAAAACTCCTTCAATCGATGCGCTGTCGAACAGGTCGATTCGCTTTCCCGCCGCTTATGTATCCAGCGTCTGCCGTCCGACGTTTGCGACCCTGCTTACGGGCTTGCCAGAGCACCGACATGGAACTACCTATATCGGTGGGCCACAGTTGGGTGATTTTCTCACTATCGCTGATCGTCTCACCACAGTGGGTTATCGAAGCTTTCAGGCGGGTAAGTTTTGGGAGGGGCCGCAGGCCCGTCATGGATTTACGGACAGCGCGCCGCTAGGGGGGGCCACCGGAAACAAAAAAATTGGGCGGGTCACGATCGAACCCGTGGTTAGGTTTATGCATGATACCAGTGCGCCTTGGTTTGTCTGGTTTAGCCCACATATGCCGCACTCCCCGCACAACGCGCCAGACAGGCATAAAGCCTCTTATCGCGATGCTGAGTTGGATGACGCTACTTTAGATTACTTTGCGATGATCTCATGGTTTGACGAGGTGGTCGGGGAGCTGCTTCGAGAAGTCGACGAAGATACAGTGATTTTATATATGGCGGATAATGGTTTTGTACAGTCGGATTGGCCGGAGGTGCCAGAGGAAAAGAGTAAGGGGTCGTCTTATGAGCGCGGTATCAGAACCCAGCTTCTCATATATCATCCAGAATACGAGGCTGTTGTGAGAACAGAGCTATCGCAGGCGGTGGACGTCACCGCTACAATTTTGGCAATAGCCGGTGCAGATTATTCAGGTTTACCTGGAAGGGATCTCCTTGTGCCATACTCGGCAGAGGAGCCTGCCTTCGGCAGTCGTTCGTCAATATTTGCAACAGATGGAAGAGAGAGCGTTCTGGAGGAAAGGTGGATACGCGTCGGCGACTGGAAGCTGGTTGATATCGAAAATAGTGACAGCGATCGACTACATAATCTCAGTCTCGATCCCGATGAAAAATCGAATTATATCGTCAGGCCAGAACATGCATCTATATTGGCTCAACTACGATTAGAGCTCGAAAAAAAATGGAGGGAGTAGTGTGCTAGAGACAATGACAGCACTTGCGCGCTTATTGAAACACTCGATTTGAAGTATCAGCCACCACGATCAAGGTAGCCAATGTCGTGAAACTCAAGCTCTTACTGCCCATTATTCTCGTTGCCGCGCTCCTGTTTGAGATATTGCATTTTTTGGGGTCGGCTCGTGTTGCGCCGTTGTATACCATCCATACGAGCATAGCTTTGCCAGCTAATCTACCAGACAGCTGGAACGTGCTGACAGATTTCGCGGAGTATCCAAATTGGAACCCCTACCTGACTCGAGTCGAAGGACGTTTTTTAGTTGGCGAAAAAGTGTTCTTTACGCTGGTCGATAAAAATTTCGCTGATCCGTTGAATCTCAGTGCTACGCTTGGCGAGGTTTCACCCAATAAGCGTTTTTTTTGGACAGGCCGGGCGGGTATACAGGGCCTCTTTGATACCAAACATGTTTTCGAATTGGTTTCTTCAAATGAGGGTGCCAGCGTGCTCCATCATTATGAGGAGTTTAGAGGTCTCATCCCGGCGATATTGCCCGACAGGGAAAGGCGCTCTGCAAATACGCGAGCAGCGTTCGAGCGCATGAATCATGCGCTGTATCTGCAATTAAAGGATCCTGACAGCTAGAGTTACGGTCTCGAAACAAATAGTCCTGACCCGGCATGGTGTTGTATTTTCTCGACTGATTTTTTCCAAGGTACGGCACGTAGAGACAGGGTTTAGGAGAATCGATTATCGACTTTCCCAAGGCGGAGTGATGATTAAGTTTAGCTGCTTCAGAAATGAAACAGCTACTGTCTCAAGAAGCGCTAGGACATACCCATGGTAAAGCTTCGAGTCATCGCCAGCATTGCGTCGGCCTGAAGGTCATCTCGCAACTTGTCCAGTTCACCTCCGTCAAGCCATACGCCATGACAACTCGGACAACGGTCTATCAGCACCATATGCGCAATTTCTTTTTGCATCACTGAATTGTCTACCGGGCAATGGCGAGCATTTTCCTCAGTGGCATCGAGAATAAGCGCCATTTCAGTAACGCAGGCGTCACAGACAGGCTTACCCTGTTCTTCGTTCCTTGTTTTTTGACCGCAGCGGTCACATTTAGGTGCGAATAAAGACATGATTTTTCTCCATTTTAAGGTGTATCTAGTAGGTTGACGTCCATGTAAGTACAGCCACGGCAGCAAATGCAGCTACAGAGACGCACTGGAAGATAAAGTCCACCTTGTCGATTCGCTCCATGGCGGCCGCTTTTTCATCGTCTTTCGCTTTAGTATAGACGTTAGTGCCCCACGTAAACAAAGCGAAAAGCCCCATCGCGATCATATAACTGCAGGCAAAAAGTTGATCGAGAAACGTAAGATAGGGCAATGACGGTAAATCGTCATGGTATGCCTGCTGCAGGAAGATCAGGGTAAGTAGTGCTGTAGATGGAATGGCTAGCCGCACATCTCCCAAGGAACCGGCCACTGCTGGCGAAAGTAAAACAACCGACATCACAATAATCAGAGGTAGAACCCAATTTACAAATGCACTCCAATAATCAGAGCGATAAATAATTTCCAGTCGCGCCTGGCTTTGCTCGGGCTGATACCACGAGCCAAACTTTGACGGATAACGGTGAATATAGCTTTTCAGCACCGCTCCTTTTAGTTGATAGCCACTGAGATCTCCAGACATGCCAAGAAAGCCATTTTGATGATGATGCGGATACAGCAATGTTTGCTCATATTTATTTGACATCTCATCGGGCGCGATCTCTGTGACAATAGGAAGTATCAGGGCATCAAAAGGGTCGCGATGAAAATTCACTTCATCGTCGTAAAAACGACTCGAGAATCGATAGCGCTGATAGTAGCGTCCAGCAGATAGAGTCACCGGTTCATCGGTAACGGGTTCAAACGTAGAGTCCCAGCTCTCAATGCGATTGACAAGGCGTATTAAACGACCCGGAGGTATACCCTTTTCCACCATCAGTCGCTGGGTTTGTGACGACCATTCGAGCCAGACATAACCGTCGGCAGAAAAGGTACGGGATTGTAGTGATAGCTCATACACTTTATCGACGTGTATCCCGTAGTACATAATCTGCTGATCGTCCCGTACCAGGGCGATATCAGCTTGAGGCTCAACAGACTCTTCGAGTTCGTCAAGGACAACGGTCCTCGGCTTTATATCTAACCCCTCCCGGGAGGTACTCAACCAGAGGCTGAACAGTGCGGTGATAATTAAGAGAATAGGCAAAAGCCGCCAAAGGACGCGTCCACTTGAGCCAGACATGTTCAAGGGCCTACATCCTGTTCATCGCTATAGAAACGCGCAGCATCAGGTCTGGATTGCGTCCAATCACAGCGGTAGCCCTCGTTTGCAGGCAGGAGTTGCGACCAGGTCCTCGGTTCGATCACTCCAGCATCGAACACAACGCTGAATTGACCGTCCGACTGCACTTCACCAATGTAAGCGCGCTTACGTAAATGATGATTCTTTGCTACCTCAACGCGACCATGGGGAGCATCGAAGGTCGTACCGATAAGTTTTTCTCGGACACGATCGGGAGACGTGCTCCCCGCCCTTGCCGCCGCCTGAGCCCATAAGTGAACCATCGTATAGGCAGCCTCGGCGGGGTCATTTGTAACTCTATGCACTCCATGCATCGCTTTGAAATTACTCGTAAACGACTTGGAAGCCGGAGTCTCTATCGCTTGGAAAAAATTCCAGGTGGCAAGAGACCCCTCGAGGTAGTGAGCTCCAATCGCGTTCACTTCTTCTTCAGATACGGAGAAGCTCATTACCGTATAATTGTGCTCCGGTGTCACTCCCAGTGCAGATGCTTCTTGGAAAAATGCTACGTTGGAGTCGCCATTTATCGTATTAATGATGACGCCTCCCTCGGGAAGAGCTGTTTTTATTGCCTGGACTGTTTCCGTCAGGTTTTGATCGCCCAATGGCACATAGCGCTCCGCCACAATGGTTCCCCCTGCCCGCAACACCTGTCGAGAGATAATTCTATTAACAGTATGCGGATAAACATAATCGGAGCCGACCAGAAAAAAACGATCACCTCTATTTTGCAGCAGCCAGTCTATGGCGGGGCCGGCCTGCTGATTGGGCGTTGCTCCCGCGTAAAATACATAATCGGAGCACTCTTCTCCCTCGTATTGCAGGGGGTAAAATAGCAAGTGTTCACGGGATTCGATAACAGGTAGCATTGCTTTGCGGCTACTTGAGCTCCAGCCGCCGAAGATCACCTCAACCTTGCTCACATCGATAAGTTTTTCAGCTTTTTGAGCGAACGTGGGCCAATCGGACTCACCATCCTCTTCTACGGCAACAATGCGCAGGCGTTTGTTGTCTATCATCAGACCGCCAGCCATATTGATTTCACTGATCGCCAGCAACTCAGCTTCTGCTACCGTATTCTCAGAAATAGAAAGCGTGCCAGTGCGAGAGTGCAACAGGCCAACAAGAACCTCGCCATCGAAGCTGCGCGCAGGAGGCACAGCTTCTTGGCAGGCCAAGCAAAATATCAAGCACGTAACGAGAAACAGATAACGCATAAGGCTGTAAATAATGTGGATAGCATTGAACATTAGCACAAACCCCGATACAGACAATGGGACTGGCTAATATTCGTCTAATCTACATGATTTAGTGCATCGCTATTGCCGCTTTTACGATTGGATATCAGAAGCAAAATATGCAGCCAATACGCTGTCAGTAGATCTTCACCAGTGACGATAACGCTAAGCGGCTTTGTCCCCAGTTCTTTCAAGTAATATGGACGCAGACGTTAGATCACAACACACCATCATCGCACCGTCACAAACAAATGAAGGTAATCTGGAACGCCCTATCACTGAGCGCAGATGATCGATTCGCGCCTTATTGACAGTCAGGTTTCCGGCTTAATCAGTCTAGAAATTACTCATTCTTCTCTTCGTTTTCGCGTCGGTATCCCCAGTAACCCGTATAGTCCTTGCGTGTATATGCTGTACTCGCGGGTGACTGCAGTGGGTAAGCTCGATTTCCGCCCATTGACATCAGAGGCCCCACGAAGAACTGGCCCATCGCAATACCTGTTCCCGTACCAATTAAACCCGGAGGGTTTGTACCAAACTCGCGTTGCCAGAACTCTTCGGAAAAATATACGGCACAAAGATCTGTATAGGTGTAGTCATCCGTGAAAACGTATCCTTTGTCAATGAGGTGGGGCCAAAGGTTCACTAGACAATCGTGAATGCTGGCCTGGTAATCGACGTCGAGAAACGCGAGCACGATCGGCTCCACATGTTCAGGCAGTGTATCGATGAACCAGCCTTTTCGGAAGCTGCAACGCTCTAGCACACCGAACTTCTCGACATTATGTGACACTGTATCGAGCGCACCGAAAAAGTGCCCCTGTGCATCACGAGTATAACGATCGTTCGGCCCGCCGCTTGGCAATCCTTCAAAAGAGTCATAGATGATAAGGTCTCGACCTACAAAATCGCAGATGATAGAAAGATTAGCAGTGGAGCCGCCCTTGAAGCACCCGCACTCGACTACGACACCCTCAGTACTGGGTGAAATCTCAAGAAGTTTAGCCGCCATGGCGAGATGGGCGCGGTATGAACTGCCGGACTTTATTGACTTGCCGTTGCGTCGCAAACGTCGAGCAAGTTTATACAGTTTCCACCAGGAAACATTATACCCCGGATGAATGTTGCGGTTATGAAACAGAAATAACACAACCAGTGGAAGAATAATCGAGGGCCAAGCTCTCTTGATCCACTTATTGAGTTGGAGATTATTGCGCGTCACAGAGTCATTCACGTAAGCACCACAATTTAATTTTATAAGAGATCGAGCTATATTCTATCGCAAACAGACAGCGACTGTACTAACAAGATAGTCTGCCACCGACTTGTCTGCTCAGTATTCGTATCACGAAATTAAAGGAAACGCGCCGTAGTAGGCGTCAGTCGAAGCGTCATGTTACGCGCGCCTGCGTTGCTCTCGAGGGATACTCGCGAGCGGTGTAGTCGCGTTGCTTATATGGAGAATCTCGCGCAAGAGACTTCCGCTCCCCATCCGGTTGCTGTAAGAGGTGATGAAGAAAGGGATCGGCTACTCATTTTAGTGGCCGCTCAGCTCAATTTCCGTCTACTAATACAGCAGACAGCAGACAGCAGCGCTCCAACTGAGTGCGCTAATGAAAAACCGCATTATTCACTCTTCAAATATAATTCCTATCCCGCGCTACCAACATATTACGCTCGTTTGAAGTCGCTGCAGGTGTTTTCTAGTACCGTCAGCAGGTATCAGCGTTACCGTCAATTAAATGTATAGGCAGTGAATTCTTCTTTGTTTGTCTGAACTATCGCATCGCTTTATACTCACGAGTGTCTAAAGAGGCAGAAGAATAAGCTAGAAGCCCATGGCAACTGATCGATCGGTCCATTTCAGAAATACTTTTATCGCGGTATCCCTGTCTCTATTGATGGCTGCATTTCTGTCGATGAACATTTCTAGCCTTCAATGGCCTTTCGGGATAGTAGATTCTCCTATAGTGCTTGCCCATGCAATTAAATACTCGCCGCTGGAGTACTTTACAACGCCAGTTAAGTATCAGTTTTTGACTCTTAACAATCTAACTCCCTGGGTGACTCTGTCTTGGGATTTCGATTATCACTTTTTCGGCGTGGACGCTATCGGCTATCGCTTTCACCACCTTGTCTCAGGTGCGGTGCTTCTAATTTTAATATATATAACGCTCTACCGGGTCAGCGGATCAAAGCTTAATGCCGCTATATTTTCTTTCGCTTTTGCGACTTTGCCATCTACTCTGGCTATTTCTGATGATTTAATTAACCGCCACTATTTAGAGGGGATGAGTTTTTGCCTCCTAAGCTTTTTGTTTGCTCATCAGTACGGTCGTTCACCACGAGCGAGCTGGCTCGCACTCTCAGTATTTTTTTATGGTATTAGTGTAACGACCAAAGAAGTCTATATCCCACTACCCGGGATCTTATTTTTTGTTTTTGTTGGCACAGTCGGTAGGCGTATAGTTCTAATTCTTCCTTATGCGTTAGTACTGTCACTCTATATTCTGTGGCGCATCTATATGCTTGAGGGCCCCGGAGGATACAGCTCTCCGACGTCACTGAGTGAAATGATACCGTCATCCAGCCTGTTTATTTTTTTTGCGCAGCGTGTGACCACATCTTTCTCTTCGAATCCGCAAATCTCTCTGGTCATCTTTATTGTTTTTCTTGTACTTCTGCTAAAGAGTGCCGGAAAGATGAGCCTATCGACCAAGTTGGGTTCATTGGTTGGGTTGATCAGCTTACTAGTTCCCTTTTTAGGTGTAGTAAATCTACTGGCTATCGGCTATTTTGCTAACCGATGGATGTTTACCCCGTCTGTCGCTTTTTTAATCTTCTTCTCTTATTTAACAAAACTGAATAACTCGAAGTATCTGAATGGTTTTGTTTTAATCTTATTGTTGTTTTCCAGTCTTGCTGCGTGGGACACTCGACTAAAGCAGGATGATCTGCCTTACCATGCGGGTAAGGGTAAGGTTTACGAATATATATTAGCGCCCAACTCAGAAACGTATATGTATCGCTCTTACTCTCATCTCGTGGCACGTGGCGTGTCAACGTGGAGATATATTTCTTTCATGCGTAATGGGGTCTGGGGTCCGCTTGTTATTTCTGCTCCCGGGCAACTCGAGTACCACGACACTGTGGGAAAAACGCCACTTTATCCACGTGGAAAAAAGTCAGCGGATGAGTTTACGTCACATGAAGAGATTGAAAAGATTGATCTTCTGGATGACGTCAGTTTCCAGCCATCCGATGGGATGATGACCTTCCATTTTGACAATATGCTGAGAAACTCGAGTTGTTTTATATACATTTTTGGTGAAAACAACGGATTTTTGTTTGATACTGATAAGTGTGATCAATGGCGTATTTCCGCTCGTGAGCTTGCCTACTTACTGCAAATGGCGGGGTACCAACTTAGCGACGTGTCGATTGCGCTTTGGGAGAAAGATACGGACACGAATCGCTTCTCGAAAGAATATCGAATCAGTGACGTGTTTGATCTAGATCTATTGCAGGGTATAAGTGGAACGCCAGCTCCGTGATCGCTGCCGATACCCTACTCCGCCGGTCACTCGAACTGTATTTGCTTAGGGACAACGATAGTGTTTAGCGCAACGCTATTAGCCACTTGGCTTTTTTTTGAGCGGGTACAGCGAAAAAGATATGCAGAATCAGCGGAGAGATCTTATGAATGAGCTGGCAATCGTAATTCCTGTTTTCAATGAACAGTCAATTATCGTTCGGAGTATCGAGACGATAATGGCAGAACTTGAGCTAATAGATGCCTTAAATGACTTTGAGCTAATCATTATTGATGATGGCTCCAGCGACTCAACATGGGGCGTTTTGAGAGATAAATTGTGCCCTGCACATACTGAAATTAGGGCTGTACGACTGTCACGTAACTTCGGTAAAGAAGCAGCTCTGTGCGCGGGACTCGAGATCGCTGACGCTCGAGCTGTTATTGTTATGGACGCAGATCTTCAGCATCCCCCCTCACTAATCGATAAAATGTACCGTATTTGGCGCGAGGGTGGAGTAGACATTGTCGAAGCTGTAAAGCGCTCAAGGGGGAACGAATCGAAGTTTTCCAGTTTTACAGCGAGAGCGTTTTACGCAATCTTTTCCCGGCTCTCAGGCGTTGATCTGAAAAATGCCTCCGATTTTAAGCTTATGGATAGGCGAGTAGTTGATGCATGGAAAACATTGCCTGAACGAAACGTGTTTTTCAGAGGGATGAGCGCCTGGATGGGCTTCGAGCGTAAGCAGGTCGAATTTACCGTGGCCGAAAGGTCGGGAAGTGTTTCGAAATGGAATACACTTAGCTTGATAAAGCTAGCACTCACCAGCATAGCCGCGTTCTCTTCTGCTCCTTTGCACCTCGTTACAATGGCAGGTGTGTCGTTCATTATTTTTTCGTTCGTTCTGGGCATGCTAACAACTATTCAGCACTTCTCGGGCGTTGCGGTGAGTGGTTTCGCAACAGTGATCTTGCTTTTGCTGATTATAGGTGGAAGCATAATGATATCGCTGGGCATCATAGGAGAGTATCTCGCGAGGATTTACGACGAGGTCAAATTACGCCCACGATTTGTTGTCTCCGATGACACGAAGGCCGATGCAACAATTCTGGATTGATCAGTGGTAGTTTCTGCTGCTAAATACTTCATTGTCGGCGCCGTAGGCACAGTCACTCATCTCGCGGTTTTATATTTCTGCGTTGAATTCATGCTTCTAACTGCGTTGGTAGGATCTTCCGTTGGCTTTACGTGGGTAGTAATCCAGTCTTATTTTCTAAATCGGAACTGGACTTTCGAGAGCGACAAGCAGCATCGGCGTGCACTTCCGCGTTATATCGTTGTTTCGTGTGTTGGCTTTGTTACAAATCTTTTCATTATGTTTATTGCGGTAGACGTTTTTCAGGTCTTTTATCTAGTCGCCCAACTACTTACCATCACCGTAGTTCCCGGCATGAACTTTTTGCTAAATAAGTTCTGGGCATTTTCATAGTTTACTCGATCTCTTCCTGATAGTACCAGTCGCCTTCGATTAGCCGCAAAGAACGTGAGCCTGTCCTTTCTGACTGCTGCATGCAGGCCAGCAGAGACCATCTGTAAGGGAAAAAATGAATGTGTAAATCAAAGGTATATTTATAGGGTCGCTGCTTCGGAACGACAATAATGAGCCTCTTCTTCGCAACGCGACGTAGTTCTGATATCGCCCGTTCTATGTCCAGCACATGTTCTAACGTATGCGTGCAAACTACAGTATCGAATTCTGAATCGATAAATGGAAGATCTTCGATATTTACCGCCCGAAAATCAATCTCGGGATTGCTTATCCGCATTTCATGAGAAATGACCATATCACAAGCAACTACCTGTGCCCGCGCATTTATTTTTTTTGCTAGGTGAGCGCGGCCGCAACCGACCTCAAGTACGTTGTTGCCCTCGATATTGTCTAATATCGCAGATATGCATGCCCTGTTTAGGTCTGTTTCGCGTTGAATGTGCACGGATTCCAGAGATTCATATGTCTTTTTAAATTGATCGAACGACATGTCGAAGGCGTGTTC
This sequence comes from Candidatus Marimicrobium litorale, assembly GCF_026262645.1. Taxonomy (NCBI): domain Bacteria; kingdom Pseudomonadati; phylum Pseudomonadota; class Gammaproteobacteria; order Cellvibrionales; family Halieaceae; genus Marimicrobium; species Candidatus Marimicrobium litorale. The sequence continues at coordinate 3,328,966 of NZ_SHNO01000001.1, forward strand.
TTTGAACCGGAAAAACTCTGTCGTTTTCTTTCCAAACAACAGCTTAAATGGAATCCACATGAACCATTTGGAGTCACGTAATACTGGAGGAATCAATTCGTCCAGTATAAAGGCGATCTTGGTCGTTATTTCTCGACTTAGCATGAATTTGGTCACCCTTATTTTTATCAGCATATCGAATTGGCATGCGCAGACGACTATTATCCCGGCAGCCGAAACTCACTTAGGCGGAATCTGAACCGGTCGCCATTTGTTACAAGAGGTCTTCTTATTAATCATTTATAGCTCGAACGCCTGGTTATTCTCTGTCGAGGGGTCGTATGATGATGCGATCTACACCTGTAGCGTAAGTAGCTCGGATAGGAACAGTTTACTTGGAATTCTGCCCATTCGATCTCTTTTTATCAGTTAACAGAAACTTGGCGAGGATTTCGGCTTCCCTTTTTGACACGCCCAGTAAAGGCATCACCGATTCCGGGTTATCAAACGTCGGATTGAGTATTTTTTCCTCCGTCCAGACTGACAGCCTCTTATCGCCATCCGCATTCAGCACACGTTGCCTTGCTCGATTATCAGTCGAGTCTCTGTCTCCTGCGACCATTCGTCTTAGCTGAGATGCGTATTCTTCAGAGGCCAATCGCTCGCTGTTTCGGCGTCGTAGGTGTGTTGCGTTCAGGGTTGGCGCCACGTTGCCTCCATCGCCGAAGACATTATGGCATCCACGGCAGCCATAGTTTCGCATGATTGCTCTCGCGTTTTGGTATTGCCCTAAAGAAGTTGGATACGATTTTTCTGGGGCCCAGCTTAGTCGATAGACATTGCTGATGCCCGGGACAGCATTTTCTCCATAAACCGGTGCAAAATAAATACCGTCTCTGCCGATAGCGATAGAAGATAAAACTTGCATCTCGTTACCAACATACTTAACGAGTGTACGTGGGCGGGACATGACCAGGGCACTGTCGACTTCGACTTCGAAGGCAGAAATTTCAGCGGGTTCGTCCTCAATATATGTTTCGGGGACACCCGATAATACTACCAGAAGATTATTTTCCAGTTGGGTGATGCCGCTAGCGGCACCCTCAGGGTAAAAAGCGATATTAGCGGTACCCTTAGCAGGCGAGTAGAGAACCATAGCGTTCGTTGCGATACTTGCGTCGCTACCGTCATATAAATAATCTTGATTCTTTCGAACGGTGAGCACTCGATCTACTCCAGGCCCATTATCGGCCACCACAATATTATCGCCTACCCGGGTCTGTCCGAACGGATTTCTTAGCCCGCTGGCGAAAAGGTAATTGGCCAATGAGTTGGCATCCGGTGCCTGTGTGATTCCACCGTGATCGAGTGTATTACCTTCCGCAACGGGACTGCCGTCAAATTGCATCCAAACTATCTTACCGAACGAGGACTGTGCTGAACGCGAGCGGTGTGTAAGCTCGCCATCGCCAATTCCCGCATACAATGTATTGTCAATAACTTGGCATTGACCAATTTGGTGTCCAAAGGGAAGTCGCGTAAATTCAGAATCTCCCAACATAAAGGGCTTATGAATATCGAATGTTTCTGTCGGTCGCAGTGAAAACGTACCCGGATTTGTTGCAAACCGGGTGATTCCATTATAGCGGCCATCCCCGATATCATGTACATAGGTGGCAAACAAGTATCCTGTGTCCTCGTCAAGACAAAGGCCGGTGAGGCCGATGACCCCGCCCAAGTCAGGCATCTCTGCTGAGCGGTTCAACGTATAAAAACCGTCTGCAAAGGTCTCTACTTGGCGATCATTTCTAACTACTGCGATGCGTCCACCAAGTTCTGCTACGTAGTAGAGAGGCGAATCTGGCGCGCTTCCGGGGTTGGGTACCATGGCGATCGCAACGGGCACGCTATAACCTGTGCTGTCCACCTCGAGAAAATATCCCGGTGGAATTGCCCAGTGGGCTTGCCAGTTTTCTGAGTCAGCGTGCGCTGTGCTGGCGCACACATTGAGTACAAAAAAAAGGAAAGGAAAATACCCCATTGTCTTCATTGAGCGCATTGTAGTCCTAGGTTTTATCTTTAGCGGCTTGGGTGAAAAGACGAAAGCGTGTTTAGATACTGTAAACTGAAATCTCAGTAAAAAAAAGTCCGCTGGGGAAACTCTCGATGCGCGTGTGTAGAGCGTTGTAAAGATTGAGAAATGGAGGCGGAAGCAAGGAGTTGACGCAAAGTAAATTGCCTGGAGATCTCAATGTACAATGGATCTGCCTGCGATAGTATTTATCAGCGCACAGGCGCACAGGCGCACAGGCGCACAGGGGCACAGGGGCACAGAGGCACAGAGGCACAGAAGCACAGAAGCTAGGGTAGATCCCCAGAAGATTGGGGGATAGGCCGTCAGCAAGACAACGGTTTTCAGATATTGCGATAGGGATTACGGTATCGATCTAAGGCATTGAATTCCAAAACGATCGCGTATGTAAAGGCTGGCTCGGATAGAAAATCCAGTAGATAGTCCTTGAAAGTATGTGTGTGCTAATTAATCACCATTCTAACCGTTTCTCCTGCAGCGTATTTTTCGATCATGGCGCAATGGAGTCTCCCGGATAAAAAAGACTATCAGGTCCGGGTGGAAAAGCTCAGACTGGTCTCGACAAAACGCCTCGTTCGACCCTCATGTCAGCGACTTGCTGAGAGAGCCATGAGAACGGTCCCAGGTGGCGCGAAAGCGCTCTATAGCCGCACCCATTTTTCCCATACGAAATAGTAATCCCATTCGAGGCGGTGCGTCTTGGCGAGTTCCTTGCGAATCTGCCTCCGCTTCCTGTAGGCTCCCGGATGCCATTCATGAAATTGTATTAAGAAGCAATCTACGCATTTGAGAAGGTCAGATTCCATCATTTTCTCAAGCAAGGGGAATTCGGCGCCTTCGATATTGATCTTCATAAGATCAATATTGTCCAATTTAAGTTCACTCCATACTCTATCGATAGCGGCGATTTCGACGTTTGTCCTTGGGGCATCGGAGCTACTGTCTCTTTCGTCACACATTGACGATCCGAGGCCTTTCAGTGTGAAGGCTACGGTCATGTCCTTATCTCCCAAACCGTAGGGGATCGGTTTAAGCTTGGGGTTTCCCTTTGCCTTTTCCTGAATCTTTGCATAGGAGCGTGGATTGGGCTCAAACGCGTAGATCACGGGATCGTAGCGATCGACGATGTGTTGTGCCCAGCTACCATTGAACGCGCCGACATCGAGCACCACGCTGTCAGGGCCTATCGCAGCTTCATGCAGGATATGACTGTTATAAATTGTTGCACCCATGAACTCCATAAAGGGGCGTCGATAATAATGGAGCTCCATCATTACTTTTGCCTGGCCGGCGTTTCTCCGGTACTTCCAGCGCATAAAAAGAGTGCGCGGCCACAAAAACGCCTTTTTGAGCTGATAGAGGGTGGGAACAACGTTTGTCATATTATGCTTATATGAAATGATGGGGTGCGAATCGATCACGGTCGAGCATTATGTTAGTAGATTGAGGCCAAACTGTCGACTGAATGCAACCGGTGCCGACGAATGGCCGAGCGATAAGCAGTGTTTATTACCGCTTAATGTCCGTAAACTCTGCATATCCTAAATTCTATATTCGGCATCTGTGCGAATTCGCACTAATTGGACTAATGAGTACCTACGCTTAGCGGGACGTTATCAGCGTGGCGTCAGCGAGTGTTGTTGATTCGATCTATCTCAGTCGCGAACTCAGGGTTATCACGATAAAACGTGCGCCAGTAGTCGAGTCCAAATTCCTCAAGGGGGATTGTTTCTCCCGACCTGAAATTCGTCGCTTTCAGTGATACCTCTCCGCCGATAATAGTCACGGTGAGAAAAGAGTCGCGGCTTGCATTACCCATGCCGGTGGCGATATAAGTGATCGGTCCTTCTCGATGGTAAAAAGTCTGAAGAAACCTGCGCCCTCCGCCAATATCTCCGGCTAGAAAGAATACGCGTTTACCTACGGGTAGGCTTTCAACCAACGGTTTGATCGTATCTAGGAAATACCGATAATTACTGGGCGGTGTAACAGGGTGGCGATAGCGAAATACGGGCTCCAGCGCGGGATTGTAGTAACTCCAGAACAACTGGTGTGAAAAGAGAAAAATATTACGTATTGCTGTATCGTCGCCCGCCTGTAATAGTAAATTTTCAAGACGAGTTTTTTGTTGCTCACTCAATACGGGGCTACTTCCATTTTCAAGAAAAATATATAACTCGCTGCCCAGTACAAAGTCGAAGCTTGGCGTTCCGAACGCATCCGCATAACGCGCTGGCGCGTGTCCTGCCGATGTTTGAGTGTCGTGATTTCCCACGGCATTAAAAAACGGTACGGGAATATTCGCGCTCACCCAGCGCGTAATATTATCGATGCTCTCATCCGAAATATTGTGATAAAGATCACCCAGCGAAATCACAAACGCTGGGTCATGCGCATAAACGCGATATAAATTTCGTTGTAGATTGCGGTTTGGCCCCGGTTTATTGCGTCCCGTTCGAATATGCCCCAGCGCAACGAAACTGTAGTGACTCCAGTCTTGTTCCGGGTCGATTGCACGTTGGTTGAAGCATGACAGAAGCAGATCGCTCTGGCATGTTGTCGGCTCAAACCAAAATAAGCCCAGTAGCAATGATAACGCCGTTACGGTGAGGAGCCATGCCAGCTTGTTCACGTCACATCTCCGTTGTTTTTTGTCCGCTTAAGCAATTTTTTCCGTTAATGTCACTGGGGCGATCACTATTTTTTTAAGAAAAAAATTAATAAACCGATAGCCGCACGAGGAAAAATTCGTATGTACGGGTGCCTTCCCCTTCACCGGGAGTACTATCATTCCGCACTGTAATGGGCGCGATATGTTGGAATTCAATCTCGAGCTGACCGTTTTTGACGATCCCCGGGGGAAGGTCTATATTGTGATGAATCAAGGGAATCTCACTGAGTAGGTTTCCGTTTACAATTACCCGTGTTGCCTCTTCTTCGCCATGATATCTGCCGTGAATATACAATATAGATGGATGTTTTCCCGGAGGAATCTTTACGTAAATCTTCGAGGACTTACCATCGCTCCAGCGGCCTTCTAGCTCTTTTCTGTGCCAACCTTGGGCGAACAGAACATAACCTGTCATCTCGTCACCCATCAACACTCGGGCAGGAAATGGCGCTAAGTAGGGCGTATATTGTTCAAAGCCCGTCATTTCGTTTGCTAAAGTCTGAGCAGTCTCCATCAGGCTTTGCCTTCGTTCCTCCAGTGATATGTCATCGTCCGCATAAGTGCTCGACGTGAACAGAGTGATAGCGAAAGCTAACGCTAAAGATCGCATACAGTATCAACACCGACGACATATTTTGAATGGCGAAACACGCGTCCTGGCATGCCAGACAGTAGTTGCGCGGCTCTTTTCGCGTCCTCGGTGGCATACTTGAACTCCGCCACGACATCCACATTGGAGCGCCTCATAGAGTGTGTCTGAATCGGAAACAGTTTTTGATAGTGGATGTCGGTGTCCAGTGTCATACGAATGTTCGGTGCGATTTCATAGTACGCCCGCTCGTACTGCACATGCAGACAAGGAAATAAACAGTGCTCGCGGGTTAAAGCTCGACTGCGCCTGTGACATCCTAGTAAACCGTTGCTTACAGTGCGGTCGAAAGGATAAGCCTCTGTCGGGTTATCTAACGGTATAACTAGCTTATTAGCCAGTCGGCCACGCTTGTTCTTCAGCTCGAGCACTATTTTAGAGCGCTCATCGTTATACCAGCGGAATCTAATTTTGCCGCGTTTGCTCATCCCGGATACGTTATCCTGATAATCGTCGAGAAATGGTGTATCAAGATATACGGAATGAATGCGTCTGTCTGCGAATGTCTTTTGTAGGACCAGGCCTGACTGCATCAACCATTCGCTGAAGTCGACATACTGTAATCGCTGCAGCGGCACTTTTATCTCATGGCGAAAATCATTTATTTGAAGGCCGCTATTCTGTGACAAAACCAGCCTCCCGAAGATGTGCCAATTGATAATTTGTAACCGCTTGTGCCACGCCGTCGATTCTAATTTTGCTTCCCAGTTGATTGGTTGCTTTGTATGTGGTGTTTGTGAACGTGCAATTATCACAGTCGATTGATGCACTACCGTATTCACGTTTTTTGATGTAGGTAATCAAACCGCTGCCGGAAATATTCGCAAAATGACTGTCAATAATATGTGCGGTGGATTTATCTTTGCTCGCCACGCCGGTCGCGGCGAAATCGATATTCAGCCGACTCGCATGGAGAATTGATTTCTCGCCCACCGAAATCGACTTGTCACCAATATTTCGAAAATAAATATTTTTGAGCGTGAGCCGTGTGCCTGAAATATCAACTGCATCGTTTCCGGTATCGAGGAATCGGGAATCTCGAAGCTCTCCATGAGAAAAATCACTATCGAACCCGTCTGCGCGTGGTCTTTCAATCGTTGTATGTGAAATGGTAAAGTTTGATCGCACAATATTTAACGCATCCTCGCAGTGCATATCAGAAAAAGTACTATCGACAATATCTACATCGCTTTCATAAAATGTGAGGCAACCGGTTATTCCGTAATAATCCTGTCGGTTGGCGAGGGTAGCACTCCCTGCCCCTCGCAACACGGCATGCTGAATTCGTGACCTACGGGGGGATTGTGAAACAAGAATACCGCCCCACGCGCCGGCGTCGTTGTACTCTGGGGAAGGCGTCACTTCGATAGTCACTGGATCCTCTTCAGTACCCTGTATATAGAGAGGCCCTCTGATCTTTAGCGTCGCCCCATCTATTAATGCCAGGCTAGAGCCCTCGGCCAAGACTACTGACCAGCCCTTATCTACCTCCAGACTCTCACTAATCTCATGGGAGCCAGTGAACCTGATACTCTTTTTAGCAGAGTCCTGACTCACACCTGATCGTTCGAAGAGAGAACTCCCGGACATACTTTTGAAGCCCGTTACATGATTACGATGCTGTGGTACAGCCAACATGCTCATAGCAACATCGCGATACGTATAATCGACGGTGATTTTGGTCGTGTCGGTGAAGGGCTCATCAATGTTCATCGTAATGATATGTTGTTCCTGTGCTCCGTCCGTATTGTATGCAGGAAGTAGCTGTGGTCCTTGGACGACACGTGGCGCGTCTTGGTTGTCGTCGATGGTGATCCGAATATCTTCGATCGGATCGTAGCTAAGATTCTTTATCTCCAGCGACAGACCCGAATCCAAAGGGAAGAAAAAAGTACGAAGGTGAGAATACAAAGGCGCATCGGAATATGATGCCATCGAACTTGATGTACTATCTGAGACTATGGTCTCAGCGTTTGTAAACGTCAGTGCCTTGAGAAAATAGCTGAGATTCTGCACGACTTCCTTAGGCAGTAACGGTCTGGTATCGAACCCATCCAGCAGCAGTATGTTTTGTGCTTTAGCTTGCCTTGCCTTGAAGTTGCTTTGCCATGCAGCAGACTGGTATGTCTCAAGCAGAAGTTGACTGAAATCGAGAACATGGGTTTGAAAATTGACATCACCCTGCAGTCTATTCGCTACGAAAATATCGCAGTTTTCAACGTACTCGCCTCTGCCATGTGGTCTCGGGGCGTTATCAAAGGCGATGGGCTCCAAAAGATTTGTCGTCGGATTAAAATAAAATCGCCGATTGTGGTAAGCCACACCGTGGCAGCTATACCATGCATTCACAAGCACCCACCACCGGGCCATTTTCTCCAGGTCGAAAACGGTCTCCGCAGAGCGTTTCCCATCGATGAAATCGCGGTACAGGGAGATCGCCCGAATCGCGTTAGTAGTTTTCGTTGATCCGATACTAAAAGAAGGTGCCCCGAACTGTTTTATCGGTAGGTCGATGATGCGCAAATTGGAGCTGTTTAGGGGAGGGTTGTTCGCTCCAGCTGCCGCGGCGGTCTGGGCATTCAAGTCTTTCTGGCGCCATATGGGATCTTCATCCACCACCAGTATCGGTCCCTCCCGCCGACGCTGTGACTCAAGCATTTCTTTAGAAACATGCTCTTCTAGTGCCATGATACCAATGGGGTAATCATTGATCCGCACATCAATAAAGCGGTATTTCGGTGCGAGAATACCCCAGTTGCGCATTTCATCGAGCATTAGCGGTTCAGCCTGAAAGCTGCGGGTATTCGGATGCTGAATCGAGAATCGTTTCATGCCAAGAGCATAAGACTCTCCAAGCACTTTTATGCGAAACGAGAGCTTGGTTGGGTGCTCGTAATGATCTGGCCAATCCCCCTTCAAGCGCAGACGGGTGTTGAGCTCCTTTATCTCATTACCACTGTTTAGGATGATTGATGCTTTTACCCAGTCATTATCATCTTTTATCAGGATCTGTCCCGGCTTGTTTAACGTTTGTCTGCGCTTTTGGTACAGCTTATCGAGAGCGCCATTGGTAAGATAAATTTTCATGACCGGCAAAGTTTTTTTATCAAACATCTGCCTCTGTAGATCATAGTGTACATTGGAGGCATCGCGTGCCATATCCTCCACTACAATACACAAAGGATTTTCTCTAGGACATTCAAGGACGTCCCGGAGATTCGACGGATGTTGCTGAATATATTGAATGCCGGCCAATAGTGCTAATGCCAGTAACAGCGGCGCCAACACAGGGAGTACAGCAACATTTTTTAGAAATCGGGTTATCAACGGTTCACGTGATGACGCGGGAATTTGATGTCATAGAAATTTCAAATCCGAGGCCGCTATCAGCAAATGCGTTTTTGAGTAAATCGATGCTTGCCACATCAATTTTCAGCGTGTCGATTAACAGCTCTACCCGATTATCTTTTTGATACAAGCGCTTGATCTTGTATGTGAAATTCTGTTGCTGTAAAAGCTTTTCAACGTCTGCCAGTTGCAGATTATTTCCTTCCGGTATGTGAAGAATGATGTCAATAAGATTACTGTTGCTACTCAAATTGAGCGTTTTAGTCAGACCAAAAGGAATTAAAACGGCCACTACGACGGCGAAACCGATTGTCGTCACCATCACTTGATTAGCCCCAAGACCGAGTCCGATCGCGATGGCGACAAAAATATAGAGAAGTTCCTCTGGCTCTTTGATAGGCGTACGAAAGCGTACGATCGAAAGTGCGCCCACCAGGCCGAGCGACAGTGCAATGGAAGATTTTATAATCGTGATAATCAGTATCATAGACGGTATAAGCAGTAAAAACATGGGTAGGTATTGCCTGTGATCGACCACCAGCCGAGTGGTTCTCGAAATGACCAAGGCCCAGATAACGGCCATGATCAACCCAACACTCAGATTTCGGAAGAGCTCCAATAGTGGGATATCTATCACAGCATAGGGATTAGCAAAATCCACCCGTAACTCCTTTCATCAATGATTATTAAAAGATTAAGTCGTCTATATTACCGTAGAGCAAAGGCTCAATGCATGCCTATTTAGCGGTAGAATGAAAAATACGGTTCGTATAGCGCTTCCGCAGCCGCTTTTGGCTATCGCAGTAGAGATAAAGACGGCGGCCAGCCGCTGACCGATAGGAGTCGAGGGGTGTCAAATACTCAGCGGCACTGCATCTGATTTATAGACGATCTTTTAATGTTTCCCGCACAACAAAGGCGGTGGCTCGCCTACTGGGCTTCATTTTTCGTAGAGTTGACGAACTTCGTTAGGTCAAAGGTCTGCCGCATCCGTTCACCGACGCGTTTGGCGCCCAGCTTAGTCATGTGCATTTGGTCATAATACAGGAGCTCGTCTCCTTCCAGTATCTCACAGGCCGGCGAGCATTGGAGATTTCCGATATCCAATATGGTCACGTCAGGCATGGCGGCGCGCATTTTCTCCAGCAATGAGTTTTTCACAACGGCCTTTTCACGTAACGCAGCATTTGCCGCCTCTGGTGTTGCATGCTGAGAGACCAATATCGGTATAGATGCTTTGAATACTGTACGAGGCCCAAATACCAGTACGCGCTGGCCGCGAGACTGCAGGTACTCAACCGTTTTTCTAAGTGGCTCAATCCTGTCTTCAGTCCACACTGACGCGAGTAATACTGCATCGGCTCGGTTATCTATCAAGTCGCTAAACCGGTAGGCGTTCAGGTCTTCACAAGCGGCATAGCGACCGCCAACAGCCTCCAGATTAAGAAGCGCAGTGCAGGCAGCGGCCGTCGCCTGCATAATATGTATTTCTGGATAGGTTTGTTGGAGGAGCATATAGGTGTCGGCCGCCATGCTGTCGCCCAACAAGAGGACGCTAGGTTTCTCCGAGTGTGGAGTTGCACAGGTCTCCGGATCGTAGTCTGCAAACACATGTTGCTTATGCAAATTACATTTACCATAACGAATAGCTTTATCTTTCCTTCTCTTCTCTTGCTTGACGCTGTCGACCACCCGCTGTAAGCGCTCATCGACTCTCCCCTGGAGGCCCTCCAGATGCCATAGCGTTAGCGCCAGACCTAGCGTTAGCACGAGGCTTAAAACGATAGCGGGAAGGGCTAACTTTTGCATGGGGGTTGTATCTTCACCGCGCTTGCGAAGCGGTTTTTCCACCCATTCGTGCATGAGTACTGCTGCAGCCAGGCTTAGGAAAAAAAGCGCAATACGATCCCAGTTATCAAGCTCAAAACTGGCTGCGAAATTGTATAAAACAATAATTGGCCAGTGCACGAGATAGATCGCGTATGAACGTCGACCTACCCACTGTAGGAGTGCGTGACCATAAAATACTCGGGCGAAGGGAGCCTGCCTCCCCAGTAACAACAGAAAACCTAGTCCGGTAACTAGAGCCGCTGCAGCGGCAGGTGACAAGCTCTCGACTGATAGACTCGATAACGCGATCAAACCAGCACTCGCCAGCAGCACGGCCAGATTTCCACTCGCGCCGACCAGTCGCATTGAAAGCACTGCTATGAGTGCGCCTGCCATCAACTGCGGTAAGCGAAACGGTAGCAAATAAAATACCGCATCTGGATATTCCCTGCGCAACATCAGCCCTAAAATCATGGGAACGGCAAGCAATATAACGATCACTACTGCGCGCTGGCGCGTGTTTGCCAGCACTAATAGCAGGGCGGGCCAGAAAAGATAGAACTGTTCCTCAACACTCAGCGACCAGGTGTGAAGCAAAGGCTGGGATTCCGCGGCGGCCTCGAAATATCCAGAGGACAGCCAGAAATGAATATTGGCGAGCGAGAACACAGCATAGATAGAGGATACTGCTGTCGCGACTAATTCGGCCGGAGGTAGCACAATCGTGCCCACAAGTAATGTAAGTAGAACGGTCGCGAGGAGAGCGGGAAACAGCCGGCGAAAGCGGCGCACGTAAAACTCGCGAAGAGAAAAACGGTTTCGCTCCTGATCAGCAAGAATATTACGTGTAATGATAAATCCTGATATTACGAAAAAGAGGTCGACACCGAGATAGCCACCGTCAAGAAAAGGCACGTCTAGGTGAAAGAGTAAAACCATCAGGACCGCGAGCGCGCGCATTCCCTCAATGCTTGGAATGAATCCGCCGTGATCCTGCATGTTATTTGAATATGAGCTCAAAAGTTTCCGGTGCCAGCCAAGGATATTATTATGCTATGTTTGTCGTTTAGCAGTGCGTGTAAGCGGCCACCGCCTGTCTAACCTCTGAGTATATGATATCGAGACGGCCAGCTGAAAAAAATGTTCGTTGATACGGATACCGGGAAGAATCGCCTATGCCAGCAACGTGTCAAACGGACTGCCCGGCGATTGGAGGCTTACTTTGCGGCTGCAGCGCTGCAGTGTTTGTCCGCTTACTTTGTTCTGCTTTTCCAGCTAAAATATCCTATGTATCTCAGACTCACTGAAATACCGATTTAGGTGGCAGTTGGTTGTTTAGACGGTTCACCGAAAAGTACTGCTTCCGCCGCGGTGTAGCGCCCGTTTGGATATCCCGTGATGATATCGCAGTCAAAAATACGTCGAGAGTAATAGGTGTTTGCATCGAGAGCGGAGCACAGTATTGTTTGCGTTTTTATCAGGGTCTCCGGCAATACCCTAACGGGTCGCAATGCCATTGACCAAAGTCGATTGTGATCAAGATAACCGCAGGGAATGGCCTGTTGCGCTCTTACGAAAGTCAGGGTTGTAGCCAGTCTGCGTTTAGTTTGATCCGGATGCCGATGATTTCACTGGTAGACGATGAACCAAAGATTAGTGAAGGCAAGACAACTAACGTATGCCAGTGTTCGACATTGAATCAGGCATGCGGCAAAGCTGAACTCATTTGTACAGGTCGGGTTCTCGCGCTCAAATCGCCCGGTCAGTAACCATCAATGGCATCTGCGACAATCCCGATTAGCTGGACCCTTGCGCCCCCGCTGCCCTTAGAGGCTTCCTGCATGGTGTATTCCTCGAAGAAAACAATGCCTGCATAATTGCGCTCGGTATCGATCCACGATATCGCCCCCCGGCCATAAAAATGAGGAACGCTTGCCGCTCTCGATTGCTGTTTCTGGGCGAGCGCTATACCGGTCGGCAAATCATATAATGCTGAATTGCGTCCTCGGGATCGTTAAGGCTCTCCACTTCCCAGCCCGTACCCTGAACGAGTTCGAGGGCGTGTTCTCTTGAATAGATGGCCCACTTTAAAGGTTGCGTTGGATCAAAATCTACAAATGGCGGCGCCGTGGCGTATTCGTGATTATAGGTCTCGGAAAACTTATCCATGAAAATTTTGGTATTTTCTTTCGCCTGCTCTTCAAACTTCTTATTTACACTACTGATGAAGCCAAGACCCGAAGGCGTGACTTCGTTTACGAATAGACTGAATACCAGGCGTCCTCCCGGACGAACGTAAGGCCGCAGAAGTTTTAACATTTCCGAGTAATCATGCGGTGCAAGGTGGGTAAAGACGGAAAACAACCAGATGATATCGAATGATTCCTTCGAAATCGGCAAAGCGCCGAGCTCCGCGAGTGGTTTTCCCTGCGGATTATACATTTCATTATGGATGTCAAGAGAATGGAAATTGAATCGCGGATCATTAACTTCCTCGCGAAGAAATTCGATCATGTCCCGAAATACGTCAAGGCCAACGTACTTTTTGATCAGGATATCCTGCTCGATAATAGACTTCGCCATGCGATAACCACAGCCCATGTCGAGTATGCGAGACTCAGCGAGATTATCGATCCCGAGGTTACGGCAGACCAATGCTATGATCTTCAGCGTATCTCTGACAGATCTTTCACTTTCTTCGAGCCTGCCCCCGCGACGCAGAGAGCGCGGGACCTTTAGCATCTGATCTGACATATTGTCTCCAGTAGCGTCTGTTCTGGCGACCGATAATAACACGCGAAACGGACTCGCCGATAACCCATTCTGACGAACCCTTATGCGATCCGCTGATGGAGATATCGTTAGTATAGCGAGGCACAAGCGCCCTCAGCTCGCAGATCGACAAACACACATCTCTCTGGCAATCATTCATTGATTCTTGCATTATTTCGCTGTCGCAGATGCCCTCGGCGTTTCTGCCAAATCTGATTGCGCAGTGATCCGGCGTATGCAAATATTTACCCTCATCATGCAGGCTAACCGCCTTGCAGTTGTTGCAGCACGCGCCTTGCCCCAGAGCGGGGCTCGTCCATTGTCGCTTTCGCGGCAATTGTCCAGCTCAGGTATATCCATTCCGAGCCAGTGAAACGGATTGATGTCGGCCCAGGTTGATTCGTTATCTCTAAAGCCATTTTGCGCCTCAGGCTTTTCTTCACGACCGCCCCAATACGTGGCGCTTAGCACGTGCAGCATTATTTTTTTTCAAACGGCGCGGCAAGATTGACCTATCAAAAGTGACAGATGTAGTGGGTATTGTCGCAAACGGTAAAAGGAATACGTCGGCCCTGATCAACGAACACTGCACATGTTATAGAACAGGGGAAATCGAGGGTTTTGAAATCACTCCTGCTCTAAGACGCTGCCGGTAAAAGCGGGGTGATTCAGGATCGAAATTGGGCGATGCGTAAGGCGTGGAGTAGGTTTTTCGCTTAACTTGTCACCATGGCGGATATGGCTTACGCTTTCATGCGTGAGAAGCATGGCGGGTGGCGATGCAATACGAGAGAGCACCCCAACATGTTTGTGTGCGAAGCCCACATCGCAAGCACTGAGTCCTGTCCGGCCTGTATTTGGCAGTCGTAGCTAGCTGCTTTATCAGTTGGCCCTCAAAAAAAAAGCAACAGATTAGGAAGAACACGATGCATTTTTCGATACCGATTACCAGAGCTTCCATAGCACTATTACTTGCGATCTTCCTTTTCGCTTGCTCTGACAGCAGTGACAATAAACCCGACCAGACCATGCGGTCTATTTCCAACCCGTTGGTCACGCTGCCGCCTGAGACAGGTGCGATTAGCTTATTGGCACAAAATTTTGACCTTGGCGAAGTGGGGTATGAGCAGTTTGAGTTTTTTCTGGAGGGCACCGCTACCGCATTCTCTAACACGGGTGAACTGGGGCGTGATGGCTTCTGGGCCGTCGAGCCTGCGCAACAGGCCGACTACCGAACACGTATTGTGGTTTATCGTCCCATCGACTCGAGCGCTTTTAATGGCAACGTGTTAGTGGAATGGTTAAACGTAACCGCGGGCTTCGAGACACCGCCGAGTTGGGGTACCGGTCAGCTGGAAATGCGCAGGGGGGGGTCTGTTTGGGTCGGCGTATCGGCTCAACTTACCGGTATCGAGGGTTCAGATCGCGGTCTGCCGCTGCCGCTGTATTTGAAGGCAGTAGACCCAGATCGCTACGGCTCACTGAATCATCCCGGCGATAGTTTTTCCTACGATATGTTTTCTCAGGTGGCGCAGGCCCTGCGTAACCCGGATGGCATTGCTCCGCTTGCGGGTCTTGATGTTGAGCATCTGATCGCCTATGGCGAATCGCAATCGGCAGGGCGCCTCGTTACGTATATCAACGCTGTGCATCCACTGTATCGGCCTTACGATGGGTATATGGTGCACAGTCGCGGAGATGGCGCCTCCGCTCTGGCGCAGGAGCCACTTGTGGAGATAGCCACTCCTAGCGGCGCGTGGATCCGTACTGACATCAATGTGCCAGTACTGAGCTTTGAGACGGAGACAGATGTAGTCCTGTTGGAATTTCAGAAGGCTCGCCAACCTGATACCGATATGATTCGTGCATGGGAAGTGGCGGCCACTGCTCACGGTGATCTTTACACGTTTGTTACCGGTCGAGACGATACCAAAGGCGACCCTGTTTTTGCTTCGGTCGTTGAGGAAACATCCGTTTTGGGTTTTATCAGCTGTGATCGCCCTTTGAACAACGGCCCTCAGCATTACGTGTTTAACCGGGGCGTGCGCGCTCTGAACGACTGGGTCAACGATGGTACTCTGCCTCCAAAATCGCCACAATTGATTCTCAACGACGACGGCACTGATTATCTCTATGACGATCTCGGTAATGCGCTTGGTGGTATTCGTACACCTTACTCCGATGCTCCCTCTGCAGTACTCCTCGGCGACGCGAACTCCGGGAATGGCTTTTGCTTCCTGTTTGGTTCAACCAGCTTGTTCAGCGCTGAGCAGATGGCGTCGCTATACGTCGATAAGGCAGGTTTTGTGCAGGCGGTAACTGAAGCAACTGAAGCCGCCTTGGCCGCGGACTTTTTGCTGAGGGAAGATGCCGATGCCATCATCGAGTGGGCGCCCCGACAGTGGGACTTGCAAGTTCCTTGATCCACAGCCTGATTATTCAGCAGCGCTTGGACTCTCGTGAGTTATGAGATGAGTACAACCGACGTTGAGCCGCAGGTACAAGGGCCACTGAGCGACGCTCTCACGCAACTCGACAGCCTGATTCAGCACACGTTTATGGTGGAATTGCCGCCGGACCTGCGCTGGGACGCCCTACTGCTGACATTTACCATCGCGGTCGTTTTGTTTTTTGTTCGTACCGGTCATGGTTCGCGAGGCGCGGATGGGCATGAGCGCAGAGTGGGGCTTTGGCAGTTCCTTTTTCCCAGGGAGATCTATACGCACGTTTCCGCCAGAGTCGATATCTGGTTATGGTTGTTGGAACAGCTACTGCGGCCGCTGTGGGTGGTTTCTCTGCTGGCAACGGTTGGTCCTGGCGTAGAGACTATTGCCATTAGTGCATTGGAGCAGCTGTTCGGCGCGACACCCGCACTGCCAGTCACGTTGCCATGGATGCTGTTTTACAGTCTCTTCACGTTGCTCTGCTATGATTTCGTATTTTTCTGCATCCACTACACGATGCATCGCGTCCCGCTATTTTGGTCGCTGCACAAAATACACCATTCGGCGGAAGTACTTACACCGTTAACCCGATACCGTGAGCATTTTCTGGTCGGCCCGCTGTGGGCGGGCGGGGCTGCGTTGGCGTATGGCTTTAGCGGTGGCGTGTTCGGGTACATTTTTGACGGCAATATCACCGAGGCAACACTGCTGAATATCAGTTTCTTCGCCCTGTTATTTGGGTTCAACGGCGCGTTTCGGCATTATCACGTGCAATTCAACTACCCCAAATGGTTGTGCCAATGGCTACAAAGTCCGGCTATGCATCATGTACACCACAGCTATCTGCCGCAACACTGGGACAAGAACATGGCGGCTATTACCAGCATATGGGATCGCCTCTTCGGAACGCTGTATATACCCGAGGTAGATGAATATACTCCCTGGGGGCTCGGCCCGGAAAGCCAGGCTGCGCAGCGGACTTTTTTGCAAAATACGTTAGCCCCCTTCAAGGAATGGAGGCAAATGCTACATCAGAAAAGGGCGCCATCGAAGCGTCAGGTAACGCCAGACGGATGAAAAGTTAGCAGATGAACGGCTACTGGTACGTGATCTAACCAACCCAACGCCTTCACTTCGGTAGGGGATTGCTCCACATCAAAAAGATGAGGCTCGGTTCAACACGATCAAATGTCTTAAAATCAGTAGCGGGCTAACAATCAGTATTATTGCTTAACGCGTTATACCACTATCGACACCCTTCGAGACGGAGTGACGCACGCATTACTTTGCCGCGGTCTCGCTATCAGTGCGATGAACGCACCAATGAGGGCAGCAGCGCCCGAGGAAGCGAGAATGAGTCGTCACCCTAAGTTTCATCCCTCTCAGCGCGGTGCTGCACCGAGCATTGCAGAGCAACTGTACCAGCGCGCACGGGTAATAGAGGCGACGGGCAAAGACATGCTCTACTTGCAGCTGGGTCAGCCCAGCACAGGTGCTCCGGCGGGTACGATGGAGGCAGTTTTATCGGCGGGCGAACAGAACATCTTTGGTTACACAAGCGCTGCCGGCAACGAGGACCTGCGCGAACGTATCGCCCGACAATATGATGAGATCTATGGGGCGAGTGTCAATCCTCAGAATGTCATCATCACGTTTGGAGCATCGGGCGCGATGATTCTTGCGGTGGTTGGCTGTTTTGATGTGGGGCAGCGTATCGGTATGCCTGCCCCGTTCTATTACGGTTACCGTTACGCTCTCGAAACACTTGGCGTCGAATGCGTCATTTTTGAAACCACGATCGAAAACGACTTCCAGCCAACGGTTGCGGAGATCGAAGCGATTGAAGGTGGAATTGACGGCCTGATTGTGACAAGCCCCGGTAATCCTACAGGGTCGATGATTCAGCCCGCTGAATTGAAAGCGTTGTCACTTTACTGTGAGAAGACCGGTATACGTTTTATTTCAGACGAGATTTATCACGGTATTGTCTTTGATGACGAAACACCGCAGGCGACCGCCTGTTCTTTTTCAAACGAGGCAATCGTTATCAATAGCTTCTCAAAGTATTACTCGATGCCGGGATGGCGCTTAGGGTGGATGGTCGTGCCGGACTATCTAGCTGAGTCTATTGCGAATCTGGCGCATAATCTCTATCTGTGTCCCCCTGCGCCTTCACAGGTTGGGGCTCTGCATGCGCTCGATTGCCGAGCAGAACTCGATCAGCACGTGGTGCGTTATAAGCGCAATCGCGACATTCTGCTCGCCGGGCTACCGTCGTTGGGCTTCGATCGTTTTGCCGAACCGCACGGCGCCTTTTATTTTTACTGTCACGTACAGCATATGAACGAGGATAGCGTGGAGTTCTGCATAGAGATGATGGAGCACGCCAACGTGCTCGTCGCTCCAGGATCGGATTTCTGTCCTCAAAGTGGCAAGCATTTCATTCGCTTTTCTTATGCTGGAGCAACCGAAGTAGTGGAGGCTGCAGTTGACCGTTTGGCCGCCTGGCGCGGGTAGTCATAGTCACAACGTCGCATCTGTCAGTCGTGGGCTTTTTCGAAGGTGGGAATTCGAATGAGCGAGTCGCACATCGGGTTCGTTAACGACGAATGAGCGAGATCACCTCGCTGCTGTCCAAGAGAGCTTATTGCGGTCTGAATTACTCGGATGGAAAAAGCTTGCAGGTAACACCAATCGAGCATTCCAAATTAATAACATTCAGTTTTTTTAGCGCGCCGGGTCGGCACCAGTCTCCACTACTAAGGACGACTTGAAGACGCAGATTGGAGTTTTTGGTGTGGTATCAGGGCCGAGGTATATCGCTAGACAGGCCGAATTTCCATTACAGCCTGTATCGGCGAGCCGTCGGCTACAGTAGTACCAGCGTCTAATGATCGTGAGATATGTCTGACCTGCCGAAGACTTGATGCAGGTCGTCATTTCGATTTGATGCTAGCGCAGACATTGCCAGTTAAAAGGTATTACAATATGTGCCCTCACTTCCCGGCTCAGGAGCACATGTTATGACCACCGGTAAACAGCTATTCAGCACGCTTGCAGATGGCAAGCTGACAGTAGAGATCGCGGAGACCGAGTTTCCAGATCCCACGGGCAACCAGATATTGGTCAAGATGGAGGCTGCACCAATCAATCCATCAGATCTTGCCATCCTCACCGGGGCGGCGGATCTTGAAAATGCGGAGTACGCGCCTGGAAAATTTGTAGCGGCTATGCCCGAACCGTTTAATAGCGCGCAGAAGGGTCGTCATGGACTGCGCCTGCCGGCGGGCAATGAAGGCGCAGGAGTCGTGGTGGCGGCGGGTGAGGATGAATTCGCGCAATCGCTTATGGGTCAGCGCGTCGCCTGTGTACCCGGGAATGCCTATTCGCAGTATTGCATCGCTGATGCGGGCATGAGTCTGCCGCTGGGTGATATTTCATCGGTAGACGGGGCCTCCGCATTCGTCAATCCAATGACTGCGCTCGGGTTTGTTGAAACAGCGAGAATGGAAAAGCAGGGCGCTATTATTCACACTGCTTCGGCCTCTAATCTTGGACAAATGCTGGTCAAGATCTGTCAGCAGGATGACATCCCGCTAGTCAATATCGTACGCAAGGCAGAGCATGTTGAGCTGCTGTCAAAACTGGGTGCAACCCATATCGTAAATTCAGCCGATGCAAATTTTTCTGATCAGCTGTGCGACGCGATCGACGCCACCGACGCATACCTCGGGTTCGATCCGATAGGCGGCGGGCATCCAGTCGACAATTGTTTCAAGGCGATGGAGCGGGTCGCGACGAAGAAAATGACTGAGTTTTCCCGCTATGGCTCGGATCAGGCAAAAAAAATGTACATTTATGGCAGGCTGGATATGGGCCCCACGCTACTGACGCCAGCATACGGCTTTGGCTGGACGCTATCGGGTTGGTTGTTGACACCGTTCCTGCAAACGGCAGGTTTGGAAACGCTTCTGCGCATGCGCGATCGTGTGCTGCAGGGGCTCACCTCAACGTTTGCCAGTTCCTACAAGCGGCAGGTAACACTTGAGGAAATGCTCACCAAAGAAGCCGTGCTGGATTATCGCGCGATGAAGACGGGCGAGAAATATCTGGTGACGCCCCACGGATAATACCCGGCAGCAAGGGGAGTCTTTAAGTGGCTTGTAAAACCCAGGCTTTCGATCGCAGGTTAGCGCTATCCATCGGCATAATAGTTTAACGGCAGAAGTGTAATCGGCCCCGCGCAGTAGCCGGTGTATGCTGCTATCGGAGCGAGACGTGCGATCCGTATCAAGTCTTATAAGGGCTACTTTTAAAGGGCATTGCCACAAATCAGGCCGATCGTCGGCGAGGTGATTGAGCGTGGCAGCGGCTGTGCGCCAATCGCCCAGCGCTCCTCCCGGATGGTCAAGAAATCGTTACCGCGGCACGTCAGTGCCGAGACCACGCTGGGGCAATCCAGTACGACATCACGCTGCAGGATGCGGGCTGAATAGATTGAGGCAGAGAAAACAGCACATAGACATCCCTGCCCGGGTTGGAGAGTTCGTGTACGTGTCGGCCCGGTGGGGGTGTTGGCGCTACCACTGACGCCCGCTGACAAAGATTGCGTTGATTGTCATCTTTGCGCCCCCTCATGTATTCCTCACCCAAATAGGCAATAGATCGCTCGAGGGAAATATTCCTATATTCCGCCGGCGGGAGATATTTGGCGCGAAAAGCTGCAACGCCTGTTTTCGCACTGCCGAGGGGCCAGGATTTTGGTATGATGCGCGTCACAGTCAAGGGAGGGCTTCCGGTGTTAGCGTCGGCTTATCAATGGTTTCAGCGTAATCGCATTTATCCTGTAAAAGCGGGCCTTGCAGTATCACGGCTACTCAGGGATCCGGATGACACCGGGCAGGTGTTCAAAGTACTGGAAGCACTGAGAGGGGACTCACTGGGGCGTGCGCACCGGCGCTTGCTGGCCTGCGAGCAGGGTGAGAAGCTATTGAGCGATAAGCCTGCCATAGTTCGGGCGCTGAACGATCGAGAAAGTTTGTTAGGGATGCCTGAAGGCAGTATTGGTCGCGCATATTATGATTTTGTCCATGCTGAGGGATTATCCGCAGATGGTTTGATTGCGTCGAGTGAAGAGGCCCCCTTCGTCGAGAACGTTGATGTGGATATGCGTTGGTTAGGAGATCGGCTGAGGGATATTCACGATCTGCAGCACGTTATGACAGGCTATGGGCGTGACCCCGTGGGCGAGTTGAGTTTACTTTCCTTTATGACGACACAGACGCCCGGTCGAGGCATTGATTTTATTATTTTTATGGGGCGTCAAAAATTCAAGAAGGATCACCCGGAAATTGATATTAACGCTTTAATCCATGAGGGTCGGCAAATCGGTCAGCAAGCCGACTGGATGCTGTTGACGCAATGGGAAAATCGATTGCACGAGCCAATAGCCGATGTGCGTGAAGAATTAGGCTTCTCCTTGCCGCAAAAATATTACGCAGTGAAACGTGATTTTTTAGAGGCCGGATCGCTGGAGACCTCTCTTCCGAGCCATCAGGCCGCTTAGAGGCCGCAATTCCTACCGTGCAAGGAGATAGTTCGGTAGCGCTCTGCACTCAAACCGGCCTCAGGAAAGTGGTGTTGGTACCAAAGAAATAGCCCCTCTCACATAAACAAGATTGCACCCGACAAGAAAAAATAGTCTACACTTCCCGCAGTGACCAAACAGAGATCGCAGCCGGAGGCGTATGGCGACCTAGACACCGTATCGGCATCCATTTGCACGATCAATTTTCGCGGGCAGCTCCTGATCGCTGACAGGATTACCTTTACTACCGCTCATTTATCTTAAACGTGGTTTCCATGACAAGACTCGGACAAAAAATGAAGTGGTCTCTTGCGCTATTGTTGCTCGTTTTAGCAGCGATGGTTGCCTATGGGTATTTCATTGGAACGCAGATTATCCTTGCCCAGGCAGAAGCTTTCGCCTTTCGGCGCATGACCGTCCCGCAGCTTGCCGAGCAGGGAACCTTTCGTTTTTTTTATGCGAATAACCGAACTCCGGCGGATTTGAACGGTGCGCTGAGTCGGCGATTCGATTCCACGCGACAGTCTGAGCTAAATTTTGGAACATTCGATACCCGCATTGAGCCGAGCCTTGGGCTGGGTATGATTTTAGATGCCAGTGACTGGTTTCTGAATGAAGAGATCCGTTTGCAGGAGGTTGATACTCTGGAGCGTGCCGCTTTCGTCAAGCGCTTGCGCGAGCAAGTGGAACAATCACCGAATCGCTCGTTGCTCTTGGTCGTTCATGGTTTTAGAGAAGCGTTTCCATCGGCTTTGCGCAAGACGGCGTTTTTGGCGCACGTGCTGGATATTAACACGCCTGTTTTGGTATTTGACTGGCCGGGTGACCAGGGTGCGTCTCTCTCTGGATATCGCAGAGCACGGTCAGCAGCTCAGGCGTCTGGACCAGAGTTGGCGACATTACTCAGGCTTATCGTAGAGGAAGTGCGCCCTGAGCGGCTCTGGATGGTGGCGAACAGTATGGGCGGACAGGTCGTTGTTGATGCCTTCCATGTTCTGGACAACGATCCAGCCTTTGCAGATGCTCAAACTGAAATAGAGAACGTGGTGCTCACAGCACCCGACGTTGACCATGCCGAATTCAATAACCGGTTCAAAAAGGAAATCACCGGGCTGGCAGAAAATGTAACGGTTTATGTGTCATCCAATGACCGCGCTCTGCTGGTCAGTCGCCTGCTGAACCGAGGCCAACGCCTTGGAGAGAGTACCTTGAACCCGGGAAATCCTGGCCAGGTGCGCCAGTCAGAGAACATTGCCGGGTTGCTGGAGGCGGGGAATGATGGCCTGGTGCTGGTTGACGTTACACCGGTGAACCGCACGCGTAATTTTCATAACTTCAGTTTGGAAACGCCTGAATTTTTTGATGATCTCTTTTTGCGTCTCACAGATAACACCATACCTAAAACCCGTGAGCTCTACTCTCTCGAGACGCCCGATGGAGTGCGTTATTTCGTGCTGACAAAGGGTCGCTAGAGTCTCCTGAAGGTAAATTAAGCCTTCATAAAAAGCGATAACAAGAACCACTGTCCCAGCTTAGATAGAGGCACGGGTGATCGCGCTGATTACCCAACGCACCTATGCTGATCGTGGTTTTACAAATTGACCTGCCGGCAACTTATTTCAGTATCAGGTAATCGATCGCGGCCACAGGATTTAGGAATCGTGTGGCCGCGGGAATCAGGGTCGCCCACGGATGGTTTGACACCTGCGCCAGCAGAACCGGCAAGCATGAGTCTCTAGCACGAGGGCGCAGGCCCAATGAGTGACCATATCTCTGGGCTGGCAAGTGGGGACGATCCGCGTGTCCACCAGTTGGATCGATAAATGCTGCCCTGAAAGAGTATCTCTGTATCAGCCGGGTACACGGTAGTGTCCGAGTATTCGAGACGTACAGCGGAGAGTAATTCAAATGCGTCTGTTGCATCAGGCGCGTCATCAACCGTCCACCACTTTGCTCTATAAATTAGCCCGTCGTAACTGACCATTTCGCCACCGTTGTAGACAGTTGATGCATCGAATGCAGGATGCATTGACGTCATTGCATCCGACGCGCTGCATGAATCGATACCGCTGCCGTCGGGTATGCCCGGGTTGGAGTCAGTCAGGATTACTGTAGCGCTATTCTGGATTGTTGCATTGCCCATTATAGCGTTCGCAACGACTACCAGCGTGAACTCGCCCGCAGCGGCCTCGTGCACATGAAGTTTGAGGCTAATCGGTTGCATAGAGAGGCTCGTATCAGGCGGATTACAAGAATCTGAGTCATCCGGTACGGACATAGAATTGTCGAGAGTGAACGTATCACTGCTTATCGTTTTACCATCGGCGTCGAACAGGGTAGCCACGATATTTGAAGCTTCGTTAGTAGCAACGGCGAATTGAACGTCGGCCATGCCCGTGGCGCCGATTTCTACCGGCGATCCAACACCAGACAGTATCGCCTGGTATTCAGATTGCACGTCAGCAAATTCAACTGCGACCTGAATAGATTGAATGGTACTATTTTCTAGAGCGTATATCTTATTCGCTCCGGCGATGGGGGTGAAGGTGTCACCTGACTTTTCGCCGGCGTAGAAATATCCCTGTGCGTTAATGATGCGTGCTAACTCAAGGCTTGCCGCTGCGCCCGAAGTGGCCACGGTTGCCGTGTATGCAGCAGACATGGACGTATTTTCTCCATCTTGATCCATAATTCGCGTGTAGATAACGTCGCCTGCGTTAAGCGGGATAGCTCCCGAAATACTGCCGACCTCAATGAAAGGATTATCCTCTATTGGCGCTGTGCCTTGTTCGCCAAACTCAACGTCAATAGCGTTGTAGAACGATGCCGCTGTATCGCCGACATCCCATACGGCCAGTATCACTTGATAACCATCACGCAATGGCACTTCGCAGGTATGCTGAATTGTCATTGGGGGGCGCACCATTCCGCCGTCGTGTTCGCAAAAGGGCGTCGACTCGAAGGCAGCGCGTGACAGCGGCTGTGACTGATCCCAGTCAGGCGTGGTAATAAAATATCGCCAATCGCGAGCAATATGATTTGCCGTAAACGTCCACGTAAAACTATTGAGACCAGCGGAAATCCCGTTCTTTGCCCAGCGTGTTGGTGTTTGCACGTTCAGCTCAGACCACGCTGGACTGCCCGCTGCCGCGATTGTGCCATCAGGCGGTCCGCCAATTGGAAAGCGTGGACTGCCATCCAAACCCTCGACAGACTGCGGTTCATACTGTATCGCGCCACAATTTGTATTGTCTCCCAATTTGCAGAGATAAGATCGACTCGCTGGTTGGGACACGTAGCCGTGAGAAAACGATTCAATCGACATTCCCAACGCAGCGAGGCCAGCTATTATTGCCCACTTTTCTTTTGATATTTTCATCGAAAAACCTCTCAAAACTGTAGCGGTAGTGTAAATAGTCACAGTAATAGTCTGTGACGTTTTAGTGTCCTGTGCGCTGAGGAAACAAGAGAAACGCCCAGGCTATTTGCAATCCAAAGTGCTGCTGTCTGAAAATAAGACACAGTTTCAAGAGCAGAGTTCAAACTATTTAAAGTGATGGTAATATGACGCAAAAAAAGAATGGCGAGAACACTAACGGTATCAACTCCTCAGCCCTCAAACGCGGTTGCTGGCTGCCACGAACAGCCCGCAGTCGACGCGCTTGTTTAATTTCTATCATCCAAATAGATTAGCTCCTTCGGTTCTGGCGACAATCATTTGCAGCATAGAAACTGCAACTACTGATTGACTCATAACGCGTGCGAGTAATTAAAGCCTAACGTTCGTCGAACCATGCACAAAATGAGCAGTTCTTTAGTCTTCGGACTCCCTGCGAGATGAGTGTCCCTCCGACGGATCACGACGGGCTAGTATCAGAGGACGGTGGTTTTCTGCTGGGGACGCATTGCGGAGTATGTGGCTTATTTCGTGCCTGCCGCGGTTTTATCTGCGGTGCGTAAGGTAGCGAATCAACCAAAAAGCAACGGCGACACCGGCCAACGTCACAAAAATGGCAGCCTCGTACTGTTTAATATTTCCGAACATTGACGTCAGTGCATAGCCAAAAAAATAGCCCAAGCTGCCAACTATAGAGGCCCATGCAAACGTGCCAATCATGCTCAGCAGAAAGAATTTGACGGCCGATATTTTCGCGACACCGAGCAAAAAAGGTGTCACCGTTCGCAATCCGTAAGTGAAACTAAAACCCAGAATCAGGAGATTTTGGTGTTTTTCTGCGATGGCAAATATTTTCTCAGACTTCTTCTGCCAGACCGGTCGGTTGGCCAGGAAGCTTGCACCCTTGTGGCGACCAATATGGAAATACAATTGGTTACCACAAAATGCACCCAGGAATGCGCAGGCAACCACCAAAGGTAACAGCAAAAAACCTCGATGCGCGGCTAACCCGCCGAGAATGAGGACGGTCTCGCCCTCTAAGAACGTACCGACAGTTATCGTGAGATAACCATAATTGGATATCAATTCCTGTAATGACATGGTTCGTGCTGCTGTCCAGTGATCCGTTGGTTTTGATGATGTTAAACCCTTTAGCGCACCGTCTCAAATACAGTCGATGTTACTGGCTCATATTCCTCCTTGAACAGCTGCCTTTGACGGAAACCTATTAAAATGATCAGCATGTGGAGTGTTTCGGTACGAGCTTGTTTGTAGAGCGGAGCGAGACGTTGCAGTGATGTGCCTTTAGCGTTGCTCTCAGTCATCATTCCAGGGGAGCGCCCATGGCTGTCACTTTTCACCCCATAGGATCAGCGCTTCTGAGTGCTGACGGCGCCAAACGAGAGTAGAATTTTATGCTCTTTCTTGCATCAGCGGGTTGTGGCGGCAGCTTTTCATCACCGGGTGGTTTGGTTTGACGGGCAAAAGTAACTTGTCAGGCGCGTATACTTGGGTTCAAGATATACACCCAAGTACAGAGGGTTCGTTATAACGCATCGTTCGTTACGTGATGGGTTCTATCTCGACAGTGATATAACCGTCGGAGCTAACTGAAATGTCCCACTTTGAGTTCGTTATCATTAGCTTTGCGTTAATTTATTCACACTCGGCTGTTCGTTTATACAGCGCACTTCCTCATCTCAACCGCAGATCCTCGCGCTATCCTCCGATGATTTTTTATATAATGTTTATTCTCTTTGGAACAGCCATTACATTCTGGTCATTGTGGAGCTACCGGGATGTCCAGTGGGATTTTTTAGCTTATATTCGACACCTGGCAACACCTGCTTGCCTATTTTATCTTGCGGTAACACTGGTACCTGACAATCCGGCAAAGGTAGCTTCATGGGAGAAGCATTTTTTTGAGATCAGAACCAGGTTTTTCGGTGGCCTTATCGTATTTGCTTCGATCTTATCAATAAACGTTACACTGACAGCTGCAATGCCTCTTTACCATCCCATGAGAGTGGTGCACCTGTGCGTTGCTCTGTTGGGAGTGGCAGGACTATTGGCGACAAGCCAGGGGGCTCATAAAAAAATTATGTGGTTCGCAATTCTTTCGCTGCTGACTGCGATAGTCGTGAACATGGCACCATCTAGTTTGAACTAGAGCGAGGTACCGTGCAGTATGATCAAAAGCGTAACTGTTCAGACAAGCCAGAGACATCCGCTTTCCCCGATTGCTGATTGTCGCAAGGTCACAGTAAAAATAATGCTAATTTTATGAAAATCTGGAGAGGCACTATGCAATGTCAACGGGAAAGCAGCGGTCAAGGCTTTATAAAATTGTATGCGCGCATGCTGGCTCTTTTGTGCGTGGGTATCGGTCTCAACCACCAGATCGCACTAGCCGATGATGACCTGATTCAGTTATTGAAGGCGGCAACTGTCATCGAGTTGAATTTTATTTGGGACCATAATTCGCCTCTTATGAGTCTTAATCCGCCCTATGCGTTGGCTCTGGTCAACTCCCATAAACAAACCAAAGGCATGATAAAGGATATCTCATTCGCTGCTGACATGATGTACTTCAGTGGCCAGCACGGCGCACCTAATCTTGATGCACTGGGCCATATTGGCCACAACGGCGAGCTATACGGCGGTCTGGACGCAGCGGCAAGCGAAGGTTCGGGCGGACTGCTTGAATTGGGTATAGAGCATTACCCAAAAGAGCGCTTTGTTAACCGTGGTGTGCTGCTTGATGTGGCCAGGTTTAAAAACATAGATGCATTGGCGCCGGGTCAGGAAATCTCTGCTGAGATCCTTGAAGCAACGGCGCGGGCGCAGGGCGTAGAGATACGCGCTGGCGATTCGGTGCTGATCCGCACTGGTTACGGCCAATACTTCGATAGTGATAAAGCGAAGTATATGGGGCCACGGCCGGGACCGGGAGCGAGCGCTGCGCAATGGTTGGCGGAAAAGAGCGTCTTTTTAACTGGAGACGATCAGCTCACCTATGAAGTATACCCAGACGAGGGCACAATTTTTCCGGCGCACCGAATTCTCTTGGCTGACAACGGCATCTACATTGTCGAAAATATGAACCTCGAAGAACTGGCAAAAGTACTCGCCGAACGCAATACGTATGAGTTTGCGCTGGTGTTGAACCCACCCAGAATACGCGGTGCTACGGGGGCAGCTATCAATGCCTTCGCTGTGGTTCCACCATAACGCGTTGCCTTATGTTCTTTATTCCAGCGATGTTATGCTTAGGAACATCATCGATATCAGATTTAAATTGATGGGGTGGCACTGCATCAATCGCTAATTGCCGCTGGCGTCGCCGCTTTTGACAAATTACGATGTAAAGCTAAGCCGGCGCGCTGAGGAATTCATCACCCCTTAACTATGCAAGCTTTATTCATTCGCAGAAGACACTACCTATGACATCCGCTACTGAAGCACCGCTCCAACCGAGAAGCATGCCGGCTATTTTGACTATGGCCGCAGCGATCGGAGTAATAGCCGGTATTGGTGCGTGGGGATTCCGGATGCTGATTGGCTTTGTTCACAACACGCTTTTTCTAGGCTCCCTGTCTGCAGATTACGACGCCAATGTACATACGGTTGCAAGCCCCTGGGGACTGGGAGTGATACTTGTCCCGGTGATTGGCGCACTTGTTGTTGCCTGGCTCGTTAAAAACTTCGCACCGGAAGCAAAAGGACATGGCGTCCCGGAGGTCATGGATGCAATTTACTATAACAAGGGATACATCCGGCCTCGCGTTGCGATAGTGAAATCGTTGGCTTCCGCTATTTCTATTGGCAGTGGTGGTTCTGTGGGGCGAGAGGGCCCTATTGTGCAGATTGGCTCCGCTTTTGGTTCCACGCTGGGAACCATCTTTCCGATGTTAGTCAGGGACCGGGTAGCCCTAATTGCCGCTGGTGCTGGCGCGGGTATCGCCGCGACTTTCAATGCACCGCTGGGCGGTATTTTGTTTGCAATGGAATTACTTCTGGTTTCGGTTAATGCTCGAAATTTTCTGGTGGTTGCGATCGCGGTAGTCGTCGCCACACATATTAGCCATTTGCTACTAGGGACTCAGCCCTCCTTTTATGTGCCTCAATTAGAGATTCCTTTTTATCCGATGTTTTCTCCAGTGCTACTTTTTTCGTTTCTGCTCTTGGGTTGCGTAATGGGACTGGTATCCGTGGCTTTCATTCGGGGCTTGTACAAACTGGAGGATATATTTGATGCGATGCCGGGTAACTACTACTCGCGCCACGCACTCGGAATGCTCTGTGTTGGCATAATTATGTACCTGTTGATGAAGCAGGTAGGCCACTACTATGTCGAAGGCGTTGGCTACGCGACGATAATGGATATTTTGAGCGGTGCTGTTATGTCCCCTTGGTTCCTTCTCATGTTGGCAGCGTTGAAGCTGCTGGCAACCTGTTTGTCCCTCGGTTCCGGCGCCTCTGGCGGTGTCTTTTCACCAGCGCTTTTTATGGGTGCCACCGTGGGCGCTGCTGCAGGTTATTTATGCCAATGGCTCATGCCGGAAGCCGATATCGCCGTCACTACTTTTGCGATCGCCGGCATGGCTGCGGCGATCGCTGGAACCACCGGCGCTGTGCTCACAGGCATCATCATGCTGGCTGAAATGACTCGAGACTACCCCAGTATGCTTCCGATGATAATCACCTGTACGGCGGCCTATGGATTGCGTAAAGCTATCATGGACGAAAGTATTTACACGATGAAACTCCTTGCACGACACCACACGGTGCCCGAGGGTTTGCATGCTGCAATACTAACCACAGAGCGTATCGTCGATTTAATGGACACCAATTTCGAGGTCCGTTTGCCGGGGAGCGACATAACAACCGCTGCAGCAGTTGTTGTGCAAGACAGTAAGGGCCAGATTGTGTCGGTATCGACCAGCAGCAGGGAAAACGCCGGCAATCCCTCAGTGGCGGATCTCAAGTTTATCGTCGTCCCAGCGAAGACAACGCCGCTCGCCGCTTTAGCGTCTCTCTGTGAGACTGGCGCAGATGTGATCCTGGTCACGAAGGAGGCCGACAGCGGTCTAGCCGCGGATATAGTTGGTTTGCTAACACCGGCTATTCTTGCAGACCTCCTTAGAGCAGACGACACCCTTTCGTAATCACTAGTCAGTTTAAACTTGCCTCAGGAAATCGAGGGCTCGCTGTAAGGGACGGTGATAGAGGCAACGCTCGGGGGAATTGCAAACGGCATCGCGAAGGCCTATGTGTCGTTTATTGCTGATAATTATGGCACGCACTAGGCCGCTTATTTACAGCGCCGCCCGCAGGGTTCCACGAACGCATAACATCTTTTTTAGGCAGATGCTCGCGGTGTACCGCGTTCTGCTGTTGAGCGGGATGTCTTACACGGTCAAATATAGTTGAGGAATTGCACCCAGTTGAATAGCCAGCACACTGGTAAGACTGCGACGGTCCCGGTTGAAAATGTCCATAGGCCGCAAGATAACGCAAGGAAATGCTATAGTGATAAGAGCAACGGTCGGTGAACAACCTGGTATCAGTTTTTATCAGGCTTGTGAGTCGACTAGGCGGCTACCGAAGTGTTTGACCCGTGTCGGTGTAACCGGAGTGAGGTGATATGAGGTATTTGACGTGTTTTTTGGCGTTCGCGCTGGTCGGTTCGCTGGTTGCCGGAAATAATGTGTCTGCGCAAAGTGCAGAAAATATTGTCAAAGACTATCGCAATGACGTGAATGGAGACCTCGATCAACCCACCCGCGTTCGATTGGAGGCGCAGGCAGGCGTCGACATGGGTCGGATGGCTGGTGTGTGGGGTACCCTGGGGGAAAAGGACGTATCGGATGTTTTTTTTCTGGGCAAAACACCCGATTTTGCACGAATGCAGTTTGATTTAACGGCGCTTAAAGGCAGCGGCGCTACCGCAATTGTGACGGCCAAAAATGGCAAGGAGATCGTGCGCCATCAAATTGCAGCGGATGTCGGTGAGACCAAGACTGTCTGGCTTCGGCTGAAGGGGAAGATTCTGGTTCAGGTAATTCCATCAGAAGTGAGTTCCAGTTTCTCCCCGTCGGCGCAGCTGACGTATGCACTGTATTTTTGGTATCCAGGCGATACGATTGATGCATTGTCGGAGACCGAATTTGATAATGTCGAAGATTATGAAGGTAGTGAAAAACCGCGCGTGTTGCATGCAGTGAAGGGAGTAGGGAAATGAATAGGCCTTTCCAAATTGTTTGCGCCATGTTTTTGATTGCGAGCTGCTTTCAAACCGCACACGCAAACCCCGGCAGTGAGGTCTTCGATCCAAGCTTTGGAAACATGACTGCCGGGGCGAGCGCCTTCGCGACTGCATTTTACAACTACAGCGTTTTTCAGGAATGTGTTTCTGACCCGGACTGTGGAATGCCGGACGATCCCGGCTCGGGATTTGAGATAGGTGCTGGAAGCTGTTGCGACGAAAATAATGATTGCTTTAACGATTTTGAAACGCATGTGGATCGAATAGACCGTGCGCTAGCTACGCTTTACAAAAATGAACGCACTTACGCTTTGATCATGAAAATACAGAGCGCGCGAATGACAGCGATGAGGGGCGCCGGCGGTATGAGTGCCCCAGCGGCGGCCGTCGTCGCGCGGCAGGAAATTGATATCGCGAAAGCGCAGAGAGATTTCACCGATAAGTTTAACAACAAGACCCTGTCTAATATCAGCAAATTGAATGATTTCATGCTGGAGCTTGACTTGATCATTGAAGACTATTGCGCTGATACTGACTGGTACCAGCGCAATGGCTTGCCCCTGTATTTGCATGCCAGGATGAAATTTCCTAAATAAAAAGGATATCGGAGTTCGCTCAAAACGTGACTCAATAGACGCATATAAAATAATGCTGTCGAGACGAGTCCCAGGAAAAAGTGAGAGATCAGCAGTCGTGAATGAATTATCGCGCCTGACGTCGGCCAAAGGCAGCAAATTGTCGGGATGACGCGGCCACGAAAAGAAAAACAGGACAAGCGAGAGTGTGTAGTTAGATCTCGTATCGACCGATTGTTCATAAGCTGAGGTGTTTTTCGATAGAGTGTTTTGGTGTGGAATGGTCGTAGCTTGTAGATGTTTTCTGGGAAAAATTGATTATTTTTTTCGAAGTTTCGAACGCTGATTCCCTGCGATAGCACTTACGCTGGTTTTTGATGAGGTGCCTGGGGGCGCGCCAGGTTCGCATCCGCTGCGCTAGTCTCTGCCCCACTCTGATTTCCCAAGACTGCGCATTTGAATAGGGGGTAGTCAACCCGACGTCAGCGGAGAGATTCGCTGATGAAAGATGGCAGGTTGTTCTCCTAATTTAAGCTCTTATGTTATGGTGTTTCTTTTCAATTTCGGGAGTTAGTAGATGAGCGATGTTATCACCACAGCCTCAGGTTTAAAGTATGAAATTCTGGAGAGCGGGAGCGGCGCTACTCCTGGGCCAAGAGACACTGTGAGCGCGCATTATCATGGTACATTTGAAGATGGCCGGGTTTTTGACAGTTCTGTTGAGCGTGGCCAGCCCATTGATCTGCCTGTGAACGGTGTTATTGCTGGCTGGACCGAAGCCTTGCAGATGATGAAGGAAGGAGACAAATGGCGACTCACTGTAAGCCCAGAGCTCGGTTATGGAGCGAACGGTGCAGGACCGATTCCGGGCAATACAACGCTGATATTCGAGGTTGAGTTAATCGCCGTTCGTTAAGGACGGTGCTGTTTTCTGGCAGACAAGCCAAATCACAGCGGAGGCCGTTTATGGTCTGTTCTCTGACGGCGAACGATGGAAACGTCAGGAAGATAGCAGCCGGGCGGTTGCTTAAGGAATCTATAACGCCCCGAGCACGCAGGCCAGCAGAGAGCAGTGGCGTCAATTAGGCCTCTAATAGTTGCGTTGAGCGAGTGATTGGTACAACGGCAGCAGTGTCTCCAGCAGGGAGGCGCCCCCGGAGGGGCGGATCGTAGCCATAGTGAGGTTTTAATGTAGCGTTACGGCAGCCCAAAGTGTGACGGTTTTCAGTGTAGAGGAGCTAAGAGATGAATCGTAAAACGCATCACCGTGCGTGTCATCTGTGCGAGGCTATTTGTGGACTCGTGATAGAGACTGACGGCGCCGATATTGTCTCTATCAAGGGCGACAAGTCTGACCCTCTGAGCCGTGGTCATATTTGCCCCAAGGCCATTGCCCTGAAGGATCTGCACACCGATCCAGACCGTCTGCGCACGCCCATAAAAAAAGTACGCAGTGAAAATGGCGAGGATTACTGGGAAGACATTAGCTGGGATGAAGCACTGGACACCACTGCGGCACAATTGGCGCGGGTGATTGCGGAGCACGGGGTAAACGCCGTAGGCATTTACATGGGAAACCCTTCGGTGCACAACTACGGCATGATGACGCACCAAGGCAATCTGTTTCAGCATATTCGCAGCGACAACCGCTTTTCTGCGACCAGCGTCGATCAGCTGCCCCATCACCTCACTTCTTTATGGCTTTACGGGCACAAGCTACTCATTCCTGTGCCCGATGTGGATAACACTGACTACCTGTTGATGCTCGGGGCTAACCCATTGGCCTCCAATGGGAGTATCTGGACAGTACCGGGTGTTAAAAAACGTCTTAAAGCTTTGACTGCGCGTGATGGCAAACTGGTCGTTATAGACCCGCGCAGAACCGAGACAGCTGGCATCGCGAGTGAGCATCAATTTATCCGGCCGGGTACAGATGCATTATTTTTACTTGCCTTACTTAACACGCTTTTTAGCGAACACCTTACAGAGCCCGGTGCCTTGGCTGGATTTACCAGCGGATTGGATGCTGTATCTACTGCCATCGAGGTCTTTACGCCCGACTTTGCAGCTGCCCATACAGGTATCGCCGCCGACACCATACGCCGTATTGCCAGGGAGTTTGCCGCCGCTGACAAGGCCGTGTGTTATGGCCGCATGGGGGTTTCGACCCAGGCTTACGGCGCGCTATGTCAGTGGACGATTCAACTGATCAACATCGCGACTGGGAATCTGGACAGGCCCGGAGGCAGTCTGTTCGCCACGCCGGCTGTAGATACGCTGATGACGAGTAGCCCGGGGGGCCACAACCGACATCAAAGTCGCGTGCGTAATCTGCCAGAGTTTGATCGGGAGCTGCCTGCCGCGTGTCTGGCCGAAGAAATCACTACGCCCGGAGAGGGTCAGATTCGTGCGTTGTTCACCGGTGCGGGCAATCCGGTGCTGTCCACTCCCAACGGGCAACAGCTCGATACTGCCATGGAGGGACTGGAATTCATGGTTTCACTGGATCCCTACATCAACGAAACTACCAGGCACGCCGATATTATTTTGCCGCCCACTTCGCCGTTGGAGCACGACCATTACGATATAAGCTTTCACCTGTTTGCGGTGCGCAATACGACGCGCCACAACGAGCCAGTCTTTGATAAACCGGAGGGCAGCCTGCACGATTGGGAAATTTTCAACCAGCTGGGTAATCGTCTCGCGCTACTGCTGGACAAGCCAGAGCAGCCAGCCATGGCGCCCCATGAAATTATTGATCTTGGTCTACAGGTTGGCCCGCACAATGAAAAGGGGCTTTCTTTAGAGAAACTACGCCAGCAGCCCTCGGGCATTGACCTGGGTCCACTCCAGTCACAGCTACCCCAACGACTGGCAACGCCACAGAAGAGAATTTGTTGTGACACTCCAGAGGCAATAGCCGATCTCGGCAGACTGCAAGAGGACTTTCAGAAGCCAGACTCCACCGAATTTCGAATGATAGGCCGTCGCCATGTGCGCTCCAACAATTCCTGGATGCATAACTATCATCGCTTGATGAAAGGTCGCGATCGTTGCACATTAATGATGCATCCACACGACATGGACAGACTGGGTATAGAAACTGGCGCAAGGGCGACACTGTCCTCCAGAGTGGGGTCGGTTGACGTTACGGTGGAGGGCACAGACGAGATAATGCCTGGTGTAGTCAGCTTGCCTCATGGGTTCGGTCACGACAGGCAGGGTGTTCGGATGCAGACGGCTGTTAGCCACGCGGGCGTGAGCTGCAACGACATTACCGATGATCAGTACCTGGATCAACTTTCTGGAAACGCCGCAGTTAACGGCGTGCCTGTCACTGTGTGTCCTTCTTGATGAAAAAGTGCTGACTGGGACAACTGCAAAAACGTTCCGCTTCCTAACTGAACGGGAAAATACTGATAAGAGAAAAATATGCCGGCTTCACGCTACGGTAGACGGGCGAGGATGCTTCATTCGTGCCGCTTTTTTTCTGTAAACTCACGCTTATTGAAAGTGGCCGGGCTAGTCGGCTTGCGAGAGCGATTTTAGTGCGCCAGTGATTCTCGTGCTCGATAGGCTATGCGCTTTTAGCGTTTGCTACAGATCGCTAAAAAGCGATATTTGTACTGTGAAAGAGGTCCAAGAGGTGTGGTGCCGCAACTGCACAACGCGATTGAAATACCAAAGCTCATACTCGGCGTTACCACGTTTCGCAGCTCGTCGCGTTTAGCGCGTGGAGCACGGGGTTTGCTTTGGCTTTCAGAATAAGCTGAGTCGCTTCCGCAACGAAAATCGTTGACGGATGGCAGAGTGGCTGTTTGATAGGCAGGCACTAACGCTTATAGCTCTACATCAATAAGACGAAGGTATCTGAATCAGTTGTGAGTTGTAGATAATCCTCTGAAATCGGACAAGATGGCTATCTTGGTCTAAACTTAAAAGACAGAGGTGTTGGCGTGGCGCAATCTTTGGTCGCACCTATTAAGAAAGCGCGGCCGCTAGAAAAGCAGAGAGAATGGCCCGCCATAAATATCACGTCAACCGATGAATAGTATGGGTTTTTAATTCCTGATCCGAGTTGCATCAACTGTTATCGAGATAGAGAATGCAGGTCACTCCACAAGGAGAAAAATAAAATGAAAATCAAGGAAAATTATATTCCTACTCTATTATTTATTTGTCTAAGCCTGTGGCTGACTTCCGCTCAGGCGGCTGAGCCCCTTCAAACACAATACGGCATCAACGGCGAAGTGGAAGTCGACTTGCTGAGCGTTAGCGAGAGCGGTGGAATTCTTACCGCTGTTTTCGCCTATCGCAATACCGGCAGCGATAAATCTGCGGTGAGGTATTCTGTGTCGGACGTGTACTTTTTAGAAAAATCGGAGGGTAAAAAATATCATGTACTATCGGACTCAACCGGAAAATCACTAGCGGCCCCAGTGAACGGCAATTTCATAAGTATACGAGAGCTGGAATTTAAGCCGGGGTCGAGAAAACTGGTGTGGTTTAAGTTTCCTGCGCCCGCTGAGGCCAGTGAGGTCATTGACTTTGTGCTGCCAGATGCAGTGCCCTTTGAGAATATCGCCTTAAGCCGATGAAGGGTATTCAGTCGCGAGTCATATTGATGATCTCGTGTTTTTTCGGTCTGCCGCAAATTGCAATAGCTTGGGATGCTGCCAAATCAGACGATCCCAAGGCGCATGCCGCAGCGCAGAAAGCGCTTACCGAAGTTGCCCAACCGCGCTCACTACTCACTGACATTCGCACGTTTTCTGGTGATATTCGCGAGCTTCCCGGCCTGAGGGGCTCGGGTTTGGTATTGCAAAAAGATATTCAAGATCTTCAGCAAGCACTGACGACGCTGAACGCAGAAATTCTGGATCAAGAGATTCGTATTTCTCTGTCGGCCGACCTTCTGTTTGATTTTGATCAGTATCAGGTCAAGCCCGACGCTGATGCTGAGCTGCGCACACTGACAACGGTGTTGCGTGAGACTGATAGCCCCCGGGTGCGTATTGTCGGGCATACGGACGCCATAGGCGATGACGCCTATAATCAGCGACTTTCTGAGCAACGCGCTGAGTCGATCAAGCGCTGGCTGTTGGGG
The DNA here is from genome assembly GCF_026262645.1 of Candidatus Marimicrobium litorale. Lineage (NCBI taxonomy): Bacteria > Pseudomonadati > Pseudomonadota > Gammaproteobacteria > Cellvibrionales > Halieaceae > Marimicrobium > Candidatus Marimicrobium litorale. Next base: position 3,365,685 of record NZ_SHNO01000001.1, read on the forward strand.
CCAGGCGAGCTTGGAACAGATGTTGTTATTGAGACGAGCGGGCAGGGCGAGCGCGAGCCTGTAGCGCCCAATTCAAATATCGACGGAAGCGACAATGTCGCCGGACGAGCACTAAATCGGCGGGTCGAACTGGTGATCCAGGCACAGAAACCCTTGACTCATCCAGCGATCACTCCTACGCATTGAGGACGTCCGCATTACCATTTGCTTCAGCCAGAGCGCATTGTGGAATAAGTTGTACTGCTGCGTGAAAAGAGACTGACGAAGCCGGCAGAGAAGCATTTAGTGTGAGCGTGTCATGATAGAACCTCTGCTGCCTTTTCCGAGTGATTTATTTCGCGAACGCTAGTAGCCGCAGTGATCGGAAAAAACGTTTTACAAAAAATGCCTGAGTATTGCGGGCCAATATTGTTTGCTCAAGTCAGCGGCTTAGCCGTAACCTTGGTTGTGAAAAAAACGGCTTTTCTGTAGTGTTGAGGCGGTACTTTAACGATTCAGCAGATATGTATCCGAGCTGCAGTGCCATTTAAAATCGCTGCCCGGGATAAACACCAACGTTTGAAGGCGTACTGTACTCCAGGAGACACTATGACTAATTCCGCCTCTAGTATGGGATCGTTTTCCGAAAAAGATAATCGCTTTCGGTTTGTTATCGCCGGCTTTTGTTTCCTATTGGTTCTTGTTAACTATCTCGACAGGGTAGTGATTTCATTTGCGATAAAGCCGATTGAATTGGGTTTCGATATTCAGGATGGCGCTTTTGGAATGTTGATGTCGGCCTTTGCGGTGGGTACTCTGGCAACTAACGGCGTTTCCGGGTTCCTGCTCGATCGATATGGAGTAAAAGTCGTATGGTCTTTTGCTCTGTTCCTCTGGTCTTTATTTATGATTCTGCAGGGTCTCGTCGAAGTTTTTTGGACGTTTATCCTGTTGCGTGTGCTGATGGGTATGGGTGAGGGAGCGAACTTCCCGGCAATGAATAGGGCGCTTGTTGACTGGGTGCATCCCAAAGAACTCGGCAGAGTGACGTCGCTGGTATTGTTAGGTGTCCCGCTAGCACTCCTGCTAGGTGGTCTCATCCTCGCGCCTGCCATAATTTCTATAGGCTGGAGAGCCAGTTTTATTTGTCTTGGCATTATGGGCGCAATTCTGGGGGTGATATTCCTCATTATCTACAGGCAGCCTTCTAATAAAGTGCTCTCGAACTCATCGCAGGAAGACGTGCGTGGCAAGGTCGCTTTGCGTGACATGTTTCTTAATCCCACACTCTTGGCTACTGCGTGGTCATTCTTTGCGTTTGGCTGGGTGTTGTTTTTTGGACTTACGTGGTTGCCAGGCTACCTGGAGGAAACGTTTGACATGAAGCTGGAGTCTATCGGCTACTTCAGCACCCTTCCCTGGGCTGTGTCTCTTCTTTTTATGCCTCTGGCGGGTTGGTGTTCGGATTGGATTATGCGTCGTACTGGAAGTATGCGTTCTGCGCGAGTCCACCTCATTTGGATTTGTCAGTTAGTGGCGGTAATGTTTTTCATTCCTGTCATGTTCGTTAACACTGCAACGTCTGCGGTGGCATTTGTGTCCATTGCTATTGGATTCTCCATGGCGCCCAACAGCCCTTATTACTCTATTTGTGCTGATCTTTTTCCTGGTCGAACAGGTGTAGCAACGGGCTTCATCGTTACATTCTTTTCTTTATCGGGCGTAGTTTGCCCGACCATTACCGGCTGGCTTGCCGAAGGCGAAGGGGGTTTCACAATGGCATTCACAGCGCTCTGCGTTGTGGTCGGCTCAGCCGCAATGGGCATGTTATTTTTCGCGAGAGACGAAGCTGCCCCTACACGTGCGGTTACGAATGCGAGTTAGGGTTAAGCTCAAGGGTGTGTTCAGGGCGAATAAATGGCCATCAGTGGACTTGTCTTCACTGTGTTAGCCGCTGCAGGACGATTTTAGAGCAACTGCAGCGCATGCGGCGCTGCGTGCACGCCAGATCCTGACGATCGACTTGCTGTTGTCCACCGAAAGTACGTTAACCCGCATGCGCCGCAAGACCAGTATTGTGCTGTCCTACCCATTCCGAGAATGTATTTGGGTCTGCCGGCTTGCCGATAAACGTTCCCTGACACATTTCACACCCCATTAATCTCAACCAATCATATGTGTGCTCATCCGCAACCCCTTCGGCCACAACCTCTAGCCCAAGGCTGTGTCCCAAGCCAATGGTTACACGAGAGAGTTCAGCGGCTTCCCTATGATTGCCCGCGCTCATAGAAAACGATTTCCCCACGCGAATTTCATTAAATGGCATACCATGAATCTGAATTAGTGATGAAAAACCGGTTCCAAAGTCATCGAGCGAAAGTCCTATATTTTTTAACCTCAAGCGGGCCAGTATGTCCATCGTTTGCGAGGGGTTCGTCATTGCCGCTCTTTCTGTAATTTCCAAAATGAGACGGCTTGGGTCAAACGAGTGCGCATCAAGGATTCGTATTATTTTGTCTGGTAAGGCTAGGTCACTCAATAGATTTGTTGACAAGCCAATTGAAAGTCTAAGCTCTATATTTTGTTGTCGTCGCCTTTCATCGTCGCGCACAGCTATTTCCAGCACTTTATACGTTAACCGTTCTATCAGCTCCTGGTGTGCTTCCGCGATTGGGATAAAACTCGCTGGCAATAGAACCCCGCGCTCCGGATGATTCCAGCGCACCACGGCGGCTGCCCCGCTAACAGCGCCCGTGTCTAGACGGATCTGGGGTTCGTAATAAACGACAAACTCGTCACGGTCTATCGCCCTGCGTAGGTCTGAGCCAGTGAGCGCTGCCGTGGCCGGTTTCTTGGACTGTTGCGCTTCTAAATCAAAATGCTGGACGAGTAGTTTCTCGATGCTGTCGATACAGATAGGTTTACTGAGGGTTTCACTCATGCTCAAACCCAGTGATTTTCCAACTTCTGATGCTGTTGCGATTATGCATTTGTCTACGCCGCTCATTAAAACGACCGACGCCGTGGAGTTATTTTGAGCGAGCTTCCGCAAAAGTTCGATCCCGTCACATCTAGGCATCTGAAGATCCATAAATATGAGATCGGGCTGATGCGTCAAATACTCTGATTCAAAGACGTCAGGGTTGTCAATTACGGACGCTTCTAGTCGTAACTTGGTCGCTATGCGTTTTATGATTCGACCGATCCTGGCATCATCGTCAACAATAAGCACACGATTCATTCCCATAGTACTGTCCTTAGCATTTTTTCAAAAACGAAGCGCTGATTAACTTTGAAAGCGCTTCTATCGTATAAGGCTTTTTTATCACCTGATACGAACTGTGTTTTTCCATCAATGAATCCAAACCTTTGGTAGAACCTGATGAAAGAATAATATGCATGTCAGGATGATTTTCCTCTACCCAAGAAACGAGCTGTTTCGCATCGAAGGCGCCACGCATTTGGACGTCACCGTAGAGCAGGTCTATGTTCTCTTGTGAGCGAATAAGCTCTATTGCCTTGTCGGAACCGTCCGCTGCAAGTGTTTTGTATCCCAGGTTTCGTAAATCGCGTACTGTAACCCTTCGCACTCGGGGATCGCCCTCCACTACCACGATGGTTTTTGAGCTATCTGGCAAAACGGCCTCTCTGTCGGGGCGATGATCCACGTCCTTCAGAGGTTCGGCCTCAGGAAAGTACATTGAAACCGTCGTTCCTCTGCCGTGTTCGCTGTCAACAGTACATTTTCCACCCGAGTTTTTAGTGAAGCCGTAGACCATACTTAATCCGAGCCCACTGCCTTTTCCAATACCTTTCGTTGTAAAAAATGGTTCAAAAATCTTGCTTAACTGTTCCTTTTTGATTCCTTCTCCTGTATCGGAGACTGAGATCTTAATGTAATCACCCACATGCTGGCGGCCCTCGTCAGAATCACTGGCTGGCGGTGGTGAATCGCCTTGGTTATGCCTCTCTACCGTTACCACGATATCTCCGCCATTGGGCATCGCTTCGCGTGCGTTCATTGCGAGATTTACCAGCGCGTTCTCGAGTTGCGCGGTGTCTATATCAACGTAGCAGCTCGTTGGGCTGAGTTCAGACCGCAGAGTGACCGATGAGCAAATGTTTTTTGAAATAAAATGTATTGTCGGCGTGAGCACAGAGCTCAATTCTATCACTTCTGAATTCAAGGTCTCGCTGCTCGAGAAAGCGAGTAAGCGCTCTGTTAAATTAGCAACGTCTTGCGCAGCGGACAGTGCATCTTCTAAAAATTCGGCAACCTCATGGCTTTCGTCTGCGATTTCTTCTCGAATGAAATGCAGATTTCCCATAACCACACTGAGCAAGTTATTAAAATCGTGAGCGACTCCGCCACTTAGTTGCTCGACGACTTCCAATCTGTGTGCATGTAACAAACCACGCTCTTTTTTTCTCCTATGGCTAATATCCCGCAGCGCAGCAGTGAATATCTTATGCTGCCCGAAATCGTTTTCACGGATAAGGAGTTCTACCGGAAACGTTGTATTGTTTGCATGAAGCCCTTCCAGCTCGATCCTTTTGTTCAATACTTTAGGATTGCCACTGGTCAAGTATCGAGCCATTCCCGCTACATGAGCGTCACGGTATGATTCGGGCATGAGTTCGACTAAGCTCATACCCTGTAATTCATCGATGTGATGTCCCCACATATCTGCGGCTGCCTGGTTGGCCATGATGATAGAACCAGAGTTGTCAGCCGCGATAATGGCCTCGCCTACTGTATCAAGGACGCTTTTAAGCAGTAATTCAGAATAATTATCGGAATGCTTAAGCTGATTCCATGAATCCGGCGGCGCACCAGAATCGTCATTTTGCATTGTGATTCTCAAGCATAAGAGCTGCTAGGCTAGTTTTAATTTTCATAGAGCGTTGTGTTCAGTTGATCAGCAAGGGCATCTATTTTGTAGGGTTTCCTCACAATCGGAAAAATATCACTCATTGTTTCTTTAGATTCACGACGTTTTGTGTAGCCTGATGTCAGGACGACCTTTATTCGTGGATGAGTGTTTTCTATCCATAAACCCAACATCTGGCCATCCATTTCTCCCGGCATTAATACGTCGGTAAAGACTAAATCTATTTTTTCGCCGGACTTAATGATGTCTTGGGCTGTTATCGCGTCAGGAGCTTCAATTGTTTTGTATCCCAGCTTTTCGATGTCGCGGACAGTTATCTTTCTGACGCGAGGCTCATCTTCTACCACGAGTATCACTTCAGACCCTGCTGATTCCATCGGTTTAATGTCAGATTTAGTGCTCGTTTCTTCCAAATTTCTAGCTTCAGGAAAATACATAGAGATGGTAGTACCTTTTCCGACCTTACTTCTAATAATGCATTGTCCATTCGATTGCTGGATGAAGCCATAAACCATGCTAAGGCCGAGCCCGCTTCCTTTTCCTACATCTTTGGTTGTGAAAAACGGTTCATATACATGTGCTAAATGCTCATCACTGATGCCTACGCCGCTATCCTCCACAGAAACAACCACATATTTTCCTGCTTGAAGAGCAAGTTCCATATTATTTTCTGTTTGTCTTTTTGCAATTCCGCCTACAACGTATGGTGCAGCTTTTATAACGATATTACCGCCTTCAGGCATAGCGTCACGCGCGTTGATCGCAAGGTTCAGCAGAGCATTTTCTAACTGTGAAGTATCAACATTGATAAAAAGTTGATCGTCTGGGAGCTCAGTTTTGAGATCGATAGTTTTTCCTAGTGTTCTGGAAAGAAATCGTGAGAAGTTTTCTATCGCATCATTTACGTTTTTCAGTTCCGGTTTTAAGATGCGATTGCGTGAGAAAGCGAGTAAACGAGCCGTTAGGTCAGCGCCATCGTTGGTTGCTGACATGGCGTCCTCTATTAGTTCTTCTACCTCTTGATCTATTTCTCCAAGGTCTTGCCGAAGGAAGCGTAAATTTCCGCCAATAATACTCAGAAGGTTGTTAAAGTCGTGTGCGATTCCGCCAGTCAACTGTCCGACGGTTTCCATTTTTTGAGACTGGTTGAGTGCCCGTTCTTTTTGTCTAAGCTCTGTAATATCCTGCCCCACGCCAATGACACCGGTGATCAGGCCGTCTACATCGCGGCGCGTAGTGGCGTTAAGCAGCACGTCAACCCGCTGGCCGACCGTGGTGTAGAGTGGAAACTCATAGTTCGCGGTTTCTTGGCCACGCAATGCGTTATCGAGTACCTGCTTTACCGGCGCCTTGTACTCGTCCGTAATGAAGTCGGCGACCAGATCTTTGCCGAGTACCTCTGCTTTGTTATACCCGGTGATTTTCGCAGCGGTCTGGTTCCACTCATTGACCAGGCCTTTTGAGTCGATGCCAAAGATGGGTGCGTTCGCCGTATCGACAAACTGGGTTAACTCATCAGCGACCCGAACTGACTCCGCCTGAGCCAGCTTCGCCTCAGTAATGTCCTGTCCGACGCCAATGACACCGATAATATTGCCGTCTACATCGCGGCGCGTAGTGGCGTTGAGCAGCACGTCAACCCGCTGGCCGCCCGTGGTGTAGAGTGGAAACTCATAGTTCGCGGTTTCTTGGCCACGCAATGCGTTATCGAGTACCTGCTTTACCGGCGCCTTGTACTCGTCCGTAATGAATTCGGCGACCAGATCTTTGCCGAGTACCTCTGCTTTGTTATACCCGGTGATTTTCGCAGCGGTCTGGTTCCATTCATTGACCAGGCCTTTTGAGTCGATGCCGAAGATGGGTGCGTTCGCCGTATCGACAAACTGGGTTAACTCATCAGCGACCCGAACTGACTCCGCCTGAGCCAGCTTCGCCTCAGTAATGTCCTGTCCGACGCCAATGACACCGATAATATTGCCGTCTACATCGCGGCGCGTAGTGGCGTTGAGCAGCACGTCAACCCGCTGGCCGCCCGTGGTGTAGAGTGGAAACTCATAGTTCGCGGTTTCTTGGCCGCGCAATGCGTTATCGAGTACCTGTTTTACCGGCGCCTTGTACTCGTCCGTAATGAATTCGGCGACCAGATCTTTGCCGAGTACCTCTGCTTTGTTATACCCGGTGATTTTCGCAGCGGTCTGGTTCCATTCATCGACCAGGCCTTTTGAGTCGATGCCAAAGATGGGTGCGTTCGCCGTATCGACAAGCTGGGTTAACTCATCAGCGACTCGGACTGACTCCGCCTGAGCCAGTTTAACGTCAGTAATATCACGTAAAACGCCAACAAATCTGCGCTCATTTCCTATGAAGATCTCACTGATAGTCACTGTGAGGGGAAAAAGACTGCCGTCCTTTCTTTTAGCTTGAACCTCTTTTCCGGATATTCCTGCTATATGACTCACACCGGTTTGCTTAGAATTTACAAGATACTGATCATATTCCTTCAAGTCAGTGTTAGTCATGAATACTCTGATATTTTTTCCACGTATCTCCTTTTCGGTGTAACCGAAGATATCTTCAGCACCGCGGTTATATGACAAAACGGCGCCATGATCGTCGACGGTAATGAATCCATCAACCATTGTTTCCAGTATTGTATTGAGCAATAAAGCGCTGGACGAGGAATAGTTTTTGTTTGCCGCTTGCGAATAGAAGATGCCAACAATGAAGAAGGTCACTCCCAGTATCAGCGGTGCGGTATCGAAAATGTAATGTATAGCGTTATTTTGATGAATCGCAGTTATACTCGCGAGCGTCAGAGGTAAACCCATCACATAGAGATCGACCGCCCATGCGATAGCAGGGAATGCCAGTCCGAATACGAAACCAACCAATACAAATCGAGTTATCAGATATTTATTCATCAATGGCACGTTAGACGTTCTCTATTTCCAAAATATTTCTATTTGTAATGTTTTGTAATCAGACTAATAATGGCGAGCAAGTCAATGGGGCACCAACAGGGTGTTCAAAAACCCTCATAGGTAAGCGTATGATTCGCCTGAATATAATCAGAAAATGAGTGAAGACGCGAACATTTTAGTCGTCGATGACGATATGAGGATATGCAGGATACTGCTCCGGTACCTATCATCGGCAGGGTATACCGTTGCAGTGGCGGCAAATGGCGACGAAATGCGCGAGTGCATGCAAAGCTTTGCGGCAGATCTGGTCCTGCTTGACCTCAATATGCCTGGCGAGCATGGCCTCGATATTTGCCGCAATCTTCGACACACATCAGATGTTGGGATCATTATCTTGACAGGGTCATCAGATAAAGTAGATGAAATCGTCGGACTCGAGGGAGGTGCAGATGACTACCTTGTAAAGCCCGTCGAGGAGCGTGAGTTATTAGCGAGAGTTCGTAGCGTGCTACGACGCATCCTAACTAAACCAGCCAACGATAGTAGTGAAAAGAAATCGGTACTCTTATTTTCTGATTGGATACTGGATTTGGCGTCTCATGAGTTGAGGTCAACCGCCGGAGAGGATGTTCGTTTAACGAGTTATGAGTTTCAAATTCTTGCTGCTCTTGTTTCGAATGCCAACAAAATATTGAGTAGAGACCAGATTATGAACCATGTTAAGGGACGTGACTGGATAGCAAGCGATAGAAGTGTAGATGTTTTAATTGGAAAAATTCGTAAAAAAATTGAGAAAGACCCAAAGAACCCAGCGCTCGTTAAAACTATGCGAGGAATAGGATATACGTTTACGGCCCGTGTAACCTACGGTACGTGACGGCGGTGCTCAATACATGTAGAGCGCTGCTTAGATCCAATTCTTTTCCTGAAGTGTTTTGACGATCATACCTGCCGCTTCAGCTGTAGTTTGCTGATCGCTCCAGACTGAAATATCGTAGTTTAAATGAGGCCCATGGCATAGTTCATCACTACGGCGAGCGAGGCCCAGCGGCCGTCCCTCAACGCCGCCGTCTGCTCTCGAGGCTTCACGTCTTTCCATCTCAGTGATCGAACAATGCACTCCAACCTTCAACAAATGGGCACCTGTTGCTTGAAGTAACTGCAGCACCTCCTCACACCAATCCGCGTCTTGTAAGAAGTGATCGATGATCAGATTCGTGCCCAGTTCAAGGTGGTTACTCCAGCTTTTATGAATCCCGCTGAGAAGACGTCTACTGCCCGCGTTCAGAGAGAGCCTTACACGTGGCGCACCGCCGTTTTTGCCTTTTTTGTGACTTTCATCGATATATTCCCAGCCTGCGCGGCCATCATGTTGCGCGCGAGATATCAGCCTTGTTGTATCCCCCCCCTGCAGCTTTACAAAGCTGATCGGATACAGTTTGTCCGACATCATTAACAAGAAGTCGTCGAATGCTACGAGTGCAAAAAAGGCGTCGGAAGCGCCGCCCGAAAGCTCTGTTAAGCGATCCTGCAAAGCCAAGCACAGGGTTGATTTTCCAGAAGAACTAGCGCCGTTGACCAAAATAGCAAGCGGTGCTCGAGACTTTTCGTTACGCGTAGCCATACTCGTCGTTGTTTGCTCTGTGTAAACACTTTAGTTCGAGTATAGATGAAATCTGGATATCTGCAGATCGTACAGTGGCGGGGAAGGCTCCACCCCCTCGGAGCTTGACTACCCGTATAGTCGCTAGAGTATGCCGTCTCTGTTTTTATCTGTGCTTTAATGTCATCAAATGGTCACGCGAGTCGAACGCGGGTCGGAGAGTTCAAAACATGGTAAAAGACAACTTTCGTGTGATCGTCATTGGGGCCGGTATGGCCGGCATACTGGCGGGAATTAAACTGAAAGAGGCGGGCTACAGTAATGTGGTGATTTATGAAAAAGCTGATCGTGTCGGCGGAACGTGGAGAGAAAACACCTATCCGGGATTGACGTGTGACGTTCCTTCGCATCATTACACTTACACTTTTGCTCGAAATCCTGATTGGTCTCGTCACCTATCGAGTGGCGGTGAAATACAAGCTTACTTTGAGCGCACCATCCAAAAGTATCAGATCGAGCAACATATACAATTTAATATGGAAGTGTTGCAGGCCAGGTTCGACAGTGGCTGTTGGCATGTCCAGATGAGTGATGGGAGCAGCGACCAGGCCAATGTTGTAATCGCTGCTACAGGTGTATTGCATCATCCCGCCTATCCAAATATAGAGGGAGTAGAGGCATTTGAGGGTGACCTTTTTCACACCGCGCGATGGGATCATGGTGTAACTCTGGAGGGCAAGCGAGTTGGCGTAATCGGCATGGGTTCAACAGGTGTTCAGATTATCTCTGAGCTATCCGCGGGTGGTATTGATGTTAGCCATTTCGTGCGTAACCCCCAATGGATAATGCCGGTCGAAAATGGTTATTTCTCCCAAGAGGAAAGGTCAGCGTTTCGTACAGATCCGAAAATACTCAGTGACTCTATGGATTTTGAAGGTTATACCGCCGCTGTGGAGCGGTACACCGAAGCGCTTATTTCTGCGGATTCTGAGGGCGGTAGAGCGATGGCGCAGGCCTGCCTGGACAATTTGGAGAAAAACGTAGCTGAACAAGGGCTTAAAGAGCAATTACGTCCAGATCACCAGGCGCTATGCAAAAGGCTGATATTTTCTCCAGACTACTATATGGCCATCCAGCGTGTTAACGCGCATTTAGTGCGGTCAGACATCACCCGAATTGAAACCACCGGCATTCGCACCAACGACGGTGTCCTGCACGAACTGGATATTATCGCGCTCGCTACCGGCTTCAAAAGCGATCAGTTTATGCGACCAATGAGGGTGATTGGGCGTGATGGCGCAGATATTGAAACGCTTTGGTCTGTTCGGCCCGTTGCATACCTTGCCATCAGCATGCCGGATTTTCCTAACTTTTTTATGCTCAACGGCCCTAATGGCCCGGTAGGTAATTTTTCTCTTATAGATATTGCCGAGCATCAATGGGGTTATATCGAGCAATTGTTGGAGCAGCTCACTAGTGGCAAGTATAACGAAATCAGTGCCAGCGAAGAGGCGATGCGTACGTTTGATGCTGATCGAATTGCGGCGGCAAAAAGTACTGTCTGGTACACCGGGGGCTGCAAGAGCTGGTATCTCGATGCGTCGGGAATCCCTGCTAGCTGGCCCTGGACTTACTCCAGATTTGTCGATGATATGCGGAGGCCGCAGTGGGCAGATTTCGATTTAATTTAGTACGTTAGCCATGGTTCAGAAGCGATATCGTTTTCGAAAAGAGAGGTTCAATTAAGGCTCTGCTTGATCGAAGAGTCTGTTTTACGGGAGCTGACCGTGAGAGATAGGTCGCATGCGCAGAGTGATGTATGCGGTGGATTCAGATATTTTTGGATAAAAATGCGTTAACTTACACGTTTGATTGTGTAAACGACAATAGAGAGAGGAATAGGTAATGCGAGCAGTGAAGTTGAAGTCGCCGGGTGGGCTGGATAATTTAGAGTTGGTAGAAGTGGAAAACACAGAACCGCAGAGCACGGAAATTCGGGTGCGTAATCATGCTAGCTCGCTCAATTTTCATGATTATGTGGTGGCCTGCGGTTTGCTGCCAGTGGACGATGGTCGAATACCGATGTCTGATGGTGCCGGAGTAGTTGAGGCTGTGGGGGCGGGTGTGACTGATTTTCAGGTTGGCGACAGAGTAATGAGCTGCTTTTTTCCTCATTGGCCAGACGGCCCAGCAGATACTCTGGCAAAGATCGGCGGTATTCCCGGTGATAACGTGGATGGTTTTGCTGCCGAGATTGTCACTATGAGTGCCGCGGCCTTCACGCATATGCCCGAGGGCTATACATTTGAAGAAGCGGCTACACTACCTTGTGCCGCGGCCACCGCTTGGCGTGCATTGATGGTGGAGGCCAGAGTGAAATCGGGAGATACCGTTTTGGTACAGGGCAGTGGAGGGGTATCGGTATTCGCGCTGCAATTTGCCAAGGCGGCGGGATGCCACGTGATCGCTACGTCATCCTCGGATGTAAAGCTGGAAAAACTCGAAGCACTAGGTGCTGATCAGCTGATTAACTACCGGGAGCACGAGAATTGGGGTGATCGCACGCTTGAAATGACAGAAGGAAAGGGAGTCGATGTGATTGTTGAGGTTGGGGGCTCCGGTACCCTTGCCCAGTCTGTACGCGGCATCGCTATGAGCGGGCATATCTCTATGATTGGCGTACTGACCGGGTTCGAGGGTTCCTTGCCCACCGCGGAGCTGTTCCAGAAAAACGCCGTGATCAGTGGCATTACAGTTGGATCAAGGGCAAACCAGCAAGACATGGTGAAGGCGATCAATACCATAGGCCTAAAACCCGTGATTGATCGGAGTTTTGGTCTCGAGGCGTTAGCTGACGCGTTCCGCGTGCAGGAGTCGCAGCAGCACTTCGGTAAGATTTGCCTGAAATTTTAGTGATTGTTGAGAACGCGAGAAAAGCGATTTCAGTTCTATTTTTATTACGGTAGGCTCTGTATGTGGCGGTGATTGAAAAGGAGCACGATGTTTTAACGACCCGCGCGATGTTTAAGTTGTGACAGGCAGAAAATGCCTAGCGGCGCGCATTTTGCTGACATGCCAATGAGCTACGTCCGTTAAAATAGCTGACGATATATTCGAAAAGCGCTGAGCACGCGAATTAACTCAAAAGGTCTTGCGATTGTTTTCAGGCCGCAGGAGGCAGGGATGGCTGATGAACGAAATGCGACTCTCATAACCAGAATATTTCCAAAAATTCAGTCTCTCTTTGCCGATTCTGACGAGATCCGAGATCTACAGTACTGGCGTGAAAAGCAGCTGGATTTTATGTATGCAATTTTTTCGGTATTCGGTTTAATCGCATATATCCCCAGTGTTTTTATGGCAGCTGCCGAAGGCTTCTGGATTATCGTGCTAGTTGACACGATCATTTACGGTTCTATTGTTTGCATTCACTTTTCAAAAAATGTCTCGTTTCTGTTCAAAACAGGATTTCTGATGGCCGCCTGCTACCTCCTCGGCCTAGCCTTACTCATTTTCATTGACGCGGACTACTCGATTAACTGGTTTTTTTCGGTACCGATTCTCGCCGCCGTACTTCTTGGCTTTGAAGCTGCGGCCATAACGCTGGCTATCAATTTACTAATAATGATTTTGGCAGGTTACGCAATACAAATTGGAGTCGCCAACTGGACTAACACAGAAGATAATCTCGTGATCGGGTGGGCGATTCTTTCGGTCAATTTTATGGTGTTAAACCTTGTAACTGCGACATCCATCTCGATTGTATTTGAACAACTAAAGCGTACGCTGGATAACCTCATATTCACGAATATTAGTCTGGACGAGGAGCGAAAAAGTCTGGTGTATGAAATACAACAGCGTATTGCAGCGGAAGCAGAAAAGGATTTGATAAACAAGCAGTTGCAGCAAGCACAAAAAATGGAGGCTATAGGCATGATGGCCGGTGGCGTTGCCCACGACCTCAATAATATCCTCTCAGGAGTTATCAATTACCCGGAGCTGATGTTGATAAAGCTGTCGAAGGACAGTGAGTTTCGAAAGCCGTTGGAGGCAGTGATAAGATCAGGAAACAGAGCGGCGGACGTGGTGGCAGATCTGCTCACTGTTGCTCGGGGTGTTGCCAGTACAAAGCATTCCTGCAGTTTAAACAGCATAGTAGATGAGTACCTTGAGTCGCCAGAAGCCTCCTCGCTGAGAACCCGTTATCCTCAAGTCACGATTGAGAAAGAACTCGACCCAAATATAGAAAATATATCTTGTTCGCGTACTCATATATTTAAAAGTGTTATGAATCTTGTAACAAATAGTGCGGAGAGCATAGGCGGTGAAGGCATTATACTGATAAGAACTGCAGGAAATGTGTTTCATAATATCCCAGAGGGAGATGCGCCGGACCAGAGTGAATTCTCAATGCTTGAGGTACGTGATTCCGGGGGAGGTATTGCTGAACATGACCTGAAGCGAATTTTCGAGCCGTTTTATACTCGTAAAGTGATGGGTGTGAGTGGCACGGGTTTGGGGCTTACCATTGTTTGGAACACTGTGCAGGAGCACGGCGGGCACATCGACGTAACCAGTGATGCTACCTCTGGCACGTGCTTTACTATGAGTTTTCCCGTGTGCAGCGATGATTTTAAGGAAAAAAAATTGCCTGAGAACCCGGTCGATTTAACGGGCTCAGGTGAGGTGGTCCTCGTTGTAGACGACGAAGAGGAGCAGCGTGAGATAGCGTCATCTATTCTTCGATCGTTGAACTATACAGTGGTAACGGCTAACTCCGGCGAAGCCGCCATAGAGTTTCTTAAGCGCTCGCGTGCTGATCTCGTGCTACTCGATATGCTGATGCCGCCGCATATGAACGGTCTCGAGGCATATAAGCAGTTCGCTAAAATCTGTCCTGGGCAGAAAGCGGTTATTGTTAGTGGGTTCTCTGAAAGTAGCGACGTAAAAAACGCTCTGGATGCAGGCGTCAGCGAGTTTCTTGGTAAGCCCTATGCGGGAGAACAGTTAGCCTTGGCTGTGAAAAGGACGCTCAATTTGCCGGTTTGACGTGGTTGATGTGCCCTTCATCAATTCTCGTTCAATCAGTCTTAACGTAATTTCGTTGACGTGTCGGTGGTACAGAGACGTATTGCCCGGGCATGTCAGTCAAATAGAGAAAATATAAAACAAGAAATCGTCGGTAATGATCGGTTGGAGACGGCTTAGAGGTCTAATACGTTCGCAGTGAGCCCTTTGGCCGCATACTGCGGTTCCCTCTCTGCACCTGTATTCTCCCTGTAATTCGAAGGTTTGCATCTGAGAGTTCGAGCTATTGCCTATCGCCTTGATCTTGAAAAGCACCCGTAAAACTACTGATATTGTCAAAATTAGGTCTGTGAGATACTCAGACTAAGTGCCTTCTAAAAGGCAGGTGCATAATTGGATTAAAGTATGTCCGAAGCTCAGATTGCCACGTCGCTCGGTATTTTGCTGCTAGTGGCGCTTTCGACGCACATTTTTTATCGGCGCCCACCCGCGGCGTTATGGCCAGCCCTTCCCTTGGTGTTCTTTTCGGCTTTAATTTTTGCCTTTGGCGATCTTTTGTCCTCGATTCATCATGGCTATGATTCACTCCACTGGTTTGGAATGCTCATGGTCTATACGGGGCTGCTCACCATTGCCCCGGGCTGGTGGTTGTTTACCACAGGCTTTTCAAGGATGGTTGGCTACCGCAAAGTCTATTTTCACAAAGCGTTACCCGTACTTGTTACGATAAACGCGATCCTTTGGGTCGCGTTGATAACAAACCCCTGGCACCACCAGTTTATAGAGATAAGGCCGTTCATGAGAAGCGAGTACGGGCCTCTCTGGTATGTCACGGCCGCGGTGAATTATTTCGCGCTTCTTGCTGCGGTTTTTGTTCACGCATCTGAAGGCTTTGCTGCGGAGGATCCAACTATACGCGCGCAGTGCCGTTTTCTGGTGGCTGCCGTAGCGGTTCCAATGTCTATGAACATGGTCTACGTGTTCAGTCCGGTGCCGCTATCGTACGATCCTACGGCGTTAGGATATGCGTTCAGCTGCCTACTCTTTCTCTTTGCCGTAGAGCGCCGCGATCTTTTTGTCCTTGAGCGGGTCTCTCTTCCCAGTGTACTCGACCATGACGCCGATCCGATCGTAATTATCACGCAGCATCGACAGATTCTTTATGCCAATAAAAATGCTCATAAACTGTTTGGTGTCGGAACACTAACTCCGGGTGCGCCGATTGATGACGTACTTTCCAGTGTGGTCCCCTCTTTTTCGCTCGAAAGAGCTGGCAAAATGCAGTCGACCTTAAAGGAGCATGAATTCACTTCACCGGCAGGTGTGAAAAGTATTGTTGCTATCGAAGTCTCCACTGTCGAGAAAAGTCGTGGACATGAAGCTGGAAAGTGTTTGCGCCTTAGAGATCGAACGGCTCTCCGGGCTGCGTTAGACGAATCGGAGGAGCATTTCGCTCTATTAGAGGCGCTTGATCTGGCGATGGGAGAAGGGCTTTTATTTAAAGATCAGAACGGTGATATTCGTTATCTCAATGAAGCATTTGCAAGACTGTGGGGCATGTCAACACGAGAGATACGTGGTCTTGGTAAAAATCTTCATCAGTGTTTGGAGGAGAAGCTTCGTGAGCCGCAGCCCAGAACAATGCAACGGATGTGGGTGCCTGGGAGCGGCGAATTTGAATCTACAAAAACGGAGGTGTGTGATTTTCACTTGAATGATGGAAGGATTCTGGAAGTAATCACTCTGTCTGTTCAAACGGAGCGAGGAACTCAGGGTCGCGCTTGGCGGATGTCTGATGTGACCAAGGCTCGGCAAGAGTCCCAGGCTATGATTCAAGCGCAGAAGCTCGAAGGACTCGGCCTGTTAGCAGGCGGAATCGCGCATGACTTCAATAATCTTTTGATGACTGTTTTGGGAAATACAGAGATCGTTCGTAAAAGCATCAACGCAGGGTCACCAATGCAGTCAACACTCGGTGACATCGAAGTCGCCGCGACGAACGCCGCCGAGCTTACAAGCCAGTTACTCGCCTACGCCGGCGAGACGACCTATATGACTGAGGCTCTCAATTTATCGTCGCTTATTCGTGAGGTGAGCGGTTTGATCTCAGTTACGATACCGAAAAGTATTGAGATTGATTTTGACCTGACGGACGATCTCCCACTGGTGCGTGGCGGATCAGCGCAAATTCGCCAGGTCTTGATGAACCTGATTACCAATGCTGTTGATGCCATAGCCGATGAGCCAGGCAAGATAAGAATCAGCACGGGTGTCGGGTTCCCGGGCACAAGGAGCGACCGAGGTGCACGCGTCCAACACGGGGAAGTTAGGGGAAAAATGGTTCACGTCACGGTCAGTGACAACGGCGCAGGAATGGCGCCGGAAACATTAGCGAAAATATTTGATCCTTTCTTCACGACGAAATTCACCGGACGTGGGCTTGGGCTGGCTGCAACTCGCGGTATCCTTGATAGCCATGAAGGGCAACTTAAGATCGAGACGGAGGAAGGAAAGGGCACTACGTTCACGTTTTTGCTTCCGGTAGAAAGCGAGTCAATCTGTAGCGATATGAAAGGTGAGGTATCCGACCCCGCCGGCGATTTTTCTAACAATGACGTATTGGTAGTTGATGATGAAGAAGGAATTCGCTCTATTCTTGAGAAGCATCTTGTCTCTGCAGGATTCAATGTCCACCTTGCAGAAAGCGGGGAAGAAGCGCTTATTACTCTCGACAATATGGGTGACTCCCTGCGTCTAGTGATTTTGGACATTACCATGCCAGGACTTAGCGGAGTCCAGACATGGGGCAAGATCAGAGAGAATTACAGCGAGTTGCCAGTCATTATGTCGAGCGGTCACCCGGAAGAAGCCCTACATAAATTAGACGGCTGGAACACAGATTACGACAGTTTCATCCAGAAGCCTTATCGCAGAAAGTTGCTAATAGAGTCGATTGAGGTGCTTTTGCAACCGAGCAGGGCAACACTGGTAAGTTAGGATAAAGCGTCCGACCTTTGAAATATGGCGGTGACTCTTGTTTAGCCATAGCGGCACGCTTTTTCCGCTACCATCTAGGAGCTGACCTGAGTCTGCCATCGCAGAATTGAATTGAAACTCTGCAATAATCCGTTATCGCGCCCGGGATGATAGTGCACTACCGGCTGATCTGGCTGATGTATGCCCGCGTATGTGTCGTATGGATGATATCGATACAGTAGTAAAAGATATGTCAGCGGTGATCGCTGATTTGGTCATTTATCTGGAAAGCTCTGGTCAGTCTGAAGCGTATGCTTTTTTTACGCAGGTGCAGGGTCAGCTAAAGCAGGTGGATGGCGAGGATCAGTTGCTAGAGGTTTTTTTATTGCTGTCCATGACCGCTTTCCAGGGCTTTTGTATGGACCCGTTCGCTACCATGATGGCTGATCGAGTTTTGGATCACGCCCAGCAGGTAGCGCACACGTTTTCTGCCGACGATGACATTGTCCACTAATCAGTCGAGCACTATTTCGATGCGGAGGCGGCGCAGGGCAACGGTGGGTTTGTGTCCCTGCTGTTCCCGTCAGCTCGCTCTCAGCTTTCATCACCTCATTCCAAGGAAGGTCCATCGACGTGGTCGTTTCACACGTCTTTATTCGAAACATGAACTGGCGATGGGAGTCTACATTTGCCGCGATTGTCATACGGCCATCCACTCTACTTATTCAGAGATGGAGCTGGCAAAAAGTTTCGGTAGTCTGGATCTCTTGGTGAGCGACGAAAAACTCGCCAGAGCATTTTCTTGGCTGGGGCGCCAGCGTCGCCAATGCGACGTCCCATTGTCCAGAAAATAGCGCAGTGCGTTTTTGTCGCAGAACACTCCCGTATCTATTCAACGCATTCCCTCGCGCAGCGCTGACCAAATTTCTCTTGACGCACCCATCGACGGTGCTGAAGCGAATATAGCCTTGCACGCAGCTAGGGGGGTGGCGAGCATCACGCTCGACGTTGAAGCGTGTTACCCGGGGCAGATAGCGCGATGGCGATACAATAAAGACAAGATAATGCGCTTCGAGCAGTTTATAATCATGTCGCACGGTGGTTTATTGATACCTATCCTAAAATAAATGCTATAGGAGACTATTGTGTATTTATCCCAGAGTTCTAGCCTACGCTACAGTACTTGTGGTCTGCTTTACTTTGCCCAAGGTATCCCAAAAGGCTTGCTCAACATAGCGATGCCAGCATGGCTGGCGAGTCAGGGCATGTCGGCATCGGCTATCGCATCCTATCTGGCGATCATCGTATTGCCTTGGGTCTTTAAGCTGACAACCGGCCCCTTGATGGATCGCTTTCAATTTCCTGCTATGGGATTGCGACGGCCCTGGATTTTAGCTGCACAGCTCGGTATGACACTCGCAATGTGTTCACTGGTGATTATCGACGATCCCCTGACACAATTCACTCTGCTAACGATTCTAGCCGCCGTTGTTCAAGGATTTGCCGCGACTCAAGATGTAGCTGTCGACGGCATGGCCATCGACCTTGTACCGGAACAAGAGCAGGGAAAAGTGAATGCGTTTATGAGCTTTGGCAAAGCTATTGGCTGGGCATCCGCAGCTGCGGCTAGTGGCGTGATGCTTTCATCATTCGGCCTTGGTTTGACGGCGGTGGTGGGCGCTTCGGTTTGCTCGATTATTTTTTTGGGATTTTTCTTTGTTACTGAAAGGAAGGGTGAAAAGCGATTCCCATGGAGCGCTGGCGAGCATGCGGGTTCGATTCCCGAAAAAAGCTCGATTGCCTCGCTGGTCACGTCCTTAAACGATGTGCTCTGGAGTCGGACAAGCCTAACGGTTTTTCTGATTCTTTTTTTTCACGGACTGGTTAACGGCTATGGCGACGCGCTCATGCCAATTGCCGCAGTGCGCTTGTTTGGTCTGTCTACGGCTGAGTGGTCGAATCTTGTTGCGACTATGGGCTTACTCGGTGCATTTGTGGCATTGGGGTTGGGCCCTTTTATTGACAAATTTGGCGTAAAAAAAATGTCGATTATAACGACTGCGGTCGTTTTCGCGCATGCTCTGATTCTGGCTCAAACCGAACACCTCTGGCGTGAAGAAACCTATGTTCTCGTAATGCTGTCTATTTGGGTTTTACTTGACCCCGTGGCAATGGTCTGCGTGATTTCCATCGCCATGAGCATTTGCGCCAAGCGTGTGTCTGCGACGCAGTTTGCCGTGTATATGTCAGCAGCGAATTTGGGCCTGTCTCTCGGCTCTAAATTATTTGGCATGGTGTCGGAGCGCTGGGGTTATTCCGAAAGTTATCTTCTTCTAGCCTTGTTGCTATTTTTCACGCTTGGAATTCTTTTCCTATTTAACAAAATTCCAAAAGGGTTTTGATGACCGTCTAAATGTTATGAGGTACCACGCGCCGATACTTAGTGGCTCACAGGATAATGCGTTAAAAAGTTCCGCAACGGCAATCGTTATTGTTTACTGTTATGACTCGAGCAAGCGACGCGCAATGGTGGCTGGCACGTCGACAGTAGCGTGTAATATTAGCGCGCCTGCCTCTAGTCAGCTAAATTAACGATCAGATGCACAAGGATTGTGGTGTGGCTTAGTTTGTTTGAGCAACGTTATCTGCAGTGGCATGGCGGGTATTTGTTGAGAAGCCATAACAGGGTCGTTTACACATCTTATCTGAATGCAAAGTCTGGAAATGAAAAAGGTATCTCGAACAGACGCTCTATTTAATAATGGCAATTCAATGGTAAAGAGTGTGTCCGAACAGGCCGTACGATTCCGGATCTGCCTGTGCCCGCGAGACCGCAACCCCTATTGCGGGCAAGACTGAGAGCTCAGGCAGGTTCGCCGAGTCGCTAGTCAGCTGTGTGCTCTAGCGATGAATGGTGGACTACAATGCGGAGTTGTCCTTCGTCATCCTTTACGAACTGCCAGGTTTTGTCCACCGTTGTAACGTTGCCTTTACTATCGGTGAAGTGAACCTTACCCATGGTGCTCGCAGTATTTCCCGAGATAAAAATAGCGGCATTATCGTCTTCGCATGCCGTCCAGTCATTCAACGCGAAACCGGTGTCGTTAGGGTACGCTGGATCACCGCCGACGAAGTATGCGAGTGCGCCCTCACGCGTGGTGCGGAAAGTTTGCGGATTGACAGTGAGGGTCGGTTTGAACAGAACGGGTCCCATTTGATAGGCGTAAGCGGAGTCGATGACAGATTCGGCAAGCGCCTTGGCCGCCGCTTGGCCGCTTTTTGCGTTGGTAGCGCTGATCTCGACGAGTGCGTTACACCAGCCTTCCTGAGCTGTGGTTATTTCAGCCTCAGTGATGGAGTCGTCTGCCGTAGCAGGGTTCATTGCAATCAACAGAGCTGCTGCAGTTGTAATATAACGTATCTTCATGATCTTCTCCGAAGTTTTGCCCATCGAGAAAAACGCGTGGCCTCGGGCGATTGGCCATACGTGTCAGGTCATGTTTTCAAGTATAGAACAAATGTGCGCGCTGTCGTGTTTATCTCCGGTCAAATTAATCAATACGGCTTTTTACCCCTCACTGGCTGATAATACGCCGTCTACTGCCATGCTGTGTCGCTGCATTGTTCGCCGCTCAACGGATGTGCTGCATAAATTGGTGTATCGCCTCATTCGTCTGCTCAGGTGCTTCAAGCATCGGAAAATGACCGACCCCTTCGATGATTTGAACGGTTACATCACCCACCGCTTTTGATACCTCGTCTACCCATGTTGACGATTGTCCCGGCGATAGTGAAATTCGCTTTAGGTCGGAGTTAAGAAACGTTGACTGTATCACTAATGCGGGTACATCAATGGTAGCCAGCACTGACCTCGATTGTGAGGCGTCCCAGCGAACCATATTGAGCCAGAGCTCTTTTGCAAAGTTTAGATCGATTGAAGCAAAATGTGCCCAGACCGACTCCCTGATGGCTGGGGGTGTATTCTCGGTGAAAAAACCGTGATAGAACCTATCGAGAAATTGAGGCATGCCGAGACGCTCAACTGTCTCAATAGAGCGACTTACTGCAGCGTCGACGTCTCCGTCTGCGACAATGCTGCCATCGATGTAAACGAGGCCACGAACGCGGTGGCGTGATTGGTTCGTCATCTCCGAGATTATGCGGCAGCCCATGCTGTGTCCTGCAAGCACTACTGTATCTAATCCGAGATCATCAAGCATATGATTAACAGAGTGTGCCAGCGTTTCGATAGTCGCTTGTCGCGGAGGAGGCGATCTACCATGGCCAGGTAGATCGACGGCCATGCAGCGGTAACGGGTCGACAGGCTGGACACCTGATGGCTCCAGTCAGAAAGGCTGCACGTAAAGCCGTGAATAAGAATTATCGGTACCGCGCCACTGCCGTGCTCTGCGATATTGATCTGCATATTGTTCACGCTATATGCCCTTTTAATGTGTATGGCTGGCATACTGGCCGCGCAAGAATAGACGTTAAGGTCTCTCCTCGCCTGAATGTGCCGCAATACTGTCAGGACACGGTGACAGTGTAAGCGGTACTGGAGGAGAAATGGGCGCGAAGCAGGCGTATTTTAATCGGATACGTTTACGAGCAACGCAGACTGGCATGCGTTTTAGTGCTTTCAGTTACAGCGTTCTGCTTTATTGTTGCCTGAAAATATGTTCACAGAGATTATGACGGACACTATCCCAAAATTCTGCCAGCGACGTTACGTGTTATACACACGCACCCAGTATGTTGCTGGCGCGGCAATTTACTGATGACGAAATACCATTATATGTTGCCACGGCAGAGGATCGTATATTTTATCTAGTACGAGGCCGACAGCGGACATCTCTCGTCTGGCTTGAGCGATGCTCATCTTGTGCAAGCGTTTGATCGGAACGGTGTCATCTTCCGCTCGATATTCTACCAGTATAATTCGCCCGTTCTCGGTCAGAGCGCTTACGGCGCGTATCATGACCTCGCGCGGATACGAAAACTCATGGTAAGCATCGACCATGAGCACAACGTCAACCGTATTGTCAGGAAGCATTGGATCGAGCTCGCTCGCAAGCACTGGAACAATATTGTCTACATTCTCTGCCTGTGCCCTCTCTTTGATGATGGCAAGCATTTCGGGTTGTATATCTACAGCCAATACCTGCCCGGTCGGGCCTACAATTGCGGCCATAGGGAGTGTGAAGTACCCGGTTCCTGCTCCGATGTCGGCAACGATGTCGCCGCGCCTTAGTTCTAACAGGCTAAGAAGGAGATCTGTCCTTTCCTTCTTCTCTCGCTCAGGTCTTTGCAGCCAGCTGGCGCCGCGGTGCCCCATCACCTGCGCGATTTCCCTGCCCATGTAAAATTTCCCGGTTCCATCGCGACTGTGCTGGCTATAAACATAGATGTCGCTACCTGCTTCCTGTGCGATAACATCCAGTATCGCGGTAATCAACAGCACAGCGAGCATACAGAACCGTGCAGTGAATTTAAGAATGGGCAGGTGGTAAATCATATAAGAAAACAGTGGTCATTCAGTGAACGATTGGCTCCGGATAGAGATCATGAGACAGTTTGACTTCCAGCGCGTTACTGGATTCTCTGATGGGCTGCCCGATCATCTCGTCGTAAGCCGACTCATGCCGCAGGGTAATCGAGCGAACCGGCAGTGTCTGGAGCATCTCTCGCATGCCTTGTAGATTTCGACTGCGGATGGTTTTACCCTTTTTGTCCACTACTAGATGAGGTCCGGAGGGCAGGGCGACTGTTACCTGGTAAAGCGCTTGCTCAAGGGAGTGAATAGTGACGTCAGCAGCGTCTGTTAATGCGGCGAATTGAGTAATGGTGAGTTTCATGAGGTTGCTCCAGATTTGGCCGCTATCATTGCTTGAGTAAATCTAAACTACGGCAAAGGTATCACAAGATTACGGTAGTCATTCACTTTTGGATTTGACGACGTTCGTTGCCTGAGCGAACACAAGTCTACAGAGGGGCCCACGCAGTTAAGGAGTGACGTACAAGCGCAAGCGTTACGCAGAGTGAACGTGGTGCATTCTCCTCCGCGTGCTAGATTCTAAAGTCAATTTGTGGCTTTAAGGTTGGCCATGCAGTTGCTAGAATCGGGCACGAAAGTCTGTGCTATCTGCATCATTGTGGCTATCATCAGTTCTTTATGATTGCGTCGATACGCTCGGTAGTTTTTTGTTTTGCATTGAAGCGACGAGAGCGATGACTCGCAACAACAGATCAGTCGTGCGGGAATGCCGGTCGCGTAATGAATGAGGTGATGGGTATGCTGGCGAGCGGAAATCTGAGTAAGAGGCCTTATTAGGACATGTATTTATGCCCGTATTAAAACAGAGACTGCTTAAAATTGCCGTTTTCGCTTTCGCTGTGATGATTGTGGCAGCGAGTCCGGCGTCCTTCGCTAATGGCTGGGTAGCGGTTGGCGAGAGAGGTACCATTCTTAATAGCCAAGATGGTATCAATTGGGTCGAAGTGGACAGCCCCACGGAAGAAACGCTGCGAGGCCTCGCGTTCGACGGGCAGGGTTCCTGGGTCGGTTCCGGTCAGGCTGGCACCGTCATCCTGAGCGCGGATGCGCAGAACTGGTCGGTCCAATCGAGCGGTAACACTGACGCTCTGTGGGGAACCGGATACGCGGATGGTCAATGGATAGTGACCGGAGGCCAAGGGCGTATCATCACAAGTCCAGATGGCGCTGAGTGGACATCTGTGAACGGCAGGTTCTCATTCACTCTATTTGACGTCGCCTATGACCGGTCTGCGTTATTCGCGATCTCAGGCGACTCTGGTCTCGCAGCGAGGATACTGACTAGTCCTGACGCCGTCGCATGGACACAAGAGCCACCAACCCCCCTAAATCCTGAGGGGCTCTATGGAATCACCTACGGTGATTCCCAATGGGTGGCCGTTGGAGATAAGGGCACCATCCTAACCAGTGCGGACCCGGTGTCGCGTGTGTGGGACTCGCAATCAGGTCAGACTGCCGTTGATTTGCGCGGCATTGTTTACAACGGATCTGATTTGTATGTCGCAGTGGGCAGGGAGGGCACCATTTTATCCAGCATCGATGGGGTTACCTGGGCGCCAAGATCAAGTGGAACGACCTATGATCTTTGGGGGGTCGCCTATGATGGGTCGGGCCAGTACGTGGCGGTGGGCGACGAAGGAGTCATTCTGTCCAGTGCTGATGGTCTGAGCTGGGTCGTTGAGAGCAGCCCAACGTTCCGCCTGTTGTATGACGTCGCACCAGGAACGCTGGCGCAAGTGATTGATTTCCCGGCACAGAATCCTTTATTCCAAGACTTCGTATCCGGGGGAAACTATCCACTGTCCCCGGAGGCTACGGCAACATCGGGCTTGCCAGTCACTTACATGTCGTTAACACCCGATGTCTGCACCATTTCGGACACAAGCATTACCATGGTCAAAGTCGGGGTCTGTCAAATTGAGGCATCACAGGCTGGCAATAGCGCCTATCTCCCGGCAGAGCCAGTGACGCAATCGATTTTGCAACTGGCCGTCATCGGCCCGGGGGTGCCACTGAATCCCGGACTGTCTTTCGATCCTCAGGATCAGGAGCTTTTAGTTCAGGGGGGGACGTTTTCGTTGTCTCCTCCGGCGACCACTACGCGCACACCGGAGGATCCGCAGCCGCTGATATTGTACGCATCGAGTACACCCGCTGTCTGTACAATACCCGTGCAGGGCACAATAGAAGTGACGATGCTGGAGGAGGGTGATTGCATTATTGGTGCTGTCTCACTGCCCAACAGCAAGTATTCGGTAGGCGGCCCAGTCGGCGCTACCATTCAGATCATACGGTCAACTCCACCAACCCCTCCGCCAACGCCACCCACTGCGGTGCCAGTGGCAATGTGGCAATTTTATGGATCTTTGGCCGCGCTTATGTCTGCTTTGGTGTTCTACCGTTCTTGGTCGGATTCACAGTAGCAGGGGACGGAGTAGATACCGCATCTCCCGACTGCGTCAGTCCCCTCTGCAGGTCTGTGCACCTGCGTCGTCGCTGGGCTCCATGGGAATGTCCGTCCAGTGCGCCACTGGAAGAGACAGTGCCGGTAGCCTGATAATCACCGGTCATGGGGTATCGAATGTACTCACCCGCTGCCTAGCGTGTTGTCCCCCAAAATGTGAGCACTCGAGGGTTTTGAGAGACTAAAAAAGTTGCACACCGGCAGAACAAATCAAACCCAAAAGTCGAACAAGAAAACGGGGCCGCGTGGCCCCGGTCGTTGTGATTGCTTTATGTGCTTGTTTCTACGCCACCTCAAGAATATTATTTATGTCTTCCTGGGCATCGCCAGTTGGTTTCAAGTCGAAATTTTCGACTTGAAAAGCAACCAAATTGGGTGTCAGAAATTGGGGCAGCGAAGGGCCCAGCTGGATACCTATGATAATACGCCCCTGGTTTCATCGGCCGATACGATACAACGCTGAAGTTGTTGACCAGAAAGGTCCCATCAGACACTGCGTTCGCACCTCACCCGGTGTTTTTCTGTCTGCAAATCCGACGTTCCAGTCAAAATAAGGTTGCTTGTCAGTATCCGGTAGAGGTTACACTGAATGCTGGGCAATCAGGCTAAGGTGAGACCAGTCCCCCATGAAAGCAGCAAAGGGTCCCGTTAATTTTGACAGTACCGAACGCTGTCTCGGTGGCGTGACGGAATTTGATGATACCCCCCCCTGGATTTATCAACTGGACAACCCCTATCTGCATGGTGTCTATGCGCCTGCTCGCCACGAGATAGCTGCGGAAAATCTCCCTATCGAGGGTGAGCTCCCCCTCGATCTGGAGGGTGCTTATCTGCGCAATGGCCCTAATCCCGTATTCCAGCCCAAAAACCGTTACCACCCCTTCGACGGAGATGGCATGGTACACGCTGTCTATTTTAGAGATGGCAAGGCCTCCTATCGCAACCGACTGGTCAGAACAGATGCGCTGTTAGCGGAGCAGCAGCAGGGTCATTCCGTTTCTCCCGGCGTGATGGGCCCGTTTGATTACGGCGTGTCTGAATTTGGTATAAAGGATACCTCTAACACCGATGTGTTCTGTTACAAGGGCGATTTGGTAACGCTCTGGTACAACGCGGGCAATCCTTTTTTGCTCGACGGTCGCACTCTGGAGAGTAAGGGGTCTTTTACCTTGGAGGGGCGCCGCCGGCGTCGCCTCTCGGCGCACTCTAAAGTTGATTGGGCAACAGGTGAATTGCTGTTTTTTGACTACGGCGACGAGTTGCCTTATCTCACCTTCGGTGTGGCCGACGCCGCCGGAAATGTGTTACACGAGGTACCGATAGAATTACCGGGCCCTCGATTGCCCCATGACATCGGGTTTACTACCCACTACGCGATTTTGCATGACCTCCCATTTTTTCATGATCTTGAAGTGCTGCGCCGTCACAAGCTGAGGGTGCTTACATTTCATCAGGACATACCCACTCGATTCGGTATTATCCCGCGCTGCGGTAACACCGGAGATGTGCGCTGGTTCGAGTGTGAACCTTGCTACATATTGCACGTGAGTAATTGTTGGGAAGCAGGCGATTGGGTAGTGATGGACGGATGCCGGTCTACTAATCCGATGCCCGATGCTCAGGCAGGCGATGGCGAGTTAGCTCACATGCTTGCCTATATGCGCCTCGAGGCTAATAACTATCGCTGGCGCTTTAATCGGGTAACCGGTGAAGTACGTGAGGGCGACATTGATGATCTCAACACCGAGTTCAACAAGACCAACCCGGTATTCCACGGTGTGAAATCAAAATATGCGTATCACCAACGCATACCCTTGCTCAGTGAGGGTGGCCACACGCTGCGTTTCACCGGCCTCGTTAAGTACAACAACGAAACCGGGCAGAGCACTCAGTGGGACTATGGCACGGGTGTATTTGGCAGTGAAACAGTTTACGCGCCCAAACCCGGCGCGAACCGCAGCAGCGAAGAAGATGATGGCTACCTGACCACCATTGTTACCGATTCAAACACCTGGCAATCAGAATGCCTAGTGTTCGATGCGCGCGATATTACCGTGGGGCCCATTTGCAGGGTGCAGTTGCCACAGAGGGTTCCCTCGGGCTTTCATGCAAGCTGGGCACGTGGTGAGGATTTGTGGGGAATAGCGGGTTAGGCATCACTAACCGGTGAACCTTTTTTCGCAAAAGTGGGAATGAGCCGCAGGCGTTGTAGAAGAATAAGGCAAGAAGTGGCGTATTGAGGCGAATTTCAGGCGTATAAAACCCAATCTGTGTCGAATTAGACCACTAGCGTGAGTTAACGTATCAGCACCGTGACAATGGCAGTATTTGTCCCTACACTTGCGACAATCTGAGAAGCGAGATCAAATTTTATGGCAATTTTAAGCCCTCTTGGCAACCTGTTTGGACGGTCACCGATCGGCCCCATTCAGGAACATATGGCGCTGGCAGACGAGGCGGCACAACTATTGCCAGCGCTGTTTCGGGCCATGGCTGCCGATGACTGGGACTCCGCCAAGCAGGTGCACAAAGACATTGTCTCCGCGGAATCTGCGGCAGATAAAATGAAGCGCTCCGTGCGAAAGCATTTACCGAATAACCTGTTCCTGCCAGTACCCCGTTCCGATTTATTGACGCTGGTCGGCATTCAGGACCATGTTGCCAATACCGCCAAGGATATCGCGGGATTGGTGATCGGCCGTAGCATTCGATTTCCCGAGAAGCTTCAGGATGCGGCCATCGAGCTGGCCGAGGCTTCTGCGGCAACCTCTGCTCAGGCACTCAGCGCGATTCAGGAACTGGATGAATTACTGGCGGTTGGATTTACCGGGCAGGAAGAAGTGCGCCGTGTAGAGGACATGCTCAAGACACTCGATAAACTCGAACGGGCGTCTGACAAAATGGCGATCAAGATGCGCTCGGCGCTGTTCAAATTGGAAAAAGATCTTCCGCCGGTGGAAGTGATGTTTCTCTACCAGATCATATCTTTGGTTTGCACGGTAGCAGACGATGCTGAAGCTGCCGGCGATCGACTGCAAATACTCATGGCCAAGTAGGGAGCCAGTATGGAGATCATCGCCCAATACGGGACTATTTTCTTGATCATGGCCTGCCTTTTTGGTTTTTTTATGGCCTGGGGGATTGGCGCCAACGACGTGGCGAATGCGATGGGCACGTCGGTGGGTTCGGGTGCACTGACGCTAAAACAGGCCATTCTGGTGGCTATGCTGTTCGAATTTTTGGGGGCATATCTCGCCGGTGGCGAGGTCACCTCGACGATTCGGAAGGGCATCATCGACCCGTCAATCATGGACGACAACCCGGAGCTCATGGTCTACGGAATGCTCTCCGCACTTCTCGCGGCGGGCACCTGGCTGATGATAGCGAGTATCAAGGGGTGGCCGGTTTCCACTACCCACTCTATTGTCGGCGCCATCGTTGGTTTTTCCGCTGTGGGCATATCTGCCGATGCGGTGAATTGGGGTAAGGTCGGTACCATTGTGGCGAGCTGGATCGTGTCTCCACTGCTGGCCGGCACTATTTCCTTCGGCCTTTTTATGAGCGTTAAGGCCCTCATCCTCGATACTGAAGACCCCTTCCGTCGGGCCAAGAAGTATATCCCCGTCTACATGTGGATGGTGGGATTTATGATTTCCATGGTCACTCTGCTGAAGGGGCTCAAACACGTCGGCCTGGATCTGGATCTGGGCCTCGGTAGTACCTTTGCGAACGCGATACCCATCTCTGCCGGTGTGGGGCTGCTGGTGGCCGCCCTCGGTACCTTAATGATACGCAACATCAAGGAGGTCACCGGTGGCACACAGCGGTTTGCCTCGGTAGAAAAGGTGTTCGGCGTATTGATGATCTTCACCGCCTGCGCCATGGCCTTTGCTCATGGCTCCAATGATGTGGCCAATGCGGTAGGCCCCCTCGCTGCGGTTGCAAGCACTGTGCAATCTGGCGGAGAAATCGCGGCCAAGTCCGCGGTACCCTGGTGGATCTTACTGGTCGGCGCGGTTGGCATCGTGGTGGGCCTGGCCACCTACGGCTGGCGCGTGATTGTGACGGTGGGTAAGAAAATCACTGAACTGACGCCCAGTCGGGGTTTTGCCGCTGAATTGGGTGCCTCTGCTACGGTGGTGATTGCGTCGGGCACGGGGCTGCCTATATCGACTACCCATACGCTGGTGGGAGCGGTGCTGGGCGTTGGCTTCGCCCGGGGTATCGGTGCGCTGAATATCGGCGTCATCGGTAATATCTTCGCCTCCTGGGTGATTACGTTACCGGCTGGCGCAGGTCTGGCGATTTTATTTTTCTTCCTGTTCAAGGGTATTTTCGGCGTGCAGTAGGTGGCGATCACGTGTCAGCCTACATTGTCTGAATGGGTGTGCGGGTAGAGAACAACGCGGCCGGTTGCCACAGGCATCGACAGACATCTCGTGTGATTGCAATCATTCCTGCCGAGTGGCAAAGCATAATCCGAGAGAATACGGAATTACCGTCAGTGATGAAAAGCCGTATCGTTGGTCGACCAAACTAGCCACTGGGTAAATGCCCAGCTGCCGTAAAAAGCAGCCCGTTGATGCGTTGGCTTTTTAGGGGTCGGCCGGTCGGCAGATGCTGGCGTCCAGGGCGGCTTGCTGTTGTGATCGATCTCCCATCGCCGATGCGCGCAATAGCACCACGCCCCGTGACGTGGGTGACTGTATGACGTCACCTTCATAGTTCTCAGGTGATTGATCGGCGCTTATCAGGGTCACATTGGCTATGCTTCCGACCCGGTCTCGCTCGGCGCGCTGGTTGGTGATTCCGGCATAGTTGTCCGTGTTCATCTGGTAGAACTGCATGGACCAGTAGCGCGCAGGGACTGGCGCCTCTATCGTCAGCGCACCTTCTTTTAGATTATAGATGCAGCTGGCATAGAGCAGGTCAGGGCTGGGACGCACCACGTGGCGGGAGTTCTCGTCGGGCACCGCTGCTACCACCAGCTGGTTGTGTCCCTGTCGCTTATCACCAAGGAAGTAGAGTGCTTCCATCGCCAGGTAAGGCAATAGCAGCGCCAGCACGTATTGGCCTGCCCACGCGCAGACGACAATACCGAGCAACCATTGCAACAGTTTCATTGGCAGTCCTCCCGGGTCACCCTGGGCAGTGGCGCGGACCTTGGTGTGTTCAGATACGCCTCCCCTGGCGTATACAGGCGCAACAATAAGTCGAAGTCGTGACTGGTAGACTTACGCCATGCGGGTGCTCCGGCGGGCCCAATTGGCAACCAGTTGCCCGGCTGTTCGGTTGCCGCAACCGTAATTACCCAGCTGCCATCGACCTTGCGTATCAGATTTTCATTGTTGAAAGAATAGCGTCTCTGTGAATTGGGCATCAGGTAATTGTCCCAGCCGTAGGCGGTGACGCTCCACCAGTTTGCGTCATAGTCCCTGCCTTCGATGCGGTAGCGACAATTCAGGCGCAACGGTTCACCGTTTATTGCACTGAGACGGTAATACATCGAGTCTTCTTGAGCCGATGCCAGCAAACCACCCAGCGCTACCCCTGCTTTTAACAGGATGTTGGCGTCTTTCGTGCCTGTAGCGGTGCTGGTCACCCAATCCCCGTTCTGCAGGTTCATGCCATTCAAGCCTGCACCGATGGTGCGCGCCAGCAAGACGGCCGACAGCACCAGGGTGATGATTGCGGCAGCAGTCAGCTTGGACAGATTTTTCAGCACAGCGACTCCTTTTTTGGCGACGTCATGAAAAATTGCATGGGGGCAGTATGACATCCAGAAAAACGCAAGACTAATCAGATTCGTCCTGAATGAGCAGACAACAAGCGCTAATGTGTGTCGAAAAGCTTGCGATGAGTCTGGTTTGGTAGCAGCGGGCAGCGGGCAGCCGGGGTATATTGGTGCAGTGTCAGCTCATGGCTGTGGGTTCACGTATCAATAATCGGGGGGAGGCAGGGTAACTCAATACCCAAGCGGAGCTGGCTTGTGCGAGCCGATAAACAACATACCGTTGTTTATCGCGGTTTGTCAGTGGAGGTGCCCGTAGTCTGGTCGATGCGATTGTTTAGCCGCAGCGTGTCTTGAAACTGAGCGACCGCTTGGGATTTGTCACGGGCGCGATTGCTATTGGTCGCTGGCGCATCAATCATTTGCGCAGTAATTGCGGCTGCGCCTCTGGTCAAGTTTTTAATACAGGTCGCCTCCGGCAGGTATTGCCAATATTTTTTGGGCATTTCGCTTCTCATCGCCTGTTCTTTCAAGCGTGCAGGGTTGAAGATATTGCGATAGTAAGCCTTCCAAAAAATGTCAAACGCATCAGTATCGATGTCAGGCTTCACTACTCCTTCCGATAGGGTGAGTTGTGCCGTATCCCAATGGGCGCAACCACCGGGGGTCAGAATTGACCAGCTCATCCCGGTGAAACGCTTAACGAAAAACGGCGCAACCGATTCGATTATGGCGTGCGAGGGTTCGAACCATGCCACGTAATATTCAGCATTACCCTCTGCGGATTCTGGACTGACAACCTCAACGTCGTGGTTCACTACCTGCTGAAAGCGCACGAACGCTTTCATTTTGTGCTTGTCACGACTGACCGCTTTACACATGCTGTCCAGGTAACGCACTTCCGGGTCAGAGGTCAAAAGTAGCGTTTCTTTCCCATCGTTCACGATGCGCCACAGCAAGGAATACAGGATTGACCATTTTCTTGCGGAGTCTTTTATGTCTGAAAAGCAGGCTGCCTGTTTAGCGCGCTGCAGGAACTCTCGCGGTATCGTGTGGGTGCCACTGCTGCTCACTGGTTTTGCAGGATCAATGATGGCCTCCAGAGAGCTTGGCGAAAAGAGGCCCTGTTGTTCCGGAGGCTGCCAGCTCACGTTTGAAGGCGCTACGTTGGCCTGTAACAATGTCCGGGCGATTGTTCGCCAGCCATCGAAGTCAGTGACAGAAAAGGAATACATAGGCCTTGCTCATTCAAAAAGGTTCATTTGCTGACTTTTTTGCGCAATAAACAAGCTCGAAAAATTGGCCGCGTCTAATTGGGTGGGTTTAGGGTGATGGTCTATTGTTGTAACAAAATATTTCAGTTTTTCGATGGGCAAGCGAAGTTTACTCAGATCTTGATAGCGAAGTGCCGCTACCTTGCGTTGCGCGACCAGCCGACGAGCGTTGATGACGCCTATGCCGGGAACGCGCAATATTGTCTCGAAATCGGCGCGGTTGAGATCGACCGGAAACGCATCTCGATGGCGAATGGCCCAGGCCAGCTTGGGGTCGACATCAAGAGATAGCATTCCAGGTGAGGGGCTGTCATTGGTCACGTCAGTCAGCTCATCAATACCATAACCGTAGAAGCGAAGCAGCCAGTCGGCTTGATACAGGCGGTGCTCCCTGACTAATGGCGGAGACTTTAACGGCAGTTCTGATGATGCATCGGGTATCGGGCTAAACGCCGAATAATAAACCCGTTTCATCTTAAACGATTGGTACAGCTGGCTTGCCTTGCGCAGAATAATCGCATCATTGGATGTATCCGCACCTACGATCATTTGCGTGCTCTGGCCACTGGGGGAAAATTTAGGCGCAATGAGTTTCTTGTTTGCCTTCTTGCGGGCCAGTTTTTTGGATTCTTTGTATTCTTCAATTCCGCTGCTCAGATTAGCCATTGATCGCACGATAGACTGTGCGTTTTTCTCGGGCGCGAGGCGTTTTAGAGAGGTCTCGGAGGGCAGTTCCACGTTTATACTCAGTCGATCAGCATAGAGGCCGGCTTCGGCGAGCAATTCGGGTGAGGCTTCAGGTATGGTTTTAAGATGTATGTATCCACCAAAGCGATGCTCGAGCCTGAGCTTTCGCGCAACTGCCACCACCTGCTCCATTGTGTAGTCGGCGCTTTTTATGATGCCTGAGCTGAGGAACAAGCCTTCGATGTAGTTTCGTTTGTAGAACTCCATGGTCAGGTTAACCACCTCATCAATAGAGAAACGCGCCCTCGGGACGTTGCTGGATGTGCGATTAACGCAGTACGCGCATTCATACAGACAGAAGTTGGTGAGTAAAATTTTTAGTAGAGAAATGCATCTTCCATCAGGGGTGTAACTGTGGCAGATACCCATGCCGGGGCTTGTTGACCCGATACCTTGATTTTTGAGGGAATTACGAGACTCTGTTCCGCTGCTGGCGCACGACGCATCATACTTTGCGGCATCCGCCAGAATCTCTAATTTTTGGAGAACGTCCAATGTGTGAGCCTGTACCGATTACTGTATGTACATACAGTAATTAAAAGAGAGACTCGATTCAAGGGATTTCGGCGCTGGCAAGTCAGCGCAGAACAGCGGGCAGGGTCAGTGCAGGTATGGCGATCAATCACAACGCATTGTTCGATGCACCCCCGGCGTGCCTAGCTGATTCGGCGAGTGTGCTGCTGTGAGTCGGCGCGGTGACGATCGCTTTTTTGACTCGATTGGCCCCTCTAAGGTTGAGAGATGCGGGCCCGCGCAGTGACCGGCTTGGCTTAAAGTAACAGCAGCCCGAAAACTACAGCCCCCGCACTGAGTGTCATCAGGGTAGACCTCCGAAGACGTGCGGCGGATAGTCCGAGCCACAGTCCGGACAGGATAATAATCACCAGCCCAAGGGCAAAAACTTGCTGAAACGTTTTGAACGCCGCGGGACCATGGCCCTTATGTAACTCGATCAATCGGCTCTGAAGATCGGGTTGTGCGTGTATAACGTCAAGGTGGCCTGGCTTGATTTTAATGACGTAGTGGTCGGAAGAGGTTGGGCGAGTGTAAAGGCTGGTCCCTTTCACCTTTACATAGTCGAAATCGTATGATGTTACTCCGGCGATGGATAGCAGGTTCGCTACCTCCGCCCCAAGCGCGGCTGAGTCGCTATCGATCGTGATTTCATCACTCTGAAAAATGACGGCTTGCGTCACCTCGCCTTTGATGCCCAGTAAATAAAGACCGCCTGAGATCGCGACAAGCAACACTGCGGGTGCAAAGAACGCGGCAAGATACATGTGAACAGTAATGAGTAGTTTGCGATTCATGGATGAGTTCCGCCGAAAGGGGTTGGATAAAAAGTAACCAGTACAAAGCGTGACGTGGCTACCGTGTACGGGCCGCAAAGGCCTCTGTGCGATTAACACTCGTGGTGTCGCTGTGCGCACGCATCGAGGTGGAGTATAGCTAGTGCTCGCGCGCGATTCATAGGCAGCATTGCTTCGATAGTGATAATATTTGCGCTCGTTGGATAACAGCCAATGGGGGCGGTGATGGGCCCGCCTCTGGGCACTCCAAGGCTGGATTGCGACGGGGGCAGCAAAGCGCTGAACGCATGGTTATGCCCGAAGCACTGCAGCACTGGAGGCTTTAAGTGAATATTTACCCCTTTTTGGGGTGATCCACGGAACTATTCAGAGCGTAAGGGTCCTATTCTCCCAGTGATTGTGCGTCATCCATCGCTTCTTTTAACCGTATATTTTCGAAAAGGGCCTCTGCACTATGAAAAAAACTACCAAAATGGTGCGCAAGGCCTCTCACGTTGCGTGGGTGCGCCTCGCATCGACCCTGTGCCTCGCAGCGTTAGTGGGGGCTTGCTCTGACAGCAGTAATAACTCGAACAGCGGAGATAGCGGCTCAGGCGGTGTCGACGGCGGTGGGGAGCCCTTCGCTGAGCTGATCGACAGTGGCATCGCGCGCTACCTCGGGCTGTACACGCCCATGACCTCCGAGACATTGGAGAGCGGGGTGGTCGCCCATACCTTTGGTGCCGGCGATGGGCCCCTGTGCCTGGATGGCTCTGAGTATCGCATGGGCACGTTTAACCAAGGGTCAGACGAGTTGGTGATTTTTTTGCAAGGGGGAGGCGCGTGCTGGTCAACTCTCTGCTCGGCGACGGAGTCAGCCGAGTCGGGTATTCCGCAGGTCGGAATTCTTGACCCCGCTCGCGAGGATAACCCGGTTAAAAGCTGGAATCAGGTCTATTTGCCCTATTGCGATGGCGGCCTGCATGCCAGTGACGCGGACAACGACTATGATGGCGATGGCACGCCCGAGACTCGTCAAAGGGGTCTGCATAACCTCTCCGCTTCGTTGGATGTGGCCGTCAATGCGTTTCCGTCCCCCAGCCGCATCCTGCTGACAGGGGCTAGCGCTGGAGCCTATGGCACGACATTCGCGCTCCCCTTGGTGCGGCACCTGTACCCAGACGTCCCCATCGAACTGGTCAATGATTCCGGCGTCGGGATCGGTATTCCAGACGATCAGAGCTACCTGATGTTGTTGATGAGTGATTGGAACCAAAGCGCTTTTATCCCGGAGGATTGCTCTGGCTTGCCATGCTTGGGTGAAGACGGCCATCTCAGTGACTACCAAAGCTGGCAGCTAGACGTCGATACTCTGACAAGGCGTTCTTACCTTTCTTCCAAGCAGGATTCAGTTATTGCTTTGGGTTTTCTGCAAATCGGCGGGCCGGCTCATGAGGCCGCTTTGATTCCTGAGCTGGCAGATATGGAAGTGCGTCATCCCGACAGGGTCCGCAGCTGGGTAGTTGACGGCAGCACACACACTTACGTTCAGCGAGACCCCGAGGCCACGTCTGGCGTTGGCATTAATGGCGGTGTATCCGTGTTCGATTTCATCCGCGCTCAACTGGACGATTCACCCGACTGGGTTTCGGTCAGCGACTAGCGCCACTGATGCGCCCACGTGCTGTTCAGCATAAGGCGGGTGCACGCGTGTTATGGCTCGATGCCAGTGGGGGAAAGTGTTGCACATAGGGGACGGCGCTGTTCTGTCACGGGGAAGTGCTGGTGGCGGTGGCTGACAAACCCACGGCTGGTCGAAACAGGTTAGGCAGGAACACCTTATCTCTAGAAGGGCGGTGCTCTCTCGGTCTTTGGCGTTCAAAAACGAGACGCCGTCTCCGTAACCCGCATCATTCCGTATCGAATAAATCCAGATTATCACCCTGATGCCTCACGCTAACGGTATCTCCCAGTGCAATGGTACCGCCTCGCAGGATTTTACAGCACAGGCCGCCGTGTCCGATCATGGCAGCCACGCCACCCTTGCCCAGTGCGGTTTCCATGCGGGAGCAGGGGTGGCACAACGCCCCTGCCTCGAACAAGGCGTCGCCGATTTCGAAGCGCTGGTGGCGCAGGGCGTTGAGGTTGATGCCGGATACGACCAGATTGCGACGTAACAAACCGGGGTGCAGCTCCGCAATGCCGGTGAAGTGAATGATCTGCTCAATGAATTCGCGAGAAATGACGGTGACCTGACGCGCGGACCCGTTGGCTTTAGCTGTGCGGTGGTCCCCCTCTAGCCCCGCGCCTTCAATGGCGACAACCTGATTCACTTCGGCGAGTTGACCGCGTCGCTCAGTTCGAAGGCCTATCCATTCGAGAACGCCGGGAGACAGGTCGCGGGCGAAACGATCCAGTGGGTTGGTGCGTTTTTTCATGAGTCTATGCTGGCCTCGCCGGCGGACGGTTTTGGGTCAGTGCTATGCCTGCCAGAATCAGCAGTAATCCGGCGAACTGACTGGGCTGAGCACTCTCATTAAGAAACAGCACGCCGGCAGCGAAGGCAATGGCGGGTATAATATAGTTAATGATGGATAGGAATGACGGCCCACAATCGGTGACCACGCGAAAGTACATCCATGTAGCCAGTCCGGTTGAAACGATTCCAAGAGTCAAGGTAGCGCCGAGTGCATCCAGAGAGGGCATTATTGCGGCGGGTGGTTCCAGGTAGAGAGTAAACGGCAGCAGCATCAGCGCACCCACGCCCAATGAGCCGGTGGAGACTACGATCGTATCGATCGGCGGTAGGCGTTTGGCGTGCACTGCATTGCTGGCATACGCCAGCGTGGCCAGCAATACCGCCAGCTGTGCCAGCAGCGCGCTGCCGCCCATTCCTTCCAGGGCTTCGCCGCCAACAAGTACGACCACTCCGCCAAAACCGAGAAAAACGCCAAACAGCCGGCGCGGCGTCAATGTATCCCCGTGCACGAAAAAGTGCGACAGAACCATGGTACTGATTGGCATCAGCGCCATGAGCAGGCCCGCCTGTGAACTACTGATCTCGGTCTCCGCCCAGGTTATCAGTGAAAACGGAATCAGATTACCCAACAGGGTGAGCAGCGCAAACCTGCCCCACCAGTGGCCTTCTCGGGGGAAGCGATGCCCCTTCCAGCGCATGACCCAATACAGAGTCGTCGCACCTACAGCGAGGCGGATATTGACGATTGTGAGCGGCTGGAAGGACTCAAGAGCAACTGCAATCAGGTAAAAGGCGAATCCCCAGGCCAAACTCAGCGTACCAAGCAGGAGCCAATGTTTTGTTTGTGGTGCCTGCATTTACAGCCTTGTCAGTCGTCCCGTGTGCGGCGCTCAAAAAACCGATTTTTTACTGCGGAAAATACGTGGGCCGCGCCTGTTCAATACGATACAGCGGCGCACAAAAACCGGAAAGCGTGATCTCGAAACATGATCAACGAACAGTGCGGCGCAGCGTATCATCCAATGAAAAACGGGACGCACCGATGACCGAAAATAAGAGAAAAATAGCGATCATCAATGCCGGGTATTCCCATCCACCCCCTTCAGACGCCCAGATGAACCCATTGCTGAAATGACCGCCAAGATAGGTCGCTATGAAGTAATAGAGTGCCGCGCAGAATCCAGCGAGGCGGGTAAGGAAGCCCAGGCCGATTCCGATAGCGATGCCCAATTCACAAAGGCCTGCAACCAATACAAAATAAAACGCTCCGGACAGCCCCATAGACTGAAAACTGTTGATATCGTCCAAGCGCGTTACAGGGCCTGCAAAAAGCTTTTCTGTGAAGTGGGGAACAAGATCAAACCCGACATAAATGCGCAGGAACGTAAGACCCCAGCCGGTTCCGTCCATCACCGGCATTGTGCGCCGCAGGTCTTCCCGTCTTACAATAAAAAAAACAACGACTGCACATAAAAAGGCAGGTAAGAGCGCCCATGCAACCAGATCGACCTCTAACAGGCCTGCTATGCGCCAACCCATTAGCATTGCTAACAAACCAATTAAATATCCAGGTACAAAGAACCGTGGCACAACGAAGAGCCACACTGCCGTCGAAATGGTCAAAAACGATATTGTGAACAGCCCGGCACTTAACGGCAAAACATCCCGCGATACAGTGAAAATAGCAATACAGGCTGCAATCAGTCCGAGGCCGGTCAAACTTCCCATTATCAGGTAATGAGTTTTCGCCGGGGCCAATGCATTAGTGAGCCTTATCGACATGCCGCATCACTCTCTCAAAGCTAGTCCAGTTGCAGATCAGTATAGGAAATAGACGCTGGATGTGTCGAACTAATTACTTTTTCTTAGCAATAAGGTTTCTAGCATCGTAAAAGTATCAATCTGGAGCGCGGTAAACCGGCGTTTGGTACCGACAGGGTAGAGAGTGAGCCCAGAATTATCTGGCAGGGCCGGGATAGAGCGATTAGAGCGAGCTGGCCAGGCAAGCAGAGCCGTTGGTCACTCGCTGAGTGTAGTTTTTTCTCGCTTCTGCTGCTCTACTCGCCCTATACTGCGTGGCGATGCGAGCAATCCCTTTTCTGATTTTCCTACTCACGCTGAGCCTTTCAGGGCATACCCTTGCGGATTCTGAGGGGAAAGGCGCCAACAACAGGCTGAGTGCCGCTGAAAAATCGCAGGGCTGGAAGTTACTCTGGGACGGGGAAACGTCTCGAGGCTGGCGCAGTGCCAGATCTGATTCGTTCCCCAAGGCCGGCTGGGTGATGAATGATGGCGTTCTCACTGTGCTCGAAAGCGGCGGTGGGGAATCTGCCGAGGGCGGCGACATCGTGACTGAAGAGCGCTACGCGGATTTCGAGCTAAAGTTGGACTTCAAGATCACGCCTGGGGCCAACAGCGGCATCAAGTATTTTTGCCAGCCAAATCTTGATCCGATCACCGGCGATGGCTCGAAGACACAGACCGGATCAGCAATCGGACTGGAATTTCAAATACTCGATGACGAGAAGCACCCCGATGCCCAAAAAGGTCGTAGTGGTAATCGCACGATGGGATCACTTTACGACTTGATTGCAGCTAATGCCGAGAAACACTCTAACCCTGTGGGACAATGGAACTCGGCCCACATCATAGCCAAGGGACAGCACGTTGAGCACTGGCTTAATGGCCAGCAGCTTCTCGAGTATGAGCGAAGCTCCCCTGAATTTAGCGCTACCGTGGCGCGTAGCAAGTACAGTAAGATTCCCGGATTCGGCGAGTGGAAAGACGGCCATATTCTGCTGCAGGACCACGGTAACGCGGTCTCCTTTCGTAATATCAAGATTCTTGCCAGATAGTCATTACGACAATGCTGGAATAGTAGCCTGACCGGTGATTGCTTCACGGTCTTGTTGGTGTCAACAGGCTAGAGCGAGACAGTTGATCGCCTGGCCGCCTTGCGCCAAATAGCATTGTTAATTGCGTTGACTCGGATGTGAGGTAATGCTGTCGGGATCGGGAGAAACTGGCGATTGCGTGCATCACCCACCCTTGATTTGTCCTATACTTCTGAGTTCGTTTATTCTGATTATCAAGATAATTAGGGGGTTTCAAATGGCGCGCAGTATTTCTCAGGCGATTCTCGATGTGCTGGCAGAAGCCGGAGCGCGGGATGTATTCGGTGTCGTGGGTGACGTTATAAATCCATTTGTGCTGGAGACAATAAACGACCCTCGCTTTAACTGGATTACGGTCAGGCATGAGGAGCATGCGGGCTATGCCGCTGCCGCACAGTCAGAACTTTCCGGTGCCATCGGTGTCTGCGCTGGCACCGCCGGGCCCGGTGCGCTGCACCTGATTAACGGCCTTTATAACGCCCAAAAAGAGGGCGGTGCCGTGGTAGCGATTACGGGACAGGTTCCCACAGCCCAGCGAGGGAGCGATTTTCACAAGGAAATGGACCTGACGAAGGTGTTTGATGATGTCTGTGCGTATCAGGCGGTGATCGAGACGCCTGCGCAGGTGCCTCGCATGATCCAGATTGCTGTTCAGAAAGCGTTGGCGGAACGCGCGGTCGTTCGCATTGAAGTTGCGGCTGATATTTTTCCGAAAGATATTCTCGGAGAGCATTACACTCACCCTATGGTCCATCAGATGCCACGGGTCACGCCGCCGTTGGAGGAATTGGAAAAAGCAGCGGAAATTCTCCGCAGCGGTAAACGCGTGACCGTATACTGCGGTATCGGATGTCGCGATTCAAAGAGTGATGTCCTGGCGCTCGCGTCAAAGCTTGGTGCGCCGATTGGACATACATTGCGCGCGAAAGACATATTTGATTACTCGGATGGTCCGGTGGTGGGGCTAACCGGGAACATAGGTAGTCCTGCAGGGTTTCATGCGGTAAACGACTGCGATGTTTTGCTTATGCTGGGTACCGATTTTCCGTATTCAGAATTTTTGCCGGATGGCAGGCCGATAATTCAAGTCGACCAGAGAATCGACCATATCGGTAGACGAGGCCCGGTTAGTTTGGGTCTGGTAGGTGATGCGGGCGAAACAGTGCGGGCTCTGCTGCCGCTGATTGAGGCTGAAAAAAAATCTAGCGAGTTCAGAGACCGTTTACTCTCCATGAGAGATAAGTGGCTCAAGCATGTCGATAGTCAGGCGAGCCTATCGCGCGAAGACGAGCCTTTGCATCCCCAGTTATTTGCGAAGGCAGTCAGTGATTCGGCGGATGACGACGCAATTTTTGCCGTTGACGTCGGCGAATGTACCGTCTGGACAGCACGAAACATGTCTATGGCGCAAGACCGGCGGATGGTCGGTGGTTTTAATCATGGTTCGCTGGGGCCTGGTTTGCCCACAGCACTCGGTGCGGCGGC
This sequence comes from Candidatus Marimicrobium litorale, assembly GCF_026262645.1. Classification (NCBI taxonomy): domain Bacteria; kingdom Pseudomonadati; phylum Pseudomonadota; class Gammaproteobacteria; order Cellvibrionales; family Halieaceae; genus Marimicrobium; species Candidatus Marimicrobium litorale. Next base: position 3,407,002 of record NZ_SHNO01000001.1, read on the forward strand.
ACTGTTTCCCTCGCGTCAGGTGTGGGCACTTTGTGGGGACGGAGGTTTCTGTATGTCCATGAACGATTTTGTAACCGCCGTCAGATATAACTGGCCGATAAAGGTTCTCGTGTTTAACAACAGTGAGCTCGGGTTTGTGGCAATGGAGATGCAGGTGGCTGGCATGCCCAAAAATGATGAGGCTACGGGCCTTACTAACCCGGATTTTGCGGCTTATGCAAAAGCGTGTGGAGGTGATGGTGTCCGTGTAGAGCATGCGGCAGACATCGTGCCAGCGATTGAGCAAGCGATTGCATCTGACAAGCCCTTTATTATTGATGCGATTGTGAGCTCTGGAGAATTGGTTATGCCCCCTCACATTAAAATCGACGAGGTGTGGGGTTTTGGGTTGTCGAAGATAAAAGAAGCTGTGCTTGGAGTGAAAGGCGATCACGAGGTGTGGAAAGAGTGGCGTGATGAGTTCATGGGATTTAGGTCGTGAAGGAAAGTTCCTGAATAGAAATTCGACAAAATAATGTTGTGTAAGCGAAGGTATTCACTATGACACTGATGCAAAAAGTATTATGGATAAGCGCTTTAGTCGTATTGCCCGTGATGCTGTTCCTGTCCTACCACTACTGGCCAGCAGGGTACTATCTCTCAGCGCTTATCGGGCTCTACGTTGCGGTCGGTCTCTACGACGTTTTTTTCAGTCGCCACACCCTGAACAGGCTCTATCCTGTCGCGGCTTATGTGCGTTATGGGTTGGAGTTTATTCGCCCTGAAATCCACCAATACTTTGTTGCCAGCGATACCGATGAGCTTCCTTTCAGCCGCGAACAACGCGATTTGGTATACCGGCGGGCTCAAAATCTCGACGATACACAACCGTTTGGAACGGCACACGATATCACTGAAACGGGTTGGCTTGGCGCGGCTCACTCCATCGCCCCGACCCGAGTAAAGGAAGAGCACAAACGCGTAATGATCGGCGGTGACGAATGCACGCGGCCCTATAGTGCAGCGCGCCTCAATTGCTCTGCCATGAGTTTTGGTGCGTTGAGCGCCAATGCCGTTGCCGCGATAAACAAGGGCGCCAAGCTAGAAGACTTTTATCATAATACGGGAGAGGGCGGCTTTAGTCCTCACCATAAGCAAGGTGGCGACATCGTCTGGCAAATTGGCACGGGCTATTTTGGCTGCAGGACTGCTGAGGGAAATTTTGATCCGCAGGCATTCAAAAATGCGCTCACCGACGAAGTAAAAATGATCGAGATTAAAATATCACAGGGAGCCAAGCCCTCGCATGGTGGCGTGCTACCCGCCGCGAAAGTTACTGAAGAGATCGCAAAAATTCGCTTGGTGGACGTCGGCAAAGATGTGCTTTCTCCTCCAGGACATACGGCGTACAGTGACCCCAAAGGTCTGTTGAGGTTTGTCGATGAACTGCGCCAATTGAGCGATGGGCGGCCGGTCGGGTTTAAGCTGTGTATCGGCCGAAAGTATGAGTTCATGGCGATCTGCAAAGCAATGCTTGAGACAGGAACAAGACCGGACTTTATTACGGTCGACGGTGCCGAGGGCGGCACGGGCGCTGCACCGGTGGAATACAGCAATCGCTTCGGGTTGCCTTGTCTCGAAGGTGTCAACTTTGTGCATAACTGCCTGGTTGGAACAGGACTTCGTGACAAAATCAAAATCATCGCGTCCGGTAAAACTGCTACGGGTTTTGATATCGTTACAAAGCTGGCTATCGGTGCGGACCTGGTCGCAGCGGCACGTACGATGATGCTGTCGCTGGGCTGTATTCAATCGCAGGCCTGTAATACGAATAAATGTCCCACGGGAATCGCAACGCAGGACCCGAAGCGAGGCAAGGCGCTGGATGTGGAACAACGCTATAAGCGGGTAGCGAACTTCCAGCGACATACGCTTAACTCAGCCTTTGAAATGATAGGCGCCATGGGCTTAAGCGATCCTGACTTACTGTTTCCGCACTTGATTTGGCGCCGGGGTGCTGAAGAAACCAACCGCAGCTTCGATGATATCTATGTGATGGTCGAAGAGAATGCATTGCTCGGAGATAGCCTGCCGGCAGACTATGTAAGAGATTGGAAGCTGGCCAGCGCAGACACCTTCATGCCGCAGCTTTAGTGCGGTCAAGACGGTTCTCTCTGCCGTCGCAAAGCGCAGGGAGCATGCTGGGGTGGTCGGTAGTCGCCAGTCATGCGGTGGGCTGTGAGGAAGCGCATAAACGGCTGTGCTCTGGCGCACGTGAGCGGTTGTCATGTGCGTGAAATAAGTGGCAGCCTGCGCATCGCACAGAGCTAGCTTTGATCTCCGTATTCTCGCAATCCATAGCAGTAAATGATTAGCGAGTGCTTATGTTGGCTCATGCAGCGACGCTATCGATAATGTCCGTACGTCTCCCTCGAGGTTGTTTAGCCCACTTTGATACCCGCTGTTTTTAGCTGCACGTGTAGGTGCGCACCCGATGGATGCTGCACCATCTGCGTGATTTATCTGCCCCGGAGCTGGGGCAGTGTCGCAATGCGCTCGCGCCTCGCTAGCAGTGGTTGGTGACGACGCGCTGGTCTTTGTGGCGCATCTTCTTCGTAGTCACCCCGTGTAGGCTTGAGAAGTCCACGGCGTCCAGAAATTCCAACGCGGCGCAGAACGACTCCATCAGATCTTTGGCCATGGTGCGCGTAAGGTTTCCCTTAACCACGATACGAAACATGGTTTGGTCGGTCTTTTTGTCATGGAAAAGCGACAGTGTCTCTTCGGTGATGGGGTGCTGGTAGTTCATTTTATAGCCGCTGACATACCAGTGGTGCTGCGACAGTACATGTTGTAGATCGATGTCGTCATAGGTGAAACCAGCATCCGGATTAAGCATTGCGGTTACTACCGGAAGACAGTGCTTATTGCCATCGTCGAGTAGAACGAACCGAGGCTTGTCCTCGTAGCGCATGGCGCTTAGTTCAGTCCTCAGGAAGTCGGCATTTTGCATCATGTTTTCCTCGGACTGGCGGTAGCCAGCGAGACCAAAACGCAGCAGCTTGTAAAACTGAACGTAAACACCACTGGCCGGTCGGGAAAAGTTGAGGGTGTAGGAGTCAGCCTTGCCGCCAAGATAGGTCACAGAGATCGCCACGTGTTCGCTGAGGTCCTCACGCTCCCGCCAAACGACCCATCCGGTGCCACAGCATGATTCGCCGTACTTGTGTCCACTCGAGGAAATCGAGAGTACGTTGGGGAGGCGGAAGTCCCAGTCGGGTAGATCTTTCTGGAAGGGGGCGATGAATCCGCCGGAGGCGGCATCCACGTGAATGCCAACCTGCCAATCGTTGGCTTCGTTCAGCTCACCGATTACCTTGTCAACGTCCCACACTGGATCGTACTGACCTCCATAGTGGTTCCCCATAATGCAGACCACAGCCATAGTTTTTTCATCGATGGACTCGCGGACCCCGTCTGGGTCGATCTTAAACGTGTGGCTCGATGGCTGTACAAGACGTGGCTCGATGTCGAGATACTTGAAAAGCTTCTCCCACGCCGCCTGATAGCAAGTGGAGATGACCACGTTGGGACGCATCGCGCGCACCACGTCGTCGCTCAGCCCGTGGCGTTTTTTGTACCACGCCCGCCAGCGAAACTTGAGGGCGAGACCCGCCAACAGGCAAGCCTCGGTGGAGCCGACAGTTCCCGCGCCAGGGTAGACGCCGTACTCCTCGAAGTCGTCAGGTCGCGGGCAATGCCACATATCTGCGATCATATTCACAACAGAATCGTGCATGGCATACGATTTCGGATAGACCGTTTGGTCTGCAAGATTGACCGAGAGGCCCATGAGTGCCACTTCCTCTTCCTCTGGCTCGAAGCTCACGTTGACGTAAGAGGACGTATTGAGCTTCTGGTCGAAGTCGAGCGCGTGGGCGTTCTCAATAATCGTCTTGACCGTTTTGGCCGGCAGGCCTGTATCTGGCAAATGGGTCTCTCTAGTCAGGTCTTGTTTGGCCTCGGCTGAGAAGTAGTAGCTCGAGTCTGATTGCTGTCGTGCGCGTTGAAGCTCGCTGCGGAGAGAAACGATCTCCTGCTTGAGGTCGTCGATTTCTGAATGACTCATTGAAGTGTTCCCTCTTTCGGTATCTGGGTGAAGTATAGGATAAATCTCTGGGGTGGGCGGACGTAAATTTTTTCGAATGCGTTCTATCCATAGCAGATTTCGTGCATCGCGCAGCACTAGAAGTGCTGAACGGATGATGTATGGGACAGACTGCCAGACTCGCCCGGTGTCCGCCATAAAAAGTTCGCCCTACTTTTCCATGGCGCTATGTCGAGTAAGACTCGAAGTTTCCTTGCCTGTCAAAATCAACACCCCAATGCACGGCTGAGGTCTAGTTCAGCTCGCACGGCCCGGGCCGGAAGCGCAGACGGATAATGATCGAACGAATGGATGCCGCGATCTCAGTGCGCAGTCACGGTGCAAAAATTACTTCGGTCCGTTAACATACGGGGCAATATGACTCAGGTTAGGCACAGATTGTTGCGCGGGATAACCCGTGCTCGAATTGTGACAAACAAAGCAATTCAGGTTACCAGCCGAGCTAGTAGTCCCGTCCACGCCCGGCGTGAAGGTACCCTGAAATGTTGTTTCCATGACGCTATTAGCCAACCCTATAGACCCACGTTGCTCATCGGGCTCCAGAGTGCCGTCATTGTTAAACCAGATTCCGCCCACCATCTGGTAGTTTCGCCAAACCGTCTGAGGATCCGACGCATCTAGCTGAGCAAGATAGCCGTTGTCACCGATAATTTGTTCATTGAGAGCGCGAATATTGGCGCGATTCTGCTGAGCCTGATTGTCCCCGTCTCGGGTGCCCTGAGGAAATACTCGACATACATTGGTAGAGTCGGCCAAATAGGGTGGGCTGCCGGTTAGGTCTGTTCTTCCTTGATTAATATAAACATCTTCAGAATTAGTACACTGCGCCGTGCAGTCTAAATCAGTGTCTGAACCAATACACTCGGCACAGGCGTTTGTCATCATGGTCCAACCATCAGCGGGCCGCTTTGGCGATAAGTCAGAGGGAACGCAGTCGGGTGCATTGGCAACGTGCTCCCAGGTCGTCCAGATCATTTCAGGGTGCAGAGGTGTTGTTTGCGCTAGGTGAAAACCAATTAAACCTAATTTCCTTTTCGCGCCAGTGGTTAAGGTAACATCAATAGAGTAATAATCCGCCGCGTTTGTCTCAGGCGTCATATATCTCCAAGCCGTTTTAATCTCAACGAGATTGTCAGGCAAAGTTGCACCAGCGGCTGTGTTACCACATACGTTGCGGCTGAATCGAATATTGTAAAGTACGATATCACCTTCAGTCGTGCCTTCGGGCCCAACCGAGTAAACTTCGACATTCGTGCCAGCCTGTGGCCCCCCCGGGCCGGTCGTCGCATTGGTAAACAGATTTAGGACAGCGCTATTTGACTGTGGCGCGCAGCTATCTGCCTCCTGTCCGAGATAAATTGGATAATTGTCCGTAACTTCAAAAATTCGTTTGTTATTGCCTTCTGATACTGGCCCCGTCAAATACAGGAAGGATTCCCAAGCCATAACATTGAAGTCACATAGATCTGCCTGTGTACCATTGGGAACCTCTGTCTGTAAGGCTGGCGACAAAACCTGTGACTGCGATATCGAGCAGTCTTTAATTTGAACAAAATCGCCGTTTCCAACCTCTCCAGCAGCGCCAGAAGGACCGGTATTATCGCTGTCACTGCAACCCGCTATTAGACAAACAGCGATGGAAAAAGCCGTGAAGTTAAACGCCCTCGACTTGAGGTTTTTCATTGTCAGCTCCAGAGGTGAAATAAATCAAAACATAAAGAAAGATAGCATTAAAAGCTGTCAGGGCACGTACGATTTTTTCATTTTGAGACCCGGTAGACTGTGAGCCTCTCATATTAAGCGAAAACGAGGCATCAATTGTGGACATGGCAACTTGGGCGTGCGGATCAGTTCTGGGAACGCGCCTGTACGGGTTGCAAGCGTCCCTCCAGCACTGTGCCCCAGATCGCGATATTCTTGATGTCCATCGGGTCGACTGTAATCGGGTTATCCGACAGAATCGTAAAATTAGCTAACTTACCGGATTCGATGCTCCCCATCTCTTTTTCTAATTGCAGTGAATATGCAGCTTCAATCGTCACTGCTCTTAACGCACCTTGTCGACTGATGCGCTGCTCAGGCGCTCGCAGGTTGCCCTCATTGGTTATCCGATTTACTGCCGCCCACATCAGAAACAGTGGTTGGCCTGGTGCCATGGGCATATCGGAGTGGAGTGAATACGGTATTTTCGCCCTTTCCACATCACCCAGTCTTACCATAGAGTCAGCACGCTCGGGCTCCAAGCCATTGGTTCTGTAATTGTCAGCCAGTGCAACAGGATAATACGGATTGACACTAACAATTGCTCCCAGACGTTTTATTCGTTCCACCTGATTTTTCTGTGAAACAGCAAAATGCACTATCACAGTGCGATGGTCTCTGCGGGGATTCCGTTCAAGGTTTTCCTGTAACGTATCAAGCACCATTTCAAGACCTGCATCTCCGTTCACATGAACATGTATTTGATAACCTGCATCCCAGTAAATGCGAAACGAGCGGGTGAAGAAATCGAGGTCCATCATCCATTCTCCGGAATGGCCATCGCTATAGGGCTCCTTCAGTTGCATGGCTTGCGAGTAGATCGCCCCGTCCGCAAATAGTTTTACCTGATCTGGGAGGAAAGCTGTCATTCCCGTGCCCCAATCGAGCAGCTTTTCCGTCTGCCCAATCACCTGGTCATCTTTGTAGGCGGCGGTGATCGACTTGCCGTCTGCGATAAAGTAAAAACGAAAGGGACTGTCAGCCTGTCCCAGCACAGCATTCTGCGCAGCTTGTATTGGTTTCGATAGCAAGCCACCCGGTTCTGCGCCAGTCGTAACGCCATTGGTATGAAAATAGGTCTGTACAAATTCCATCGCCGATTCAATGCGAGCAGGATTAAACATCTCACCCATAAGAAGAGGGCCAACTGCGAACCAGCCTTGTTCCCAGTAATGCCCATTTTCGAAATCTGATTGTGCTTTTGCGCTGTCGCTCAGCGTCGCGTACCACTCGGCATTAACGCCAAATCGCTTTTCGGCGGCGCTATTCAGATAGAATTCGTGCGCCGACCGATGCCAGATTATAATGGGGCGTGTCGCGCTGATTTCATCTAACTCAGACTGCTTAAGTGGCCCGTGGAAATACTGATGATAACCCCAGCTGAGGAGCAACTCGCTGGGATCTGTCATATTGGATTCAGCCGACTTAAGCCGCCGAAGGTAGTCGGCGTGATTATTGGCAGCGGGAAATGTCTTGTTGGGTAGAACCCAGTCTTCGATCGCAATAATCTCGGAGTTCATCGTGATGCCTGCGAGCAGAGGATGATCGTGCTGCGCGATAAAACCGGGCACGATAACGTTATTCTGAAAGACAGGGTCTACTGCAAATGGTATATCGCCCAATGCGGCCTTCACTTCTGCTAGTGACCCTGTAGCGACAATACGATCGTCTTGTACCGCAACGGCATACGCAAGAGGCTTTTCTGGATCAAGAGTGACTATTTCTTTAGCCGTAAAAACGGTGATCAGAGATGAGGCACTGCCGCTTTGATCTACGCTTTGCACAATTTCAGCAGCGTCACCACAGCCATTGATAAGCAAAACAAAAAATAAGATTGACGAGAAAGAACGTTTTCTGAAAGTGGTTAACACTCGCTTATGCCCCGTGTATGTTTGCTATATTCAGCGTGGCTGAATTAGAGAGAATGGACTGATGCAGAGCAGAGTATACAAAAAATAGCGGAGGTGAGTACTCTACTGTTAGGACTCTGACCGCACTTAATCTGACCGAAGGCCAAATATAGACGGCATTGCTATCCGATCAATAGCTATTTCCGCATCCCCGGCCCCTAGCCTGTCTTTTTCATTTAGCGATATAGGAAAAATTCGCTCGTCTAACACCGTATGATGTCTGGTTTTGACGCAAGCCAGTGGTCGTACAACGCGTTCGTTGCTTTGAATGCCAGCAGCGTGGAAGCAAGACTATTGCCTGCCAACGTGAAGGGCGCAGGTCAGTTTACTTGCGATCGCGGTCGAGATGACCTGACAAGACTGTGCTAAGCTCTAAGCTGATCACGGGGTAGAACATGGCAGTAACTAATAGAACGTTATACTCAGGGTGTCTTCTGGGGCGCCTGCACCTGCGGAAGGCGCGACTTTTGCGAGTCGTGTTGTTAGTGCTTACGGTAGGACTTGTGGCCTGCGAGCAGGAGGGTGCAGTGGTGCTCGAACCCCAATATGCAACCGAATTGCTGGGGTCATGGGAGGGCACGGTTGAGGGACAGGTAGAAACGATCCGCTTTGATGCAGATGGCGGATTCACTGCTCGGACAGATCAGACGGGGTTTATCAACACGACGCTGGGCCAGGGTGTCGCTGGGTCAATCGATGGTCGCTGGGAGCTCGACGGTAGTGTCATCAAGCTGGTCATTGAAGGGGCAGAAAATGTGCAGCCACTGAACTTGGCAACAGCGAGTAATATCGTGTCTTTTCATCAAAATAAACTCGTTATGAATAGTGCTGGAGTTGGAAACGCAATCTTCTTGCGCGTACTAAAATAGCGAGTGCAAAACACGTAAGCGTCCTGCTGTCAGAAAATCTCCGGTTAATCCAAGTAAAGACTTATGCGCGAGCGTATTTTTCCTGTCGAATGTGAGTCCAACTTAAAGTAGGCAGATCACTTTCTGGACCGCATGTTAGTGTAAAGAGCTGGCCAGAAAGTGCCGTTATGAGTAATCTTCGCGTGCATCAAGTGGTTGAGCGTAAGGAGTTCCAGCAATAATGTTATTCATAGCCCGCAGCGCCCTGCTACTTCTATTTTTTTCACTCTGTGCTACCGCGTACTCAAAAAATAGTGCGTTTGGTCCGCCTGATGAAGATGGCCCTGTCGTTGTCGATATCGGATTTTTTCTCAGTAATGTGAATTTCATCAGCGAAGAAAGTGAAACCTTTCATTTTGAGGGGGTTCTCAGTATGCACTGGAGAGACTCAAGATTGTCGTTTGACCCGTCGGTGACGGGTTATGATGACCTCTACTATCAAGGCTATTTCCAGTTCAACGAGGTGTTCTCCGGATGGTGGCCCCAGGTCATTTTAACTAATGAATCTGGAGGATTCGACCAGCAGGGTATCGTACTGCGTGTAACCTCGGACGGTGACGTTTACTACACCGAAGAAATTGAAGCAGTGGCAAAGTCACGTTTTAATTTATCGCGGTACCCATTTGACCGACAGGAGCTTTCCGCCATTTTTGAAGTGCTCGGATTTGAGAGTGGACAAGTGGTTTTGCGGGCGGACCCAGCTAGCAGCGGGATATGGCAGAGTAGTCAGCACGAGGTCAAAATACCCCAGTGGCGATTGCCGCGGTTGTCCAACTCGATTGTTGAGTACCAGTCCAGTTATGTAGATGGACGAAAAGCGCAAGTAAATGCCTTTAAAATCCAACTCGATGTTGAGCGTAATCCCTGGTACACGCTCAGACTGGTGGGGCTGCCAGTCGCAATCTTTGTCTTATTGTCCTGGTCGGTATTCTGGATGGATCGATCCTCAGTGGGTGATCGCATGGACATTACTTTTTTGGGTATTCTTACTGTAGTTGCATATCAGATTATGTTCAGCGGAACATTGCCCAAGATATCTTATGTAACGGTATTGGGTGTATTCATGATTATAAGTTTCGTTACGATGTGCGCCAGCGTTGCCATAAATTTGCGTGTTTGGGTGCTGGATAATCGAGGTTTGGTCTCGGAGGGCGATAGACTGGATAAACGCTCTCGCTATTTATTTCCGATGGTTTATGTGTCTTCGGTTCTGATCGTTGGAGGGAGCGTTTATTTAGCGGGATAGTTTTCTGATTATGTGGGATTAGTTATTTGAATCGGCTCGGCGCTTACTTAGAGGAAAGGAGGCTAAACCTGTTCTGGACTGTAGCGGTAAGGATACAAGCGGAGAGCCGGAGTAGAGTTTTGCTAGTTCCTGACAAAGCGATGTGCCAGGGTTGTCATTGATAGCGATGGGGCCCTTCAATCCGTCGCTTACCCGGCATGTGTGCTGTCGGGTAAAGGGAGGCGATAACTGGCTTACCCCCCCCGCCATATTTGCCGACTCAATACCGGTGTTGCTGTTCATGGTGACGACGTCCCCTGTGATACGGGCAAGCAGAGTAATGAATGCTCTGACGCTGACGACAACTATTTATTGCCAATTAAACGGTAGCCGAGGACTTTGACGACGATGGCGCCGGTAACTACCGTGGCAACGTCTTTATTATGTGCAATCCCGGTCAAGGCGAAATCAATGAGTAGGGTATTGGCGATTGACGAGCAGTTGATAAGAGGTTTTTCTGCACTAGTCCATTATTCTGCAGTCTTGCCACTGTAACTGGTTTGCTGCTAGGTGTGCGACTGTCGGCCGAAAAGTCTGGTTACATCTGAGCGGACGCTCCTGCCAACACAATCATTCAGTTTAGTCATTCGGTTCGTTGTGATTTTTTTGCGCGTCCGGTAGCAATTTTGCGTATACCAGTAAAGTAAAAAACGCCGCTGCAGGCATCAATTGCAAAGCCACTCTGTTGAGTGAGCTGAAACGCACGGCGCCGAACGAGTATCGGGTAAATAAATAGAGGAAAAAATACAGGGCAAACGCGGATACCAGAACAGAGGCTACTGGTGCAAGGGAAGGGCTTAGTCTGCGGGAGTGCCAAAGCAGAAGAAAAAGAGCCGCGATAAAAAGATAGGTCAAAAAATGCCAGTTATCGTGCAGTAAAAAACTATGGTAAAGGGCGGACAAGCCTGCTGGTCGATAGCGCAAAGAAAGTTCTTCCAAGCTGTGTCCAGCTATAACCCAGAGGTCAGGCATCAGGGCAACCGCTATAAACAAGGCGAGCGCCGCCGCCGCGACGGCCCAAATACCGAACCTGATTCCGCAGATCACCAGAATTACCCCAGGCAAGAGGGCCAAAAGCCAGAAGAAGCCTTCGTTTTTGATCAGCAGACCCGAGAAAGAGCACAGCAGTAAAAGAGTCGCCTGCCAGTACTGCCTGCGCTGGCTCCAGTTGTAAAACGCGCAAACAGAGGCCAGGAAGCACAGGGCCAATAAAAGATCCGCGTATCCCGCCAGCGCTACATGTGTATTCAGGAAGGGGAGTGACAGCACAACGTAGGCACCTGCCGCAGAAATGACACTATCTATGCCTGCATTTCTCGCTTGCGCATAAAATATTAGCCCGATTGAAATCCAGGTCATCAGCCAGGGTAGATTCATTAGGCTATCGTGCCATTCACCAAGAGCTACGTTGGTCCAGGCCTGCAACAGTGGAGTAGTAATCGGGTAATCGGGGTGCATGTTGGTGTATACATCTTGTGTGCTCAGTGCTAACCATTGATCCAATGGCACGTAGGTGGCAACTTTACCGAGTTCGAAAAAAACTTTCGCTTGCTTCGTCCAGTGTTGTTTACCGTCCCATGAAAATTGTGGTCGCGTACCTACCTCAATTCCGAGCGCTATAAGCCTACTAAAAATGAGGGCGAGACAGATACCGATTAATATTCGCTGTGCCCATGTAAGTTGCTCGGATATGCACCGATCCGATAACGTCACGACATCCGATGTCCGCCACTTTCGTGGCGCTATAATCCCGGAAAGAAAAATAAAGCTGGCAACCGAAGCAATACTGGTCAACGAAAAAGGTATGCCCAGAAAACTGAGCAACCGCATCATCAATGTGACCCCTATCATACCCAGCAAAAGAGCGTAGCCGCTGACTAATAGATATCGGGATTGGGTCCCCACGGGGACAAGTCGGTCAAGCCAGACCCACATCGGAAAGAAAGTGAGGGCTAGTGCCAGCAGCAGCTGTAATCCATACATCTACATCACCCTCAGCAGCACGCCATCGTCACTGCGGTATTCTTCGCGTACTTTCAGTCCGGCGTTTCCAGGCCGGCGCACAATACCCGACTCATTGTCGTATTCTACCTCTGAGGGCTGAGCCATTAAGATGTAATCGCCATCGATAAAAACGTCTCCGCTGGGCAGCTCGGGTCCTCCTCTGTGCCAAAAGGTATTAAGTGGGGACATGTAGTACGCCGTTAGCATACCGACGGTATCGGAAGAACTTGCTATGAATATTCGAGCGTTTAATCGTGAAATACGTTGCCGCGCATTTTGCGTCAGCGCAACAATAGGGGCATCGTCGGAGGCTTGTAGTTTCTCGTGGGCTGTTTTTCCTCCAAAGATGCTCCAAGTCTCGAAAGCCTGTTGCCATAGTCGACCATGCCAAAATGAATCCGAAATTATCCATACACAGAGGACGATGAAACCAAGACTTTTCCAATGCAATAGGTGAGCACGGCGCCATAGTAGGTGAGCAACTGCTAATACAGCCAGTGTAATCGCGACCAACCCGACAGAATACGGCACCATGTGGGGAGTCTGGCCAAACGCGCGAGTGCCAGTAATCAAATTGATGTCAGAAGCCAGCCATCCACGGTGTCCTTTCCAGTTATGAAAGTACTCCGTGAGCGTATCGAGCCAGGAGGGACTCCACAGAGACACCTTGCTGATATTAAACCGCTGATGCGGCTCTCCTCGCAGAGCAATCCCTAGCGTGCCGACTGCGCCTTGCCATCCAGGGACATCGCTCAAGCTGTATGTAGTACTGCCAGCTACGGGAGGAGCAACCTCTATCTGTGATAACTCAGTTCCAGCATCTTGCGCGCGCCAGTAAATTATAACACGCTGCGGCATTTGCCCATCCAGCGTCAGGGTGATGTAAGGATTAGTTTGGAGTAACTCCCCGCTGGTGGGTAAGATAAACGCGACAACCCCGCTCGAATCGGCGAGTAAAGTCGATACATCGCTATCTGCAACAACGGTACCTTGTTCAAGAGTAAATTTCCCAGTGGGCCACTCACTGTCTGCCTCAGCAAGAGTCACATGTATTGCAGAAATAAATACAGCAACAAGCAGTTGGTTCAAGTAAAGCCGGGCTGATCTGACTGATATCATTTTTGGCATTGACGTCGCTCCGCGATCGCAGCTTAGCGAAAACACAAAAAATTCTCACGAAAACGAGGATACAGTTGGCTGGGGCTGCGAGTAAAGGCTGAATTGTCGCTAGCGGAGATAAAAGATCCGGATCGGATATAACTTATCATTTCACAGCGTATCTAACCGCTCGTGGATATCCTACCGGCGACTCATTTTGACTTGCGGGAGTGAGAACGTTTGAAAAATATCGCTGTGGGTTGAAAATACTATAACGGTGCGAGGGTGATAGATCGCATGCTGACTAGAAGACCGTTCAAACACGGCGTTTGTCGTGCTGTTTACAGTTGCACAAGTTAGTACTGGGAAGAGGATTGACGCGGCCGAAATACGACCAGGCTAATTGTGAGCGTATATTTTAGCGAAAAATATGATCGGCATTCCTGATGAAGTAGCTTGGCGTATCCACTTTCTTTTGCGAAGAAAATTCGCATGTTAATCTTGCTGTGGTGTAGCTTACGTGGTTTTCCGTTACGCTATCACATTAAAGAGCGTGCCCACGCCTGCAGTAAGCGCCATTGCAAGGGTACCCCAAAAGGTAACCCGAGCTGCGCCGGTCAGAATCGCGGCGCCGCCCGCTCGGGCAGCGACTCCACCCAGTGCCGCCAGGAAAAGAAGTGATGCAATCGCGACAGAAACGATAGTGTATGGCCCTGATATATACCAAGCTACGATTAACGGCATAGCGGCGCCGACGATAAAGGTGGCCGCCGATGAAAACGCCGCCTGTAAGGGCTGTGCTCGGACAGATTTAGATATGCCAATTTCATCTCTAGCATGAGCTGCCAGTGCATCATGCGCCATCAGCCCCTCAGCGACCTGTCGTGCGAGTGCAGGTTCAAGTCCGCGGCTTTCGTAGATGATAGCCAGTTCTTCTGTCTCCACCTCTGTATTCTGTTCCAGTGCACGTTGTTCCATAGCCAGGTCGGCCTTCTCCGTATCCGACTGTGAGCTCACAGAGACATATTCGCCGGCAGCCATAGACATGGTTCCGGCCACCAGACCGGCAACGCCAGATAGCAAGATACTGTCGTGAGAGGCACCGGCTGATGCGACGCCGATAATCAGACTTGCAGTCGAAACGATACCGTCGTTGGCGCCCAGTACCGCAGCCCGTAACCACCCGACACGATGCGACCTATGCTCTTCAGGATGACTCATATAAGCTCTCTGCTGGCACCTCTGCGCTCTGGTATGTCAGCACGCTCATCCAAAAACTGTTCTTGTGGCACAAAGTTAAAAGCCCGCGAAAAAACCAGTGCATTCAAATTGGATACGCCGTCGAAATCTTCGTCGATCATTGGTCGCGACCAAACCCCGTTTGTGCTCTCCGCGTATCGCTTCTTAATGAGTGTGCGTTTCAAAGCCTTTGGAACCACTGCATATGAAAAGTTTTTAAGGCGTTTCCGACAGGCATTGACTACTCGAAACGCCTGCGAAGGCTGTATCGATCGCAGAAAACCGTTTTTGCACAGCCTCTCGAAATCCCTCGCTATGCGTGAAAATATAAAGCTCTTTGGCGGCGATGGCCTCCACCACTCGGTTGCCGACAAGCTCTACCGGCATGCCGCTTTCCACATACCGTTTTATCTGTAGTTCCTGCGATTCTGTGGCACTTTTTGGCATATTTTCTGAGGTATACCGCTTTGGCCTGTTGCGCTGCGACTCGTGAATGCGGGTTTTTACGAAGCCTGGACATAACACGCTGACATGAATGTCTGCCCCAGCAAACTCTTCTGCCCAACTTTCCGACAACCCGACGACTGCGAATTTCGTAGCGGTATAGGCACCACCCATTGGAAGCCCTAAATGTCCCGCCATTGAAGCAACGTTTATTATCCAGCCGCCCTCGCCATGTGCTTTGATCAGCGGCACTATTGCCATACCTCCGTAAACAACACCCATAAGGTTCACGTCGACGGCCCAGCGCCAGCCGTCAATACCCTGCTGCTCAAAGGGGCCACTTTCACCCCCAACACCAGCGTTATTGACGAGCATATGTACAGAACCAAATCGATCAATAGCTTGTTGGGCAACTGCTTGCCATTGATCCGGCTGAGCGACATCCAGCTTTGCTGTGAGCACTGAGGCGCCCAGCGCTTGCAGTTCGGTTGATGCCTCGACCAGGCTTTCCTCGTTAATGTCTGCTAAAACCAGTTGCATGCCTTGTCGAGCAAGAGCTTTTGCAATGGATAGACCAATGCCTTCCGCACCACCGCTAATAACGGCAGTTTTACCTTTGAATACGTTCATTGTTTTCTCCCAGATAACAACCGCCACTATAGCGCCACTCGAATAGAACAGCTATGGATCAAAAAGTTTGCTAATGTTTTTGATCAACGCAGCGGCAAAAGTGTATGGTGCGTAAACGCAGCGCGATACCGAAAAATCGGGTGCGAGCTAACGCGTTTCAGTTAGGATGATAATGACAGTGCGTGGTCTGTTCAAAAAGAAGGCAAAACAGGCGTTGCCGCGTTCTACTCGCTTCCAAAGCTGTGGCTCTGAAACGTCCGACAAGCGATAAGAAAATCCACCAAATCGAGAATATTATGACGAAAGAACGCGAATTAGACATCATTGTATACGGGGCAACCGGCTTCACCGGCCAGCTCGTGTGTGAACATCTTAATGAAACCTACGGTGTAAATGGCGATTATAAATGGGCAATGGCGGGACGCAGCCATGAAAAACTGGAGAAAGTGCGGGATGAGCTGGGTTTTGATAAAAGCGTGCCGCTCATTGTTGCTGATAGCGGCGATACCGGTGCTCTGGAATCCATGGTGGCATCCACCAGGGTTTTGTTGACAACCGTCGGGCCCTATACGTTGTATGGTACGGAGGTCGTAAGAGCGTGTGCTGATTCCGGCACGGACTATGTGGATTTGTGCGGTGAGCCCCTCTGGATGA
The DNA here is from genome assembly GCF_026262645.1 of Candidatus Marimicrobium litorale. Taxonomy (NCBI): domain Bacteria; kingdom Pseudomonadati; phylum Pseudomonadota; class Gammaproteobacteria; order Cellvibrionales; family Halieaceae; genus Marimicrobium; species Candidatus Marimicrobium litorale. The sequence goes on from NZ_SHNO01000001.1 coordinate 3,423,082, forward strand.
AAGCGATGATCGACGCCTGCGATGCGACCGCGAGGAAAAATGGCGCGCGCATCGTATTTTCCTGTGGTTTTGATTCCGTTCCCTTTGAAATGGGAGTTTTCTTTGTACAAAACGCGGCACTGGAAAAATTCGGACACACCCTGCCGCGGGTGAAAGGCCGAGTGCGGTCACTGCAGGGCTCCGCATCGGGGGGCACAGTGGCGAGTTTCGGCGCAACAATGGCAGCGGTGCAGGAGAACCCGGAGCAGATCGAAAATCTTACCAATCCGCACCTACTGGCAAGCGGTAGCGGTGCGGGGCAGCCCGCTGGCGATGCGAATATCTACGAAGACGACCTGGGCAACTGGTCCGGCCCGTTCTTCATGGCCACTATCAACACCAAGAATGTGCATCGATCCAATATGCTTCTGGAGCACGCCTATGGTGATGATTTTGTCTATGATGAAATGCAATTACTCGGGCCCAAGGAGCCGGTCGCAGGACAGGCTGGCGGTGAAGATTTGGCGTTTGATATGTCTTTGCAGCCGGGAGATGGCCCGAGCAAGGAAGAGCGAGAGGCTGGATATTACAACGTCGCATTTTTTGCTCAGGGAAATTCGGGTGAATCCATTACAGCTACAGTGACGGGTGACAAGGATCCGGGCTACGGGTCAACGTCAAAAATCATTGCGGAAGCGGCCATCAGCCTGCTGCAGAACACGTCGACGAAAGGCGGGATTTTGACGCCGGCACCCGCCATGGGTATGGCGCTTGTTGAGCGGCTAACCGCTAATGCGGGGATGGTCTTCTCCATAGATTAGGTTCCGTAGGAAAAAGCAGGGGCGAGCGGACTGGCCACAACGCGTTTTTTTGCTCCTCGCAGTAAAAAAGTAACGAAAGGGTCTGCGTCCGTGTTACGGCCCGATTAATAGCGGGCCCGACCGTAGGCTCGCTACTCACTGCTATTCGCTAGGCCGCGCGCACGCGGACGTTATCATTTGCGCGCAAACATGGTTGAGTACTGCCAGCACCGCCCAGATGCGTGATAGAGCGATCGGCTAGATAGAAGCTGCAGATAGATAGCGACACAGAGATAAAACGACGCAGTAATCCGAGTGGGTTAAGCGGGCGTAACTACCCTAACTACACGAATTGTGTGGCACGACGAGTCAGATAACCCAAAGGACATTAAAATGAGAATTGCTACGAAGTTATTTACGTCAATCGCCCTCTTTAGCTTGCTGTCGGGTATAGGAATAGTGAACGCGGCGCACCACGAGGAAGCAGCCGCACCGGCCCCGCCGAATATCGTGGAGCTAGCAGCAGGCAATGCAGACTTTTCGACTCTGGTAGCGGCCGTCCAGGCGGCTGGCTTGGTTGAGACACTCTCGAGCGAAGGGCCCTTCACTGTCTTTGCTCCCACCAATGCAGCTTTCGCCGAGCTCCCGGATGGCACTGTTGAGGCACTTTTGCTGCCTGAGAATAAAGATCAGCTAATTGCGATTCTTACTTACCATGTGGTCCCCGGCAACGTATCTGCTGCGGAGGTGGTAACGCTCACGGAAGTGACGACTGTGCAAGGCGATATTGCAGCTATCAGCGTGACTGACGAAGGTGCGACCATTGACGGCGCCACCATCGTAGCGACCGATCTCGAGGCTTCCAACGGTGTTGTTCACGTTATTGATACGGTGATGATGCCTCCCTCCGAGTAGGTGGCAGCTCACATTTTACCCGCGGCTGCACCTAAAGTGCAGCCGCACGTCCCTGCGAGCAAGCCGTTCGCAGAACCAATTCCCCTGTGCTGTGCAAGTGTTTATTGCTACTGATTAGTGAATCCGGAGCGATCACCAGGATTGCGTATTAGTAGCGCTTAAGGAGTGCGGGCAACAACGATGGTTCAAGCGCCCACTGGCACGCTAATTGCGTTATAGTTTAGCGACATTCACTCTGCGGGATTGCGAATATGAGCTCTGTAACGATTAACGACGAAGTGTTTGGTGCGCTCCATAAAAACTGGGGGTGGATGCTGTCGCTGGGCATCTTTATGGTGATTCTTGGCACGATTGGCCTAGGCATGACCGCGCTTTTTAGCGAAGTAGTTGTAATGTACTTCGGTTTTTTGCTGCTGTTTGGCAGTGGTGTACAGCTGTTACAGGCCTTCCGTGCCCAAGCGTGGAAGGGGCGTCTTTGGCATGTTCTCATTGCTCTGGTGTATCTTGCCGGTGGTATTGTGGCAGTGACTGAGCCGGCAGTGGCGGGCATAACACTCGCTCTATTGATGGCTTGGGTCTTTATTGCGATTGGTGCATTACGCCTGGTCATGGCTTGGCAAATGCGGGGCGCTGCCGGGTGGCTCTGGACTCTCTTGGGTGGCGTATTAAGTGTGGCGCTGGGTGTCATGATTATCAACGAATGGCCGCAGTCTGGTCTTTGGGTGATAGGTCTGTTTGTTGCCATCGAAATGTTATTCGCCGGCTGGTCGCAGATTATGATTGCGATTGCAGCGAAAAACTATATACCGAAATAGACCGCCGCAACAGCAAGCGATGCTTAGCTATCAGGCAGCGCGATCGACTATCGTCGCGATCAGGGTAAAATGTGGTCCACACTCGAAAACGACAAATGCTTTGCGTTTGCAGTTTGAGCACATGACCCGATGCTGAATACTGAAATCCTGCCGAGGCTCCGAAGTGGCAAATAGGGGAGACGTCGCAGGCTGAGTCTCGCGAGCTGCCTTCGGATGGCGACTCACGATGGCACAAAGTGAAGCGATTCGAGTGCGTGCTTTTACTGCCACCCCTGAAAACTGAGGAAACGCTGAGTATTCTGTAGCATCGTGCTCGGATATTTGTCGGCACGCAATACCTACGTCTCTGCCCGGATGGCGCCCTCGGCGGATTCGGTGATGATTTCAAGAACACAGGCTCGCGCGCGCTGGATTTGACTATTTCGACGACATGGAATCAGGTGGCAGTACCTTGTCAAGCAAAGCCGATGGTCAATACCTTGATCATCACCTTATGAAGTATAGTAGTCTTATGTCGCTCATTGTGTCGTCGTTCGGCACTCGACTGCGTACACCATGTTCAGTACTTAAATCTGCAAAGGGAACGAATACTATTGTGCAGAAAGGAAAATGATGAGTTATGGACACACTAATAAATTTTCTTAAAAGCTACGAAATATCATTGTCGCAAGTGGGCACCGTGGCAGCAATTCTATTATTAACCGCCGCAGTCGACTTTGTAATTCGTTTATCTTTCCAACGCTGGGAAAAAGCAGCGCACCCTGAATCCAGCGTTAAGACGTTGTTCTATTTGTCTCTTAATAAGCCAATGCAACTGGTTACGCTCATTGTTGGGTTCTATTTCAGCGCGTTGCAGATTCTAACTTGGTTTAAGCTGACAGATATTTTTAACCAGTTTGTAATTCCTGGCGTTGAGCTTGGCCTGGCGTTTGCTTTTTTTATTTTGATGGACGCTTTTTTATTACGCATGAAAAAGTATTTTATAAGAAAGAAAACTCGGACCGATGGTGGATATAATAATTTTGCAAAAATCGAGCAAATGCATAAGCTCGGTCAAACGTTCACGATTGTTATTTTAGCCTTTATCGTTGCTAGAATTTTCGGATTACAGGTTGGACAGGGTATCGCTTACTTTGGCGGTGGGATGGCAATCATTGCCCTGGTCTTCAAGGACACTATTTCCAGTATTTTTGGTGGTGTCATCATTTATCTGGATGCACCCTATGCGGTAGGAGACTGGATTTATACGGTCGATGGTAAAATGGAGGGAACCGTCGAGAAAATCAGTTGGCGACTGACTCACATCAGGACATTTGATAAAAGACTGATTTTCGTACCGAACAACCTTTTAATCACGCAGGCGGTTGTAAACGCCTCAAGGATGTCAAATCGAAGAATACTGCAATACATTGGCTTGCGGTATGACGATTTTGATAAGTTTGAAGCCATTCAAAAAGACATTTATAGCTACCTCGCAGAACATCCCGAAATAGATTCCAAGTGCCTGACGCTGGTTAATGTAGTTAACGGGAACACCAGCATGGGATCGGTGACGGAAGGATTCTTTGGAAGCTCATCGCTAAACTTTCAGGTGTATACATTTACAAGAGTAACCAACTGGCTAAAGTTCCAAGCTATTCAAGACAAAATCATGATGGACATAGGGCAGATTATTTATCGGCATGGTGCTGAGATTGCCTTCTCTACTATGACTTTAGATATTCCAAAGGAGATTGAAGCGCCTCAACTGCAAGACACGCAGAAGAGTACCGACACGTGAATGAGCGGACCCCGATAGATGTGGTGCACGTATCTATGAATAAGCGTGGAGTGATAGCAGCTGATATCCCGGGTTATAGTTTTGATTGCCACTAAACGTTTTAGGTAAGGCTATATGAAATATTTGGTTGTTTTTTTTATCGTTTTTCTGGTCTCTTGTTCTGGAACGCCTGCAGGTATTCCCGCGATAGACGATTTTAATCTTGATCGTTATTTGGGTGATTGGTACGAAATCGCACGACTCGACCATTCTTTTGAAAAAGGCCTGACTAACGTAAAAGCGAATTACTCTCTAAATGCTGATGGTAGTGTGAAGGTAATTAATACGGGATTTTCTGTCGAGGGGGATACGTGGAAAGAGGCGGTCGGAAAGGCCTATTTTGTCGGTGAAAAGAGTAAAGGCCATTTGAAAGTGTCGTTTTTTGGTCCTTTCTATGGCGCGTATGTCATTTTCAAGTTAGACAAAAACTACCAGTATGCATTCATAACCGGCTATAACCGTCACTATTTATGGTTACTGTCGAGAACACCATCCGTAACCGAAGCTGTAAAGGCGGAGTTTATTAACACGGTTGCGGAGCTTGGTTTTGACACTGACGAGATTATCTTTGTACAGCAGGATCTGTCAGACGGGGCAGGGCAGCGGATGTCGAGCGCTGCGCCTTTTCGCCGTTGATAGCGGCATTATATAGCCCCGATGTAATTGAGGTAGACGCACTCAACGAGCGTATTTCTAATCTAATTGAACGGTGCTCACTTGGCGGGCGCCTTTGGCTACTCGGATCTGCGAGAAGTCAGTAGGCTGTGAAAGCGTATCGCATCACGATAGCGCACCCGGTAATCGTCGATATACATAACACGGCAGAAGCGCCACGCGTCGCTCGTGTGATTGCGTTCAATATGTATGAGAAGGTTAAAGAGACAGTACCGACGGTGGCCGCGTCCTTCACAACAGCAGGATAGCCCTATGCCGTCAACCTGGTTGTATGGGCCGCGATCAAGCGTGTAAACTGAATGAGACCAGGCGGGCGTCTGGCTAACGGAGTTAGGTGGGCGGTGCATCCTTTGTTAGCGCGTCGGTGTAGCTATTCCTTTGCGGTCTGCCGCACCCGCTGGCTAGACCCCAGCGCGGCATCACGCGCATAAACGACGATACAGAAAAGAGTTGAAAGATATGCCGAAAATTCTAGTAGTACTAACATCCCATGACAAGCTTGGTGACACAGGTCTTCCCACGGGTTTTTGGCTGGAGGAGCTCGCAGCACCTTACTATGTGTTCAAGGACGCAGGGGTGGAGCTTACGCTTGCATCTCCGCTCGGAGGGCGACCGCCGCTTGATCCCAAGAGCGATGACCCCGAGGCGCAGACTCAAGCAACACAGCGATTTAAAGCCGATAGCGCGGCGAATAGCGATCTCGCATCTACAGTAAGGCTGGATTCGCTTTCTGCTGTCGACTTTGATGCAATTTTTTATCCAGGAGGGCATGGCCCGCTTTGGGATCTCCCCGACAACTCGGCCTCCATCAAGCTGATAGAAGATTTTTGGTCGGCCAATAAGCTCGTTTCCGCGGTTTGCCATGCGCCCATAGCGCTGGTCAACGCGAAAGAGCGCAATGGTGAACATATAGTCAAGGGGCGAGACGTTACGGGTTTCACAAACTCCGAAGAAGAAACCGTAGGCCTTACTCATGTTGTTCCGCATCTGGTGGAAGATACGTTGATTGCACGCGGGGCAAGGTATTCGAAAGCTGATGATTGGCAGGCCTACACTTGCCAGGACGGAAATCTCATCACCGGGCAAAACCCGGCCTCATCAGAGGCCGTGGCTCATCTCGTCATTGCAGCACTAGGTTAATAACGCCTGACATTGAGATCACAGGGTTGCTGTACAGTGTGAGCCGTAGAAGAGTGAGCGCGGTTTACGAATTGAGATCCAGCGTGCGGTTGAACTGTAGGCAGCCACCCCGTCGCTGCATACCCAGTAGCTTGGTGCAGTAGATATTGGGTCAAATGATGTATGGATAACCTCTGCCTGATCGGCCTGAAATGAGGCCTCTTTCGGGTAATACGCCAACACGCGGCGGCGGGCGGTGAAGCATTGGAAATCAGGGCGACGTGCCCGTGTGGCAAGGCATGCGTGGTATGGCTCAACAGGTAAAGTGTGCGCAGGCTTTATCCATCTATTTGCTGCGAGATTCCGCCCGTAGGCGTCCCGTGTTTGAATCCGAGTAAGTAGATTATCGGCGCGAGATAAGATAACGCCGCAGCGACGGAGCAGTCCATGCAGAAAGCGACAGGCATTCAATTGACTATTGCCAATACAATCATCGATTTAGTACAGGGTGATATCAAAGAGCATTTATCAGCGGATAGTATTCCTTTACGTGGCGATGTATTGGGTCTGGGCACCACCACCAGCATCGACAATGGCGAGCTGGCCTTCGCTTACGATGAAAGAGCCTCGGAGACGTCTATTTTCAAATGCCATGCAAACACCGGCGGCATACACAAAGTCTGTACTGGCGATGGCAGTGATCATTTCCCCTATGTGTGCTTTAGTACTGACGCAACTGACAAGGGTAATATAATTAATCTCGCGTTACTGAAACCACAATCTCACTGGCGATTAGCAGACTGGATAGCAGCGGCAATCGATACGCTGGAACAGCCCGCTGAGTTATACGGCGTGAGAGCTCGGTGCCAGTGGCAGGATTTGGTTATTACTGTGGCCTCAAAACTTTGCATGACACAGACGAATCGCAACGCGCCAGCGGACGCTGAAGCGGGCAGTGGTGCTGCGGTTTACGATGCATTACAGCATTATATTCTGTCGCGGGAGGCGCCCGCGCCGGCGGGCAGTAAGATTGAATATTTGGGCGATGCTCTGCACTGGGACTGCTGTGGTTTCTTTGATACGGAACCTGAAAAAGGCCGTGTGACGGTGGCTCAGGCAGGCGCTCACTTGCATATACATGGCGTTAGCACAGACCATCGCTATGGAGGACATTTACATCACGAGCATGCACTCACTCATCTTAAAGGCATCGATGAGCTAGTCATTTACCCTATCGAAGCGGTAGCGCAGTTGGGCTCCGACCTAGCGGTAAATGACATACGCTTTGAGGCGGGTGTTTTGCATTTTGAGGTGACGAATCTGGGTCAAATGGATGTGAGTGATATTGGCATAGATGTGGTACCGAATGATTGCTATAGCCAGCGAGAGTATTTGCGACTGCCCTGGCTGAGCGCTGGAGAGAGCAAAACATTCTGTATTGCTCTGCATTTAGAGAAAGGCGACCACCGTATTCTGGTCGCTGTCGATGCCGTTGGCGATATTATTGAGCCGGAGGGTGATCGCGGCAATAATCGAGCATGGCTAAACACCACGATTGGCTAGCGCGCATAGTCCAGCGGGACCACCCCCGGATAATGTCGTTACCGAAATGAGACGACTGACATGCGAGCGGGCCGAAGGGGACGTGTTGTACCCAATGCTGCCCTGAAAACGCCAACGGGTAGACACGATATCCTGTGAATGCTGACCCCATTGGGGCGTTTGCGATGGCGCCAATGCGTCCTGTGTGACTCATGCAAACTCTATTGCGTCTTCTGAAGCCCACTCCGTCAGTAGATGTTGTGTATCTTGCTGCCACGGGTGAAAGCCCTCTGTATAAAACTCTTTATAGGGTTCAAGGCCTCCACTGAAGGCGCCTTGCTCTCCGAAAAGCGCCGCTAGTCCCGTGCGCCAAATTTTGAAATCGAATAGCTTGCCGTCTTTGCGCAATATATAAATGAGGGCGCGAGTCAATTCCAGACCAATAAAAAATGTCGCACGACGCATGACTGATGTGCGCAATTTCTCAGTACCACCTACGGCAAGGAATACATCGAAGGCGACGGACTTGTGTTCCATTTCCTCTGCCGCGTGCCAGCGCCATAACTCACGCATTGACGGGTGCGCTTTGTTCATAACCGAATCTGAACTTAACAAAAGTTCTGAGAGAACGGCTGTAAAGTGTTCGATTGCAACGGTAATGGCCAGATTCTGGATCGGTGAGAGGTTCTTCTGTGCCCAGGCCAGCCGACGTGTCAGCTTACCCTCGAGTTTTTCGAGGTCATAACCGCGTGCCGCGCAAAGCGTTTCGTTATACATCTGATGTTCTCGACGGTGAAAACCCTCCTGACCACAGAAACCGCGAATGTGCTCCTGCAACACCGGGTCTGTAATGTCTTGTCTGTAGTGACGTACGCTGTCGATGAAAAACTTCTCGCCTGCTGGAAAAGTAATGGACATGCCGTTGAATACGGCCGTGAGAAAAGCATCATCATTAAGCCATTCCCCTTGCAGTGCCGCTGCAATATCGTGCGACCGATTGCGTGGTTTGATGCCGACTCCGGAGGGCGTACTTGCCTGCCTTGCTGTCGACGCAACAGATACTGCATCCGATATGCAGGGGTCTATTGCGGAGGCGGTGTGGCTGTTTGAATGTTTCAGGTTACCGGACATAGGTTTACTCCTGCGGTGTGTTCCAAAAGGTACTGATGGGGCTAAAGATCAAGAATGGCCATGCTAGTTGACAGACCGTGCCTGAAAGGGGTTATATGCAGTCAATATATGGGTCAATTCCCGTCAACTAACCGGTTATATACGGTCATTAGCCGGGTTAAATACCACCATGGAGAAAGCGAATGCATGCGTATTACATATCGACATTGCTTCAGGTATTGGATTCCCTCGATATATCGCGCGAGCAGTTGATGCGCGATACCGGCGTTGCAGACCAGGAGCCCCAGGCAGCGATAAGCCTGACCGCACGGCAGCTGGACACTGCATGTACCAATGCACTCAAGCTATCGCAGGATCCGCAGCTAGGATTGAGGTTTGGCAGCAGAATCAGTATTGCCTCACAGGGAATATTTGGCTACGCCTTGATGACCAGTGAGACTACCGGTGATGCGCTCAAGCTGTTGGTGCGATACAACCGAGTCATATTGCCGAGCATTGGGATCGAAATACACCGAGGGGAGAGTGGGCTGGAGCTTTGGGTCAAAGCGGCCCATTTGCCGCAGGCGCTGCAGCGTTTCTATACGGAGGTGCTATATGCTGCGATTATCAACAGCGGCAGTATTTTGCTGGGGCGTCAAACTGCGACAATCAATCTGCAGCTCAACTATGCCCCCCCATCAGACCTGCAGCTCTACCATACAATCTTTGGTCCTGACGTCTGTTTTAACGCAGTGCGCAGCGCAATGTTTTTCGATAACGAAAGTCTTGATTCTGCAATTTCCACATCCAACCCTATAGCGCGCGATATCTTTCGGCGAGAGTGTGATCGACTTATCTCGCGAGGAACAGATGGCGGCATGGTTGGCGAGCGTGTACAGCAGATATTACTGCAGGCCGGTTCGGAGTTTCCAACTAGTGCAAAGGTCGCGGCATTACTGCACATGAGTGAAAGTACATTGCAGCGTCATTTGGCCAAGGAGGGCTATCGTTATCAGCAGCTGCTAGATCAGGTCCGATATCGACTTGCACTGGAGTATCTAAACGGTACCAACCTGCCCGTCGCGGAAATCGCAAGTCTCCTTGGCTTCAGTGATGCAACAAACTTTCGTCGTTCTTTTAAGCGCTGGTCGAATTCTACACCGTCTGCGGTACGTACTTCGGCGAGCTGAGCGCTATGATGACTGCGCCACTGGCGATCTGGCTTGTTAAACACGTTTAGGAGATGACTTTATTTCAGACCTTAGGTTAGTCCGCTAGAAAAGCCTTCTGCAGCAATCAAGCCGAAAGCCAGAGCTTTCGACCTGAAATATCCCAAGAAATTCATTTTTTTGCTCAGAGTGCCAAGCGGCTTTGGGACCTTTTGCGCGACACTTTCAGTCGGAAAATATTCATTTCGGTCGCGCTAGAACGCCGCCTTACCTGCGGTTTATCAATGCTTCTTGGCCGCTTCGAATCCGACGAGTTGACTTAATTTGTCAAAACTAACGCGTTCTTCCTGTACATCGCCGGCGGCCAACTGAGCATACGCTTTTTGTAAACTGGCAGCTGTCGTCGCCATAACGGCAACGGGATAAATGATAAAACGAAAACCCATCTCAGCCAATTGTGCTCGCGCTAAAAGGGGGCTGCGTCCGCCCTCCACCATATTAGCTAACAGCGTTACTCCCGATAACGCTGCGCCAATAGCTGCAAACTCTGCCTCACTCTCAGGTGACTCGATAAAAATAATATCGGCGCCGGCCGCGTGAAATTGTCGACCACGCTCAATCGCCTCGTCAAGGCCGTGCTGTTCGCGTGCATCGGTGCGCGCGACGATCAGAAAATCGCTATCCTCGCGAGCAGCAACGGCGGCAGAAATTTTGTCGACGGCGGCCTCTCTAGAAATTACCTCGCGGCCGGGAATATGACCGCAAATCTTCGGTATTTTTTGATCTTCAATCTGTATTCCCGCTGCCCCGGCCTTCTCATAGATGTTTACTGTCGAGATGGTCTCTGCGATATCGCCAAAGCCTGTATCTGCATCGGCAATCAGAGGCGTCTGTAATACGTCACACAGCGTGCTGATTCGAAACTGCATATCATCAGCGCTAAGATATCCATTATCAGGTCGAGCCAGCAGACTAGCGGACACACCGTAGCCAGACAAATACAGCGCATCAAAATTCGCTTTATCGGCGATACGGGCTGATAAGCCGTCATAAACACCGGGTGCGATAATGGGTTCAGCTTGCAACAAACGTTGTTTTAAATGGGCGCGATCGCGTGTCATCAAGGTTTCCTCTAACAGAGCCTATTATTTACTGTCTACAATATAGGCGCCAGCACGAATTCTACAAAACTTGCGCTTGCCGGACGTTGTTACATGCGCTTAAGCTTGTCGTAATGAAGGGAGGAGCAATTATGCCGCGTTTAAAGCAGGCGGGCCGCGAGGCCAAAAATCCATATGCCGACCAGATTTTTAACATGCTGTTTGGTGATCGTGATCCGGTAGAGGAGCCCGGAACGGCGACCGGAACCCCGGGTAATTGGTGGACGGTGTTCAATATTGTGCCCGATGCCTTTGAGCATACGACTGAAGGTTTTAAATTCTATCGGTCTGATAAGCGTGTGCTCGGCGCTAAACTTCGCGAGTTAGGGCAAACCCGAGCTGGTTTTTCGGTTGGCTCTCAATTTGTCTTTTCGCAACACTGTAAAGCGAGTCGCGAAGCAGGTCTGAGCGAAGCCCAAATTGAAGCTATACCGCATTGGCAAGTCGCGGATTGTTATTCTGATATCGAACGCGCTGTTCTCGCCTACACCGATGCATTGGTGTTGCAGCGCGGACGGGTTTCAGACGGCGTCTTCGAGGTTCTGAAGATGCATTTGTCGGACGAAGAAATTCTGGAATTTACCTACGTCACCTGCACCTACATGATGCACGCCGTCATGAGTCGCGCCCTGCGCTTGGAGTATGATGATGTTGAAGAGCGCGTTGTCGAAATGGCGGCCCCGGAACAAGATAGCATCGACATAATGTCGATGGTTGATCAGGAGGATGCATGATGCCTTACCACCACTTGGCATTAGCTGCACGCGATATAAAGAAAACGCACGATTTTTACGAACGCGTCATGGGCTTTGAATTGGTCAAGGTTGAGGTCGCACCCGTACTAACCGGTGGGTGGGGAAAGCACTTCTTTTATAGAATGGACGGAGATGATACGCGCTTTATCGCCTTTTGGGATTTACACGATGTCCCCGGGCAGGAGCACTTTGACTACGATTTGAATGCGGCCGGCAATTTTCCGCCGATGACAAACCACTTCTCCTTCAGCGTTGCAAACAAAACCGAGTTGCAGGTGAAGCGGCGGGATTGGCTTGATGAAGGATTAAATGTTTTGGAAATTGACCATAATTGGTGCCATTCGATTTACACCAGCGACCCCGACGGTAACGCGATTGAGTTCTGTACGACCACAGGTGAGTTCACCGCCCAGGATCGCAAGCATGCACTGGCTACTTTGGATCTGGAGGAATTTCAGCCAAGTCCGGAACCGGCGATGATGAAGCTTTGGGAGGCCGATAAGTAATCCGCGCCGTGCGATCTTGGTAGCAAGCAATTCAGCGGTGCGATACCACTTTCACAACCTGTTTGCCGTCTTTGTGCAGAAGACGGGGCGTAACCGACCAGCTTCGCCACTGCGTTCGATTCTCTCGCGGGACGACACGGTTACCAACAGGGTGCCGGTCGCTGATTGTCCTGTCAGGCTGCAAGAGTATTATCAGTCGCGTTGATTCGCTGGCGTAAAGGCACTGATGCTTGCAAATGTATAAACCTTCAGCAATTTCCCATCCTGCGCTTTTATGATGGCAGCGTGGGGCGACTACGGAGTAAGCGACACAGTGCTACCCGGTCAATGGATAAATACAGGACACGGTCAAGCACGACGTTTCCATATCGACATTGTTTATACCGCTGAAACGATCGATGACAACTGGAGTAATTCAGTGCATTGTTAAGTCTCTTTACAGGACGTGCTGTTGCAGGGAAGGAATAGCTATGCTCACCATAAGAAAAATCGTTGCTATTGTCGTTAGTTTCGGCGTACTTTTTGGCTGCAGCAGCAATAGCGATAATGAGGATCCTGGTCCACAAGGCAATACACCCAATATTCTCTTTTTCATTCTTGATGATGTCGGTATCGACCAAATGCACTCTTTTGGTTTTGGGGGGGAAACGCCGCCACAGACCCCGACTATCGATGCCATAGCGAATGCCGGAGTTAGCTTCCGCAATATGTGGGCGATGCCGGAATGTTCACCCAGCAGGGCACTGTTGTTTGAGGGGCGCTACCCGCTTCGTACAAATGTGACGGATGCGATTCTGTCCGTCGATTTGGCTAATTCACAGGTCTCACCCTACGAAAGTACAATTCCCGTTATCCTAAGAACAAGTGGTTATCAAAGCGCGCTGTTTGGTAAGTTTCATTTGACCGGGTCGAATGTCAGCGATACTGCCGAGGATAACAATCCGCTGGGCTATACAGCAATGCATCAGCTGGGATGGAATTTTTTTAAAGGCTGGCAAGAGGGAGCGCCATTCCCCATCGACACGACAGCGGGTGGCGTAGCCGCTGACGGTGTTAGCTACGCTTGTGGTTTTGTGACAAACAGTCAATCGCAGAACGGCTCTGATGCTGGTGCTTGCTATTTCACTAATGATCACTGCGAAGAGATTGTGGCGAAAGTTGAGGCCCCAACACCGGGGCGTACATGCCTTGAGCTCGGTGGAGTTTTCATCCCGGACGCGTTATGCAGTGGTACAGGGAAGTCGAGTGATGTAGATTTTACGTTGCAAAATGGTTATTACGTCGGCGATCTGTTGGTGAATCAACCTGACGGATCTTACGAGCTGTATCCTCCCGAGGACGAGTCAGGTGCTGCCCGGGGTTATCGTTCAATTCTCGAAAGCGATTGGGCTATCGACTGGATCAAAAGTCAATCATCGGAAGTGCCGTGGATGGCGACGGTCTCGTTTTCCTCCGCACATTCGCCATTTCAGCAACCGCCAACGTCGCTCCTCGGCCCAGGTTCGGTACCAACCGGAGATTTTGATTGTGCCGAGGGCGGGGATCAGCGTGTTCTCAGTAACCAAATGATCGAATCAATGGACACCGAGATCGGTCGGGTACTGGTTGAGACAGGGATAGCAACAATTAATAACGGCAAACTGGAGCTTACGGCGGAACATGCCAATACAATGATCGTCGTGCTCGGTGACAATGGCACCTACGCTCCAGTGGTAAAAAGCCCCTTTAATCCGGCGCGTTCGAAGGGGTTCGTCTACCAAACCGGTGTATGGACACCACTCATCGTTACGGGTGCGTTGGTCAAGGATCCCGGGCGCGATGTTGAGGCGATGATTAATATCGCAGATGTTTTCCAGTTATTCGGTGAAATAGCGGGCATTGACGTGCATGAAGTAGTTCCCCCTTCTCGGCAACTCGATTCAGTTACCATGCTCCCATATCTTGAAAACCCGGAACAACCGGCGATCCGCGAGTTCAATTTCGCACAGCTACAGGAAAACCTGCAGCCTGTGGGTCTCGAAGTGCCACCCTGCGCGTTGCCATTGGGCGGATCAGTAAACATCTGTGTACAGTTGTTTGCAGAGCAAAGTTTGTGCAATTCCGAGGGTGGCATCTGGTGGGGTGAGCCTGATGGAACCAACCCTGCAGGCGTGGGCGTCGGAGCACCCCAGACCAGCTGCTGCGCGGTAAATGAATATCTAACGGCTAACGATTTGAGTACCTACGGCGTACAGCCCTCTGCGCAAATGGCAATCAGGAATGTCGATTATAAAATCGTCGAGGCAACAGCGACGGATTGGGATGTGCAAGCTGACGCATGCAGTACAAAAACCGTTACCGAATTTTATCGTATTGATGAAAATGTACCTCCCAAGCTTGATAATGAAGAATCAGATCTGCTCGCTTCAGGTCAGAGACTTACGCCTTCAGAGGAGGAAAGCTTCTTAAGCCTGTCGATGGCGCTTGAAGATTTACAGGCGTCTAATGTGCCATGTGTTGGAGACGGTAACCTAGACGGTGTTATTGACGAAATGGATATAGAACAGCTGGATTATTGGCAGGCGCTGTCCGGCCTGTCCAGTTGGTATGACTTTGATCTTAATGGTTTAACTAATGAAGAGGATTTGGCTTTTATTACAGCGGATTCCTTGCCGCGGGATTGCCCCTGACTGACGCACGATTTAATGTGCGTCTACGAATACACTAGCTGACACTTGGCGATAAAGCGCATGAATACTGCTGATCGACATCGAGTGTAATCAGATACTGCGTTTTGTGTTTTTTGAATCGGCTTCGGAGTCACTATGTTATCGGGTTTCATCCAGCCAAGTACGGAATGACCGAGAGCTGAGGAGAACTCGCGCTCAAAATATCAAAGCGGAAGGCCTTCGCGGTCGGCGCAGAAACCAGGAGCAGACGCGGTGAGCGGATTTTTCCAGTAAACAGGCTCGGACCCTATATTGCTTTTGTCGATCTATGCAGGTCTATCGCGCACTCGGTTAAACTCTAGCATCAATTTAATCTGAGCCTGTTTTTATCTGATAAGCGGAGTGAGGGAGGTGCTACAATCGCGCAATAACCAGAGATGCTCAGCCAGTGACTTGAGAAGCTGTCATAATGAAAACGTACTGATTTGATTACACGGTCGTGAGTTACACGTTCAAATTCAGGCACCACGGTCAATACACACAGACCAGCTGGTGTCTTCTCAAAATGGAAGGAAGTTCTTTAGGCAGTAATTTTATATGGCATATCCCTCAGCCCGCCAGCCCAAAACCATAAAGTTTGTCAACCTGTTAGGGCGTGGTTTGCAGAAACTGGAGATAGAAAAGCCCTCGATGCTGCCTATCGAGGCGCTGATCAGAAAAGCATTCACGCAAACCGGGCTTGATGACTTCGGGGACGACAGTTTTTTTCCCGCCTTGGAAAAACTCGCAGTATCACTCGAAAGAGAGGCTCGTCTTTCCCAACTGGGTCGAATAGCGGCTCACGCTATGTTGCTTGATAATCTTAAACTTAGATTGAATCTGACTGACTACCGTAAAAAACGCCCCGAGATTGCGCAACAAACCATAAGGCGGCCTCTTTTTGTGCTTGGCCTTCCTCGTACGGGAACGACAATACTGTACGAGCTACTCGCTCAAGATCCGGCTCACCGCGCACCCAGCACATGGGAGGTTGCTCAGCCCATTCCGCCGGCGCAACGCGAGACATTTCAGTCAGATCCTCGAATCGCTGTAGTTGAAAAAACCGTTCAGAAGATGGAATCACTGGCACCGGGATTTCAGGCAATACATGCCATGGGGGCAAAGTTACCTCAAGAGTGTGTGACGCTATTGGCACCTCACTTCATATCGGATCAATTTGGTGTGACCTTCTATATACCGGAGTATCGACACTGGACCCTGGAGCAAGATATGACCGCGGCTTACCGTTGGCATAATGAGTTTCTTCAGCATCTGCAGGTTGATTACATGGAGAAGCGTTGGGTATTAAAGACGCCTCCACATCTAGCTTATCTGGATGTTTTGATAAAGCAGTATCCAGACGCGGCTATTGTGCAAACCCATAGAGCACCAATGGATGTGTTGGGCTCCATATCGAGTTTGTCATGTACGCTACATAGTGCTTTCAGTGACAGCATCGATGTCTCCGCAACTGGTCAGGCCGAGGCGAGATACTTTTCCGAAATGCTGCGGATAGGCATGGCTCAACGATCCGTCATGGACGACGAAGATAGTCGAATATTTGATATACACTTTAAGGACATTATTTCGGATCCGATCACGGTGATCGAGAATCTGTATGCCCATTTCGACTTCGACTTCACAGAATCCGCGCGAACAGCAATGCAGGATTATTTGAAAAGTCGACCACGAGATAAGCACGGGGAACACCAATATTCTCTTGAAAAGTTCGGTTTAAGCGAGCAGCAGCATGCTCCGCTTTTCGCGGAATACTGTGAAAGATTTAATTTATAACCCATAGCAATTGTGAGACCGGTGAAATTGAGCCTATACAGCTTCATAGAAGAGGTTTTTACTGCAGTTGGGGTAGGATGCGAAAAATTCAAAAGCGATTGCGTGTATCAAAACCTATATCGAGATTCATTATGATTTTGGAGGAGACAGCGGCGTGACTGTGACGGTGAAGCACGAAAAAACTATATGTCGCATTTGTGAGGCACAGTGTGGTCTTGTTGTCAGTACTCAGGATAATCGTATCGTCGATATTCAGCCCAACGTAGATCATGTTGCCAGTAAAGGCTATGCCTGTATCAAAGGTCTAAAAATGGGAGACTTTGTGCATAGCCCTGACCGATTGACGCAGCCTCTGAAAAAAGTAGATGGTCAGTTTGTCCCCGTTACCTGGGATCAGGCCATTGCCGAGATCGGCCGAAAAATGAAAGCGATTCATCAAAAAGGTGGTGGAGATTCGATCGCGGCCTACATGGGTAATCCGATTGGCTTCAGTATGTGGCCGACGACCATGATGACATTCTTTCTAAAGGCATTTGATGCTGACAAGTTATTCACACCGGGTACTCAGGATTGCGCTAATAAGTTTGCCGGAGGCGAGCGATTGTTTGGCAGTCCCAACGATCAGGTGTTCCCCGATATTGATCATACAAATTTATTGATTGTTGTCGGCAGCAACCCTGTGATTTCAAAGATGAGCTTCATTACCCTGCCGCACCCGATGAAGAGGCTAGGTGAGATTGAGAGCAGGGGAGGGAAGGTCTACTGGATCAATCCGCGATATACCGAGTCTGCCAAGCGACTAGGCGTGCATGTGCCGATTCGCGCCGATACCGATGTTTTCTTTTTTTTGGGTTTTCTTCATGAGGTGATCAGGCGTGGCGCGGTAGATATGGCACATGTACAGCGGTATATGAATGGCTATGACAGTCTCGTCGAACTCTCTCAGCCTTGGAGCCCTGAGCGAGTTGCTGAGGTGACCCATATACCGGCGGCCACCTTAAGACAAATCGTAACCGATTATCTGGCTGCTGACGGTGCTGCGATTTACTCATCTACTGGTGTAAATCAGGGCAGCCAGGGGTTAATGGTTTATTGGCTACAGGAGGCGATAAATGCGATTACCGGTAATCTCGACAAAAAGGGTGGAGTTCTGGCAGGTAAGGGAATTTTCCCGGCCCCGCCCTCTGCAGGCAAAGCGCCGAGGTCGCGTATTAGTGATGTTCCCTATGTAAACAGTATTATTCCCGCAGGCATTATGGCGGATGAAATTCTGACGCCTGGCCCCGGTAAGGTTCGCGCCCTGTTTAACATGGCGGGAAACCCATTGCTAACGTGTGCCGGTAGTGACCGGCTAGCAAGCGCATTTGAAGACCTGGAATTGCTCGTCTGTATCGATATAGTGCGTAACGAAACGGCCGAATATGCAGACTATATTCTTCCTGGTTTGCATAGTCTGGAACGTCCTGACGTGCCCTTTTACTTTTTCTCTTTTATGGGCCTCATGCCGGTTCGAAGTTTCACCTACACAGAGCCAATGCTGTTACCGCCGGGTGAATGCAGGGACGAAGGTTTAATTTTTCGTCAGTTGTGTCAAAGCGCAGGTAGGCCAATAGCAGGGTCCAGAATATTTGGGTTACTTAGCGTCGCAGCGGAGAAGATGGCAAAAATGCCAGTACTTGGTAAGAAGACAACACTGGACCGGATATTTTTGTCCCTGTTAACACGTTCAGGAGGGCTTGGTGGCTTGAGAAAATTACGCAGGTTCGCAGATGGCATCTTATTGGAGGAAAATCAGCCTGGCGATTATCTCGGAAAACGTGTTAACACACTCTCTGGTAAAGTCGAGCTGGCACCATCAGATCTAGTAGAGCGTGCGCGAGGCCTCGACAAGTTATTCGCGTGTGAGAAAGGCAACACCGGCAGACTAAAACTTATTCAAAAGCGAGAACGTTTCACGCATAACAGCTGGGCGCATAATGTTCGGGAATTTGTACAAGGTAATCGCCATACGAATTATCTCTTTATTCATCCAAGCGACGCGCAGTCAAGAAGTCTCTCAGAAGGCGACACAGCAAAAGTCAGCGTGGGTAGTAAAGCCATCGAAGTACCCGTGAGATTAGACGAGGATTTACTGCCGGGAACAATCTCAGTGCCTCATGGATGGGGTCATCAGCGTGCACGGGGACTCAGTGTTGCTCGAACTACCGGAGGAGCCAACGTCAATATAATCATGCCGGATGGGCCAGAGTCTATCGAGCAGGGCTCGGGCATGTCGCATATGAACGGTGTAATCGCCGAGGTTGATCGAGCATAAGTGATAGCTCAAAGGGTTGGGAAAAATATTGGCTACAAGTCCCTCAGGCGCTCGCGGTGCGTGACATAGGCGCGGCTCGAACGCTGTAAGCTGCTGCGCCTGTCTCTGGGTTCCTTATGGCATTGCAGCGTGTTGAACCGCGATCTTCTCCGAAGGAAAGGCAGAATCTGTTGAAATTTCGACAGAGTCGCCTGCAGGTCTTAATTGGTGAAGACGAAGTCCTGATCCCATCTGAGATTATGGTCTGACTCCGAAGCAAAATAGGCGGGCCGGCTCAATAATGTTTCAGAAAAGCACCAACCGTTACGGCGCCGGGTCAGAGTGATAGGCTCCATGTGTCCGGACCAGCCACGTGTAATCATGTCCGACGTCGTTCCCTGCCCTATCGGACTGTCTCTCGATGGACAGTACGATCCTGCCGACTTCGATAATTGAGCCGATGTATAGTTGTACTACTCTCTCTTACTGCGGCTTGAGGGCAGGGCCCTGCGAAAAACGTATGCCGGCCGCCGGTGGTTTCGCGGTTACAATAGCCGACTGAGTAAGTCGATTGTCGTTCTCGGCGGCCGGACAGACTTTGAAATCGAAATCTGGATAAGTGAGTTATGAAAATATTATCAAGGGGAATTCTATGTGCAGTCATGTCGACGTTTTGTTGGCTGAGTCCAGGATTTGCTACTGCCGCTGAGCTGACCGTGCAGCTTGAAAATCCCCCTCTATCGGGAGCAGTGGTACTGGTTTTATTCAGCTCAGCGAATACGTTTGGCGATTTTCGTGATCCTGCCAGGCTCGAGACGTATGCGCCGAGTGAGGCTAATCGATACGTCATGCGCGATATCTCTGCCGGCGAATATGCCTTGATGGTCTATCAGGATGAGAACAAAAATCTTGAAATTGATAGAAGCTTCATCGGGATTCCAACAGAGCCATTGGGGTTTTCAAATGGGTATCGACCGAAGGGACCGCCGAGTTACTCGCGGGCCGCGTTTAACCTGGAGGAGGACGAGAAGGTAGAGTTTAGTATCGGACTATACCGTCCGTTGGGCAAGCGCGGCCGCCTCGGTGTCGGTGTGGGTGCCATTAGCCGCAGTAGCCCCTACCGAGGCTACGACGGCGGTGTAACTCAAGTGATTCCCGCCGTAACCTATAATGGTGATCGTCTGCAGATACTTGGACCGAAGATCAGTTTTGGGCTGATTGGTACGGGAGAGCTCAGACTGGCCGCCGCAGGAACTTATCGGCCTGGTGTCTACGATGAGGACGACAGCGACTACCTCTCGGGTATGGGAGATCGAGACAGCACGTTTATGGCGGGCCTTGCGCTGCGGGCAGAACTGCCGATGGGCTTCGACGCCGCGCTGAGTTATCAGCATGATGTGCTCGACAGGATTGGGGGCGGAGAGGCCAGACTTTCGATAGACAAATCGTTTCAGTTCGGCGGTTTCCGATTATCGCCAGAGCTTGGCGTGAATTGGCTGGCACAGGATCTCGCCGATTATGATTTTGGTGTGCCCCGGGACAAGGCCACAGCTGTAAGACCTGCCTACCGTGTCGATTCGGTGTTCACTGCTGATGTGGGTGCGGGTATCCTGTATGAGATAACAACAGATTGGTTACTGGTTGCAAATGTTGCGGTAGAGTTTTTTGATGATGAGATCACGGATAGCCCAATTGTAAACGAAGATTATGTAATTAAGGGTTTCTTTGCCGTCAACTACGTTTTCTAGCGGGGCGTTGTGCTAAATAAGCACGAACATTAGAGCAGGAGGCCAAGTGGAACTCGGCCCATCGATAAAAAACTGCAGCGCCACGCTATCCATAACCTTTGCTGTACCTTAATCGCTATCCCAAAATGACGTGTTAGTGCCGAGCAGATAGAATGAATCCGGTCAGGTTGGCTAGCCATTAATGAGTAGCAGTTTCCACAGCACGCAGTTTATTTGATCTATACTTGAGTCGGTGAGACCATGAGAAACGACCCGATTGCCGCGGTGTCTTGACTATGCTGTCACAGCAGGGCGGCCATAAACGGTGCTTCGTTTCACGGCGCTATCGCTTAAGCGAAGACTCCCCGCTCATGCGAGAAGGATAGGTCTGATGTTATTAGCTTTAAAAAGTTTTATTGCAAACCCAGCTGATGGGTCGCTATGCGGTAACAATGGCGGGAGGGTAAGTGCCCCGCTTGGCTCTGCTGCCAAGATTGACTGGTCAGCAGTGGATAGTGGCCGCAGCGCACTGCGCAGAAAACCCAGTTTTTCACGTCTTATGCATACGGCGAAGTTGGCGCTCTCGTGAGTAATCACCGGGTCAACAATGCGGTCTATAACGAGGCTCAAGAAGCTCGGGCTGGACTTCGTCCCTGGTTCTTTTTTTTGGTGGCAGGGCTTTTTTACTTTTATGAATTTTTTGCGCGTGTTGCACCTGGAGTCCTGAAGGCCGACATTCTCGAGGCCACGGGAGCGAGCGACGGCATTTTCGGCCTTGCCATGAGCATGTACTTCCTTGCTTATGCGCCGGCACAGCTCGTCGTTGGGCGTTTGTTGGACCGCTTTGGCGTTCGACTAGTCGCGGCCCCTGCTGCAGCATTCGTTGCTGTGGGGTGCCTTGTTTTTGCGGCCACCGATAATATCGTCGCTATGGGCCTGGGACGGTTTATGCAAGGACTGGGCAGCTCAGTTGCGTACCTGGGGGTGGTCTATCTGGCGATGGTTTGGTTTCCGCCAAGCCGCCACGGGGTTGTCCCCGGCCTAGCGGTAGCGATGGGTACGTTGGGCGCGTCTACGGCACAGTTTCCTTTAACGATACTCGCTGAATCCTTTGGCTGGCGCGCGCCACTATTTGTCTGCACGCTGGTCGGTTTCGGAATTGCCATCATGCTCTGGTTTTTCGTGCCACGCCGCCCGTCGTGGTTTATAGAATTGATGAAGCAGGACGGTTATAACCCTGATGCACCAGTACCCATTCTCACCACCATCATGCAGGTCGCGAAAGATCGCCAACTTTGGCTGATTGCACTATCTGGAGCGGGGCTATATCTCCCCATCTCTGTCATAGGCGATCTGTGGGGTGACGCCTTTCTGCAAATAGAAACCGGTTTATCGATAAAGGGCGCCAGTCTAGCGACCACGCTGATTTTCATTGGTTTTGCTGCTGGTGGAGTGTGTTTTGGCCATCTCGCCGACCGCCTTGGCCGCAGAAAAATTCTGTACTTGAGTTGCGCCATAGCGTCCACAATAATTGCGTCATTGATTATGCTCGCCAATATTCAGCCGACATGGTTTACCGTTGTTTTGTTGGGAATGCTTGGCTTTACGACGGGGGGGCAAGCGCTTGCGTTTGTAATGACTGCGGACAATGCAGCGCGACATAACCGTGGAATGAAACTCGCTTTTGTAAACTTTGTCGTAATGTTCTTGCCGGTTCTGGCACAACCAAGCGTCGGCTTTATCGCTAATATGGGTGTGGCCAGCAACGGACTACCGTCGGAAGTGCAGGAGCTCAAGGGTTACAGTCTTGTTGTAGCGCTAATGATTATCGGAACAATAATTACCTTCTTTATCCGCGATACCAAGCCAAGAGACGACAGTAGTGCTCTCGGACATTAATGGTCAAACCGTGCGAAGAAAAAACCCGAGGATAATTGAATAAAAAATGTAGGTCTTCTCCTAGACATGTCGCGGGGTCAAGGACAAGGCAGCAAGCTTAGGCAATGGCCTACGGAATGGCTGAAAATGCAGAACCAGCGTGAGTGATCGCCGAATAGTATTCGGCGATAGGGGTGTTCCAGAAACTAGACATGAGGAAGTAGGGGTTATCCCTCCGCAGACGTGAGAAACGATGCTGCGTCTGGGTGACACATCGCCGGTGGACGACGCGCCATACGAATGTCCCCGCCGTTACGAATAATATAAGAGTATCCAAACCTATGAAGAGGCAAACGTTTAGCCATTCACACGACGATACTGACCATTCTGATGAGGTCGAATGGATTGTGATAGACGGAAGCACGCGTGGAGATCTCTCGCAACTGGCGAAAGAAGATGATATTCCGGCCGTAATTTCCTCCTTAATTCAAACGGCACCCTCCCATAGTGAGCGGGTGCACCTGGAGTCAGGAGTTGTACTGCGCATGGTGCGTCGCGATACCGAGAAAGCGGATGTGTTGGTGGGTTTCAATCTACTGATCCAGCCCACTCGTTTAATCACGGTATGTTTTGGCGTTTTTGATGTGGTCGAGGATGTTTTTGATAAATACAGCGGAGCGAACTTTGGCGGCAGTGCGTTCCGTCTGCTGCCGTTACTGGTGACTGCGTTGGTCAAGCCTGTGGAATCTGAGCTGACATCTCTTTCAGATCATATTGATGAACTCGAGGATCATGTCATGGAAGACAAGCATTACGCGGGAGATGATGCCGTAGTAATGGCAGGTAGGGAGGCATTGGCACTGCGTCGCTACTTGTCACCGATGGGCGCCGAATTGACCTTTTTATCGCTAAACCCGCATGAGTTGCCGGGCGTGGCTGATGTGAAATATCTGCGGCGGGAAGCGGAATACATTGGTCGATTAATCGGTTCAATTGAGACTATTCATCATCGTGTAAATCTGTTGCTTAATTATCTACGAAATCGCGACGAGGAAAAAATTGGGCGCTCAATGCACAAGTTGGCGCTCGTAGCGACGGTGTTTTTGCCGCTGACGTTTATTACCGGGCTTCTGGGCATCAATGTTGCGGGTGTTCCTGATGCTCACGACCCACTTGCCTTTTGGCGGGTCTGCGGGTTCCTGCTGTTTATTGGAGTACTGGCGGTTGTGGTTATCAAGTGGAAAAAATGGATGTGAACGACACGTAGTATCCACAAGTGGATGTCTCAACAGCGATAGTTTTGCTAGTCAAGAAGGTCTGAGCCATCTTCTGAAGAATCATAACGCTCACAGACGTAGCCGGATCCGCCGCTGGAGGCTCTATCAATCCAGGTAATATCCGCACTCGTGACGGTGGTCTTTTAGAACACAGTGACCAGATCGTCGAGGTCGCAATTGGTATCATCGAAGCCACCGGGACAGCCGTTAACCATGTTAGCTTTATCATTGTAGACTTTGCGCACCGCTGGTTTTTCCGCAAAATAAATTGCAGCCCATGCCTGCTTTTCCAGATGAAAATCCTCTTCTTTTACGGCTCTGGTGGCTCTGTCATTGCAGCGCTGCTCGACCAACGCTCGCTTGGAAGGCGGCAGTCGTTCTAGCGATGCGGGATCGCCACAGCTACCACTGGTAGCGAAGAGCTGCGCGCTGGCTAGAGAGCAAGCAATCAACGTTATGGTCAATTTAATGTATTTCAATATAGGAAGCTGCATATCATCGAACCCCATCAGTTAACTAAACGAGATAGAAGATAGCTCTGTCACTATCGATCAGGGTGTCAGCTCAGAAACGGTCTAGGTTCATCACTTTAACCCAGGCTTTGATGAAGTCTCGCGTAAACCGCTCTTTCGAATCGCTTTGCGCATAAATCTCAGCAATCGACCGCAGGATCGAGTTTGACCCGAACACCAAGTCTGCGCGAGTGGCCGAGAACTTCACCGCGCCAGACCTGCGATCACGGCCTTCGAACAGCTCGTTAGTCGAGTCCGGCACCCATTTAGTTGCCATGTCGAGAACAGCGACGAAGAAGTCATTGCTCAACGTACCGACATCATCCGTGAATACGCCGTGGGTGCTGCCAGCCGCATTCGCGCCAAGGGTACGGAGACCGCCTATAAGAACAGTCATTTCCGGCGCACTCAATGTTAAGAGGGCGGCGCGGTCAACCAAAAGCTCTTCTGTCGTGCGTGGGTCATCGGTCCTGTTGTAGTTGCGAAAGCCGTCGGTTTTTGGCTCCAGGACGTCGAACGAATCGATATCAGTCCAGTCCTGGGTCGCATCGCCGCGGCCGGGTGTGAAGGGCACTTTCTCGCCAGAGGTCTGCTCTATCGCAGCGCAACCGCCAAGCACGATTAGGTCCGCTACAGAGACACGCGTGCCGCTCACATTAAACTCAGCCTGAATCTCTTCCAGTTTGGCGATCACGGCGGACACCCCGGACGAGACGTTGATATCCCAGTCTTTTTGCGGAGCAAGTCGAATGCGGGCGCCATTAGCGCCGCCACGTTTATCAGAATTGCGGAACGTCGAGGCTGAAGCCCATGCCGTATTGACCAGCTGAGAAACGGACAGGCCAGATTTCAGAATTCTGCTTTTTAAGTCAGCTATCTCTGCATCAGTGATGATCGCACCAGAATGAGCCGGAATCGGATCCTGCCAAATCAGGTCTTCGTCAGGCGCCTCAGGGCCCGCATACCGGGTTTTGGGACCCATGTCGCGGTGGGTGAGCTTGAACCAGGCACGAGCATACGCATCGGCGAACTTGTCTGGATTGGCTAAAAAATCAGCCGAAATTTTTGCATAATCGGGAAACAGCTTCAGCGACATATCAGCTGTGGTCATCATCAGCGGCTGCGTCCCGGATGAGTCATGCGCCATCGGCGCCTCAGGAGCGCCCTGGCCGGCCGCGGGCTGCCACTGGATGTGCCCTGCTGGGCTGGTAACTTTCTCCCAGTCGTACCTCAGCAGGTTCTCGAAATAGGTCATATCCCAAGTGTCTGGGGTCGGCGTCCACGCACCCTCAAAACCTGCGGTGGTGGTGTCATCGCCATTGCCAGTGCCATGGCTGTTTATCCAGCCCAGCCCCATGTTTTCCATTGGGGCGCCCTCTGGCTCTACGCCAACCAGATGTTCTGGTCCCGCACCGTGACCTTTACCAAAGGTATGACCTCCGGCGACCAGCGCCACAGTCTCCTCGTCATTCATTGCCATGCGAGCGAAAGTCACGCGGATATCGTGCGCCTCAGCAAGCGGATCTGGAACCGCATCCGGGCCTTCAGGATTCACATAAATCAAACCCATCATCACAGCGCCGAGGGGCGTATCGAGCTTATTGGCATCTGCATCAGCTGCAGTGTATTCACGTTGCCCCGCATAGCGGCTGTTCGTATTACCAGATGCTGCCAGCCATTCCGCTTCCGGACCCCAGTAAATATCCTCTTCTGGCTCAAACCAATCAGCACGTCCTCCAGAGAAACCAAACGTTTTGAGTCCGCTTTGCTCCATGCCAACGTTCGCCGCTAGGATCATCAGATCTGCCCATGAGATATGATTTCCATACTTCTGTTTGATCGGCCACAGCAGGCGGCGGGCTTTATCGAGATTGCCATTGTCCGGCCAGCTGTTCAGTGGTGCAAATCGCTGTGAACCAGAATTAGCGCCGCCGCGACCATCATAGGTGCGGTAGGTTCCGGCACTGTGCCAAGCCATGCGAACGAAGAATCCGGTGTAGTTGCCATAATCGGCAGGCCACCAGTCCTGGCTGTTCGTCATTAAGCTGGCCAGGTCTTTTTTCAGCGCGCCATAGTCAATAGCATTGAACGCCTCAACATAGTCGAAATCATTTTCAAGTGGGCTGACTTGCGGCGCATTTTGATTCAAAATCTTGAGATTGAGCTGCTCAGGCCACCAGCTCTTGTTTGCGAGATCGCCGGTCTTGAAACCGCCACGAATCGGGCATTTCATTTCATCATTCATACAATTTCCTGTCACCGATTGAGGTTGTGTTGACGGTTGGATAAGCAGCCACTGCGATGAAAACATAGGCTAGATAAAAACACTAGTGGGAACAGACAGGTTCGACAATACGAGTTGCGGAATTTAAAAAATGTGAGAAAAACCTGCCTGCATTTTTGCAAGTCAACAGATGCGAATGAAAGCACAATTTATATGTGGGTATTAGCAATAGGCGGCAACGGGCAGTTCGAGAGCGCTAGTGGCTTCCAGCGCTGAGCCAGGAAGGGAAGTGAAGGCCTGTACCATACCGCACTCAATGTGGAATCGGTTGGCCCCGTCTGCCGCGACTCATTCTGAGTCAGCTGCGCATGGCGGTCTGCCACAGGAATAGGCAAACAGGCACCCATTATAGTGTTTTGACGCACCTCATCGCTGATGCCGACGTGCAGAGTGCTATCGCGGGCGCCGCTTTACAATCCGGGAGGGCTGATCCAGCGGACCTATGGATTGGATCCGGTCAAGCGGTGGTGCCCTTCGAAAACCAGTTTAGCGAGGGCACCTCGTTGATGTAATGACAGCGCCCGGTGCTTTGTATGGCGAATCGTAATCAATTCGTTTACTGTTGCCTCAATGAAAGACCAGCGTAAAAGCCCTGTTCTGTCCGAAGATGTCGTTTCCAGAATAATTGAAATGGCGTGGGAGGATCGCACCCCATTTGAGGCAATTCAGGAAAATTACGGCTTTACTGAAGCAGACGTGATCAAGATTATGAGATCGTCGCTGAAAGCGTCCAGTTTTCGTCTATGGCGTAAAAGAGTCACGGGTAAAAAAACAAAACACGTAAATCTCAGAAGCTCGGACGTTAAACGTGGATACTGCCCCACACAGTACAAGCAAAGGGGCAAGTAATGTACTCGCAGATAGCAGTAATGATCCTCGAGACTGCTATCCAGGCGGCTCATACCGATACGTCGCCGCGTCTATCCTGTTCGCGCCTACGAGCTGGATGCTCTTGCAGCTAATGAGAAATGATGTAGTACAAGTCGCACGCTATATTTTAGGTCTAAGCTGGATTTATCAAGGTTTTTTTCCCAAGCTTTTGACCGTGGCACCACTGGAGAAAGCTCTAACGGCAACCATGGGGTTTTCCGATAATTTGTCTCTGCTTGTCACTAGATCGGCTGGCATTTTGGAGATAGTTTTTGGCATTGCTCTCATTGTGTTTTACAAGACTCGCGTTCTTCCGATGCTAAGTATTGTGGCATTGTTCTTCCTTTTTATATTTGTTGCACTGCAGCTTCCATCATTGCTCACGGAAGCATTCAACCCAGTAACGACAAATTTTTCTCTCATGGCTCTCAGTTATGTGTTGTTTGTTAATGCCCGTGCGTAATACGCCATTGCTGCGATGGAGCGTATCTCAGGAAACGCCGGGCACTGGCCTGTGCGTCGGATGTCATTCTGTCTAGCCAGTCTATTGTTATCTTCGATGGCGTGTGTAACGTGTGTGCGGCTTCTGTGCGATTCATTCTCGCTAATGATAAAACCGAGAGTATTCTCTTTGCGCCATTACAGAGTGAGGTGGGCGATCGACTCATGAGGCAACATGGAATAGATTCCGCTGATACCGATACGTTTTTATATGTCAGCGGTGGTAAAGCGTATATTCGCTCAGACGCTGCGCTAGAGGTCGCGCGAAACTTTGGTTTCTGGCGAGTACTTCGAATTCTTCGTTGGTTTCCCCGAGCGTGGCGCGACGCTTGCTATGCTTCTCTGGCCAGTAATCGATACCGTTGGTTCGGCAAGCGTGACCAGTGTTATTTACCTACAGCAAAAGAGCGTGATCGATTTTTGATTGAGGAAAAATAGCAGGCCAGAGCAGTGCGTGTCAGGCTTGCGGATCGCCTTTATCGACGCGTTACGCGGCTCGTAAAACAGCGGCTAATCGTAGATAGCAGATAGAACGAGGGCTGAAGTTGGTCGGTGATTCGGTCGCGGAGGTATAAGGCGCGGTACTTATTTTCTGCAGAGTACTAAATGACGCCACATCGACTTGGCAACAATCCAATTCATCAGGGCCGAAAATAGACTCAGCAAAGCAGGGGGTTTAGCGGAGTCTGTACGACTTCTCCCACCTTCGCACCCGGACACCATTGCTGCCAGTCTGCTAATTGATTATCGTTTTCCGGCTGTTTCAGTCTGGTGCCATCAGCCATGTAAATAATGGTCATAGCTCGCCGGGGTGAACCAGTCGTATTCCGGCGAGCACTATGAAACGTCCAGCCTGAATGAAAGCTGACATCGCCTGCTTTAAAAGCATTCTCTACCTGTGCCAGCTGCATAGTGGCTAATCGCTCACTAATGATTGACTCGGAATCCTCTCCGATAGGCAAGTGGCGACCAAGGTCGACTAAATGGCTTTTGGCACTGAACGAGAGTGCACCCATTTCCAGCGATGTATCTTGTAGCGGAATCCACACTGTGGTTGTGTTGTCGCCGTCTAACGGCCAATAGTACTGATCACAATGCCAGGGAGTACTGCCTCCTCCTGCACGTTTGTAAAGCGCCTGATCATGGTAGAGCCGCACACCAGTGACGCCCATCAAATCTGCTGCTATTTGCGCCAGCGTCTCATTGAAGACCATCGCGCGCACGGCTTCGCTTCTACGCCAAATATTCATAACTTGCAGGAAGGCTTGCTCGTACGCAGTCGACTCGGAGTTGGGTGGTTTTTCAGCCTGAAGGTTGTTTTTCTCCTCTATCGCGGCGCTAACTGCCCGCTCATACAGGCGCACCTGGTGTGGTGAGAAGACGCCATCGAGCTTCACAAACCCCTCGCCTCGGTAGTTTTCGCACTGTGTACTGTCTACTTGGTATGTGCTCACAGCTACCTCCATCGTATAAA
Source organism: Candidatus Marimicrobium litorale (assembly GCF_026262645.1). NCBI lineage: Bacteria > Pseudomonadati > Pseudomonadota > Gammaproteobacteria > Cellvibrionales > Halieaceae > Marimicrobium > Candidatus Marimicrobium litorale. The sequence goes on from NZ_SHNO01000001.1 coordinate 3,452,743, forward strand.
AGATCACTGGTGCCGAAGCTACTAAGTTAACTCAGGGTGACGTGTTGGCACCAGAACACTCTCGGTAGATTGACCGGACACGCGTTGCGGAAGCCACAACGAAACGGTGTATTTTGCGGGTACTTTGGCAAGCTGGCGCCACGTTTTAAGCCAACATGAGTTAACGTCGCATGAGCAGATGCAGTTGCCACGTCTATGAATCGAAGCCCGGTAACGCCGCAGTGCTGCTTGCGGGCTGAATAAAGTAGCAACTTTTCGACATGGCGCCTGGTGCGTGCACGGCTAGAAATTTTCGCGTCGCTGAACGTGTCGCCGGCGCATCGCCAAGTCATCGATGCGCTCCTGTTTTGAAACTACAGGTTCATCAGAGGGCAAACTGGCTTTCAACTCCGACAACTTCACCAGCGTCGCTGTTGGGTGATGTTCGTCAGGAATACCGGCGACATCCAGCCCGTCATAGCGCATCAGTATAACACCACGTGAGAAACCCTCAGTGTCCAGCCAATTGGGCACCCCGGGGTCTGTACGAGATATAACAAAATGGTACGCGCCATCCGAACTCAAATGAGCCTGATCAGCCGTCAGTGAGGTCTGGCGGTTGGCATAGTCCAGAGACTCCCACCAGTGATGCCCTAGCTGAATGCCCTGATATTTGGCGCTACTTGGCCAGGACGTGAGAATTAATGCTTCGTCGTCTTCAATGTCATAATGTCCCCCGGACATCAGGCGGCCGGCCAGTCCTCCCTCCGAGCCCGTGTCACGCGGCGCAAGGAGTGTATTGGCCGGCACCAATCCCGCGATACGCGTTCGACTGAGTTCGGGCCAAAGACGTACCTCCTCGGAAAAAAAATTAGTAGCTGCCGTCAGTCGATCGGCCATGATCTTCGCTGAAAACAGGGGATAGTTGGGGCGGCCACTGTCAATCCTGTCGATATGCACGTCGCCTGGAAGTTCCGTGGCCCAATCAGAATGAATCTGGCGCACCAACAAACGCTGCAGCCCTGGCTGTGCTCGCAGCCAGTTACCCTCTCTGGGCTCACCGCCAATCCAGAGTTCAAAACTACCGTCCTCGGATATCTCCAGATCGTCTGTGGACAAGGTGTCAACCATCGGCGCCATCGAGTCGAGTCCATACACGGCGAAATCCAGCCGCCGGGTGCTCCCTCGCGTCCCCCACACCCGATACTCACCGTCACCGTCAAACAGCGCAATACGATATCGCTGGTCCGAATTGTCCATCCCCAGTTTATTGAAATGATTAAGCGATACAAAGAGTGGAAAATCGGGTTCAGCCAACGCCCGTGACTCCAAACTGTTGATCAAAGCCCTCACAATGTGACGGTAAGCCTCCGCTTGCTCCTTCTCGCTCCCAAACCAGGTGTGCTCGCGGACGAAAACACCTGCATCACCTATCGCTTTTGCAAGCTGATTGAGGCTTTGCTCAAGTTGCCCCGATGCGGCGACGGGCTCGGCCGCCACCTTGCGCAATTGAAACCCCGCAAGACTGGCGGCGCCAATCACAATACCCAAGCTGAATATCAATATCTTTTTAACCATACTTATCTCCCAACGTCACTCACACTGCAAAGAGCAGGGTGGTGCCAATGTAACATCTCCGACAGGGATACCGGCAGCGTGACATCAGAGTGTCGTGACATGCAGTGCGGTACCGACAAATACAGGTCTAGGAGGAGGCCGACACGGTCCCTCGTGAAACACTATAGGGCCCGTACTCGAAACTCTCGCCGAGCTCACGTACCGTGTCTAAAATGCCACAAAACTGCTTAATCTACAGGAAAAATAATCTGGCTTTGAGCGGCCCTAAACGAGTGCATTACCCACGCATAAAGCACGCGAAATCGGGCATTCCGTGAAAAATAGGGCGACCGCTTTGCACCGAGTTGCGGTGTGCCGCGCTCACCGTGACCAATCTTCTTTTGTATTCCTTGCGTATATTCTATTGATAAGGTGTGGAGAGAAGTCACAATGTTCGGAATTTTTGAGTCGTCGCCACTGAAGAAATGGCGCAAGGAGTACGATGCCCTGCTAACTCGGGCGTTCCAGGCCCAGCGAAATGGCAATATCCGTCTATATTCCGATTTGACCGCGCAGGCAGAAGCGCTGAAAGTAAAAATCGATCACGAGGCGGGTGCCTCGACGGCCTGACGGACGTGCAATGCAGACACCCAGAGGGCAAAGTGTTCCTGCTGTCTGGTCCCGCGCAGTGGCGTGCACTATATAGCGGTGGGGGTAATCGGCTGATGGAAAGTCGATTTGATGATAGTCCCCAGAGGCGAAGGGGTCGCTATGAAGAGACTGGCAGGTGGCGTGATCGTTAAAGCGTGTTTGTGGGTTTCCCCGAATTGGGGAGCGGCTGGGCTGGATTTCAGGGCCGGATACATCAAGCGCTTGTCCATTAATCGCACCTCAGGGTTCGCTGCGTCTTAACGAAGCTAGATACATAGCCTTTCAATTACGTTTTTGCCTTCCCACTTAAATGCCCAGATGAATACAGCCATTCTATGGAATCACGCAGGGTTTTCTCTGTCGTCAGATACTCAAGGCTCAGCGTTTTCTTGACCAGTCTGTCATTCGCGATCGCCCATTCCGTGGCATAGGAAACCGATTCCCGACTGAGAGGAAGGTCCATGTTGACAAAAGGGCTTAAAACATCGGCGATGGCGCCGGCCGCTCGAAGCAACCCTGGCCGGACACTGACGCGATGCAGTTTGCGGCGTGTGATTCCTTTCATCAGCCTTGCATACTCTGGCCAGCTGTAATAATTGCCGCCGATCAGGTATCGCGCAGGAGGTCCTCCACGCTCAAGTAGAGCCAGATGTGCTTGGGCTAGATCTCGAACATCAATAATTTGAATCCCGCTGGAGGTATCGAGCAGTAAGCGGGTGTTTAGAAATGTGCGTAAGCCTATCATGGCTTCGCTCAGACCTGGGTCGTCAGGCCCCATGATGCTGCCTGGATAGGTCGTATAAATAGGCGCGCCCTTGCTCTGTAACTCACGCACAAATTTTTCACACTCGATTTTGGATCGACCATAACCTGACAGTGCCGTACCCAGAGGAGAATGCTCATCGACGCTTGCAACGCCCCTGCGAAACAACGCGGTGGTGCTCGACACCTGAACCATGCGACGAATACCGCGCTGCCACGCCCCCCCCAGCACCAGACGAGTCCCCAGCAAATTGTTATTCAGTACTTTTTCAGAGTCACTGGCATGCACACTAACCAGCGCTGCGGAATGAACCACCGCATTGCAGCCTTTCAGCGCATGGTTTACGGATGTCTCATCGGTGATATCACCTTGAATATAAGGCAGATTCTCAAGCCCAAAGGGCGCGAAAACACGTTGCATTTTCTCTGGACTGCGAACCAGCAACCTAACCGAATGACCCGCATTCACGAGCGCTCTTACGGTATGGAAGCCGACAAAGCCAGTTCCTCCGGTGACCATGACGTTGAGCGCTTCTGGTGTCATTGCAGAAAATCCTTACTTTGCACTGGGATAAACAGTCACTGTCAATATACGTTTCTTGCGCCGTATTAGCGATGGCTTGTAAAACGGACTTAATGCTTGCTGCCACGGTAGTGCGGAGGAAACCCTGGTAGCTTACTCGCCATAAGTAACCATATCAGCCGACGATGAGGAGAGCGTCACCGATGTCCTGCTCAGAACGGTCAACGGAATTTGACCAACCATCTGCCCAGGGTTCTCCATAGCGCTCTGTTAGAACAGTGATTTTCACGTCAAAATAACGCTTTTGGGCCGGAACGTACTGATTTTCTGTGTTCCTGAGCCCGGTATTCAACTATCAGATCAACCGCTGCACTATAACGACGTGTTCACTGCTCAGATTCAGTTTCAAGCCGTTTCAAATAGTCGGAGAATGCGTTCAGTGCTGAACATTACAAAAAAACTGTGGGCATCGATACTGCCGGGACTCCCCGGTGCCTGATTTTTGCAATCGTGAGGCGTTGACTTGCTGAGCCAAGCGCCTTACTTACTCCCCTCTCTTACTTGCAGCGAGGCTGAAGGCCAATAGGTAATCAGCCAGCTCGACCATTGTATTGGCCAATGATAGCGGTAAGAAACCGCCCGACTCTACCAGCAAGTCATGGTGGGCTGCGTCTTCGAGGTCGTTATCACCAAGCAGAATGAGCCATTCACTTGCAGGGATCTTCCCACTGGCCGCCAGGTGGTCCCGCACCGGGCGCAATGGCAGGCCGCCGAGATTCAGATAATGAGACAGATTGATCACTGGAAACGGGTGGTAGAGTTTGTGGTTGCGGGTAATGTTGTAGTGGAATGGCAGTGTACCTGTCTCAATGCACCAGTAGCCCGGATAGGGCGCCCAGTAATGGCGTGGGAACAGCCCGGGAGCACTTGACTCAGCGATGCCCTGCAAGGGGTCCCCGGGTATATTTGCAGTTGCAATGACTTCGTTACTTTCCACGCTGTGGCGCAGCCATGGCTCATCTCGATATTTGAATAGGCGAGCCAGTGCTGGCCGGATAAAAAGATAGTATGCGACAACTATCCCGCGAACTTCCTCGTTCCCAAGATAGACGTTGATAACTGACTCGTCGATCCAGTCGGCATGGTCGTAGTAGCGCAATAATTCCAGACGATCGCCAATAACCAGAGGATGTTGTATCTGATCGCGCGTGGGTCTGGAGTGAGTGTATGTGACTGGTAACAGGTTGGGGTACCATTTTTGTAACTGCTCGTCATGGCCTTCATGCATATCGCTGCACCGCAAAAAATCATGCAGCAGTCCAGACACGATAAGCTTTTCGTTATTACCGTTGAGATTAAAACGTCGTTTGCTTGCAAAGAGAACAGCGAAAAAAGCCACTGAGATACCATGCACAAAGCCGTGTTCATCATCCTTCATCCAGGCTTGGATCATGGTGCTGGGCACTGTCTGGTTCGGTGTCAGACCCTGTTGCAAAAAACCAGAGCTGTGAGGAACATTCTCAGCTCCTGCTCTTCGGAGAATCTCTGATGGCAGAGATTCGAAATTGATATATGCCTGCAGTAGTCTCAGGAAGCCTGAAAACATCGAGCAGGTGATGCGCAGCGATTGCCGGTGGTCGTCCAGCGTTGCCACCGGCTCATTCAGCGTAGCGATCGGAGAACGAAAATCAGTCATGATAATTTTTCTAAAGGTTTCTTCATGCACCTCTCAACCCTGTGTCTTTCCACTGACTGCTCGCAAGTGCCAGCTTACCCTCTTCGCATAATAATTGACATATACAGGAACTGTAACGCAGGACGGGCCGTCCCATTATGGTGCTGTCCGCAGGAATCTGACGCATAGTGCCATGGACAGTTCTTGGCAGCTTGAGAATAATCATCTTGATAAAAATCAACATCCCATGCCTAACATGCTGACTCAATAGAGAAGGGTTACGAGTTGAAAAGTGATGAGTGAAAAGCTAGCGTTTCAGAAGTTGATATTTCAAATCCTATGTTGCAAGGCTATTCAAACTCCTGATCTACCGCAATCTGCTGTACGAGCCATAGATAGATTTTCTTCACTCCCGATGGCAATGGCGCACTGGGACGCCATCCGAGTTGTTGCTCAATGAGCCGGTTATGACAGTTTCTGCCCCGAATCCACTTCGGGCCAGGAACCCCTATAGTCTCAAGCTGCTTGTCTGCGATGCGAGCTACTAGTGTGACAAAATTTTCCTGTGATATCAGTTCGCATGAGCCGATATTCACTGAATCAAAAAACTCCGAAGACATTAAGCGCTCCACTTTCTTTCGAGAAATGAGCGCCTCATATTTGCTCCGCTTGCGGATAGATATTTTATGTGTGTGAATTAGCCACAGAGGTTTTCAGGCCGACATCTCGGCAAACTACCGTGAAGCAGGTGCCCCCGAAAACTTCACAACCTCGACAGAGTGAGCGAGCATAATCGCCTGACCACTTACGGGCTCCATATGCGCGCTACCACCGGGAATCACTTTATTAACGTTTTCGCCCGACAACTTGCTGCTGTTGCGGTTTTTGCTATCCTGGTGGCCCCAGCCATGAGAGGCAGCAATTACACCCTTCATCAGATCCGTCGTTATCGATACGGGTAGTACAATAAAGTTATCACCATTCGATAATTTCGCCCTGTCTCCCTCTGAGAGCTGACGGGTTGCTGCATCATCCGGATGTATATAGACGTAGTTGCTATCGGGCTGTTTAATTTCGTCATTATTGTGCATCCAGCTGTTATGGGATTTGCGGCTCCGTCGACCGATAAGTACCAGACTTGAATCGCTCTTTGCACTGCGGCCGTGCTCAAGAGTCTCTGCGTACGCAGTCAAACGCGGCAAGTCATCCAAGACTCGCGAAGGAGCGAGATTTATTCGCCTTTTTAATCGTTTTTTGAGGAAAGAGCCCGGCTTGTGCGGCGGTAATTTTATACCTTCGGGTGTAGTGCGCAATTGATTCAACGATGCTTTTCCGCCGAGTGCGAGTAAGAGTTTCAGTAAATGATCCGGGGTTAACAGGCTATTCCCCGGCAACCGTTTGAGGAGCGTGTTTACTCTGGACAATACCAGAAGCGGCTTTGTAGACACGAAGGGTGCGCCGATGGCCAAGAGTAAATCGCCAAATATCCGCCACTCTTCTCGACGTTCAAATTTTGGACGCAGTACTGCAGCTGAATACTGCGCGTAAGGCTCAGACTGCAGTGGCAGATGAGATAGAGGGAAGTCTGATCGCTCCAGCATGTCTGTTGCGGGTAGAACGTAGTCAGCGTAGCGTTCTGCTGTTTCATTGATATAGATGTCGACGCTGACACAAAGCTCAAGACGTTCCATTGCTTCTGGCCAGTCTGAATGTGGAGTGGAGTGAATTGGATTGCCGGCGGATATAAATAACGCGCGAATGTGGTCAGGTTGAGCAGACAATATCTCGTCAGGTAGCGCGGTAATGGGAAAGCAACCCGCTACCTGCTGCCAACCATGCTCTGCGGTGACAATGTCGGGATCGTTTACGATTATTTGTTGCGCTAGCCCCAACCAGTCCAGTACACCCTCCGGTATCAAAAGACCTCCTCGCTTATCAAGATTGCCCGATAAGTAATTAATTCCTTGTAAAACCCAGTAGGCAATAGAACCGAAAGGGCCCATATTGACGCCGGTGGACATGTACAGCGCTGCACCATCCGCTTTATGATACTGATCAGCAATTCTGCGAATATTTTCGGGTGCAATGCCGGTGATCGGTGCTACTCGCTCTGGCGTCCATTGCTCTGCTGCGGCGAGTAGTTCTCGGGCGCCGTCTGCGAATTCGTCACGTTCACTTGTGCTGAAGTCGAGTTCGAAATGCAATACCGCCAACATCGCCAACAAAAGAAATGCATCCGTCCCTGGTTGAATGAACAAATGCTCGCCAACTTTAGATGCCGTTTCACTGCGTCTGGGGTCAACGATAATGACTTTCCCGCCTCGCGCCTCAATAGATCGCATTTTCTCTAATGGGTTGATAACGCTAATAACGGACATTTGGCTAACCACGGGGTTGGCACCAATACACATAAAAAATTGGGTGTGCTCAAAGTCCGGAATAGGATGCACGATATCGACACCGTACATATCTGAGGCCACCTGAAACTTGTTGTTGAGATCAATTGAGTGCGAGGCGTACGAATTTCGTGACCCTAGAATTTTGATGAAATCGGCAGTGCAGAGAATGTTTTTAAAATTTGCATGGCTCGGATTGCCACTATAGTGGCCGAGCGCGTTCGCGCCATGGCGTATCTTAATTGCGCTTGCTCGTTCTGCTATCTCTTGTATGGCTTGCTCCCAGGTTATTTTCTGGAAGACGCCATCGATACGCTTCATCGGATAATTGACCCGGTCCGGATCATGATGTATTCCGCCAAGTGTGGTGCCCTTGATGCAGGCATAGCCTTTGGAAATGGGATGCTCGTCATCCGGCTTGATTCGACGAATCGTTTCGTTGCCCTGGCTGTCTTCTTTTACCTCAACAGCAAGGCCGCAGCTGGCCTCGCACACTCTACAGTACGTTTTCTTAATTGATGATGTCATAGTATCGGTCAGCTCAATCAGGATTAGTTGGCGAGAGCATACGAAGACGAAGAGCCCAAGTCCAGATGATGAAATACAAGTATCGCGCCTACTGCCAAGCTTGCCAACGCTCATCGCCCGGTGGTGTACAAGTTCGGATGGACCGGATAGCAGGCGATTCGCCGGCTGCAACGTTGTGGCGTTTCGAGGGGCGCCTTGGCTCGGTTTTAGTCCGGTAGGCATAAAATAGTAACTCTCTGGTACTCTTTTCATCGCCTGGAGTCGATAAAGGTCGCCTCGGAAAACCGAGCCAGAACGCTCTGACGTTCTTATTGATTTCCTCCATGGCATGAACTCGCTCGAACCGTTCTTGGGCATACATAACAAGGCGGTCAAATCTGTCGACTCGGAAATGGAGCACTGCCCTGCGCAGCTGTCGTTAGGTATTCGATTCGATATCACGCGTTTTATTTGATTTTATTGCTATGGTGAGCAGCACGTAGCGGAAAGAATTGGCAAAGAAAAAGTGGCAGACACTTTCTATTTCATCTGTTGATCGAACTGGGTATAGGTATGCAGACCGACCTAAAACGGGTTTTTTGTAGCTAATTTGACACAACAAAGCCAGCGCCAATAAAACCTCGTCGACCTGCAAACGCAGCAGAGAAGTCTTGGCATGGATGTTGGTTGAGGCGCATACTGTTAAATATAGCTGTTCGGTCGAATATGCTGTAGTGCCGAACATTGTCAAAAAAAAATATAACGATTGAGTTTCGATCTTTGATGGGCAATCGTGCGGTTCGTTTTAAAAGGCAAGCAGGGTGAGAGAACACATAATAGGAATGACTATAAGCTGCGGCGTTCGCTTTGAAAATGTAACGTTCCGGTCAAAATCGTCCGCACTACAGCTTAGTCTTTCGCGCACAAATGACGCGCGACCCGATTCCTGATGCGATTTCTCCCAAGGTCATTAATGGACTCTCGCTTATTCGTGCGCTGGTTGCCACTTTTTGGATTTTGCGCGGTGATCGTTTATTACTTTTGGTTTGTCTATAGCCACGCTATCAATATTCCTCACTGGGATGATATTTATGATTTCTTAAAAATTGTCATACTTACGGAGTCAGCCGAAAGTACCCGCGAAGCAATGTCTGAGCTATTCAGGCAGTACAACGACCACCGCACGAGCGCGTCACGCTTATTGATTTACGCTATCTACTTGGCAGAAGGCGAATTAAATTTTCATACGCTCACTCTTCTTGGAAATCTTGCGCTTCCTTTGATCTTGCTGCTTTTTTTCGTGACAGTGAAAGACGAAAAATACCGCTGGGTTTTCATGTTGGTGAGCGCCCTGCTGTTGCTCAATCTGAGATATTTTCCCTTGGTTTTGCACGCCCAGGCGACCTTCGCTTACTTCTATGTATTTTTCTATGCCTTCGGTTGCCTGATTGCTCTTCATAGGGTGACCCCGCCGAAGTTCGTGTTGGCAGTGTTTTTGGGCACATTCGCTTCATATACGTTCGCGGCCGGCGTGATTGTCTGGATGCTCGGCCTGGTTAGCCTCATGCACCAGCATGTAGTGACGAGGCGAATTAGCTATCACTATCCCGCACTGTGGCTAGTGGTCACAGTCATCACGCTGGCATTGTGGCGTACCGGTTTCTCTGATGTCTCCACTGAAAAAGTTTTAACATTACTTCCCGACACGCTGATCGAGGCTCCTCTGTATCAACAGGTATTACGGTACGTGTCCTATTTTTTCGTAATAATGGGCAGCGCGTTTACCGACACCAGCACGGTGGTCGCGGGAGTTATTGGCGCTGCTGCTCTCACCGTATTGACAGCTGTTTCCATACAATTTTATCGGCAGGAAGATATTCGCTTAGCGCTTTGTTGCTGGTTTGTCGTTGGTTCAGTAGCAGCAGTCACAGCAGGCAGGGCCCTGTGGCTGCCGCCAGAACTCATACTGACATCGAGGTATACGTTGTTGTCAGTTTTCCTCGTCGCGACATTGACTTTACTGCTTCAAAAAAAAATTGCATTGGTTAAGACATCGACAATTTATCTGCTCGTACCGTTGGCGGTGATCTACTGGGTATGGGCGAACCACCACTTTCAGAAATCAATAGATGATGTATTGCAGTGGCGTTATTCACAGTATAATAACGACATATACTTCGTGCTTGACAGGCCGCAGGCCGAATCGAATGATATTGTAGCGCGCGCGATTTCATCGGGAATCTACAAGCCGCCCTGTAAACCATTTCCAAAGTGCAAGGATAAGTCCGCGACTGGTGAGTAAATAGAAACCTAGTTGCCAGCAGTTCGCGGCAACTTTCGACAAGGGCATTCAAGCATAGTGCAGAACTCAGCCTAAAATCTTTTGAATCGTTCTGAATGACCATTTTCCCACTGGAAGGCCGCGCAAATTTTGTGTATCTGTTAATTTTTTTTGCGAGGTATATCGAGAAAAACGGTCAAGGTACGTGCAAAAATGCGGTCCTTATCCATCGAAGAATCTGTAATTAAAGTGTAGTTTATTTTCGAAGTGTTCACTTTTTTGCCACTGTCTTTTTTGCAGTCGAGATGCTTGTTAGACGGGCATCAGGCGCTCTGCAAGAAACTAGGATGCCGCAGTAGCTGCTGCGGTTACACTCACCGGCAGAACATTATTTAAGCGCGATAGATTCGTTTACGAACCAGTGTCTGACAGCCGTGAATACTGCGGCATGCGAGAGATATCGACCGTGGGAGACGTTTCCGACCCTGCTCAGTCACGGCAATCGCGAGGCGCGGCCATAGACCGCGTCTTACGCGCTACAGAGGCGCACACGATTACGGTACCGCAGACAGCGGTTATGCAGCGGTCCGACTCGAAAAAGAAACTCTCAAATAGCGTCAAGCTCGCAGTAAATCCTATGGCTGCGCTAACTTGGTTAGTGCTGTGGCACGATGATCTTAATCTGCATTCTGTTCGGTCTGTTGTTTTGAAGTTACTTTGAAGTGACGTAAGCCTTGGATCTGAAGACAGAAATAAGCCCTGTAGTCATGCCGGCAGAGTCGTAGTAATAGGTTAACGCGGGTGGGCTTCAGCTCCCGTTCAGAAAAAGTGCAATGAAACACTGACCCTCACAGTGATCAGTTTTTTGTTTGTGCAAGCGCCGAGCGTATAGTGCGGCGTCGACACCGGGACAGGATGACTGCGCAGTTTCGTTACTTCGAATCTCGAATCGGCTTCCAGATTTGGAAAACGAGTTGCCCGCCGCCCGGTCTTTTGTCCATCGGCAAGGCGATCACTTCGGCTTTTCGATAGTGATTCTTCAGGCGAGCGGCGTCGTTCAAGGAGGAATTCTTTAAATGCGACATCAGAAAAGTCTTGTTCGAAATACTGTTTCTCAAGTTGGCCATAGCGACGGGTAGATGCGTCCACTGGTCGAGAATTATCAAGTCAAATTCCTGCCTTTCAATCTTTCCATTAATGTTCTCAACATAGGCCTCCCAAACAGCTGCTATTGTATTGTCCGGGTCATCTTTTGCGAAAATGACAGGCTTTACTTGAGCGAAGGCAAAATACGGAGTGTGGCTGTTCTGGTATATTTCGCCGCCGCCACCTAAAATCTCTGCCGCAAGCAGTGCAGGTGCATAGGTTTTCTCTGATTCAAGTACTAGTCCCCGTAGCCTGTTCCATTTGTCCTCATCAAATGAAAAATCATGCGTAAGCGTGGCATAAGAATTACAAAAACTAGCGATCAGGAGTAGTTGGCACAGCCATTTTGATTGTATCGAATCGGAGATGCGAGAAAAAATCGCAATGATTAGAAATGGAGACATCAACTGCAGTAAATAGGTCATATGGTTCGCGGGGTTTCTTCCTATCACCAATACAATAATAGCCAGCGAGCAGAAAAAGCAGAGCCAGAAATAACTTGGTGCGCGGCGGAAAAGGGGGCCGTTCCAATTGATGATGCTGTGTATCCCGAGCCTCTCATCGTCATTAATGCGGTGACTGGTTGTTGTTGAGGCGTACGATGTAATAAAAATCCAGGCAAGAACAACCAAGAGCGGGGAGTTTATCCGAAAATACTCGAGCAACTGGTTCACGGTGGTATCATTGGATCCTATCGCCGCTGCCGCATATATTTGAGCAAAAATTGTGTTATCAATAAAATAGGGCGATGTATAGTTGACTAAAAAAAGACTGACGAGCGTGAGGAAGACGGATGCTAGTCCGAAAGTTACCGCCTTCTTTTTTGAAACGGCAAGAAATAAATAAAGGCTAATGTAGCCTACGCTCGCAATAAAATATTGCTTTGTATAGAAAGCAGCCAAGCCCAGAAGCAGTGCGGCGAAAAGGCTTCTATTGGAAAACGTGTATCGCCATGGAATAATAATACTGGACAAAAACAGAAAAAGACCAAGGCCGTTGGGGCTGGCGATGGGTGTGGAATGAAAGAGGAGTCCCGCGTATAGCAGCACAGCACCAGCGAAACTATTTTCTGACGTGCCTCCAGCCCGTTTGGTCGCGTAAAAAACCAACAGACAACAACCCACAATAAATAGACCGTTAATGGTTCTGTGGAGTTCGAGTGTGTTCGCCACAGCGAGCGTGAAAGGCGCCACTACAATGTTGTAGAGAACGGGATAGACGCTTGCGCGGGCGGGCTGGTTCTCGATGGCGTAGGGATTTTCTCCTGAGGCGATGGTATGCGTAATCGTTGGTATTGCCGCTTCAATCGCATCGAGCGGCATGCTATGGGTGATAATCTGGAAATGGTTATAGGCGAGTGCCAGAAAAAATAGTCCGAAAAAAACCACGAAAAGTTTATCGAGAACGGTTTGGAACTCTGACGTTTTAACAGTCGTCATTGTTTTGATTCTTGAGTCGACCTTGAGTGCAGAAGCATACCATTTCCGCTGTATAAGGTCTGCCTGAATGGCTGAGATGCAACGGCAAAGGGCGCTTACGCATTTGTTGCTTGTTCATGCGACAGGCATCATTAATGAAACAGCGGGAAAAATGATTAAAGTGACGGTTTTGTTTGAAAAGTCGACTATTCTAATTTTGGCTAATTTCGTTAACACAAATATATTGGCGATGCGTGCTATATCTATAAATTAGCGGGAAACGTCGGCCACTGTGCAGAATGCGTTTTTTTACATAATGATAAATTATTGTAAAAGCCACCCAGTGTATCCTGACGTATAAAAAAGGTGCGACGAAGCATGCGGCGGGAAGGCGCTCCATAGCATCACAGCTTTGAGCAGTATCGCAGTTACCGCTCTATTTGAGCGTCTGTCTTTACCAAGAAGATAGCATGCGGACTCGAGCGCTTTGACCGCTGGCGCCCGAACCGGAGCAACTATAATATTAAGGGTGTTCGACCCTTTGGAAATGCTGAATCGGCAAAAAACCAGGACTCTATTGCATAACGATAGTCTGTCATTGAAGGGTCACGATGTGTCCGGTGCAGTAGCCAGTGGTCGAAAATGAGCATGTCGCCGGCATTAAATTTTGGTGTGACGACCGGAACCTGTCCACGAAAGCGCTCGTCAACTTGAGAATCGGCGACAGTCCAGTCGAAGACACTCTCGCATGAATTCAAAATGTAGTCGTCCAACCTTTTCAGTACCAATTCCATGCCGGGGGCTGTTTCGCCACAGTCAGACAAGGCGGTCCAGACGTTCACTGACTGGATGTCCACTGCATCACCGAGAAAACGCCCGTCTTGGTGCCATTCGGTGCTTTCCCCGGGAGCAGCCTTCCACAGGACAAATTTGCTAGCTGACATAAAAGGCGTTTCACCAAGAAATTCTTCGGCAAGGGCAGAAATTCCTAGACGGTCGAACAGGTCACATACCAGATATAGGGCATGGGGCGAGTCCACCGCCAGGCACGCACCAGCTTGCTTGGCAAATTCTCGGGCGGCCGCGACGTTAATTGCTTGTCCTCGGGTCGGGTACTTGCCAAGACTGTGCAATTGTGGATCTGGACTATCGTCCATGGAGGCGTGGTGCGATGCTTCGATAGCGGTTCTTAGGGTTGCCACAGTGCCTTTGTCAATTGCGCTGGGTAGGTAGAGACAGCCCTTGTCGGCAAAGGCTGCGCGTACGACGTCAGCGGTAACGTCATCGAGAGAGCAGGTTGGCATTTCCTGCTCGTAGTCAAGCGTCGGCGTGGAGCGTGCGGCTTTGATCGGAGAGGGCTCTGCGTCTTCGAAGGCTTTTGAGATACGAATATCTCTCATCAGGATTTCCCTTTTCGCGTCGGGGCTGGCACGGTTAGCGGCCATCAAGTGCTGCAGCGCTTCCGACTTTTTGCCTGACTCGTTCGCTTTTTCGGCGGCTATATCGTGCTCCGCCACCGCCATGTCTGCAGCCATTGTTGAAAAATCCTCTGCCTTGAAACGATGCAAGTAGAAAGTCTATTGGAATTGCTGCGGGGAGCAAAGCCAAATAAGTTGGTTTATGTGACATTTATCAGCACAGCACTGAAATAGTGGGAGAAATATGGAAAAAGCGTGTTCATTATTGTGGTTGGCGTGTCTGCGTTTTATACAGGTTTGTGGCGTAGTGCTACTCCGGCAGTGTTACCGAGACTCGGTTTATAGTCGTCCAACGTTTGTCACAGCGGCTCAGGCTAGCTCGCGAGTGTTGTGCCCATGTGTAGTTCAGCGGGCAATGCCCGCAAGTAGACTGAGTAAGGCGAACAGCGCTAGGCATGCCGGCAATGGCGATAGTTTGAAAGGGGCACAACGATGATGAGCCTTCGTTATGACATTGCAAAGAAAGCAGGAAACGCAAGGTCGGAGTACTACCCTGTGAAGTCGACGTCATTGGTAGTCTCCGAAAAAATGGTAGATACCGCCGATTTTCGCTGTGCATTCTGGCCCGCGTCGTCCGGCTTCACCCCAATTACAATCTCAGCGATCTGATGGAGTCATACTTCGGAAGGTAGGTCTGTTCTATCATTACTTGCCACTAGATTGCATGTGCATCGCGTGTATTTTTGATGTATTGCGGTGCGTTTAGCACCACAATACGGAGGCGCCTCTGCCATCTCTTGCTCTTTGGCTTCACAGTGGGGTGACCTATGGACTTGCGCGCCTGCTACCGCGCGCCTGCTACCGCGCGCCTGCTACCGCGCGCCCTTCATACGAAAAGAAGCGTTGATAGCGCTCGGGGCGTTTGAGTCTATCTGACGGCACTGTACTTTCTGTTCAACACGGCCTAAGTTATAGGTACATTGAGCTATGGGACGTTGCCATGCCAACAACAAAAGTCGCTTTTGGTGCTGATTTTGCCCTCCTCATTTATTGCCCCGGAAGAGGAACACCATGCGTATCCGCCAGCGTCGGCCGATAGGTCCCCACGAGATTTTTCCGACGATTCGTTCATGCGTGACGACACGCAATTGCTTTGCTCAGACGATTCCGCTACGCATGATAACTGGCAGTGAGAGCGATCAGGGAGGCGAGGTTGAATGCGAGATGCTTTCATACCAATATTTATGCATTTGAGTACGGCCATGATTTATTTGCGTGACGCAATGGAGTAGGTGCACCTGCGAGGTGCGCTGCGGGAGGTAGTGTATTGAAGTTTCTATACGGATTGGTCTGGTTCGCCGCTGTGGCAGTCTACAGCGCATGGTCCCATGCGGAAATCGCCGAGGATCAGTCTGTTGTCGTACTGTTTGACCGATCGGCGAGTATGGCCAGAGATATGGGCGGATCGACACGCATCGATCTTGCGCGAGCCGCATTAAACACCTGGAGTGAAACGCTTGCCGGCCGCAGCAATGTCGCGGTACGATTTTTTGCCGGTGGAGTTGACGAAAACAATAGCGCCGCTAATTGTGAAGCCAGCGAGCTTATCATCCCTTTCGGTAGAAATATTGACACGGCTGACATTGCATCTCTGGGCGAGGGCATTCGCGCCATCGGTAGGAAAACCAATATCGCTCATGCGCTGGAGCAAGCCCGTAACGATCTGGTCGGAAGGGGCGACGGTAAAATTCTGTTGATATCCGACGGACTTGAGAATTGTGAGCGCGACCCGATATCGCTGGCGAACGAACTGGGGGACATGCACATTGAGGTCGATGTGCTGGCGATAGGCGAGCCGCAGGATGTGGCAGGGTTGGGAAAAATTGCCCTGGCTTCGGGCGGCACTTTCAGCATGGCGACAAGCGCTGGCCAACTAGCCGAACAAATGCAACAACAGCTCCCTGACTTTGATTTCCCTGATATGCCTGCCAATACAGGTGTAGTGGACGTTGCGAGTTCAGCGATGGTCTCTGTTGTTGACGCGCCGGGTGCTCCTCCTGCAAAAGCGGCTCCTGTCATTGAGCCGCTGGTGCTGGAAAGTACCGAGGTTAGCGAGGATCAACCGGGGCGCGTTGCCATCGAATTGATACTGGATGCCAGCGGTTCTATGTGGGGTCGCATCGACGGAAAAACCAAGATAGCGATAGCCCGCGATGCATTAAATGAAACGCTGAGTGGGCTTGATGATCCGGTATTTTGGGTAGGCCTGAGAGCTTACGGGTTTGATAATTCGGTGCCCAAAACCGAGGAGGCATCCTGCCCCAATACGGAGTTGCTGAGCGACATCTCGGCTTCGAATCTGCGTAACATACGCCAAGTAGCGTATGGGCTGACACCATACGGATATACGCCTATTACTGAAAGCCTGTCGCTGGCAGGCGATGATCTAGCCGCCATTGAAGCTGAAAGCCGCATGATAATTCTGATCACTGACGGTAAGGAAACCTGTGGTGGCGACCCCGTAGCAACGGCTGAAAAGCTGTGCAAACAGGGGATAGGGCTGGAGACGCATATCGTTGGATTTGATCTGGAGCCTGATGTGGTGGAGCAGATGAGGCGTGTCGCTAAGGCGGGTTGCGGTACCTACACCAATGCTGACGACGCGAAAGAGCTGACACAGGCTCTCCACACGATTGTTGAAGGCGCACAGGACAAAATCGATCCCACCTGGTTGCGCACGATATACCCCACCGAAGGGGGCAGTTCCAAGGACGAGGCGATTCCATTGGCGTCAGGCACTTATACGTTAAAACGCAGCCTCGCCAAGGGCGAGCAGATGTATTTTCGAGTGAATACGCAGCAAGCCCAGCACGGCGTGCTGCGCGGCCTGATACAGGCTGCACGACTCGTACGAGAAGGCGAAACTATGACCGAATCAACAATCGGTCGGGCACAATTCGCGCTTACTATCTACACACCCGATAGTAAAAAGGGCAGAGGACGCAAGGTGCGCCTGTCAGGCGAACCCGGTACCTATAAACACATTGGTTATCTGGACACCTACGGTGATGGCTTCGTTTTTTCTATTGGAAGCGACTACGATACCGTCCATAAAGACTCATTGTTCAATGTAAATATACGTGAAGCTGGTGATCGGTTTGAAGGTGTTGAAGCACCTCGAAAGGACGATTTGGACCAGCCGATAGAGCTGCCCTCTGGCTATGGTGTAATTGGGCATTTGGGTGAGGGTGATTTCGAAGATACTTACAGGCTGCCCATGAGTGGCGGTCGAGGTACCGTGCAGATGCACGATGACGAGTATCCATTCGGCGTAGCAATCTACTCAGTAGACGGAGAACGACTTTGGCGTCAACGAGCGACCGGCCAAATAAATTTTGAAATTCCCGCGGGGGCGGCTGGCGGAGAACTGGTTGTCGAAGATAAAAACCCAGTGTTGAAACAGGTGTTTACAGGCTATGAAATATTACTATCACCGCCATAACGTAGTTAGAGCCTGCGTCATTTTGGTCGCCTTGTGCGCAACAAAACTGTACGCAACAGAAAGCGATATCGAACAGCGTCTGGAGTCATACTTCCAACTGCTCAACTCCGCGTCTCGTCCAACCGACCCCGTAATCTTTTCTGAAGCAAGTCAGTTTTGGCTGAAAGGTGTGCAGGGACAACACCCGTCAGTCAGTCGGTTTTTTTTGCTGCATGATCCGGACGAATGGCAGATGGAGAATGTCCAAAAAGCGGGAGACTACGCGGCTGTGACCGTCTCTTTCGATTCTTCAAATTACACCCAGCCTTGGCTGGCACAATTTGAGCTGCTGAGTGTCAACGGCGAATGGATGTTGACGGAATTCAGTGATCAAACGCAGCGGCCTTTCGATGACAGCAGTAGGAGTCAGAGTGAGTTTGTAATGGCTTACCTGCAGACGATTGAAGCGGCTATAGCACTGCGCGCCGGCACAGACGACAGCGATGAGCTCAACAGGATCAAGCTATTTTACGAACCCGGAGCAGGGTTCTGGAAACGAGGCACGCTCGACAGCGTAGGGTTCATGCTATGGCTAGATCAGCAGTCACCCCGAAGCTACGAGGTGATTAGTGCCATGGGGAGCGAAGTCACCGTGCGTTTCAATAATACACGACGGCGGGGTGACCAGGCGGTGCGCTTCACCACCATTGAAGAAGGCGACCGCTACTATTTGACGCAGTACATTAACGAGGCACTGGAGCAGCAGCAGCAGGTACAGGAGGAAATTGCAGCGCAGTCCATTCAGTCGATGGAGCAAGTGACCGCAGGCAATGACTCATCGAGACAAGTAGTGGATTCTCAGCTTAATATTCTGGCGGGTGCCGCACAGGGCGCCGCGCTCTATCAGGTCATGAGTGAGGTGGTAGAACGTTCGGAGCCTCTCTGGATACCCTCTAAAGCAGCCCGCGCATCGCTTGGTCGGCTTGTGGGAATGTATGCGGGTATGTCTGCTCAGGCACTTTCACCAGATTGGAATCTGGTTGCAGAAGCCCAGGAAGGCAAAAAACAAGTGGTCATCGCGCGGCCCCATAGTTCCGAGGGTTTGGGTGCATTTTCGAGTTTATTCGACGGCATTCGCTTTCAAACGATACACGCCAGTGAGGGCTGGAAGATTGAACACGCGACGGCTTTTCGTGATTAACGAGTGCGATAGCAGACATGTTCCGAGGAAATCATACGTCCGAGCAGCCTAAAACGTTGCCTGTGAGTATTGTCCCCTGTGAAAAAAATCAAAAATTACCGGGTGCCTCGCGGGATCAATAAGAGCGGCACTACTAGAAGACATTTCCAAAACGCGAAAAATCAGCCGATGGGCGCAAAAAAATGCGATCGATCGCCGCTAGTTTGAGTCGCTTACTAGACGGCGCGAGTAAACGTGGGCCCATGGGGTGCTACAAAGGTTCGCGGCAATCAACAAAAATAATTTCTGTGTGTCAACTTTAGCTCATCAATGGCTTCTGTCGTGGTTTTGAGCCCTCCTGTTTAGCAAGCACAATCCCGCTTACAAGTGCCGAGTTGGAAAACTACGCGTAGTAGCCAGAGCCACAGCAGGAGGTATGCAGGGGTTCAGGGCAATAAAGTAGGCGAAAAAAATGGCCACTGCACATGCCTGGCGTTGTTTAAAGCCTGTTTATAGTTAGAATCTCCTCGCCAGCGCTCAGCACAGCATGATCTGCCCTCATCCTCTTCGCTGTATGGAATAGGGCAGTTGCTTGCGCCCAGGGAAAAATATTGCGGTGCGTTGCGAAAAATTTTTCTAAGCCCTTTGCTATCTTCGTAGGATTCGTCGATTATTCGCTGACATTTGCCCGGAAAAACCAGACGACATTGGAGAGAAAGTGGGAATTATCGAGCTAAAACTTGGGTTGATGGCGCTGATTCTCGTCTGTGCATGGACGGGCGGATTAGTTCCCTTGCGAAAGGCGAGCTCTCCTTCGTCTCGATTTCTGTCACTAGGCAACGCGTTTTCAGCAGGTATCTTTCTCGGGATCGGTCTCATTCACATGCTTGGTGATGCGTCTGGCCAATGGAGTATTGCACTCGGTTTTCACTACCCTATGGCGCTGTTACTCGCAGGCGTGGCGTTTCTTTCCCTGCTATGGTTTGAGCACGTTGCCTTGCAGGGCGGTCTCCATCATGCTGTTCACGCGCCCGGCGGTATGATCGAAGACTTCAACGCGACAGCATCGACCGGTACTCAGACTGCAGCCGCGGATGAATCCCACATCCCGATGAGTACCCTCTATCCCTATGCACTGGTTGTTGCTCTTTCTATTCATTCACTGATTGCCGGAATTACAATGGGCGCGCAAAACTCGTTATCCAACGTATTGCTCATTTTTGTCGCCATCGCGACTCATAAATCAACAGCGGGATTTGCCCTTGGAGTCAGTCTGGCCAGGAACGCTGTCCCTCGAGGCCGAGCCCTGCGCCTTATTGGGCTATTTTCTGTCATGACGCCGATTGGCATTATTATCGGGCTGCTCGTGACAAATGCATTGGATGGCCGCGATCAAATCATCTTTCAAGCGGTCTTTCTTTCTCTCGCGGCTGGCAGCTTTATCTATATTGCCGCGTTCGACATATTACGAGATGAGTTTTTGCAGCCCGGGCCGCGTGCTCTGAAATGGTCTCTCACCGTCGTTGGTTACGGATTAATGGGGCTGCTGGCTTTATGGTTATAGCAAAGCACATAGAGCTTTGCCTGATCGCACTTTGATCAACAAAGAATTGCGTTATAGCAGGCTGGTCGTACGATTGACTATGGCTGACCTGGCCTACCCATTTCAAGAATACTTCAGTAGTGGTCACGCTCGTGCAGGGTCTTTCTCTTTCTGCCTTCTCCGTTATGGCACGGTCTTTCGCGGTCTTTAAAAGAATGGAAAACAGACGATGTGGATTGGTTTCTCCTGCATGTCTACAGTTACGCTACTTGTCTATTGTTATACCTCAGCGTATTGCCATTTGATGGCGCGAAGCGCCCCACCTTTATCTACTGCTGTATTGGTATAAAGCCCTGCTGTTCCCCTTTTTTTCACTTTTTCCAGGACGGCAAACCCCGAATCATTTTTATGTCATTAATCATCGCGAGCGCCTGCCATTCCTCCAGCGGGAAGCGAATACCTTTTTCTTCTTCTCCATACTTATTTTTCAGTTCACTCTCGATTGTCTTATTAAAATCGAACGCACCGATACCTCGCATACCCCAGCCGCCAAAGAGGCGGGCATCAATAACGCTAAAGCTTATAATACTTAAATCGCAATGCCGCTCGTCTTTCGCTATACGGCGGAATACATTGTTAACGCTTTCAAAATTACCCTCCAGAGCTTGCAGAAAATGGCTTCTGCTTGCGAGCAAGACGCCGGTCACCCCACACGTCCCATTGTTTGACTGACTCTTATCCGTAATATCATGAACAATATCCCAGTTAAGAGGCTGTGCACTGCGGCTTTTATAAATGACGCGATACATTTATTACCCTCTGTCTGTTTCCCACTGCTGCTGCGTGTAGGGTTTTGACAACGTTCTCTCATCAGTCAAGTCTATTGACGCTGGGTCGCTCGTGTCTCTTTATGGGGCAAACAGTTCTGCAGATCTTCATACAATCTGTAAGGCGCGCTTTTCATGCTGGTTGGCCCCCATTATTGCTCCAACGCCGCCCAGGTATTGCCTCGAGGATATCTGCAGTAGGCTATCAGTTGCTCGTTTTAGCACGATTTTATCGAATCGCGCGCCGTTACTTTCCCCTGTGTGAAGAAAATGACGTAATTTCAAGTCGAATTTTAGCTATTATCGATTGGCGACTTGGCGCTCGGGGTGGGGCTCGAATGCTTCGCGTGGGAGGTGGCCTACAATCATGAAATCGGGTACTAAGAGAGGATTCTCCGGCAGGTATTGGCGCATGTTATCCAGCCATTGTCGCAATGCCGGCACCTTCGCAATCTTCAGGTCTTGCTCTGTGCCTACCATGTAGTTAAAAACCAGTTGCGGATAGATGGCGAAATCGACCATTGACGGTTGCTGCAGACCGCCAAAGAAAGGGCCTTCATTAAGGTGTTGCAGCAACTCCATGCCTACGCGCATTTGCATATCCGGTAAGAGTTCAGACTTGTCGATATCACACATCATGTGCTTGATGAATGGCGCCATTTTGAGCAGCTCTGGCCAGGCGTTGCGAATCTCATCCGGCAGAGGTGTCTGGCTGCTGACGATCGCCGCCATGCGCCACGCTGTTTGACGAAACCTGGCGGTCATTTCGGTCTCGTGTGCAAACCTGAATGAACTGAGAATCAGGCTGTCCGTCACCCATTTATCCATGCTTAAAATCAGGGCTCGCTCTTGCTCGTTATGCCCAAACAGTGGCTTGTCGGGAAACAATTCCTCCAGCCACAGCGCGAGAGGCGTGGAATCATTACGCCACTCGTCATCGATCTGCAGGACAGGTACCTGGGTCTGCTGGGTAAACGCTATCTGCTCGGGGTTGGTCGGATCGACAGGCACAAATTCGAAAGGCAGCTGTTTGTAATAGAGGCAGCAGCCCACTTTGCGTACAAACGGACTGGTTGAATAACCGTAGAGCCTGATTTTGGTCACTGGTCGTCCTTTTGTCGTCTTTACCATGGTGTAATCGTCGTGTCGGGTGAGATATCCGGCGCGAACGCCAGCTCGCAGGTCTGTGGCCGTAGTATTTCATCACTAGGCTGCGCAGGTCTTGTTCTAGCGGACAGAAGTCTTGTCATTTTTCTCAGAATGAGGGCCCGGTCCATGTTGAGTAGTCGCGTATCGGTATAGAATTGCGTCTATGGATGCCTTGTCAGATATCTTGAAGGCCACGCGCTGGACGGCCAATGTCTATTTCAGTAGCGCCGGGCAGGGGCCTTGGTGCATGCAGGTGCTCTATCGGCCTCAGGGCGTATTTCATGCGGTGCTCAAAGGACGCTGCTATCTGCGCGAACGCGGCGGGCCGGACGCTATTGTGCTCGAAGAGGGTGATGTTGTAGCTTTTCCCACAGGGGGTGATCACAAGATCAGTGGTACGCAGGAAGGTTTGAAGCTTGCTGCCAAAAACGTGATCAGGCTGACCGATAACGACGAAGTGATGGTTCTCAAGCAGGGGGCTGTTAGTTTTTCGCAACGTGAGCCTGATGAGCATGCCAGCGAATCGGTGGTGTGGCTCACCGGAACAATGTCTTACGACACCTCTATCGCTCACCCGCTGTTGAAAGAATTGCCCTGCTCAATTGTCGTAGGTAAAGACAACAAAGATGCCAGTCAGGTTATGCAAGGCGTAGTCAGCGTGTTGGTCAGCGGAGGTAGGGCGGACGCGCCAGGATCGACATTGACTGTAGACCGGATGTCGGAGGTACTGTTTCTCCAGATGCTGCAATGCCATGTGCAGTCATCAACGCAGTCGTCGGGCTACTTCGCGGCACTTGCCGACCCACATATTGGCGCAGCTTTGAATCTTGTTCATAATGAGGATGATGGGTCGCTGACGGTAGAGTCGTTATGTAGTGCGGCGGCAATGAGTCGTACCAAATTTAATGCGCGTTTCAAACAGCTGGTTGGCGAGACGCCCAAGGCCTATCTAACCAACACACGCCTGTTGCGAGCTATAACCAAGTTGCAACACAGCCAGGAATCCATACAAGGTATCGCTCTGGCGGCCGGTTATTCGTCAGACGCGTCGTTCAGTAAAGCGGTTAAAAATCGCTTTGGCATGACGCCGGGCGAGTTTCGTAAAGCGGAGTTGTAGTGACCGACACAAGGCCTTAGAGGCGATAGTCCGGTCGTGTGTTGAGCGATAAATGTGATAAAAAACTCCGCATGATAGAAAGGACAAGATATCTGACGTTCATGATATTGACGGACAGCACTGACAATGCCAGTGTGGATCAGACTCTGAATAGGCTTTCGGAAGAGGTGGTAGTATGAAAGACAGAACTCCAGATAGGATTCTCCGCTGGGTGGTTGCCATTCTTTTAGTGGTGGTCGGCGCCCAGGCGCAGGCTCAACCGTCCGGCCCGACGCTGGACGAGCCCTTTCACATGCCGACCCTGACCGACACCAGTACGCTTGACGTGGTGGTGGTCGAGCCCTGGCACGTCGACACCATTAACGGCACTACGCGGCAGAAGCTTATTAATATCCACGTCGATGACTGGTGGCCGGGCGTTGAGATTCGAGTGCCCGTGAGGCTTGTTGTTCCCCTGCAGGGTTCTGTGCAGGGCTTTGTCATTACCGGAGCGCGGCTGGAAGGAACCGGCGAGGGCGATAAAGCGATGACCGCCAGTGACGAGGTAGCCCTGGACGGTGGTGTCGGGGTGGTCATGACCAAGATCAAAAGCCTCCCGAATTATCCGGAGTTGTCCTCGCTGCCGACGCAGACAGCGCTGCGTAATCGCTTCCTGCAGGAGGATCTCGACTTGCGCTACAGCGAGGTCTATATGTGGGGTGCCGTTATGATGCGGGCGATCACCGCGGCCTTCGACGACGATCTTTTCCTGCCCGGCCCCGTTATTGCCTATGGCAACTCCAAGAACGGCATTACCCCGCTGGTTTCATCTATTCATGACGAACGCATCGTTGCGGTACGGAGCACCCGTGCATTCACGGCCCTTACGCCGATTCGAACCAATGACCCGCTCGCCCTTGCCGAGGTTGCGGCAGCCGACAGTGACTATGACGCCGCCGTCGCTGCAGGCCTGCCACAGGGCGATCAGCCGTGGCCCTACTACTACAAGGCCTATCGATCCAACGCCGGCTTGTTGGACGACGCGCTAGCCTTCGGCTGGTCCGAAGCCGAGGTCCAGGCCAGCTTGGACCGTGTCGCAGACGATATGTATGTAAGCGAAAACTGGGATGAGCTGGTAGCCCGCGGTGTTAGTTACTTCAGCCTCCCTGGCTCGCATGATTGGGTGGCGTATGATGTGCCTGGCACCGCCACCATCCTGCCCAACCTGCGCACCTATATCGTGCCCAACGGCGGCCACGGCCGCCCCGGTCATCCGGAGGCGCCTAGCGACAGCGTCGATGCCGCTTTCTTCGCTGAGCAGCTTTTCGGGGCTGACGGCGGACTTGAGATACCCGAAATCGCTACGGTGGTCAGCGGTGACACCCTCGAGGTGACAGTGACTTTCCCGGATGGCGGCGTACCTGAGGACAGCCGCATCTTCTGGATGTATGAGCGTGAACCCGATGGTTCATCCTGGTACCTCTATGATCTGTTCCCTGAAGACAACTGGACTACCATGAGCGGCGCCGGCAGTACCGTCACTGCCTCTATCCCGCTCGAGCCCGGTCGCACGTCTATCGACCTGATCACTACGCACACGGTTACCGTCGGCGGCAATAGTATCCCCATCAGCGCCCCTTACACCCGCGTGGCGCTGGGCAATGAAACCCTTGCCAACATGGTTGATAATTTTGATGGTGGTAACACCACCTATCCGTGGACAGAGAATGGTACGTGGTACATCAGCGGTGAGACCTATAATCAAGATAACATTACGGCATATAAACAGGCTTATGCCGGCAATCCGGCATGGACTGATTATACCTACACGGCGGATATGATCACGGTCAGCAACGCTGATCCCGCTGCCGGGTCTTACGCCAATTCACTTGCGTTCAGGGTGTCCGATAATAAGAATCTCTACTTCGCCAGGTTGAAGACGGACGGAGAGCTGGAATTACGCAAAAGAGTTGGCGGGGCGACTACTTTGATCGCATCGGTGCCGACGGGATACTCTCCTTTTGTTTGGCAAAACTACAAGATTGTAGTGGCGGGCGAGTCTATTCAGGTGTCGATCAATGACGACCTGCTTATTGATGCCAGCGACAGCGATCATGCATCAGGCGCCATCGGTATTCGTACGAGTCGGTCCTCTACTTCTGTGGATAACGTGAGAGTCACGCAGCCGGCGGGTTGTTGAGCGCCATCACGTTATAGCGTGTTTGCTTGGCATTGCGATGCTAGTGCTTTAGTTGAAAACCCGTTCAGCAGGATTGCAGCGTTCTTTCAAAATTCGCGAGTTGGGGTTAGGCCAAAAAGCTAAATTCTCCAGGGGGCCGGCGTTCACAGCCGGCACCCGTAAACAGCCATCATGCAATGATTGGCAGAAAAAATATTGGGTCCATGAGGGCGCGAACGGCAGCGTGGGATGCGTTGATTCAAATCAATGGAACAGGCCCATAGATTCGTCACTGCATAGTCTGCAATCTACAATATGAGTAATTCGGGAAGGCATTTAGTCATAACTGAATATTGTCACGATTTCAGGATCGTTGTGCTTGTAGAATGAGGTAGATTGAAGAAGATGCCTGGCATCATAGTTCAGGACTGTACTTCTTTAGAAGCGGTGATTTAACTTTTAAGTACTGGACGCGGACCAAGGCGCGGCCGACGTTTCATTGCGCATATTACAAGGTTTTAAGAAACGCAATCACCGCGAGTCTTTGTGCAGCTGTGAGAGCAACAAAAGCCTGCTTGGACTCCTCAGCTTCCCCGCCATGCCATAGAATGGCCTCTTCAAGATTGCGAGCACGACCATCATGTAAATACGCCTCACCGCCGCTCACCCCGGCAGTCAGACCGATACCCCAGAGCGGCGCGGTACGCCATTCACTACCGCTAGAATCTGCCTCGTTCAGGGTAGAGGCCAAGCCCGGCCCCATGTCATGTAGCATCAAATCCGTATAAGGATGAATCGTCTGGTTGCGCAATTCTGCATGCGGATGGTATGCAGTGGTAGTAAATGTACTCACATGACAAGCGATGCACCCTGAGTCCGCAAACAGCGCCTCGCCCGCTAATGCATCGGGCTCGGTCAACCCGCGTCTGGCGCGCACGCCCAGTAGCGAGATATACGCCGTCAACATATCCAGGTGTTCATCGGGTAGCTCCGCGCCAGAGGCACCGCAATCCATTTGCATCGGGCCACAATCAGGGGTTGGAAAGGTGGACGTCATGACGCCCAGGTCGGTATTTAGCGCAGACGCGACCTGATGCCGCACAGACGCTTGAGAGGCTTTCCAGCCAAAACGCCCCAGCCTGAACTGACCGGATTCGGGGTCGCGCACACGGCGCATGCGTCCAGAAATCCCATCGTCGTCGAGGTCGTCGGGATCTGCCAGCGCTTCAATATCCTCCTCTTTAATGGCCTCCAGCAGACCCATTCCCACTAGCTGCGGTGCAATGCGCGTCGAAAACTGCTCTGGTTCGACGCCCAAAAAGGAATAAATGGGACGACGCAGTCCCATGGTTTCCTGCCAGGATTGCAACAGAATGCCTGCCTCGGCGTTGCCTGTACTGGACTCCGGCTGCAGCACCCTACCGATGGCTGGATGGGGGTTGCCGCTTGCGTCCGCAACTTTGACGACATAGCGTGTTAACGGCTGTCCCTCGGCAGGCGGCAACGCGCGGCCGTTGCGGGCGTGGCAAGACACGCAGGAGTGGTTGATATAATGATTGCCTAATAAACCAGCCAGCGCGTCGAAGGGCGGGTTTTTTGGCGACTCGTTGTGCCCTCCATCCTCGAAATCAGTATGATGCACTCTACGGCCCAAGACGAAATTCTGGCCGTTAAGACTGGACAGGTTCGTCGCCATTTGTAGAAAGTGATTATCAGGCTCATTGGAATATTGATAGGGCAGTGTTGTGTTGCCACCGAGCCAGCCTGCCTCGGGAATGGCGAAAGAATCCTCCAATTGTGTGGAAAAATCGCCGAAAACGCCACGGGCCTGCCACGGCACGAGTCCTTGTCCAACAATATAGAGGTAGGTTGTCCCATAATAATTGTTACGGCCGTTAGGCACGGCTTCTAAAAACTGACTCAATTCGAACTCGAGACGATCACCTGGCTCAAGCGGCGCGTTGGTTTTATTGTTGTAAGCAACGCTGCGGGAGTAATGCGTATCATCAATAGGAATCATCACGCCATTATTGTGATACTCAGCCACGGTATTGATACCACGATAAAAAAACCGTAGCTCTGCCTGGTTCGGGCTTAGCTGCCACTGCGTGGTGACATTAAAGGTAATGGTGTCGCCGCCGCGCCCGATCGTGTCAATGATCTCTACGGCTGCGGTGCGGTGTTCCCAGTAATGCGCCAAATAGTGATCATACGCCTGAAATTCATCCTCTCGCGCATGCCGATCACGCGCTCGATCGGAAAACCGGGTGATTAATGCAGATGTTGTTGAAATTTGCTGTGCGGGCTCCAGCGGCGTGGATGCATCATAAAGTGGAGCAATAGGTGGGTTTGGCGCAGGAATTTCGCTGAAGTGGGCGATCAGCGGTGGGGCTGTATCACCGTAGAATGCGCGCACGGCCTCCAGCGGCACTGAAAAACGACAACCACTGATCTGGGGTTTCTCGTCGGGGCAGTTTTCCCACCGCTCAAATGCCCAGCCAGATCGCGGCGACGCCAGATAAGTTTCGTCGTAGCCCGCAGCAACATAGTTTTTTTCGCAGGTCGCGGCGCCGGCATGATGCTCCTCGAGGCTGCAGCTCCGTGATCCACTGACAGCGAGAATATCACCGTCACCGACTATTTCGAGCGGATGGCTGCATCCCACTAACAGTATTAGTACCGTGGCGGTAGCCGCTCTTGTTGGATTATTATTCATCGCTGAGGCAGTTACCAAAATTTGCACCGTTCAATGGAGTATAGGAAATATCTATAGCCTGTCGAGTCAGCACGGGCCACGCAATTGGGTACAATGCCATGAGAATTCGAGGTCACCGGCAGATTGGACACGTCCAGACCCTAGGTAAAAAGACGGAATAAAAGAAAAGAATGCTTCCGGATTGGTTCTAGTTAATCTCCTGGGAGCGGACCTTGATACCTCCGGCTCGCGTATAAACACGAGATGTTATAGTATTCAGCCCATCCTACTAATTGGAAGTAAACGACTTTAGAAGGTCAGGAACACGCTATGAAAAAAATGGCCAGCAGCAGCAACTCCACACCTGTTAATGAACTTTGGGATGGTATTTTGCTCCTGTCAGTATTTGGGACCGTCGACTCAGCAAGAAGTAAGGAAATGATGGACGCGATGTTAGCGAAAGTGGTGCAAACAAGTGCGAAAGTGATTGTGCTCGACATCTTGGGGGTTGCTGTTGTCGACAGCGCTGTAGCGAATCATTTTTTAAAAATTGGACGCGCTACCAAGCTAATTGGCGCCGATACCATAATCTCGGGTATTTCACCAGAAGTTGCTGTCACGCTGGTAGAGCTTGGTATTGATCTTGAAACTACTACTACAACAGGGAGCCTATCCGATGCGCTCTCGTTGGCTTTCGAGAAAACTGGATACGTTATCGAAACATCAAAATAGAAATTATCACTGTAGAGTCAACAGACAGTGTACGCCAATCGAAACATACTGGTCATATCCGTTCCTGCGGACATTACCTCCACTGATATCGCGAACCTGTACGATGAAATATCAAGGCGTGCCGCCAAAGGTGGTTTGCAAGGGGTAGTCGTGGATTGCAGTAAGATCGTGGCCGCAGATACTGTTCAGGCTCGACGCGTATTCAGGGTGGCAAAGCTTGCCCGACTCTATAGGTCAAGCGCAGTATTTTGTTGTATTCGGGAAGCAGTGGCAGCAGCACTAGTTGAACTGGATTTCAAGCTCGGCGATGTCCAAACGGCAACTACTGTCGATCAGGCCATGCAACAACTCGACAAACCGGACGTAAATCTGGCGGCGTCGTAATGTTTATCTAAAACCTTGCGCGCGTCCGGACAAGCCTTTACCGCTTGCTTGGGAAAATATTACTCAGGCGGGCCGAGGTAAAAGAACTGAATATGATGTATGTACCCATAGACGCTGAAGAGGATATTGCAAGGGCCGTAGCGATGACCGAAGAAGCTATGTCTGCGGAGGGTTTCGGCCTAACCCAGCGGCGCATGATGGCTACTGCGGTTTCGGAACTCGCCACTAACGCCTATGTGCACGCCACCAAAGGGACAGTCACAATTGCGGTGTTAGACGGGACGGGAGGGTCTGGCATTGAGATCACCGTCGAGGATCAAGGTCCTGGAATAGAAAATCTGGAACAAGCGATGGTTGACGGTTATAGCTCCGCTGGCAGCTTGGGGGTTGGACTGCCGGGCGCTCGGCGTCTGGCTGATGAGTTCTCCATTCACAGCACGGCTGACAAGGGCACTGTGACCGTTGTTCGAGCATGGTTAGTTTAACAGGGCCATGAATTTCTCGTACTCGGTTCAATGCCAGCCGATGCCAGGGCAGGGTGGTTTTAGCGGCGATGCAGCACGAGTGGTCGAAGATCGAGATAATAATACAATACTGCTCGTCGTTATTGACGCACTTGGTCATGGTAAAGAGGCGCATAAAATAGCTGCAAAAGCGCTCGACTTCTGCGAGCAGAGCGCCAGCTCTCCATTGCCCGAGATTGTTCACGGGCTGCATCATCACGTGCGAAAATCCGTGGGTCTCGCTCTTGCACTTTGCAGAATCTGCAAGAAAGAGAGTCTCTTGAGGTACATTAGCATTGGTAATATAAGCATGATGCTATTCAAGCCGAAGCGGATAGAATGCCTTAGGCAGGCTGGTGTCGTGGGCTATCAGATATCCATTCCAATAGAGCGATCCTGCTCCCTAAGTACTGGCGATATGCTATCAATTTGTAGCGATGGTGTAGGCGAGTTTACACAAGGTGAGTGCGATGACGCCCTGATAGTGGGAGCGCAATCTCTTGGTCGCTTCGTTATGTCTAATTTCGCAAAAGATACTGATGATGCTTTGTGCCTGACTTTGGAAGTACTGCCATGACCATCCTCGACCAGCTGCTCCTAAACGATGAGTCTGCAGTTCTGGAGGCGCGCAGCAAGGTGTTTGAATTGTCACTGTACTGTGACTACAACGAGACCCGTGCAAGCCACGCCGCGACTTTCAGCTCAGAACTGGCGCGCCTCCTTGTTTCTGCCGACGGTTCTGCCCAATTTCTCATAGAGGCAGAAGTGCAGGGTACGCAGCTTAGCTTGCGCGTATCGTTCTCGGGTGACCGAATCGAAAAGCTGGCAGCACCCCTGCGCAAATTTTTCACCGATCGCGTCGCTCGTTCGGCGAAATATCAGCATGAATATCAGATTTTTTTTGAGCGGTCGTACTCCGGAGCAGCGAAAGACGCCGGACTTAGGGAAATTAAAAAAATATTGCAAGAAAATTCAGAGCCCATAAAGCTCGCCCGGCTGGCGGATGCACTGTCCGCTGAAAAGGAGCGTTTGTCAGTGACTTTGCAGTCGATACACGAAGGGGTAATTACAACTGATGCGATGGGCCGAATAGTACAGATCAACCGAGCAGCTCAAGAACTTACTGGGTTCACACTGAGCGAGGCGACTGAAATGTATGCCGATGACGTTCTTCACGTCATTGATGAGAGAGAAAACGTGCGGTATGAGAATCTTGTTTCGCGTGCTATTTCCGAAAAATTATTTACCGATTTCGGGCGATTTACTGTAATCCATTCTAAAGATGGTGAGCGATTGCCAGTTGAGCTCACAGCGTCACCAATACTTAATGATGCGAAAAGTTTTCAGGGAGTAGTACTGGTGCTTAGAGATGTTAACGAAGAAAGATCGGCTGCTCTTGAGCGCGAGCGTGCTGGAAAACTTGAGTCCGTGGGCCTCTTGGCAGGAGGCATAGCGCATGACTTCAATAACTATTTGGGCATCATGCTGGGAAATCTGGAGCTCGCATCATCCAAAGCTCAAAGTGAATCGGATATCCATTCGCATCTGTCTCAGGCTGAGAATGCGATTCAGAAGGCATCGAAATTGACGCAGCAGCTGCTAACGTTCTCTAAAGGTGGAGATCCAATTTTGGAAACCGCTTCCTTGGCAGATCTAATCATCGAGTCTGTAGAATTTGTTCTGCGTGGTTCCAACTCTAGTTGGACACACTCGATTCCTGATGATTTATGGATGGCAGATATCGACATTGGTCAGATAGATCAAGTGATTCAAAATATTGTTCTAAACGCGAGTCAGGCAATGTCTAAAGGTGGCACCGTTAGTGTTGTTTGCGAAAATGTCAATCCCTCCGACGTGCAAGAAGAGCTTCCGCTCAGTCAAGGCAGTTTCATCAAGATGACCATCAGTGATGAAGGTCCCGGTATGAGTAACGCACTGATTGAGAAAGTATTTGATCCTTACTTTACTACGAAGAAGGAGGGTAACGGCTTGGGGTTGGCTATCTGTCATTCTATTATTCAAAAGCATGGAGGCTACATCAATGTGCAGTCTGATATTGGTCAGGGCACTTGTTTTACGATCTATCTTCCTGCTGACAAAACAGGGGGAATAAAAAATAGTCCGGAAATAGAGTCCGTCCTGTTCAAACACCATCTGACAGTATTGGTGATGGATGATGACGTCACGGTTCGACAGCTACTTGAGCAGCAACTGGTTTTTCTCGGTCATAGAGTGTGGTTGACCGCAGATGGGGAAGCTGCAATCGAACAATATGAACAGCTGAAAAAACTTGGGACGCGAGTCGACTTGGTCATTCTGGACTTGACGGTGCCGGGCGGTATGGGCGGGCAGGAGACTGCGACCAAGCTTTTGCATATCGACCCCGATATCAAAATCGTCGTGTCCAGTGGCTACTCGAATGATCCTGTGATGTCAGATTTTCGCGCTCATGGTTTCGCGGGAGTAATCGCAAAGCCCTTTCGAATGGCAGAGCTTTCTGAGGTTCTGGACGCTGTGGCCAACAGTTAGATTCTGCTGTAACCCCGGTTAGATCGATTCGCCGAAAGTTTTTTCGCTGGTGGTCAGCAATGATAATAATACGGATAAAAAGCACATTTTTTAATTATCCGACGTGCCTACCCCGCAGTTTTATGGGCTATCATTGATGGCGGCAGCACTCCTTTTGCCTGTGGCTAGTGAGCCAAAAGTGGTGTTAGTGATGCCTTGTGCGGAGGCTGGAAGCGTGTGTTTTAAGTTGGCGAGTGAGCTACCTTCTCCGCTCATGGCAAACACGTTGGTCCGTGTTACGGTCACCAATAGCGACGATCCGCAGCGGGCAACGATAGATTTTTGACAGTGAGGTGTAAGCTATTGGAAGAATCCGTAGAGCAACGTCTGGACCGGTTGGAGTCTATTGAAGAGATTCGCCAGTTAGTTGCTAAATATGCGTTGTCTTTGGACATGCGTGATCTTGATGCTCACGTTAACTTGTTTGCTGAAGATATTCGCGTCAGTCGAGAGTGCGTGGGGCGTGCTCACCTCAAACGCTGGCTGGACGATACTCTGCGCTTGCAGTTCACTGGCACTTCCCATCACACGGGTAATCACATTATCGAGTTCGACGATGCCGATAACGCTCATGGCATTGTCTACTCAAAAAACGAACACGAGACGCCCTCTGAGGACGGTGACGAGTGGGTTATTATGCAGATGATTTACTGGGACAACTACCAACGGGTTGATGGCCGCTGGTACTTTAGACGCAGACTGCCGTGCTATTGGTACGCGACGGACCTAAACAAACCGCCAACCGGAGAGCAGAAAATGCGTTGGCCAGACCGTGAACGCTATGATGGCGCCTGGCATCAGCTGTTCCCTAGCTGGAGTAAGTTCTGGGCAACGCCGCCCAACGCCGATGAGCCCGAGGTTGCCACGCCTGCGCCCTTGAACAACTTTTTAGAGACCATGCGCGCTGACGCACCGTTTCCGCGTGTGCAGGTGCGTTGAAACTGGCTACCTGGTCCGCCATTCTAGAGGTCTCAGGCAATAGATTGGTAAGCTGAATAAAATGGAATGCAATCGTGTCTAGCATGGACGAGCAACGTGAGAAGCAAAAGCTGGAAACCTTGATAGGCAAGCGGCTGGGGCCTTACAGAGGCTTCAACCCTGTAAATCGCGCGCAGGTGTGGCAGTGGTGTACGGCCATGGGAGACAATAATCCTTTATACCTTGATGATAACTATCGGCAGCGGACCGAATTTGAGAGCTTGGTGGCGCCGCCTGCGATGATGCAGGTGTGGACAATGCGTGATTTTAATGATGACTATGCGCCCGGATCGACCCAAAGTAAGCCCTATCACGTTTTCGAGGAGATGTCTGACTTGGGCTACACGCGTAACGTCGCCGTCAGTTACGACATACAGTTTAGTCGTTACCTGACGGAAGGCGAGTGCCCAATACATCACACCACCATCACCGAGATCAGCGATAGGAAAAAGACCGCGCTTGGTGAGGGATTTTTCGTGACGGAAAAACTCGACTACAGCACGGAGCTGGGTAAACCTTTCGCGCAAGCGTTGATTTCGTATTTCCAATATAAACCTAAAATAGCAGATCGAGTCACTTCTGATCGCATGCGTGACAAAGTAGCTACGGAAACGGTAGGCAGGCACTCTGCACCCGCTGAAAATGGGCAGTGCGACCGTACTGATCTGTCGGCTTCGCAAGTGGAGCTTGACGACGGGCTACCTGAGTTGATCATCCCGATCACCCACAAATTAATTGTCGGCGGTGCGATTGCAACGCAGGATTTTATTCCGGTGCACCACAACGCTCCGGCAGCGCAGCGCGCTGCCATGCCAGATATATTTATGAATATTCTAACGACCAGCGGGCTGTGTGCGAGGTATTTGTCAGACTGGGCTGGCCCCGCCAGTCGATTACAGCGCCTCACCTTCAAACTGATGGCCCCCAACACGCCCGGCGATTGCATGACGCTCAGAGGAGCCGTCAAAAAGGTTGATCGCTCAAAGAACAGGCCTGTGGTCACCGTCGATTTTTCCGGTACCAACAGTAAGGGCTCACACGTGGTTGGGTCAGCCGATGTGGAACTCAACCCCTAGAAATGATCTGCACATCAGGAGCACACAATAATGACGTATAACAGGCGTTTTGAAGGCAGAGTCGCAATTGTTACTGGAGCAAGTATGGGGATAGGTCGTGCTACAGCCATGCAGCTGGCCGAGGAGGGAGCCATCGTGGTTGGCTGTGCGCGGCGTAAGCCAAAGCTCGATGAGCTGGTCGACCCCATTGCGGAGCGCGGCGGAAAATTTATCAGTGTTGGCCTGGATGTTGGCGATACGGATGGGTTCGCCGGGTTGATAAAAGATATTGCAACGGAATACGGTCGTTTAGATGTGTTAGTCAACAACGCTCCTTCGGTGATCGGCGGCATGGTGGTTGACCAAAGTCTTGACGACTGGAAAGCTAATTTTGGAATCGGTGTAGACAGTGTCTTTGTAGGCGTGCAGGCTGCGATGCGCGTTATGATCGCTCAACAATCTGGCGCTATTGTAAATATTTCCTCAGTGAGCAGTTTGCGCGCGGGTACCGCCTCGGGTGGTTATGGCGCCGCCAAGGCAGCTCTCAACCAGTTTAGTCAATGCGCCGCCATGGAGGCGGCGCCACACAACGTGCGTATCAATGTAGTCGCTCCCGGGGCGGTAGATACCCCGGGGCTCAACGCCGCTACTGGCAAGAATCCGCATGTCAAGAAAGTCATCACCGACGCGATTCCGATGCAGCGAGCAGCGACGCCTGCTGAGATATCTGCAGCCATCTGTTTCCTGAGCTCTGACGAGGCGTCGTTTATAACCGGTGTGATCTTACCCGTGGACGGCGGCAAGACGCCGCAGCTTTATGTACCTTCCTTTGATATTACAAATCTGGACAATCAGGCCGACAACCGCTGATTAGCTGAAGGGGTAATAAACGTATGGCATTACTGGAAAAAAAGATTGGGCTGGTGACAGGTGCTGGCCAGGGTATTGGTCGTGCCATTGCGCTCTCCTATGCACGGGAAGGTGCTGCGGTGGTGGTCACTGACTTCAATGTGGATGCGGGCGAAGAGACTACCGGACTGATAAAGGCATCGGGTGGCCGAGCCCATTTTATCGAAGGTGATATCAGTAAAGAGGAGCAGGTTCAAAATACAATAGACGAAACGGTGGCGACCTATGGCAGGCTGGATATTTGCTGCAACAGTGCCGCGGTCAGTCGTGGCTCAGGTTTCATTCACACCTATGAGAAGGAGGTGTTTGATGAGACGCTGGAGATGTGCCTGACCAATACCTGGCTGTGCATGAAATATGAAATCGCTGCGATGCTTGACACGGGTGGTGGTGCAATCGTTAATATATCCTCCAATGCGTCTCTAAAGGGCCAAGCTTTGAATACAGCCTACGCTGCGGCAAAGTCGGGGGTAAATGTGCTCACAAAGAGCGCAGCGGCCGAGTACGGAGAGCAAGGTATCCGGATCAACGCGGTGTCACCCGGTGTCATTCGGACGCCTGGTTTGGAGGCTTACTTCAAAGAGCAACCAGATATAGCCAAGGGACTGCGGCGTTCCGCGGTAATGAATCGTCTGGGGGAGCCAAACGAAATCGCTGAGGCGGTAACTTTTCTCAGTTCTGACAGGGCTTCGTTTATCACCGGTCAGCTGCTTTCAGTGGATGGTGGTGGTGCCGTGCGATAAGCACGAGTAAACGGTGGCGCTTCCCGGCGAAATTTCGTCATCTGTAAGTATTTTCTGAGGCCACTCAAGGTGGCCTTGTCACAACTTACTACGAGGTGAGTCCTGAAAAATCAGTTCGAGGTGACGAGCCGTTTCCACGCACACAGGGTTCAGCACATGGATGATTAGCTGCTGCGCTTCGTGAGATCTCACTCACTAAGTTACCCTGGTTCTTCACCTCTCGAATAAAAAACTACATGTATCAATGCCTGCTCAATACCACACCATTGGAGCAGGGCGTGCCGCGTTGTAATCATGAGACCGCCGGAGATCTGCCAAACCGGTTGCCGCGTTACCAGATCACTGCGTCAGCATCCTGCCGGCGGCGGGGCCACGGGATTCTCAAACGGCGGACCGAAAACGTCTTCCAGGTGATCTCCGAGTGGGTCGCCAAGTACCACCATGCTCTGGAAATACTCCAGAACACGTGCCTGCGAAACCTCTAGCGCCGGCCACTGTGGCCAGTCCCATGTGTCATTCATGAATGGTCGCATCTGATCGTGACTGAGAACCGTAAGGTGGTTCACGTCATGAGCAATAGCCACGTTTTCGATCGACAACCAACCATGCGCGCGGTCATGCATCCATCCTGCGTAATGCGGCTCCATCTTTAGCGTGTTTATGAAGGCGTCAGCGTAGCCATTCTCAGTGAGGTATCCAGCAAAACCCTCATGGCCATAGGCAACTACCATGGCGAGCACATCCTCTGCAGAACCTAATCTCGCCGTACGTTCGATGTCGGCGATAATCTGGGGGTCGAATCCGTTATCGGCCATCCACCCGACCTTCGCGCCTTGCATTGCATACCAGAGGCCGACGCCTACTTGATCGTTGCCCCAGGCTTGTGTGTTGTTGGTCAGAGTGTTTGCAAATGCCCATGCGCCAACGTCATCAAGGGTCGCTGGTGGCAGTCCGACAAAAGCCCTTAGATTATTGTAAGCCAGCAGTGCTTCCGTCGTAATTGCGGTCCTGCCACCGACAAGGCCTTCATGATCGGTATGATCACTGCCATAGGTGAGACCAAAGCTCGCCAAATCGATAAAATTGCTCTCCGCTTCCGTATGTGGGTGCTCCATGTGCGTGCCTCCATCGTCTGTAGATGCGGTCTCTGGCAGCTGCGTCCTGTCGATACAGAAACCAAACGTCGTGGAGGCGTTAGGCTCTAACATTTGATTCCACTCCCCTCCTACGACACGCCAGGCGTGTGCCATCGCACTGCCCTCATGATATGGATTCGTCAAATAGCTTATCTCGGCATTCCAGTAATGGGTCACATAGCCCGGTAGGTCAACGGTAACGTCCCAGAGACTTTTGACCGAACTGTTGTTTGTTACCAGGCCCTCCCCGCAGGCTCCCGAACCCCAGTCGTCCGAGAGACTAATAACAACAGAGAAGGGTGTTGAGGATTGTACGGTTTGAGCGATGGAAGCCGATGTCGCAGCCGATACGGTAATTGTTAGTGCTGCCAGGAAACCTGTTTTTACGCACTGGGCCCGACCTTGTCGGCTTATAGCGAATTTAGTGTGCTCGTGAATGTTTTTATAATCGAATTGCATCACGTTCTCCCTGGTGTTGAACCGGAAATAATCTTTAAATAACTGATTTAGTTCATTTTATACCCGAATAGTGATTTTTTTGGTGTTACCTGCGCCCTGCTCCGTAGCATTTTCACACTCACCAACGCAGTGCTGTGCCTTTTTGCTAGACAATGTTCTCGGACATAAGTTCAAAAATGGATGCCCATGACTTAACGCCGTCGAACTGCGAGGATCGCGAAATAGCGATCTACTGATGCCATCGACACCCATTACCGATCAAGATCTACGCCACTCGATTCCGAGCTATCCCAAACCGCAACGGGGTTGGAAAAATCCCAGCCAGTCTGCACCAGACGTATAAAGAACTAAGATCAGTAATTACAAGGGAAGACGGTGGAGCGTACGAGTGCCCGGGTCTGGAAATCAACGTTATGTCTGACGTACCTGGTGCACAAGCGACGCCTGATGCTGACAAAAAAGCGGCTCGTTGGCTGGCGGAAAGAACACAGTGTGCAGGGAGCCAGAAATGAATTATCCGCTTCCAATCCTGATTCGATTTGGCTGAATCATACGTACTCTTTGCTCACTCTTTGACAAAAAGCAAGTCAGCTTTTCAGTGCCGGAAACCTGCCTAAAACCCAGCGGGTGACGTGTGTTCACTCTCCAGCTTTGAATAAAATATTCTATTGAGAAACGCTATCATCACATCGAGTGCAGGTGGTGCATCGACCTCAAAACCGTCGCTCCACAACGTGCCTGACCCGGAGTCTAAAAATGCGTGACCTCTACCGTCGTGTTCCCAATATTCAACACTGTGGCCCGCGACCTTGAGTTTTTCCATGTAATCCTTCACGGAGGCCGGTGTGGTTAAAAAGTCTTCGCTACCGACTGTGAGCAGCTGTGGTGGCAGTTCGCGCTCAGTTGAATTTGGAATAGTGTAAACAGGAGACACGCCCTTATAAATTGAAGGATTATCGTCAGGATTAAATTCATCGCCAAATAGTCCTCTGGCTAATACGCCACCCATTAACCAAAACGGATTTTTTATTGTTTCAAAACCCTGCAAACTGCCCTGATACAAATCAAATGACCCATAACTCAGTATGGCAGCCTGAACATCGAGGCCTCCGTTTTGAGCAATTGCCTCTGCAGTTTTTCCAGCGGGCAAGTAGGAGGGATTAAAGCCGAGTGTTTGCCCTGAATAGCTCTCCGATGTCAGTTGGTTTCCCGCATTCACGATCATGGCAGACAGGTGACCCCCCGCGCTATCACCTGT
Organism: Candidatus Marimicrobium litorale; assembly: GCF_026262645.1. Taxonomy (NCBI): domain Bacteria; kingdom Pseudomonadati; phylum Pseudomonadota; class Gammaproteobacteria; order Cellvibrionales; family Halieaceae; genus Marimicrobium; species Candidatus Marimicrobium litorale. The sequence goes on from NZ_SHNO01000001.1 coordinate 3,491,931, forward strand.
TACAGCTACTCGTGTCGCGTCACCTTTGTATTGGCTGATATTATTCTTAATCCAGAGCACTGCGCCAAAAGCGTCTTCGACAATTTGATTCAGCGTTACAGAATTGTCATTGTCGATCAGGAGGCGATAGTTGACGTTACAGATTACGTAGTCACTGTTAGTCGCAAGATATTTCGCCATTTGATCCATGATGGATTTGTCATTTATAAGCCAGCCTCCACCGTGGTAAATAATCACAACCGGGTATGAATCTGCGCCTCGTGCTGGCGTGTAAATATCCATTGTAAGGTCGAAACCATCAGGCGATGCCCATAAGACGTCCCTGGAGACCGAGTACTGGCTGGGGTCATTGTTATTGAGCAGTTCGGGAGCCTCTGAACATGCAGAAAACAGCAAAAAAACCGCGATGGAAGCAATTAGCTTTTGAGAGACTCTAACTGACATGACTGAATCTCCATTTTTTCTGGGGCTGAAGAAGGACGTATTTCAAAAGAGGTACTGACCTAAACGTAAACATGGGGCTTCTGCCATTTAGACAGGCTAATGTGCTAATACCCGTTACCAATTGTATCCAACTCGGACTCCATAGGTTCGTGGTGCAGCATAGCCGCCGGTCGCTACCCCGATAATTGTAAGCGATACCAGCACGTCTTCGTCGGTAATGTTCTTGCCGTAGGCGGATACAAACCAGTTACTCTGGGGTGATCTGTAGGTTAACTTGGCAGAATCGGATTGGCCACTGCGCGCCTACTACTGCGCTACTGCTGACGTAATCGCACGCCGCAGTCGAGAATTAGATTCACTGTGAGAATTCTCAAAACCACGGCGAAGTGAATCGACACTCTCCAGGTACGCCTCGATATTCTGCGCTGTCAGAGGCGTACCAAAGTCACCTTCTTGGCTCCAAACGGAAGCCGACATCTTATCGCCGAGAGCCTGCCGAGGATGAACGCCATCGGTAAAAAAAGAATTTTTAGCATCACGGGCACCCATAATGGGTTCATCGACAATGTTTGGTAAATTGTTGTACGCATAGAGAGGAAAAGGCTGAGCGTTCATCTCTTTGGCTACTAATTGATTGACTTCCATCAAGCGATGATGAAAATCATTCCACATGTCGCCGTAACCAAGACGAGTCCACAGATCAATTAAAAACACATGCTCCGGTGTAATAAATATCTTGGTGTCAATATTCTCTTTGTGGACAAAGCGCAGTATGTCAGCGAAGCGTTCCATATTTTCATCGAGACTCAGTTTTTCTTTGCTTATTGCGAGAATGGTACTGTCACCTATGTACTGGAACCCTTGTCGACCTGTGAATATATTAGATGTTATTTGCCATGAGCCATCCTTGTAGTAGCGTCGAGTCAGCTTGGCGCTACCGGTAAAGGCAGACAAGCTTCTTACAAACGACGGCAGTGAAAATAAACTGTCGGCGGCATCCTTTGCACGTTGCAACAGGAACGGAGCAGAATTTAGATCTTTTGATCTCCTTGCCATACGAGCTTCTTCAAAGCCTTTAGCGGTTTTATGCTTGTTACGAATAAAAGCTTCAAAATCAACGCCAATCAAAAGAGATTCGAGCGGACCGGTTGCCTGCGCGAGCTCGATAAATCGCTTCATTTCATAAACGGTCATTCCAGGAACCGAGAGGTTGTAGCTAGATTCCGTAGGCCAAAAAGCAGATGGTCGAATAACCGCTGTACGGGATGTGCCAAGCACTATAGACGTGGGCTTAAGTGCCAAAATATGCCATGGCTTCGTTACACGAAAAGACCAGAATTGGTTCGTTCGATTTAGTCGCTCATCGCTCGCGTCAGCGTAGTGATACATAACATAAGGGTCCACTTGATAATTGAACCATGCAACCGCACCACATATGCCGGTTGTAAAAAAAACTATATAAAGTAAATAGCGTGTCATAGTCAGAATTGGAAGTAGATGAACTCCGATATAGCTGAAAGACTGAGCAGACCAGCGCTGAGCATAAACGCTGTGATAAGCGCATTCATTATCCCAGGACGCCACTGCATATTTACTAGACCTCTCGATGCGTCACCCGTAGCACCTAACGCCGGATCGAAAGCGCGCATATAAGTCTGCGTATTGGGTAGCACCCAGATGACCACAGCTGAAACACCTAGCGTCAGATAGACAGACAAGTAGCTTCCTGAGGCGAAGCCTAAAGCCTCAAAAAATTTACCCAAGGTCGATGTCGCAACCGTGGAATTCAATAAATAATTTTGTTGAATGGAGAATTCTGTGAACCCGGGAGCCATAACCGAGATAGATGTCTTTAAGTCTGGAGCGCGAAAAACCACCAGTGCGAGTGACCAGGCCAGAAATGTGCAGATTATGTAAACGAGCGTAAGTAGTGGACTTTCGAGTGAACGTGTTATGCCTGTTTTGTCGCATAGCGCACGCCAGCCATGGTTAAGGCACAGGTATATTCCATGAAGCCCACCCCACACCACATAAGTCCAGGCTGCGCCGTGCCACAGGCCTCCCAGCAGCATAGTGATAAGCAGATTTCGATAGCGTCGTGTCGAGCCGTTCCTGTTGCCACCCAGAGCGATGTAAAGATAGTCTCTGAGAAAGCGAGACAGAGTAATATGCCAGCGATCCCATATCTCGATAATACTTTTTGCTTTGTAGGGTGATCTGAAATTCTCAGGCAATCGAATGCCAAAAAGGCGGGCGCTACCAATTGCCATATCACTGTAACCAGAAAAATCGAAGTAAATCTGAAAGCTGAAACTTAAGGTGGCTATCCAGGAATCTATCGCATTGAGGGCTCCACCATTTGCAGCTGTACCGAAGAGAGGGTCGGCATATTGTGCCAGCGAGTCTGCCAGAACGACTTTCTTAAAAAGACCGATGGTCATGATGGTAAAGCCCACTGCCAGATCTGGCCAGAGTTCATCTCGTCGCCGCACGTTTTCGAACTGTGGCATCATTTCACGGTGATGAACAATTGGGCCCGCTATTAATTGTGGGAAGAAGACAACGAACAGAGCATAGTGTCGGAATTGATATTCTTTGCACTTGCCTCGTCGGACATCGACGAGATAGGCAATTTGCTGGAAGGTGAAAAAGGAAATCGCTAAAGGCAGAGTGATCTCGGGAAGTGGAATAAACCAAATACCCAGCGCATTGAGATTTTCAATAAAGAAATTGGCATATTTGAAGTAGCCCAGCAGACCAAGGTTAAATAAGATTCCTATCACTAACCATCTATGTTTGTTCGCTTCGTTTAAGGTGGTGGCTAAAAATTGTCCGATCCGAAAGTTTACGGCGGCAGAGAAAACAATTAATGCAACGAACGCCGGGTTCCAGCTGCCGTAAAAAATAAGAGAAGCCGCGATTAGCCAAAGGATCTGTGCTTCGGTATTGCCAGTCCGAGCCAAGAAAACAAAAACAAGAAGCACTACAGGCAGGAAGAGAAGTAAAAACTGAAACGAGTTGAATAACATAAAGCGCTGCGGCGTACGCTCTTAGAGACTCCAAGATACAAACACTATACGCAACTATCTTTGTCAATAATAGAGAGTAACGGTGAAGTAGGTTGTATATCACCAACTGTAGTCGCTTGGACTGTAGTGTCGAATCTGGCAGTCACTTACTCTTGTCAGAAATATATTGAAGATTTACTAGCTGAACGAGACATAATCGAGCGATCCAATATTTCTCAATTCAAAATGTCTGAAAAGCTTTGTTTATGTCGAGTGCACATTACGCCCGGTCACTCGCCCTGACAATGAAAAGCTTGGGCGGTAGCGGACTTGAATCACACATTCGAGCCGTTTAGCAGACGATTACGGCGTCAAAATCGCCAAAACCTTCGATAATGTGTTTTTGAGCACATTGTGTCTGGATAACAGACTCCTTGCTTGTTAGGCTCTGCTTTTGGTAGACGGTCTCGTTAATATGAAAAACATTAGGCAGACCGCACCGATGGAAAGAAAGATGCGTCGCACACTGGCGCTAATAGTATTAGTAACCGCCCCCCTGAGCAGCCACGTGAGTGCGCAGTGTGGCTTCGTTCCTGACTTCTGTGACTACGACACAGATGGCGTTGTTGATGCTAATGACATTAATGCCATTATCGGAGCATACGGTACGCCAGTAGATCCTTATACTTTTGGGGATGTTGATGGCGATGGCGTTCTAACGGTGTCAGATGCGCAGGAGTGCGCGGAACAATGTGAGTCCGGTGATTGTGATATTGTCGATAGCAGCAAGCCCAATATCCTGCTGATCATCGCGGACGATCTGTCTTATGATCATTATGGCTTTGCCGGTCATTCAACCATACAGACACCTTCGATTGATGCTCTTGCGGCACAATCGGTTCGGTTTCCTGCAACGTACGTTTCCAGTTTTTGCCGTCCCTCACTTGCGACCCTGCTTACAGGTTTGCCAGAGCATAGGCATGGCGTGACATACCACGCGGGGGGGGCGTTGGGTGATTTTCCAACTCTCGCAGAGCGTTTGCAAACGGCTGGCTACTCTAGCTACCAGGCCGGCAAGTTCTTCGAGGGCTCTCCTGACTCAAGGGGTTTCACGGATTTCCTCCCTTACGGCGCTATTGGTAGTTTTTTCAATATAGGAAATGTGCTCGTCGGACGCACCACACTGCAACCCATCTACGACTTTATGGCAGAAACCACATCACCGTGGTTTGTCTGGTTCAGCCCCTACATGCCGCACACTCCCCATAATGCGCCCGATGAATACCGGACGCTCTACGAGGGGTTAGGTTTAGATGCCGCAACTATTGAGTACTTCGCTATGATTTCGTGGTTCGATTCGGTGGTTGGAGAATTGCTCCAAGAGGTCAGCGAAGATACCGTCGTGATTTATCTTTCCGATAATGGCTACGTGCAGTCAGCTGTTAGCGAGGAGCCAGAACCCGGCAGCAAGAACGCCTCGTTCGAGCATGCCATTCGCACCTGGCTGTTGGTGCGCGACCGCTCAACCGCAGCCGTTGAGCATACAGAGCTCGCGAATGCGTGGGATGTGACCACAACGGTCCTTTCCTTCGCAGGTGTTTACCACGATGATTTGCCCGGACAAGCGCTCCTTGCTCAGCCTCTATCTGAGTTGCCTGCATACGGAAGCCGATCATCGCTGGTGTTTCAGTGGCCAGCAGGAACCTTCTTAGAGCGATGGATTCACGTCGGCGATTGGAAATTGATCGATGTCGAGGTTGGCGATGATCAACTGTATAATCTGGCGCTCGACCCGACTGAGCTCATAAACCAGATCGACGCTCCCGAAAGCGCCCAGCAACACCTCGATCTGCGAAATGAGCTGGGTGCAGTGTGGTAGAAGGGTGAGCGGTAACGACATCGAACTCCGTCCGCAGACTAACTGATGTGCCAATTCGCTGATTAAATCAGTATCGCGCTATGCGCAGTAAAGCCAATACTGAGTCAATAGCGGGTTTTCAGGTTTGTGCCATCTCTCCGGAGTAAGAGACGAGTGTAGCTTTGGTCACTCCATATTCTTTCTGTAGGTGTTCGATAAAGGCCGAGTCCGCATTCCGCAACTTCACTTCGGCAATGATCTCGATGTAGTCCGGGTTAACTGACTTGGACTTTAATGCATATCGCTCCACGCCCTTGCGGATAAATTCGAGCGCCGCCAGTTCAATAGCGGCATCGCTCATCTGGATCACGAGTAAGTAGGGCTGATCCTGGTCATCTCTCCGGGTGAGAGCATATATCGCAGCGGTCATTATAATAGAACCGAGTATAGTCAGGCTGAAATAGCCGACGCCGTTGCCTATCCCGATAGCAATTGCCCAGAAGATGAACACGAGGTCTACTGGATCCTTTATTGGGGTCCTGAATCTGACAATGGATAATGCACCAACCATGCCCAGGGAAAGAATAAGATTGCCACTGATAATCATTATTACCATAGTGACGACCATCGCGATTGCGATCAGCGAAACATTAAAACTACGCTGATACAGGACGCCCTGGTAAGTGTTTCGGTAGATATAGAAAATGAACATGCCTAGCAGAAAAGACATACCCATATTCACAATAATTTCAATGCTCGTATAGCGCTCCATGCCGCTATCCGCAGCAAGAAAGCTCTTCTGAAAAATGTCTGAGAAATTCAAGCTTTGATCATTCACTTTTAATTATCTTCCCATTTATTATGTTTCATGAATCTTCTACCAAGAGTATATTTACTGATGGCGCAACGTTCAAATGCGCCCGGTTGAACGATCCCTCTCACATAGTCCGGAAATACTTCGTTATATTTTATTTCGAGAATCTGCTTACCCTCTAGAATAACCGGTATAGTTTGCAGGGTCGAAGAAAAAATATCGAAGTCGCTGTTGTTGGACTTGAGGTTTTTGTCCATCGTAACTCGGAGATTAAAAAAACCTCCAACAAAAGCATCACGATCGTAGTCAACGATCACCTTAGGCCTGTAGAGGTGGCTGCTGAACTCGATAAACGCCTTATTAAGAACCGGATTTTGGTACTTTAGCAACTCCTCATACTCACCATCAATAATCCGTTTTGCACTTTCTCTTGACAGGATTGCAGATTCCTTAAATATTTGATTATTAAATTTGTTTTTTATTTCAAATTTCACTGTTTGAGCGGCTGTGTCGTAAATGCGTAATCGATATTTTTTTCGAAATAAAAGGCCAGATTGTTTTTCATGCAGACACTTGTCGTCAGCCGAGTCAAAGTACAGGCTGCGAATAAAATAACCAATACCAGGTTTGCTATGCTCATCAGGTGTCAGGACATGCTGCAGGCGCGCAGCAAGTAAAAAGCACTGACTATTGCTTACATAATATTTTAGCTCCGAACGCTGAACAGTGAGATTTGCCGGATTCAAGGCCCATTCCCCTTTGATGGTGTCAGCCCTCGCACTTTGCGGTCTGCGAACATCCTGAAAGCCGCCGCAGCCTTAACGTCTCCGGCTAGCACGCTCAGAGCGTCTCCTGCAGGGCGCAACTTGTTGCTTGAATCAATGAGCGCATAGGATACATTCGATTCGCCTTTTGTTATCGCATCCACATATGAATCAATCACTGCTACCTTTGATGTTCCATCAGCGGTTGCAGTCTCATGATTGTTCTCGAGAATGCTATTTGTAACCGTTAACGTCCCGCCCCCGCCATATTGAAGATTCTTTTGGTATGCATCAACTCCAATCTTGTTCTCACTGATCACGGAATTGAAAATCATAGCGTGGGAACGATCTTTGCTTTGTACCCCCACCTCGCTGTTTGAAAAGATGCTATTAACGGCTATTAATTCAGAATTCTCGCCTACGGACACCGCCTTGTCTCCTGAGTCTGAAAATGTGCTTCTGCGAACAACTGCTTGGGTGCTCATCAAGTCCAGCCCATCATTCCCACTGTACAAAAATTTAGAGTTAATAATCTGCGCGGTAGAAATATCGAGATCTGCTGCATCCGAACGCGACCGGTGGAATTCACTATCTAATATGGTCACGTCACTGTAAACCGTGTGGAGCATGTCATCCGTGATCCGACTATCTTTGAAAAGAGACTTCTCTATTAATACTCCTGTGACATTGTGTATGGACAGCAGCGCTGTATATTCAAACGTGCTTCCCTTTAGCCCGCTGCCATTTTCGAACGTACAGTGTACGATTCGTGAGTCGTCGGCTCTATCGTCTTTGAGAACAAGGGCGCCCCACGGGGCATCGCGATTTTTAGCCGTAAATGTAATAGGCAGTGTCTGAGTGCCGACTGCATGCAATTTTCCATAAATTCTTAGGCCGGCTCCCTCACCGAAAAGTAGTTGTGTGCCTGGCTGGATGACAACATCTCTGTATATTGTCCTGAAATCATCGATAGCGACGCTGCCACTGAATATTACTGGTTCAGGATTTATCGGCTCGTGAACGATATTTGATTCACCAATAAATTCAATAATTTCAATATTTTTCCGCTGATTTGCCGCGATCTCGTTGTCATCCATAGACATAGGACTCATCCACACTTGCGCGATGGCATCCTTGCTAGCACCCTCAATTAATAGATCGTAGGTCGCTGCACGAAATCTATGACGTTCCTCTAAAACGGAAGCAGGCATCAAACGTTGATTCACGACAATACTGTTGCCGTCTCGTTCCAACAGCAGAGACACATCCCGCTCTATTAATTCGCCATCCAGCGTATATTGCACAATCATCTTCTCTGGCAGAGGTGTACCGGTCTCGAACTCGATTCGCAGCCTGCTGACCGGAACCCTTGAAATTTCTACGCGCACCCCAGCTGCTGTTGGCTCAAATGCATAAACTCCCGATAAATCGACGGTTGCCTCCTTGACTTCATGAAGAACTCTGCCCACCTTGTCCGGAAATTCACTCACTGCCCGTTGTACGTCAGTAGAGCCGTAAATGTCTTTCAGCAAAGCAACATAATGCGTGATGTCCGCTGCCTTTTCCTGAAGCGCCAGTACATCATTTTCGACAACCTGCAAAAACTCTGCCTCGAAATTCCGATAAAATTTAAGAAGTGCTTTCTGGCGTTCGAACAGAAAGTCGTGGTCAAGATAAAGATCTCTCAGCAGAGGCGCTGAAATAATTCCGCCCCGGCCCGGGCTGTCCGCCCAGTAGTCGAGCCAACCGTCACTGTCCCAGACGATAGGCGAAAAACGCTCAGTATAATGATCGTAATGCAGTTTCCAGTTATGAAATCCATCGTGGTGCCAGTTATTAATTAAGTCAATATATGCAGCAAAAGTACCAAAGGCTTCCATGTCGAGACTGGTGAACTCTTTCCTCTTGGCCGACTCCAGCATCGCCTCGAGTGGAGCCTTACTGTCTAGTGGGTAATGATTGTTGGCGGAAGCTTTATCCCAGTTTAAACTGCTTTCGAACAAGGAACGGGGTAAGCCCCAATATCTACTCCTGCCAATATTATCTCCTGAGTAAATATCTCCAGGCATGATATTTCTTCGCCTTAGAAATGATTCATCGACTTGTTCAACAAACATTCTCAGTCCATCAAATTTTCCGTTAATGTTGACCGTCACCATCTCACTTGCGGGAGCGAGTAGGCCCATCATGTTTGCAAGTTGATATGATAGATGGGGACCCACGATATCATCTCCTTCATTTACAACGAGATTGAATCGTCGCATATCGCCCAGCAGCATTTTTTTGCGCGTCTTGATACGCAGTGATTTAGCTTTGAACAGCCAGTGATTTGTCATGTCCCCACGATACCGAACTTGTATCCTTTCAATTTCGCCATTCGGATAAGCCATATAGGCGGGTTGGAAATTTTCACCGCCGAGTCCGCTATATGGCAGGTCGCTATTCAGTTGACGCAGTACGCCATCATCGAGGAACAGATTGAAATCTGCATCAACATTGGAACCAAGTATTGCCTCCTGCATAGAGTCCTGCAAATACACAGCGGTAACTCTTCCTGAATCGTAGAGTATTGTGGATCGACCGAAAAGGCCAAACTCGTACTCCGCATAGTAAAGCTGAAGAGTACGTAAACCCCAGGTGGCAAAAAGAATGGAAACGGGTACTGTGACAAACAGGCTGTAGCGCCAGAGAAGACGAATAAGTCTCATGCTGCGTCAATTCCAGGCGCCGGGGATGCAGGGACACCGGGGAACAGGCGCTGCAGCCGGATCAGTGCCTCTTGCAGTTCTTGGTCTCGGCCGGGAAGGTTTTGCAGCAGGTATATGTAGGCCTTAAGCGCATCCAGATCGCGCTCATCTGAGGCGGTCCATGCGGCAATAACCGGTAGACTCACTTCCATTTCGGCTGGTCCCAGTTTTGCGCTGGATTGGAATAGCTTGAGAAGTACACTTCGTTTGACGTTGTAAACGACATGCAGCTTTCTTATGTCTTCGATTCGCTGCAGTTCCTGCACGGCCAGTTCCATTGCCGCTGCATAGTTGCCTGATCTGTAAAGTCGTTTGATTTTTCTGGCTTGCTGGTTGATCTTTGCGTCAAACCGGGTGTTAAGCTCCGCATCCAATGTATTAACCAGTTCAGGCTTCAGATGCCAGATGCCAAACACCAGCACTGCTATAGCAGTCATGAAGAGGCAGGCAGCTCTGAGTAGGTTAATTACGTTCATCTACGGTGTATACTTTGCCAAATAGAGGAAAACAACTGTTCGTTTTGTTGGCATTCACGATACCAGAGCTGGCAAAGCCTCCGTGTAAGACCGTAGTTTAACGCCGCCTGTATATCGATATGTAGGCCTTGAGCGCACGGCATCCCTGAATCACCTAAAAGCAAAAGAAGTAGGGTATCTCAATCAGCAATACAGGCGCAACGCGCTGCTTACGGGACCGTAACTACTGACGCAGCTGTTCTCAGCCTGTTTAATTTTGACAGGTATCGGCTCAAGGCGGAGTATCACCGGCATCTGATGGTTTGTGTGCCAGGAAGAGGCAGTCGAACAGCTAACGAAGACAGGGTGAGCTAGATCTTATTAGTCTGAAGTCGTTAACTGGTCAGCATCGGTGTTTGAGCGGGAGCACATAGCAGTCTGGTGACCGATCCGCTCTACTAGATCATGATCGCTCACCACGTCTAAAATTAGTTGTGGGCGTGTAGGGAAGATCGAGCGTGCTGATCAATCCTGGCGCGTGCTGGCAGACTGCTTCAATTGCGTTGATCATTCGCAATGCGGTGCATTGTACTCCGCCGGTGTTGTAGTCCCCATCACTGCCTTCGAGGAAACACTCTATTGTGACACTCGGGCTACCTTTCAGTACGCATCTGTGAACACCTTGCTTGCCCGCTGGCGGCATCGGCCAATGGGGCGCAATGTCTTCGCGGAGCCGGTTAACATGCTCGGTAACTATCACGGGGCGATCATACGCCATGCCCTCTAAGCGGAATCGAACTGCCGCGCAAGTATCCGCCGGCACATGCATCATTGGGGTATCAAAGGCCTCGGTTGTGAAGTAACGCTCGTAGCTCTCCCTGATCTCGTCTAACGGGATACCAACGCGATCTGCCATCATTTGCACCATGCCGCCCCACCCCGAGCGCAGCACACCCTCTAGTGCCATTATTGGTGTGGCAGACTCAGGTTGTCCAAAGCCGAACGCGACGCCAGTGAATTCAGGATCCTCATAGGTCGAGTAATCGACAAGTTCTTGCACCAGCAATTGGTCGACGTTGTCCGCCATCTGTAATCCGGCCAGAGGCAATACGTCGCCGCTAAAGCCCGGGTCAACACCACTAATGAACATAGTCGACTGCCCATCCAGCGCAGCCTTTGCCAGTGGCTCACGCAGGCCAGCCTCTGCAAACGAGGGGTACACCAAAAAAATCATTGAGGTAGATAAAAGATTTATCCCGGCACTGAGGATGGCGGACATATCCGAAATCGCCTCGTCCGGACGATTTTCTCCGTTCGCGTTATAAAGAACACAGTCAGGCCTGAGATCTAGCAATGCTTTCGCGTCGTTGGTTGCGGTAATGCCCGTTGTTATTGAAAGGCCAGCGATTTCACCCGCATCTTTACCGACTTTGTTTGGGCTGTGAGCGTGAAGACCAACAAGGTCGTAGTCGGGATGCTCGATCAGGTGCCTTAGGCTGTGATAACCCACATTACCGGTACCCCACTGCACAACGCGAAAACTCATAATATTAGCTCCGATGGTAATAAATAGCGTGCGCTCATACCGAGCATCAGCGTTTAGTCGATTGTGAGCCCGTACTGTCCCAAGAACCTTAATGAAAAACAAGGAAAACGGTTGCGGAAGCTCCACAAATATAAGAAATAGTAAGACCGATTTGAAAGCGTCAGAAATCCTAAGCCCTTTTCTTGACCGAACCTCTGAACTGGGACCGAGCTGCGATTCTGCATAATCGACTGGTGTTACGATGGCGGTAATAATTCGCTCGTCACAGATCTGTGGCTAATTATGCTGCTGTTCTAAATCTGATCAATCTTTGCCGGTATCTGGCCGGGTGCGACGGTGGCGCAGACTAATAAAATAGAGTGCGCTCATAATGCCGGGGGGTTCCGCAGAGAGTCCCATTAGCACTGTAGGATGCTGAGTAAGTCATCGGCTCAATGTCGCAGAAAACGTCAGCTTGGCCCACCTGAAACGGACCGTCAAAGTGGGGGCACCGGCAGGTGTATTCGCCTTCCTCTTCTTAAATCGCAGGTCTTACAGAGTTTCGAGACGGTGTGTTATTCTGAAAATCTAAAAGCATTTGAACTCCGCGGTATCAGGGCGAATTTTTGAAATCATCAACCGGACAGTATTTTGTCGGATTAGACCATGTACGCGCACTAGCGGTATTTATGGTATTCGCGTGGCACTTTATTCACATACACAGTGGCCACCTCGCAGACCCCCCGCTGTTCCCGCTTTCTATCTTGACGGAGGGGCATACGGGTGTCGCACTCTTTATGACTCTCAGTGGATACCTGTTTGCAAAGTTACTGAATGGTAAAAATATCAACTATCCATCATTTATATGGAACAGGATTCTTCGACTGGCGCCTTTACTGATCCTGGTTATTTTATTGGTGGCGCTGAAATTTTATCTTCAAGGCGGAGATACCGTAGCCTACTTCAAGTTTATCCGGGAGGGGCTAATCAAACCGGTTTTACCAAATGGCGGCTGGTCTATTACCGTGGAGTTACACTTCTATCTGATTCTTCCTCTACTGTTATTCATATCACGAAAATCACGATACCTGCCGCTTGTATTTATCGCCGGCATGATCGGTTTTCGTCTTTATCTTTATCACGTAAACGGCACCGTTCAGTTTTATAGCTATTACACAATCATCGGCCGCATTGATCAGTTTGTATTCGGCATACTTGCATATCAATACAGAGACTATATAAGGGGGCGACATTATTTGGCCCTATTTACGCTACTGCTCTTCGCAATTTTTTACACCTACGTGGACACGCTGGGTGGGTTTTATAGCCATTACCCATTCCGTTCGAGGTCTGCTGTCTGGGCCGTAGTGGGCACCGTCGAAGGGTTCTCCTATGCCCTGCTGATAGCTTGGTACGACAATTCTTTTCGCCACTCTTCGGGAAGACTATCACGCTTTATCGCGCTTATCGGCACCTACTCATATTCCATATACTTACTACATATTTTTTACGTCTTTGACCTCCCGAAATTTGTCGATGCAAAAATGTTCGACTTGTCTAACATATACGTTGCCTTGATCGTTTCACCTTTTTTTATGTTGTTAATGATGCCAGTCGCGTGGGCCAGCTACCACTATGTCGAGCTGCCGTTTTTGCGCTTTCGCACAAAGTACATAAAAGACGAGAAGACTTAGAAAAACTCTGAGACTTCCCTCATTTTTTATTCTCAGTCCTATGCTTCGACCGTCATAGTTGGCGGCGTCTTCCTAGAGTAATCAGGCCGAGCAATTTAGCGAGCCCACGAGGGTAAAAGAGAGCTGGAGACGTAAGTAAACATCGATGTCGGAGGCTTATCGACTTGTGGATGCGCATCTCGCCGTCTGTAACGTGTTCAATTTTGGCCAACACTTGGTGACTGCCTGATGCTATCGGAACGTGAGATTAAGTGCGTACAATGAGCAGGGCAGGGCGGCAAATCAATGATGTTCAGATAAAACAATATTTAGGCCACGAGCCTGGCGTATTTCTCCCCATTGTAGACATTGCATGCGGATGAAAACGGCGGAACCTCCAATAGCTGAAGAAGCAGGGCTGTATCTATGCGGTTACTATTATCGGTTGTACTCTCACTCAGTCTCCATGTTCATGCCATGAAGTCGGCGGAACAAACGTCAACATCGGTGTTTTCGGTTGCCAGTGATCTTACACTCACTGACGCCTATACAATCGACGCACCGGTTCACCTTGTTCATGATATCGAGCCGGTTGTGACGGGAGACTATATTCGCGTAGTCGTTGAGATTCCGACAGGTTCTGTACAGAAATGGGAGGTGGATAAAATTGAAGGAAATCTGAAATGGGAACTAAGAGATGGTTATCCACGAGTTATAAATTATCTTGGTTATCCCGGAAACTATGGAATGATACCGGGCACACTACAGGGAAAAAAAGCAGGCGGAGATGGCGATCCGCTGGATGTCTTGATTGTTGGGCAGGCCGTCCCGAGAGGCAGCATCGTCACGGCGCGAATTATCGGCATGTTAAACATGACCGATAAAGGTATGCAAGACGATAAATTGATCGCCGTTTTAAAAGACAGTGCATTCGAGGAGATCTACACGATCAAACAGCTGGATAAAAAATTTCCAGACGCCAGCAGAATCATTAAGCTCTGGTTTGCTAATTATAAAGGCCAGAAAAAAATAGTCATAAAAGGCTACTCCGGCAGAAAGAGCGCGCGCGAGGCCCTGTCTAGGGGAATAAGTGATTATATTGCAAATTCAAAAAAAGCAAGCTGAACATTAGTGACTGAAAAGTCAACTAGTTGTGCCCGCTGTAGCGTGTGAGATTAACGCGATGTTTGGGAACTAGCGCGGTAAGTCGTGTGATGAAATTCTCCGGGTTGAACGCTACCGGAGTCAGTCCGTCCGGGAGGACGCCATGAAAACGTCTTTTTTCTCTCGTAAATTCTGCAGTAAAGTATGACGTGGAGACCTACATGCAACGCAAAACCGTAGATTATGATTTCGGGCTAAAGGGCACGAACCGACTGCATCTTTTCTTGGCGGGAGTGTAAGTACGATATACTTGCGACAGCCCGACGTAATGTCTGTCACAGGGCGATCACCCGCAAGCAGAGCAGGAACCAGACATGATTGAATCGTTATTCTCCATGCAGGACAAAATTTGTGTTGTTACCGGCGGCAGTCGCGGACTTGGGGCATATATGACGCAAGGCTTTCTTGAGGCAGGAGCGAAGCGTGTTTACATCACAGCTCGAAAAGCCGAGGCCTGCGTCAGCGCCGCAGAAGAACTCAGTCAGTACGGTGAGTGCATTGCCGTCCCGGGCGACATGGCAACAACTGATGGCCTGCAAACGTTTGTCTCCGAATTAATATCGCGCGAGCAGCATATTGATGTACTGGTAAACAATGCAGGCGCCGGTTGGGGTGCGCCTTTTGGGGAGTTCCCAGAGAAGGGCTGGGACAAGGTGATGGACATCAATGTCAAAAGCCCGTTTTTCTTGGTGCAAGCGCTGACCCCATTGCTCAGGAGTAATGCCAGCGCTGAAAACACCGCCAGCATTATTAATATTGGTTCCATTGCCGGCATTATCGGGAATGGCCTCGACAACTTCAGTTACGCAGCTTCTAAGACTGCTATCCATCAACTTACCCGCATACTCTCCACTGAACTTGCCAAAGATCATATTCGTGTAAACGCCATCGCACCCGGTCGTTTTTATTCAAAAATGACGGAGTTTTTAAGCAGTGATCAAAAAGCGTTCGAAGATGAACTTAAAACGATACCCATGCGTCGCTGGGGAGAAGCGTCTGACATCGCGGGTGTCGCTATTATGCTAGCTTCGCAGGCAGGCGCCTTTATAACGGGCCAGGTCATTCCGGTGGATGGCGGGACTTCGGTTATAAACTAACTCGCCTGTGTGAGCGCATACTAGGGCGTGATTCCCGTGGTAGGAGCTGATGGTAGGGTTAGTGCCTGCTCGAAAAATGCATTAAAAGCGCCTGGCTAACGCGACCGAGATACGCGAGCTCACGGAAACGGCGGAAGACCAAATTAAAGCTATTGTAGTGCGGCGCCGCATGGGATAACGCCGAAGCGCGTCGGCTTGGTGCCGTTCTTCGTCTGAACAAAATGACCGTAGCAGGGCAGTTACGCCGCCCCATTGGCCAGAGGCGTCAAGCTGCGAGATTTGGCTGCGGTAGTGCAATATGACAAAACGTTCGACTGCGTCGATCGTGGTAAAAACAGCTGCGGGCCCAATTAGCGCAGGCAGTGCCCCCAGCATAAATCCCGCGATGCGCCAGACAGGCAGCAACAAGCTGCGCTGGCTTGGCTTAAGCCATGCGTCAAACGTCGCCATGTGCTCTTCTTCCTGATGTAAATGCTCCGCGGCGAAGTTGCGCAACTGATGGTCTCTACTCACCGTGAGTATACCCCGATAAATAAAAACAGCGCCAAGCTCGCCAGCGTGGTTTGACCGCAGCTCGGCCTGCAACCATTCAGGCAATTGTGCAACGGGTGGCAGCGGCATCACTGGCGCTGCGCTATTCATCGCGTCTTGCCGACATCATGTAGTTGACTGTCTCGAGTGATGACAGTGCGACTGAGCGCTGCAGCGGATTTACCATAACCCCTGTGGATTCACTAATGGAAAACCCGTTGTCGCCCAGTAGTGCGGTCAGCTCGGCGGGCCGGACAAATTTGCGCCACTGATGCGTACCACGGGGCAGCCATCCTAAAATATATTCTGCGGCAACGATCGCAACCAGATAAGACAGCAGGTTTCGGTTGATAGTAGCGACGAACTGAATTCCGCCGGGGCGACACAGTTCACAGCAGCGTCGAAAAAAATCAGGGAGCTTGTTAACGTGCTCGATGACTTCCATATTCAGTACGACATCAAATTCGGGAAGATTTAACGTGGTGATATCGCCTACCTGATAATCAATACTCAGACCCTGCATCTGTGCATGCTCCCGAGCAATTGCGATGTTGCGTGACGATGCATCAACCGCTGATACAGATGCCCCGGCGAGCGCCATCGACTCTGACAGAAGTCCTGCACCGCAGCCCACGTCCAATATACGCAGTCCACTTAAATTACCCACTGGTAGGGCGCTGTCTGGACTGAGCGCTGACAGCTGATGTTGAATAAATGGCACACGTGTGGCATTCAGGCGGTGTAGTGGCCACATCGGTCCTGTTGGGTCCCACCACTGCTCCGCAAGCGCGTCGAAGCGTGCGATCTCAGCCGTATCAATAGTCGTCATCAAACTGCAACTCAGATTAGTATTGCTGTAGTTACGCTCGTTGAGCGTGAGAAGATGACTGGACGATGAGTTTTTTTCATCGGGCTTGCCATTCTGTACGGTGCCTTTGGCGAGGCACTGACAAGTTAACCGTTGCGATTTGACAGTATCAGCGCGTGAATACACTTAAACGCCATCGATTTTTACTCGATATCATTTTTCACACCGCCCGGCTTTACTGCAGATTCAATTGCAGCCATCGCGACATAGAAACTATTTTGGAAGGAGAGAGTGCTGCTGCATCAAAAAAAGCGACCCGTCTTGGGTGCATAACGTTTGGCGCTTGATACGCAGGAGAGGGCTGAAGCGAAAGCATCATGAACTTGGTGCCGCCTTTTACATTGGTCGAACCTCCCGTGTTGCGGGCCATTTAAATCGATGGCTGCCGGCATTCCCTATGGCGGACTGTGGATCAGCACGTTGGAAAAGTGGGCAGCAGGATAGTGTGATTGAGGAGTGCCGGTGGCATTCATCTGCTCTGGTTAATTTGCATAAACTGTTGCCTTAGGGCGCGCTTTTGAGCCAATTTATTCAGCGTATAGCATCCCAAAGCTACCTTGTTTTTTGTCGAGAATAAGTTGGCCTTTCAGTATCTTCCGCGGTTCTACTTACTCTCGACAGCAGTTTTTAATCCCGATACCCCTATTTCGGTTTGTGCGCCTCTCCAATGGCAGGCGCATGCACAGGGCTTGCCACACCGTAAATGACAGTGATACCTGTACCGCCGCCCCAAGTGGTGCTCTCTCGCGCTGGATTCACGTCGTTGACCACCGCGTCGACATCGTTCCAGTTATTTGCAGCCCAAGCGTTGCCGGCTTGATCGACTACAACATCCGTGATCATTTGAATACTGCCACTCTGGAATACATGGATGACGTCTCCAGTTTTGGTACCCTCCGGGTGGCCTTGTGTATCGTCGCCGGCCATCAAGCCGACACCACGGCCCCAAAAGTTGCCGAACCAGACGTCGTCGTTTCCGTCGATTGATACGCCCCAGGGGATAAACACACCCTTATCACCCGTAAACCCTTTTGGTGCTGGCTGCGATCCGTCAGCGCGAATCATGTTAAGAACGCCGGTCGGTTTCTCCGCGGAAATGGTTCCCTTCGCCATTATTGGCAGCATCTGCTCAGTCATCAGTTGAAATTGCTTCATAATCGGCGTCCCAGCCGGCAATGTTGGCGCCGGGAATCCAGGAGACATATTACTGGCCACCCACAGGTTTCCTTTCGAATCGAGAGCCACTCCACGGGCACTCGTGCCCACCTCAAACGCCTCACTTTTAGAGGGGTCGCTGGCAGGAAACCGGGTTACTGTGTTCGATTGTGAGCTACTAACCCAGACGCGATTTTGTCTATCAATGGCAATGCCGAAGGGAGATTTCAATCCTTTTACATCCACTACGCTGCCGTCTTTGGGCTCGCCACCGGGAAAATAGAGCAGCTGATTCTTGGTAGCGTCAGCAATCCAGACGTCGCCATTGCCTGCAACACCAACGCCCATCAGGTTTCCGACTTTTCCCGCCATGGGAAAGTCTGATTCTTGACCGATCTGGCGCCCTTCCAGATCCATCACGCCAATCGAACCGTTGAAGCTCGAAACCCAGACTCGGTCGTTAGCCATGCCCGTACCCCATCCGATGCCATCCACTCCCATTCCTGTAAAGCCAGTGATTGGTGGCGAAAGAGCGGTGCCTTTAGGGGACAATTTTATCGTGCCACCTCCAATATTGTGATAAACGCCTGATTGCGATCCGGGCATCCAGTTCACGCCGCTCCAAATATTTCCTTCGTCATCGATCTGTAGCTTTCCTGGCGCAAAAATTCCGCCGCCCGCGAAAGACAGGATCATTGCAAAATCTTTCGGTGCATAAGCAAGATACGGTGCATAAGGAGCTTCTCGTCTGGAACCGTCCTTGGGCTGTGGATAGGCTTCTTCAAAAAGTTTAAACAATTCTTCAGGGTTAGCCCATGGCGCTTTTGCTATTCCTGACAGCGCTTCCAGCGTATCTATCGGAGCCGGATTCGTTCCCGTCGCAGTTGCATTAAGGAATGCCGCGCGCCAGGGGTCTTCCGCGATAGTGCCGAAAGCAACAATCATCGACCCCAAAGTGTTTAGCCGAGCCAGCGTGGTATTTTGAGTACTATTTAGAGAATTCAGCAATACATTGCCCCACGTGCCTGTAATGGGGTCTACAAGGTTCGAGGCGTTACCGGCCGCAATTCGAACACCCAGTGGATTGCCGCTGATTCTCGCGCCATTTATAAACCGGGCACTGGTGAACACCGAGGCCACGGTGGTCAGCTCGTTGATAACGACTGAATTCAGTGGTGTTTCGCCAATCACTGACATAAGAGCGGTACCCTCACGGACGCCGCCAGCGGTTGAAATGTAATAAATATTGCCGGCCCTGTCGGGGTCAAGATTCTTCAACTCAAAAAATCCCTCTGCATCACTGGAGGTCTCTCTGATCACTCTTGGAGACTCTGTTCCCGCTGTTTTCCAAAGCGTCACTTTGGCGCCTGGCACTGCCTCGCCACCAAGCGTCAATGCCCCCTTCATATCGAGAGCTACAGCAGGCAAACTCGTAGTTAATATCCCCAGTAACACTGCAGCAATTCCACCGCTGATAGACGCGCGCTTTAGCACCGAGCAGAGATAGACAGGACTCGGAGGGTATTGGGTACGAGAATGAAGAGGCTTCATAAATTAGATATCCGTTGAGAAGAGACGAAGCGTCCACGTTGACAATGTCGAAAAAGTTCGACCACGTGAGCACGCCAATATAAGCTCATTGGTTTGCAAAGTATAGCCGGAAGGCTCTGCGGCAGACCGCAGACCTTTATTTCCCGTCACCTTGACGTGGATAGGGTATTTTCTGCTACACAGCGCGCAAGGTAGCTGATTCGCTGCTATGGTGTCACATGGCTGGCTTGTGCGAGTGCGACAATTGACTGCTGTGTTTATAGGGTTGGTGAATCGGGTCAAGAAACGCTTCCTCATTCCTGATACCAGATAAACGATGGAACATCAGGCCAAAAAGTCGCTGGGCGGTTCTATTTCCCCGGATTTCTTTCGGCTTTCTTAGAGTACTTGGAGATATCAGTGAAAATCGCACACCCATCGCTACTCAAAAAATTTGGTCCATTTCTTTTTGCCATGCTCAGCGGAGTATTGGCAAGCTGCACAATCGTTGGGCCCGCTACTGTGCAGAGTGGCAGGCTCGCTTACAACGAGTCGATTGTCGAGACAAATAACCAACAGATGTTGCTTTTGGTTTTACGAGACCGCTATGGAGAACGCGGTAACCTGTTAGCGCTAAACAGTGTCACGGCAAACGTCAGTGTCACTACCCAGGTCAGTACCCAGCTCGGGTTCGGTGGTTCGAGCGATTATGCGGGCAACCTGGTGCCCTTTGGCGCGGGGGCGATTTATGAGGAAAATCCAACGATTTCCTACGCGCCGGTGGGTGGTGAAAAATATGCGAATCGATTGATGTCGCCGTTGCCGTTACGGGAGCTAATGTTGTTTGCGTCAAATCTGACTGACCCTGCGAGCATTTATATCACCTTCATCTCGAGAATTAATGATATTCAAAACCCAGGTTTTCTTCATAATTCCAATTCAGCCGATCCGCGCTTCAGTAAGTTAGTTGAGAATTTTGCTAATCTTCATAAAGCTCAGCGATTGCACTGGACAAAAAATTCGCAGAGCGGTAGCGACTATTCAATTGTGATTGATCACTATTGGCCGGATTATACGAACGACGTTAGTGACATATTAAAATTGCTTAATCTAACAGCACCCCAAAATTTTCCATCGCGCATCGAAGTACCTATTGCACTCGGTCCAGACAACTCTCTTGAAGGAGGTGTAAGTATTTCCACCCGATCTATTTACAACCTGCTCGAAATTTTGTCGGCAGCTATAGATGTTCCGAAACAGGATCAAGTAAGTGGTGCAGCTTTGAGCTATCCGCCAGCAGGATTGGTCGGCGAAAAACTTCGTGTGCGGCGAGCCAGTGTTGTTCCTGAGAATGTAGCTACAGCAGTTGAGTATCGAGATGCCTGGTATTACATTGACGATACCAATCAAGCCACCAAGCTATTTTTCCGGTTAGTGACAACATTGATGTCAGTTAGTATCGCTGACAGCACATCCAGTGGAGCAACTCCTCTTCTCACGGTGCCGGTAAGTAATTAGGAAATATTGAAAAGTAACTTGTCAGTATCGTTTTACAGCAAGTAGGAGAAATCTAAGAAGTTCTCCTGGCCCACGCCAGCAACGTCGCGCTCAAAAATGCACGTTTCCGGTGAGCCCCTGGATTTTTGTGTCGATCAAAACAGCGACGAACTGATCGATGGCCTCATTCATGGCGACGAACTTGACCGTGCTGATGTCGCTATTCCGCACAAAGTGGTTGAGGATTTAAAAGCAAAAACAGACAATATGCTGCTGATCGGCGGTGCAGGTCGCTGTTATAAGAGTCGTCGCCATGGCGGCTTCGTTTATGGCGAAACGCGGAGTCACAAGGCTCTTTGATAAATTGGAGGATTGCAGTGATCATCAAAAAGGTTTTTGTCTTGCTCGGTATCGCGGCGTTGTTGTCGTTTCCATCTTTATTAGCCAATGCACAGGAGCTGAAATCACCCGAAGCGATTGCCGCTCTGATGGAGACCGTAGAAACCCGCATCGTAGAGCTTGATCTAATTAACAGACAGATCGAAACTGCACCTGCAGTGGACCAAGATGCGCTGCTTTACCGTAGAAGCGAGCGTAGTTTCGAATTACTGTCTTTAATTGATCAGCTTGCTCAGTCGGTTATACAAATGCCGGAAGATGATGCGCTCAGGCAGAAAATCAGCGAGCGATTGCGAACAGAATTTCTAAGCGCAGGCGACAAACTTTTTGTACGACTGAATGAACTCGATGACCGCATCAAAAACGAGTCGGCGGTGTTGGATTCCTATAGTGGCAGCAAGCGCATTTCCGCTGAGTCCTTCGTTAATATGCTCCAGAGTATGCGACTGAAGTATTTTAGCGCAGCGGTAAATCTTGTGTTGAGTCGTGAGGCGCTGGGAATTCCTGCGGCGACTGTGCGCTCAGGACTCTTCAACGAAATGGCCTCTTACGGAGAGGCTTTGATAGGCCGGGTTGAGTTCACTGGTGCTGCAATAAAAGAAATAGCCAAGCGGCTTAAGCTGGACCCTTCGAACGCTGACCTGCAGTCCGGATTGACAGAAATGCAGCTTCAGCATGACCTGCAGGCTGAGCGATTGCGTGAGCTGGTGGTGTCTATGGAAAGGCTGGGAGCAGACACACGAAACTATCGATCTGTTTTGCTCAAGAACAGCAGCGGCGTTTCCGTAGGGATATTTGATAGTGAGGTTGTGGTGCAGATATTACGGGACGGCTGGCGTAAAACCCGAGAAGCAGTTGTGCAAAACTCGCCGGACATCGCTTTGAAGTTGCTGGTTTTTCTCATCGTGCTGCTTGTTTTCAGAGCGCTGAGTCGACTTATCCGTAAAGCTGTGAGCGCCGCACTTGAGCGTTCTTCGGCAGATCTTTCGAATTTGCTCAAGGATATTCTGATTTCCGCCTCAGGTGGCACGGTAATGATAGTCGGTGTTCTTATGGCATTGTCCCAGATCGGTATTTCGTTGGCACCCATGTTGGCTGGTCTGGGCGTAGCTGGATTCATAGTGGGTTTCGCCTTGCAGGATACCTTGGGTAACTTTGCGGCAGGGGCGATGATTTTGGTTTACCGGCCCTATGACGTTGATGATTTTGTCGAAGTGACCGGGGCGTCCGGATTAGTCAAAAAAATGACACTGGTTTCCACAACGATCACCACCTTCGATAATCAGACATTAGTGGTGCCCAACAGTAAAATTTGGGGTGACGTAATAAAAAATGTCACCGCACAAAAGCTGCGACGAGTAGACTTGGAGTTTGGTATTAGTTATAGCGACGATATCCTTAACGCCGAGCGGGTTTTGAGCGACATTGTCACCGAGCACGAGATGGTTCTCTCCACGCCGGAGCCTAACATCAGGCTTCATACCCTGGGCGATTCATCAGTCAATTTCATCGTTCGCCCCTGGGTTAAAACAGAGGATTATTGGTCGGTTTACTGGGATTTAACCCGAGAAGTCAAGGTGCGCTTTGATCGCGAGGGCATCTCGATTCCGTTCCCACAAAGAGATGTTCACCTGTATAACGAGGCTAGTGCTACCAGCGAATCTCAGTCTTAATCTCATGGTCAAACTGGTCCCTTGACTCTGTATCGTGTTGGTAAGCGGTGGACCGCCGGAAAAGCTTTGCTACGATTTCCCGGCGCACGCGCAGCTCAGTATCGCCTTGGACATAACTGTTGTTGCCGATACTGCGATGCAAACTGGCATCACATTGAACGTGTAATCGCGATGTATTGAAGCGTATAGTCAACAAGTGAACAACACTATTCAATGAGAGGAGGCACGAGCAATTGCTATAAGGAGCCTGTCCTGAGTCACTCCTTGACCTCCAGATAATCGAATTCAATAATACGGACCCCGCGTCGCACGGTTGCAATCCCCACAGCCTTTCTTTTAAAGCCGGAAAAATACCAATGCCAAAAAGCGGGTGACTGTGCGAGCGCTAATTTTTGGCTCGGTCAATGGTGCAGCTCGGAATAGCTTGGCTGATGACAACCTGAGTCAGTATCAGGCGCTTTCAAAGCCATCGAGCGAAGCCCACTGGTCCACCGGCAACAGCTCAATGTATGCGAATTTTCATTAATGAATTCGTCAGGTTTAATCTGGCGACGCTAATTCGTCAATAACACTGACAGACTCAACGTGGTGGCGTAACATGACAGGCGTTGCCCGGCAGGCCGCGAATACCATGCATACCCAAATCGATGCTGAATATCGCTCCTGCATCCGGCTCCTGTGTTAATCGTTCCTCATCGAGAAGCCTGCTGGTCGTTACAAAAAGTTGATCCAGATTTTCACCACCAAAAGCGCAGCTGGTGATGAAGCTGACAGGCAGATTAATGGTATGTAAGCGCTCAGCGCGTGGTGACAGGCAAATTATGCTGCCGCCTTGAGCGCATGCAACCCACAAATTGTTGTCGCAATCGACCGTCATTCCATCCGGCGCTCCCGTGCCGACACTGAATTTATAGAAAATTCTTTTATTCGTTATCGTTGCGTTAGCCAGATCATAATCGAAGGCGTATATGACACCTTCTGCAGTATCATTATGGTAAAGGGTTTTATCGTCAGTCGACCAAGCTGGACCATTTGTGATGCTGTAGTTTTCATCTTTACACGAAACGATGCGATCGTTATTCATTAGATATAGTGATCCTTTGCCTTTCGCAGAGTCACAATCCATTGTTCCAGCCCATAAACGACCATGAGCGTCACACTTGCCATCGTTAAATCGATTGTTCGATAAATCGCGTTCCGGGTTAGTGAGCACAGCAAGCGCCCGTGTAGCGGTGTCATAAAGTGCAAGCCCTGACTGCAAACCAACAACTAAATTGGGGCAATCATCGCTAGAAGTGTCGTGAACAGGAATAGCGAAGCCAATGGGTTCAGAAAATGGATACTGTTTCAGTTTTTTACTGTCCGCGCTATAGCAGTATAAAGTTGGGGTGAGTATGTCGACCCAGTACAGTCGTCGCTGCGGGTGATGCCAGAAAGGACCCTCCCCATGCAAGCATCTAGTATCGAGGACACGGTTAATGTCAAACGCCATATAATCACCTAAATTAACTGAAATCTTTTTGCTGAGCAGGAGTCGCCTGGTGTGTTCGCGTGCGCCCTTGTTCTATGCCATGCAGCATTGATGATAATCCATATTGGAATCAATAACTAAGACGAGTTTTATCCATTCCGGGGCGCGAGATTTTCGTTACAGGATGTAACCTGCACGCCAACAAAACCTGTGATCCCGGATGACTCGCAAAGCTGTTGACAAGTTAAGTTGGGAAAATATATAGACTCAGGCGACAAACGCTTGGAAAAAATTCAATATCTGACCAGATAGTATTTCGGGCTTGCGAAATTGGCTCCTCGTCGGAGGTAACAGCAGACCTGACCATCAAGGGACGTATGTTCTTCGCTTCAAGCACTGAATTTTTCAAAGCCCAGGCGGCGTCTCTTTCTTCGGCATTTGGTACCTCGGCAAGCACACCGCTATCCGGGGGACTTTAAAAAGTGTATCGTTCAACTACGTGCCATCTCTGCGCACACTCTTCAGCGACGTCAGTGAAGGTTTTTTGTCCGCAGCGAGTGTCATCTTTCTTTTTAGTTTTGTTCCAATCGCAACAACCGGTGTAACGATCAATCCGTAAAGTGTGCTGTAGCGTGCATCGGTATCAGGGTTTCCCGTTCCAAAGCGGACGCGTTCGGGATTGCTGGTGGTAACGTATAACGTGCCGAACATCCAGTCCCAGAGTGAAAGATTGGTGCCGTAGTTCATGTTGTGATGTTCAGGCAAATCACTGTGGTGAATTTGATGTTGGGCCGGGCTGTTGATGATGTGTTCGATGCGCGGGCCAAAAGATAACCAGACATGGCTATGGCGAAGGTTTGCCGCGAGGCTGTTAAAGATGATCGTTGTGTAAGTTATGCCGAACAGTGTGTATCGGCTGATTTCTCCTCCAGCGGCATACCAGAATACTCCTGCATACAGCCCTACGACGACTAAGGTCGCTGTTAGTTCGACGATCTTTTCAACGAAATGTATACGCTGCGCGGTGGCAGGAACCAGCACCGGCGCTGAGTGATGAACCTTATGGAACTCCCAGAGCCATTCATTGGTATGGAAAAATCGATGTATCCAGTAGTGTTTAAAACCCCGCACGAGAAACAGCCCCAGTCCGTAGAGTAGAGAAAGAAAAACGTTTTCCCCGAGATGAGGCCGCTCACCCCACAGATTGGTAAAGAAATCGATGTAGTCTCCTGACCCAAACACATAGGGGTCGATCAACGCCACTATCGGTAAAACCACCGCCACATTGAGAATAGCGAATAGGAAATAATAGGAATAGTCGAGCAGAGCGGAACGATGGAAATTGACTCGGTAGCCGCCGAGAAACTCCCAGAAAGAACTTGTCGACGTAAGGTCTCGGCCTCGACGGAAACGGTACAGCGCGTAGGCAACCAGAACGGAAATGAGCAGGAAAGGGATGCCAAAACGCCCATCATGATCAAAGACCCCAATAAACCTCCTAGTGAAGGGGGCGATCGCAAACTCGTTCAGGTGGCCGAGGAGAACATCCATTAGTTTCATTCTTTCATCAGGCGTATGAACTCATAAATCCACTGCCTTGCAGTCTTGCGATCTCAAACACCCCGCACTATTCGATGAGGCACGCATTTTCCTTAACACCGGGCGCTGATCAAGTATAAGCAATATCGGTGAGGGTTTGGAGAAAATGCTCTTGCGCTATGCAGAGCTTCCACCCGAAGACAGCGCGCAATCATCATAAATCAATACGCTTTGTGTAGTCTCGTGGCGACCTCTTCAGAGGTGGCGTAAAGAACCGCGAGAACGCGGCCGCATCAGTAAACTCCCACCACTCAATGGTGGCCAGTACAATCGGACCGGAATTCGGGGTACTGCGAGACAGGATCAATGCGGGCGAGATCAAGCAGGCGCTGGTAGCTGATACCGCTCTGTTTCAATCTGTTTTGCCGCTGACGCGTATACCGAACCTACACAGGGTTGGTTGCATGGGCGGGTGGTGCCAGTGAAAGACATTCAGGTGGTGTCCCACGCCGAACTTCTGAACGAGGCTCGAGCGACCGCACGAGAGCCCTGTGTGATGGAGCGAGGAATGCGGACGTTCAAGTCGAGAAGGCAGGCTCCGAGATTCGTCGCTGTTGATGCTGTCGCCAAGCCGCGATTTAACCGTGGCCGGTATCCGGACAGTGCTCAACATGATTGTGACGTGAGGGTGTGCGCGTTTGGCGAGTGGAACAGGGTAGTGCTTGATGCCCGGGAACCGAATTTGATTGGTCGCGTTAATTAACTTGCCAGGACGTCCAGAATGAATGCGTCCGCTGAAGTGAGGATAGGTAGTGCTGGAGGTGCAAGCGCTCGATTAATTCAAGCTCAGGGCTCTGTAACCTGTCAAAACGCAAGTTTCTGTCAATTTTCTTTACAGAACCGGGTCAGGAGTAGCGTCATTATCGGCGATTGCTTGGAGTCACTGGTTTGGCGTGAATCTTGCAGGTAATTACTGTGGGCATTCTTATCCTGGTGGCGAGCGCGATCTCGCACGTGCCAGAGACGACCTTACCCTGTGCAGTGTAGCGCCAAGACTCGACGGCGAGTCTCGGTGTTTGTGGTGAGATGTGTGGCCGGGCTCATTAGCGGGAAAAAGCCGTGTTTCCCGAGGCCAGACATAAGAGTTGATGCCAGCAATTCTCCGGGAATTGGCGACAGCGGCTCAATCGCCCATCAGCCTGCGATAAACAACGCTGGCACTGGGAGATAGTGGTTTTCGATGATTACTTTGGTGGCGCACAGAACCACGGCGATGGTGTGGGGTGAAACAGCAAGAGTGATGCTTTTGGATAACGAAACTAGAGGGCTCCAAGGTTAGTTATAATGGGAAAAAATAAAGACGTTGCTGTGCTATATATGATTCGGTTAGACAAAAATTCGACGCATCGCGCAGTAGCATTCCTCATGCTACTGATTACAGCATTTGTACTTTGTGCGCCGGTGAATGCGTCCACTATTGTGAACGATACGATCTGGAACGATACGAACGGGAGCTATATCAAAGCCAGCTATGGAGGGCACATTACTTTCATAGATGGCCTGTATTACTGGGTAGGGAATGATCCTGATCAAGCAGCAAATGGTGCGGATATTCATATCTACTCGTCAGAGACGCTGGGCAGTAGCGACTGGACGCACGTCGTAAAAGCCGTCGACGTGCCTGCAGGAACAGAGACAGCCGGTAAGAACTGCACTTTGCTTCGCAACCCAGCTACCGGTAAATACGTTATTGTTGCCAAGAACGGCTTGAAATTCTACGAGAGCTCGAATATCGCAG
The DNA here is from genome assembly GCF_026262645.1 of Candidatus Marimicrobium litorale. Lineage (NCBI taxonomy): Bacteria > Pseudomonadati > Pseudomonadota > Gammaproteobacteria > Cellvibrionales > Halieaceae > Marimicrobium > Candidatus Marimicrobium litorale. The sequence continues at coordinate 3,519,941 of NZ_SHNO01000001.1, forward strand.
GCCCTTATTCACTCGCTCGGCATCTTTCTTCCGCCGAAGTTGGAGGTCGGGCCGATTTCAAGATAGGCGGCATGTCGACCTTTCAAGAGGGCGACGATGCCTACGTTATTACATCACGCAGAGATTTGGTCAGTACCGCAACGCCACCGCCTCGCTATATCGGTATTTATAAATTGACGCCGGATTTTCTGGATGTAGAAAGCGAAATACTATGGCTGGGGCCCATCGAAAAACGTGAGGCAATGTGGTTGTTTAAAAAAGAGGGGGTTTACTATATGACGGCCAGTCATGCCGCAGGCTGGAAGCCCTCGCATAGTTACTATCGAACGGCGTCCAGCTTGAGTGGCCCATGGTCCGCCGAAACTCAAATTGAAATGGATCCCGAGGCGATTTTGAATTCGCAGCGCTCGCATGGATCGCAGGCTCGCTGGATAATATCGGTGGGAGACGGCTGGCTATTTGGTGGTGATCGCTACCCTTACAGGCCCTCCGTAGGCACATCAGAATATGAGATGGAAAAAGGCAATATGATCTTTCTCCCGGTGACTTTTGACAGTAGTGGGCACCCCACCGTGGTATGGCAGGGCTCATTCGAAATTGACAACTGTCCGTCAGTACCCAATCCAGACCAATTGAATACCGATAATGCTACTGACGGTGGTGACGCTTGCGATGACGACGACGATAATGATGGTTGGGCCGACGTAGATGACAATTGCCCAGTAGTTGCCAATGCTCAGCAGGAGGATGTTGACGGCGATGGTGTCGGAGACGCGTGCGACAACTGCGTGATCATTGCCAATCCTAATCAGGAGGACGCGGACAATGACGGTGTTGGTGATCTTTGTCCTGTCACTGGTTGCTAGGGTGCCACACTTGATTGACCCTTAATTTAGGTAAAGGTGCAACATCCCATTTGTGATGCGGGCCCGGCAATATGAAACACGCATCTACTGAATCTAAGCTGAACCTGGTTGCGCATTCTGACTAGCTGTGCGCTTACTGAGTGCGAACTAGTGCGGGCTTACTCCCGGCTAATCCCGGTAGGGCATCTAATGCGTAAACAGCACGCGAGCCGCTGCCAGCTTTTGTTAAGCGGAGGCCCGACTACCAAAAATTGCGATGAGATCTTTGCCGCGAATACGCCGTTGGCGACCAGTCGCAGCTCGCCACTTACACGTGAGTCACAGCATGACTGCCAATAAGATTTATGGGCGATTTTGACCGGGAAGATTTTGGTTGCCAGACCACTCATGAAAAACGCGCCCAAATAAGAGATAGAGAAATCCGGGAATCAAGTAAAGCAATGATCTATTAAAGGTCACAAGATTCATGAGTTGAGCGGAGTAACCTGTGAATGTATAGATGAGTGCTAAAAAGACGCTCGCAAGCGCAAGTACTAGGGCCACATTTTTTTGTTGATACGTCTCTCGTAAGCCCCACCCCAGAAAAGCGATCAATATCAGCGGTGTGAGATAAAACAATAGATTCCAATTGAGCATGCCAAGTAACGTAGCTAGAAGCCTTTCTGTAATGTTAGTCAAGACAAATGCTTGATAGCCAAAAGTAGGTATTTTGATACCGTCACTGTCTAATTTAAACTGCCCTACTTGAGGAATATCAAAAGCGACTCCGACGGTAAAGGCCAGCACGAAAAACGTAATAACGAGCCCAACTACTGCTCGCTCTAACCAGCGAGGCGGCCGCAGGATCGACCTTGCCAATCCAAAAAGTACAAAAGCCGAAAAAAAAACCCCCGGCCGTTTAATCGTCACGGCAAAAATACACCAGAAAACGCAGAGCAAAGTCCAGCGTAACTCACCACTACTCTCTCGAGCTGACAGCGCAAAAAGAGACAAGCTAAATGCCGCTGCCATCCAGATATCGGCGTAACCTGCCAGCGCGGTATGAACATTAACATAAGGCATATTCACAAGCGCGTAAAACGCTATGCCTGCCATCAGTGGATCTACGCCATCTGATCTGAGGTGCCCGTAAAGCGCAAACCCCAATGCCAGTGGAGCCAGCAACCATGGCAGCAACACGAGACTGCTCTCCGACGACCCTGTTGCCAGCATCATCCACCAGTAAAGTAATGGCACAGTGTCTGGATAGGTGGAGGCCTGATAATTGCCCAGAGTGTAAACAACATCATCTGTAGTTTGCAGCCACTCGGGCGGGGGAACGTAGGAAGCCATCTCCCCGAGGCGGAACCAAACAACTGCTTTCGGCGCCCAGTTCATCCATGCGTCCCATGCATACATTGGCCGGGTGGTAAGCTCCATAAGTAAGGTAGAATACCGCACCGCTACCAAGGCAATCAGCAGCGATAGCACTATGAGCGCCAGTCTGCCCGGCCTTACACGGGAAGCGACGGTAGGCGCGATAGCAGGCCCGCGACTGAAGTAGAACAGTATCGCCGCCCCGCAAAGAGTAATAGCGATACTAATTGAGATAAAGCTGATGGGCATGTGTAGCGAATCGAAAAGACGTAACAATATTGTTACAAAGAAAATTCCAGCGAAAAAACCATGACCTACTGCGATGGCCCAGTGACAGGTCTTACTACTGTTCAACAGCCTCTTTAGCAACAATGCTCCCAGAAGCCATGGTACGGTGAGTGCTAGCAGCACACTTATGACCGTTATGGCGCCTGCCATTATTGGGTTTTCCTCACGATTGGCGACTGTCGAAGGCAAGCAGAACGGAGTACCAAAAAATAGCCCGCTGCATCGCGCTCGATCGAAAAACAATAACTGTGTTCACCATAGGATGCTCAGAAAAACCACACAATGATTGTAATATATGGTGGTATCTTTTGATATACACTTCGTAGGGATGTGTCCGCCCGAAACCTTGAGATTTTTGTTTGGGGCTCTCAACCATCCATCTGCTATTACCATGGCTATGAAGCGGTAGAATATTACAGTGACCAAACGTTTAAGACTCAAGTCAAACTCACGGTGGTCGCCTATTGCAGTCGTGCTGGGCGTAGTCGTCCTGGCTTTTTTTGCGAGTGCATTAATCTTTCCTTTCGTCTACATGGCTTCTCAAAATCCACGCATAAACATGGTATTTGCTGACAATGAGATAGAATTGAAGGGTAATCAGTTCAGTATACTTGCAGGCAAGGGTGTCTCGGGCGATAACGTTATAGAGTTAGCCGAGTTGGAAGATGGCATGGCGTTGTTGATGAGTCGTACCGACTTCGATGCAAACCGCTATTTATTAATCCATTACCGAATTCAAGATGGCAATACAGCGCCGAGAGCCGAAGTGGTCTGGCATCTGGAGGGAGGAGGGGATAAGCTTCAGCGAGTTCCAATTGACTTGAGTACGTCCGCTTCACACCACATCGATATGTCAGGTCACGAAGGGTGGACTGGGAAAATCGACGGAGTAGGTCTAGCGATTTATGGCACGCTGGGACAGCCCTTGATTCTTGAGCAGGTCACTATTGGCGAAATAACCTACGCGAAGGTTGTGCACAGGGTTCTTACTGACTGGCTGACGTTTAAACCGTGGCAAGGTGCTTCCATCAACAGTCTGCTGTGGCTTTATAAAGATCCGATAATTTCCCCTATTGTACTGGCGGCGTTATGGTCGTCGATCGCAATGCTTTGCTTACTCGTACTCCGAGCTGGTGGCGTACGAAGCGTACCTGCCGCTTACCTGACGTGCGTGCTGATTCCGTGGGTCGCCGTGGATATAGTTTGGCAGGCGCAGCTCACGAGGCAGGTCACGGAAACCTCCAGCAGCTTCGCCGGCCTGACAAACACCGCGAAGCACAAGATTGCTGCGCCTCTCGTATATGATTATGCTCAGCATCTGAAAGAGAAGGTATTACCATCGACGCCAAAGGAAAGAATCTTTCTGGTGCATAATTCAAAAGGACACAACTATTATCGGCTGCGTTTGCAGTATTTCCTCTTGCCGGCCAACATATACAACTTTGGTAGAAATATCCCGGATCCGAATGACGTGAATCCCGGAGACTATATAATACTGCTGCAGGATGTGAGTAATGCTCGCTATATTCCAAGCGAAAGAAAACTGCAACAGGGTACCCGCGTGCTCGGTGCCGTTGAAGTGGATAGGCATCATCTGGGCAAGACCTATCGTATATCTACCTCTCCAAAAGGAGGGGACGCCGACGCAAAAGCGCAATGAGCAGATGGGTGCCGTCCTTGAAAAAAGTTCGTATTCGGAATCAGAAAGACGCGGGTAATAATGGCGTTGATGACCTCTGTCCTGTTATTGGTTGCCGGGGGGGCACACGAGATTAATCCATAATTTAGGCAAACGCGAAGCATCATATTTGACGTGCCGCCCTGGCAACCTGAAATCTTTGGGTCAGCTGATCCAGTTACATCTGCCGAGGTGAAAAAACGCGTTTCATATACCGAGTGACCTGAGCTTATGTAGGTCGAAGTCGCTGATAAATTGCAAAGCTATGGATTTGCTTATCGCGAAACGCTGTCCGGGGTGACCTACATGACCAAGCAGTATGAGAATAATCGGGTCGAGCCATGATATTAGACGGCGCTAACAAGTTAATTTAATGTCATGCACTGGCGACAGACACCACGCTTAAGTTATCGGAATGCGTTATCAGGACTTACTGTTTGTCTTATCTCGCCGATTTGGTCATCCTCGCTCTCCACCTTTTTTGAGCAAAAGTAAGTTAACTTGTCAGTGTCCCGGCACGGGCTGCGTATTTTATCGTGATTTCGGGATAGTGCTGTTTGAAGAGTAGAGCAGGGTACCCTATGATATAAGTCAGGCTCATAGGGTTAACTTGCCAAGATCCTTCATAGAGAGAGCAATTGGCAGAGATTCTAGCAGTCTATGGAAATTTCGGAATGATCGATTGGTCATATTCAGAAATCTCTCCGCTGCGTCACGGGGTCCTTCTTCATGTCTCATACGCGCTAATGCAGGGTGTCGTTCTTATGCGCATAGCTGTGCAGTGGGTGTCGGGCCATGTTCTGGATACGTCGAGTAGCTAGTGGCGGCGGCTATTGAAATTCGACACTCTCGAGGATGTGTCGAAGTGTCCGCCTAATGACTTCGAAAATCGTTCCGCAACACCGATAAGCGACCAATTATTTTTCAAGAAAAACTCGCTTCAAAAATACGATCTTAACGGGAGTGACCGACATAAATCATATCTGCTTGTTCTCTCTTACCTCATCATAAGCAAATTTTCTAACTCTGCCCGCACTGTATCCACATCGCGGTTTTCGACATACCATTCAATCGTCTGCCGTACACCTTCTTCTAGCGAGACCTTTGGCGTCCATCCGCAGCGTTTTTGAGCGAAGCTTCCGTCGAGGGCTCTGTGTCTCACACCGACTGGTCTGTCGTTGAGATGTTTTAACCCTTCTTTTGGTCGCCAGCCAAAACATTTGAAGACCTCTTCGGTAATCTGATTGATAGTCACATAATCAGATGTCCCTACATTGACTGCTGATCCATCGGTAATGTTCTCTGCGGCGAGGATGATTCCGCTCACTATGTCGTCCACATAGGTAAATCCGCGCGACTGCTCACCATTCCCCCACACCTCAAAGGGTGACTGCTGAATAAACGCCTTCGCTATCAAGGCAATGATCGCATGGCTCTCGCTTTCTCTTGGTCCATACGCAGTTGATAACCGACAAGAGACCGCTCCAACCCCATATTGCTTGTTGTATGCCTTGAGCGATAACTCTCCCATAAGTTTCGCCCAGCCGTACTCCTCATCGGCAAACGCGCCTCCTCGAGTATTAAAATCGACCATCTCCTCGACTAATAATTGCCTCTCCTCTTGAATATCCGTTGGATAAACACAGGCGGAGCTGGTGAAAATAATTTGTTTTACGCCATTCTGAACGGCGGCATCGAACACGGTGTTATCTAACGCCATATTGCTAGCACAGCTAGCTGGGTGTGTCGAAATATACCCCCGGCCACCGTGGTCAGCTGCCAGGTGAAATAGAACTTCACCATCAGTACAAGACCGCAACGCAAAATCTCTCGATTTCAAGTCACCCTCAGAAAAATCAATTAGACTTCGCACCGTTGAGAGGTTTTCCATCTTGCCATTCGATAAGTCATCAATCACGGTGACTTTCGCACGTCGGCGAACCAATTCCTCGACCAGGTGACTCCCGATGAAACTAGCTCCACCGGTCACAATACATTTTACGCCTGTCCATTCTCTGTTCATGGTTATCAAACTTTAGCTGGTACACATGGGTCGACTATACCTAAAAAACGTCGCGTGAAATTGTGTACGACTTCGATCCTAGAAACCGCTTGGAGAAAATTCTATTAATCTATTTCACGCTTTCGTCTGCCTCGCCAGACGCGTCTTTCGTAAAGACCCTCGAAGCCGGCTGACCGTCTTTTCCTTGCTCCCCGTGTCACTGGAAACCAGCGCAACGTGGTGTGCGACAGTGCAACGCACGGGGTTTAATTTCTCCAAAGATATCCACGCCCCGCGTAAACACTAGGCATTTTTTGCAGTGTGTTGGACCGGGCCCGGCAAAGCGCTAGCTTAATCAATTCAAACCTATCAAGCCATACAGGGACACGAATTCTGGAGCATAAATTGCCTCGTCTATAGGGCGATGGCAGTGTGATATCTTCGATATAAAACTTAAAGAGATCGATGGAATCATAGGCCAAGGGCTCATTTGTTTGACTCGCTCCTTGTCCAGGAGCGATGTCGGGGCCAGATTTCCCCTGTTGCTTCGCTCTTGCCGGCAGTAGCAGCGCAAGCGATTCCTCTGCACTCCGTCAGACGGATGACTTCTGACTCATGATCAGCGCGTAAATTCCTGCGATTTTTTGTGCCAATGACCCTTGACTGCCCAATATAGCAACCAAATAACCGATGCGAATACGTATTCGGCGCCGACGGCGTAAGACATATTGCCTGCTTTCAAATTCCTCTCGTAACTCTTCGATGCGCGGAGGGTGTTCTATATTGAAATGATCGGTTATCGTCTTAAAAAACAATTTTTTGCTATTCTGGCGCAGGTACAGTTGGGCCAGTTTTGACAAGGAGGCAAACTTGTTCGCGCCGTGTATCCGATAAACGAAGCCCGGTACCGTCTCATAGAATTTATTGGCACCAAGAATCGAGGCGGCGCGCACTATAACGCCGTCTGCGGTAAAGCCTGTTTTTCTCGCTTCAACCTCTGGGATATGCAGGACTTTCGTAAGCCTGCTCGAAATATTGCTGGTGGCATCCATACTGTCCGGCATGGATATAATTCTTTTTGCCAGGTCCGCGTGTAGTGATATACCTGAGGTGGGTGTCCCGACAAACTCGTAAAACATCAGAGAAGCCCATTTAGTTTTCCCGATCGCACCTCGCGGAAACGTCATGCGGGCGAGGTAGTTTGCATTGCGCTGCGTGGTTTGCGGGTTACTGCCTCGCACGTCTGCTGCGGCCATCACAAACGAAATGTCACTATTTTCATTATAGATATCTCGTAAGCGCTGCAGGTAGCCCGGTAACAGCGCGTCATCGCTGTCCAGTAGTACCACAACATCAGCCTTTGCCGCATTTATGCCAACGCGCACCGCTTTCATTTGGCCCTGATTTTCTTGACGTATGATACGTACACCGGGCCTTGTCTCGTATAGCGCGAGAATATCGACGGAAGAATCCGTTGAGCCATCGTCTACTATCACCATTTCGTCGCCGTCGCCTAATTGGTGAAGTGCGCTATCGAGTGCGGCGGCAAGAAATTTGTCGTAATTGTAGTTATTTACGACAACTGAGAACGAGGGATATTTGCCAGTGGAGTCCATAATTTTAGTTGGGCCAACTCCAGTCTTCGCCTAAAAAATCATACAGGCGCCGATTGTAGGGTCGGAATAGTTCTGTCAGATAGTCGCGACAGCGCTCGTCCATAGGTTCAGTGTAGTTCCCCTTGTTTTTATGCACTGTTTGACCGAAGTCATGCCCGGGTAATCCTACGAAGAGACTGATTTTATTCAATATATCAGACGGATTTTCGGAAAAGTCCTGATGGTTAATAATCTTGATTTGGTCGCGCGGAAAGTATCGCAACCAATGCTCGATTTGATCGATGTACATGCCGCGCCGAGCGTAAGAGTAGCGTCGAAAATGTCGGTTAACTTTATTCGGGTCGCTCATGTTTAGCGCCGTGCCTTTTGCCAATCGCTTTTCTTCCGCCTGCAATGCTTCCCAAAAAGACAAGTTATCGCCGAAGAACGTGTTTCGCTGGTGGTGATAATGGGAGTAGGCTCGGTCAATCGGGTTGCGCAGAATCATCACAATGCGGGCCTTGGGAACCAACTTTGATGCATTTATTGCGTATGAGTTGCAGACCATTGCAGGAGTCGCCTCGCCGGTCACTGCTTGGTAACCCAGTGATTCACTGGCCTGGCGTAACTCGCTGTACGTCGGTAAGTGACTGCGGTACCAATTTTCCCCATGGCTCAGATTAACGCGGTTGGTGAAATAGTGAATTTCCTTGCGCTGCGGAGGTACAAACCCTGGGTGGTTGAGTAAGTGATGAAACAGCGAAGTGGTGCCACATTTCATGGCGCCTGCAATAATAAAATCCGGCAGCGCATGATGTGAGGCGTTACCTGAGGTAAAGCGCCGTAGAAAATTCGATGAGTTGCGCCAAGCCGAGCGCTTTAGATTTTTTAATTGACGGGATCGTAAGCCCTCATCCTGGCTCTTAGTCATGCCTGCTGTTACTCCTGAAACTTCCCAATATTGTTGTACTAATACCCGTGTAGTGTCCCGCCAGGTAGACAAGCCAGATTTGACTAAACAGCGTGCTGATTACTGATGCTGTTGCTGCTCCAACAGCTCCATATGACGGAACCAGTAAGGCCAGAGCGGTTATGTGGGTGATTGCAGCTGCTACCATTACGCCGGGCACACGATTTTGATGTCCAGTCATGATTAGAATGTCAGACACGGGCCCAGCGCTGACGCCGATAATACCACTCGCAACCAGTATTATCAGTACAAGGCTGCCCTCAGAAAAGCCGCGACCAAACATCTCTATCAGGGGGCCGGCAAATACAACTAAAAAGACACTTAAGCCCAGTGTAATCCAAAGGCTGCCATGGGCACTTTGCGTGGCTAGCAGTTGGAGTTGCCGCTCCTTGCCCGCTGCATGTGCCGCGGCGATTGACTGGGAGTTGACCATGCTCACAACCGTTTTTGGAATTGCAGCAAGGCTGGCCAGTCGTTCCGCAGCGAAATACGCGCCCGCAGCAGCTGGGCCGGCTAAAAACCCGACCAGTAGCACGTTTGAGTACCGCATAACCTGGCCGGAAATAGCCCCGATGAAAACTGGAATCGCGGTACCAAATATCTTACTCGAGTGGTATTCGTCGGAAATGGTCTTGTCGATTGTGCCTAATGGTTCAGTTTCCCTGGTGGCACCCGCGCGGTGCCATCGTGAGTAAATCGCTGCGTGTCCAAGCATGGTCAAGGTAAGACTGAGGGATACCATAAGCAATATATCCTGCCCCGTCACCGGGTCGGTGAAAAGCCACCACCCGCCGAGTACGAAAAGGCCGGTCAAACAAGGCCTAAGCACCTGAAGTGGCAGGAGCGCCAACACCAGCCACTGGCGGGCCCGCGATATGTCGCGCAGAAAAAAACTGAACGTCACCACTGGCGCGCAAAGCAGCGCAGTTGTGGCGACACTGCGGTAGATGTCGTTGTCGACGAGCTGGTCCCAGAACAGCCAGACAGGAATCGCGATGAGCACCGGCAGTGCGGCTGTACGCACCAACAATGACAAGCTCTTACGAATGATTTCACCTATAGCAGCTTGGTTGTGCTGGGCAGCTAGTGAAGCGACAAATCGACTCGCCACCATTGGGATGCCTACGCATGCCATGATGCCGACCATGAAAAGCAGCGACTGCCCCCATGCGTAAACGCCATATTCCGCAGGATCACCCAGGACGCGCGCAATGCACACTTGCAAAGCGAAAATGGATAGCAGACCAGTAATGCGAATAACGCCCGCAGTTGCGCCGCGTCGCAAAAAGCGCTTTGTTGAGTAGCGATATTTGCGCGGCAGCTTCTCTTCCTCACTCACGCGCTAGTGCTCTTTTAGTCGTGCGTTCTGCGCTTGACAAGGTCAGCAAAGTTGCGACCATTAGCGCCCAGGTGAAGCTGTTTGTTTTCAGGAGAAAGCTCTCGCCTAGGTTGCCCAGCAGTAAGCTGCCCAGAATGGCGCCGAACACAATCGTCTCCATTTGCGCGCCCTTGGTGAGCCCGCTACGTATGGCAAATAGAGCGGGGGAAAATACGCTGGCGCCAAAAATTACCGCGCCGATTAAACCCAGCTGTGCGGCAAGATCGACGAATCCATTGTGAGCATGAGTAGGGTGCCAGGGTTCTCGTTCCCATATGTAGTTAGAGGGCTCCTTGTTTCCCCTCCAGAAGCCGCCCACGCCATAGCCTAGAAGCGGACGCTCCTTCACTTTGTGCAAGACGTGCCCCCACAATTCTACTCGGCCGCGGCCTGTTTTGAATTTCAGGCTTTGTGGGCCGCGCAGGCTCGCGGCTTCGATAATGTTACATGCGCCGGAGCTGCCGCTGAGCTTTTTCTGTAAGCAGTTTGCCGGCTCGCTTATGAGGAAGGACGGTACAATCTTGTACACTGTTTGCGTTACCAAGCAGGCTCCGCTGATTAGGGCGAACAGGGTCACGCCGACCGCGAAGCCCCTGCGACCGTCGCGAAACAGGTAAAAAGCCAGGCACGAAAACACGATTAATCCGCAAATTAGAGATGTCTTGGAACCAGACATCACCACTAGAAGCAAGGCAAACCCGCAGCCGGCTATTAGAAGCGCCCGCTGATTAGGTTGCCAAATAGCCAGCGTCACAAATACAACACCCGCCAGTACACTGTAACGGCCTAGACGATTTTTATGCTGGAATACACCTCGCCATAAATCTTCGTGAGCACCTGTCATCAGGCCTGTCTCCGGATAGGCTAACGCGACAAAAAAACTGGCCATCAAAATAATTGCAAGTGCTGCTGCGAGAATCTGTAGTAGATTCAGTGCTGGAAAACGCAGATACAAATAAAGTCCCAATGAAGTACAGCCGAAGAGTCCTACGACCTTCTCCAAAGATGTCATTGGATCAAATGACCACAGTGGAGAAAACAGCGCAAGTACCAGCAGCGAAACCAGTATCTTCTGTCGCGATACCAATTGCAAAAATGCGTTCCAGTCGCGCATTAAAAGCACTGCGGTGATTCCGTAGAAGGCTAGATAAATGACAAGTTTCGCGGTTATGCCGCCTGGGGCGATCGCTTCCCCCTCCATAGGAACGACGGAAAAAATATTGTTAAGTGCTCGGCTGCACAAAAGTATACCAAACACGGCGAAGACGGATTCCCATAGCGGCACATGGGTTTCACCTGAAGCGGCAGTTCTATTATTCATGTGCGAGGTGTTCCGTTTTCCTGCCGTTGAAGTCGCCAGTGTCGGTAAATAGGTGCTATTAGCCACCATGGTTCAAATAGATAGCGGCGAGCCAGGCGGCGGGGGTCGTGCGCCAGCCGATAAAGCCAGCCCAGTCCCGCTGCGCTTAGCCATCGCGGGGGCTTTGCTTGCTCTCCTGTAAAGTAGTCCAGCGTCGCACCAGCCTGTACCACCCAACCAAATTCTAGTTGCTCGAAATTTTCGAGCAACCAGCGCTCTTGCAGGGGCATGCCCATACCGAGTAGTAGGATATCGGGAGAGTGCTTGTTGATGTTGTCGACCACAGCCGCATTATCTTTGATGTAGCCATGATGTAGATGCATGTCCAGATTCGGATACTCTCTCCTGATCCGTTCCAGCGATTTTTGCGCGACATGTTCGGTAGATCCGAGGTAGTAAATCCGCCACTTTTCTCTCTGCGCGGCCATCAAAAACTGTGGTAGATTATCCATGAGGGTAAATCGATGATTGAAACCAGCGTTCGATGAAAACAGCTCAAACAATCGGCGCACAGGCATACCGTCAATGAAGCAGTCATCGGCCCTGGCGTAGAACTCTGCCATATCGGGATTGTTGTGCCGAAGATAGATGGAGTGGAGATTGTGGCTGGCTGTAATACGCTTCCGTTGGGTTTTTTTCAGCTCTAGCCGCAAAAACGCTATCCACTGTTCAAAGGAACGCGGCGTTACGTTGGTGCCAAAAAACCTCTCTCCCGCTGCGGACAGCTTCACTTGCGCCACGCCGCCAGATTCCTGCCGGTTTGTAACTCCAGTGCACCAATATCGGCTCGGTAATAGTCCAGTAGGTACTGACGTGTTTTTTCATCCAGAGGTGGAAACTGCTTCAGATTTGCCCTATCTACGTGCCCGCGAATTTTCAAAGCGAAGCGGTAGGGCAAGATTGAGCGGGCAAAATTTTTCAAGCGATGCGATCGCATTAGCCCCTGCAGTAGCTGAGAACGAGGGTTGCCGGAGCGATTGTAACGGTGTTCGAAGGGGGGTTCGTGCTGGGCATCGATATTTAAGAAGACACAGACAGATTGCCAGAACGAGTGTGGGTCCTCGCGCATATCGTCGTAGAAAAGTACGTGAACTCTATCGCTTGTAAATTCGGCCTGATAGTTTTGCAGCGCCTCAGCGTACATTCCCATGCGATGGTAGCGCAGCAGAAACTCGACTTCACCGCGTGCGGATTCGATTTTCAAGGCCTCGGCTAATGTCTCGCAGGGTTCGATGTCAGCCGCTCTGGCATGGCACCAAGCTGAATAAGCGCGTTCAACGGGATTGCGAAAAATCACGATAATACGTGCATCGGGCGAGTAAGCGTGCAGCCTTTCGGCCATTCCAGGCGTGGGAAGATACCAGGTGCTGGCATCGGCACGGATGTGCTGTTTGTCTGTCGCGTCTGCGAACAGATCGAGATAGGCCTGGTGACTGCGTACCACGTAGTCATTTGCTGGGGCTGTTCGGCCATACCCGTCCGGAAACCAGTATCCCTTCTCACCAAAGGCGAGAAAGCCCGGCTCCTTGGGGAATGCCATGCAGACTTCCGGGTGCTGGCTTAGCCACCCGGCCAGCGCGCTGGTGCCGGCTTTCTGTGCGCCGACGAGAAACAGGTTGGGGCGTTTCTCAGTACGCATTCTTCCCACCCCATCCTCCAATCACCGTGCGGGCAATGATTTTAATATCCAGCCAGATAGACCAGTGTTCTATGTAGTACAGGTCGTATTTCACGCGCTGCTGCATTTTTTCCAATGTCTCGGTCTCGCCACGCAGTCCGTGTATTTGCGCCCAGCCGGTGATGCCGGGTTTAACCCTATGACGTTGCATGTAAGCGTCAATACGACGGATAAAGGCTTTGTTCAGCGCAACGGGGTGTGGACGCGGTCCGACCACCGACATGTCACCTTTCAATACGTTAACAAACTGCGGCAGTTCGTCGAGGCTGGTTCGCCTCAGGAATGCTCCGATGCGTGTAATTCGGGGGTCGTCTCGCTGAGCTTGGTTTGCATGATCAGGCGCAGGGACATCATCGTGCATGGTGCGGAATTTTAACACCCGTATAATTTTTCCGTCTCCGCCGTGACGCGGTTGACGAAAGAGTACGGGCCCTCGAGAATCCCGCTTGATTAAAAGCGCAATTAACGCCAGTACTGGCGCCAGTATCGCAAGCGCTGTGAGCGCGAATAGCTTGTCCAGCACAGCCTTGATAAGGGCGTTAGGCCCTGTTAAAGGTGAGGCATTTAGATCAATCACCACCATCCCGGCAACTTCTGATGGCACATGATTTATTAGTGCCAGCATCGACAGGTCGGGGATGTATCGCACTGTGAGACAGCTACTCTGCAACAGGTCTATCACCTCCCGCTGTTGCTTTGAGGTCTGATTGTCCATAGCTATCCATACTTCATCCGCTGCAGGTTGCGGTTGTGAGACCAGCACTTCCATCTCCTCCGGTGACATGGCCGGCACACCATAATCGATATTATCTCCGGGGGCTGTCAGCGAGTTGTATGACACCTGGCCGATGAACTCCCATTGCTGTATATCCTGGGCGGCCCTCGCTTTGTCGATGATGGAGCCTACAAAATCGCCCTCGCCAACGAGCAGGACCCTCACGTTGACGAGGTTACCGCGTGAAAAAAAGGAGCTAAGATTAGCGGCGCACCAGCGCAATGAAAACAGGATGATGATTGAGTAGATCAACCAGTAGCCCATCCACAAGCGCGAAAACTCTGAGGTTGACTTGGTCAAGGTTCCAATGAACATAAGGATTACGGCGACAGCCATCAGGCCGGGAATGAGGTTGCCTGTATGGCGCCAGTGCAGTCTGCCTCTCCAAGAGCGATATGCGCCGGTTACGGGTAATAATATCAGTACTAATCCGGCACCTAGAATCACAACAGACAGGTAGTCTAGAGGCATGTCCCATTTGGACCAGCGCGTAAAATAGGCCAGCCAGCCAGCCAACGCTATCAGAAGTCCATCAGCTAAAGCCGCGAAAGAGCTGGTCGAGGATGATGTGTTGTTGGTACTAAACGTCATGGCATAGCGAGGAACGGCGGCGGGGTATTACATAGTATAAACACAGGGTGCGCGCCTGGCTCGTCGAATGCGCTGTTGGCAATTTCCTCGCAAATTTCTGCATTATTCGCTGCCAAGGTTAGCCTTGCCTCCTTGTTGACATTGACATAGTGAAATTTGGAATCTGGCGGCCTGTTATTTTAGCAAGGCAGCGGCAGAACAGAATTGTATCACCTATCAATTCAAGCGGTGTTGATTTAACTGTTCAAGATCGAAAATCCGATCTACGCATTCAGGTGTGGGCACTGACAGATGCGGACAATTTAGCGTCGCCAGCTGCTGAAATCGGCTGATGAAACCCTATAAACACTACCGATTGGCGCGAAATATCATCGCTTGCGTTATCTGGCGCAATTATAGAGCCAATCCAAATCACCGTGATAAAGAGGAAGTTTGGGCTGAGCGCGGCGTTATGATCAGTCGATAAGCCATTAGCCTATTCAGCGTTCAGTGTGGTGGCCTCTGCTCACCAAGGCTGAGGCTATGGCGGTATCGAGGGATGCGGAGGTTCAGGTTCGTGCCGTCCGGGGGTATGTTCCGCTGCGCACAGCAAATAGAGGATGTAATCTTCCCGCCCCTAGCAAGTATGCTCTGCATAGGGGCGGCGATAGTGCTCGATTGCCTTGCTTTAGCGTTGTCAGTTACCACAGATTTATTGCATGTTCATGCAGATTGCTGTTTTCGTATTCGACGAACAAGCGCTTTTTCCAGCCGCGGAAGCAATCGTCTCTTGGCAGTTGGTGGTAGATACAAAGCTGAAAAACCGCTTGAATCTGCCCACTTTACATTTAAGAGGGCTTGATTAAACTGCTCGAATTCATTTTTCAAATCTGAGGCCAATTCTGGCCAATCGGCGCGTTCGGCGAGAGTGAGGATTTTCGCCTGCATACCCAGTTTGGCTATCTGATCTGCCTTCGTATTACGCTCGGCGATCATGCCGTTATCAAGGAAATCTTCCCGCTCGTTTGCCAATCTAATGCGAATGGTTGTTTTTTGTTCGACTGGCAGTCGGTGCCAATCCTCCACATAGGTATGTATGTGGTGCGCCTTCCAGTCTAGTCGCGCATAGAGATAGACCAGCTTTTCCGCCTGCTCACCGATGTGATCGGTTAAGAATTGGCGTTGCCTGCGCGAGCCTTTTTGCCCTGAATGAAAACCGAAGTCTCCCTGTGTGTAAGCGGCGTGCATCAGTCCAGCCAAAATCATATCCACGGGACAGTGGTGCGAAGCAAGTATGCTTGCTGTACCTATAAGATGGCAAATAAAGGGCTTTCCGGAGCCACGGTGCAGGCCCGAGAACATTGGAATTGCAGTTTGATAAGCGCGCTCAACGCGAGCGATATCCGACTCGAGATAGCTCAGAGCCCGCATTTGACGAACTAATTGTAAATTTGTCTGCGCGTAGTCAAATGTCATACATTAACGCGGGACTTGAGCGCGGAGAAGGCCACGCTCACGTAGCATTGTGCTAACCCATCGCCTACCGACCACTGGCAGGTTTTTTCTTAGCCACGATTTCTGAGATTGGCTGAATAGTTGGCGATGTTTTGCTGTCCATCGCGCCATTCGTTGAAGCGATTCGTCGTCTGGTCTCAGTACCCATTTTTTGCGCATTTCTTCAAGTGAGCGGTTGGACCACTCCTCACTCCATCGCAGTTCGAAAAATTTTCGATCCATGTCATCAAAGGCCGTCGCGGTGTCATAACGTACGATTGAACGCGGCTCAAAGTAAACATCGCCACCAGCTAAACGGATGTCGCGAGCTAAATCGAGATGCTCACCAAGCGATAAGAGGTTGTTGTTCAGAAATTCACGTTGCTCAAAGGCGCTTGTGCGCAATAAAACGCAGTGAAACTCGAAGGCGCCAACTGGCTCACGCTTTAGCTTCTTTCGAATGCTACGCAGTGGTGACATCATGTAGCGGTGACGTTGCGCCACTTTGACACTCCCGTCTTCCAGTTCTATTTCTGTAAAGTCGCCTCCGGCCATATGAATGACGCGAAGCGCCGCGATGCCTTCAAGAATAATGGGTCCCACTGCCCATGCGCCCGTTGCTTCGGCACAGTCGATCAGTGGTGGAAGCCACCCTTTATCTACATATAAATCGTTGTCGGCAAACACAACGTAAGGCGTATTGGCAATAGAAAGCGCGCGATTTCGAGCGCGATTTGGAGGCAGATATTCATCAATTCTTATGTAGTCGAAACCGTACTCTGCACACGTAGCGGCGATAGATTGCCCAATATGGGCGGGAGAATTGGCATCGATGTAGACGAGATGATAAGGAAATTCGGTGTTGGCTATGATATTGCGCAGCGAGGAGAGGGCAGTGCTGAATCGCTCGCGTGGAGTGATACAGATTGTTACCTTGATGTCGTCTGCCTGCTTCATAGCTGTCCAGTTTTTGCGGAGGCGGCGGCCAAACATCAAGGTATCAAATTCTGTATAAGCGTGCACTCAAATTGGACATGAGGGCTTCTAGTTTAATGGGTGTGCTAGGGTGCTTGTAAGAAGAAAATGAGAATACAGGAGTGGGCACGTTCATGGTGCACTTGCAGATGAATGGCTTTATAGCCGACAACCTTTACCAATACGTAATCGCCAGGCTTATCGCCGAAGAGCTGGGGTTCCAGCTGGAAGTCAGTCATTCCAAGGGAAAAGGGGGCGTTAATGCGCAGGAGCTGGATGAGTTGCTTTCCCATTGTACAGACGCACCGCTCAGTATCGTCGGTGACCGCTATGCAGAGCCAGTGGACTATGCCGCCCACGAATCCAACACTGCATTTGATGGCTTTCACCTTGATTTAGCCGCTATTTTCGCTGACAAATCGCCCCGACGACTGGAAATTCGTGGCTATTTTCAAAACTATACGCTGCTGCGCCCGTACAAAGCGAGGATACGCCGCTGGTTCGATATGCCGGTATTCAGCGGCCATTACGAGATTCAGCCAGGTGATCTTTTGGCCCACATACGCTGGGGCGATATGGTGGTTTTTGATCTGGCTATGAGCCTCAGTTTTTACTCAGATCTGCTGCAGCGATTGGAATTTGAGCGTTTGTTTGTTTGCGGATGCGGTATTAGTGAGGAAGTGCGGGAGGCGCTGGAGCCATTTTCTCCTATCTATGTTCAGGGCACGCCGGCGGAAGATTTTCGTTTCATGCTTGGCTTCAATCGCATCATACAGTCGAACAGTGGCTTCGCCTGGTGGGCTGGCTTTCTGTCCTCGGCGAGCGAAATTTACTGTCCGCTCATGGGTCAAAACGAACGCACGGACCATTCCGCAGCGACCCTGCGTGATCTGCGGGTGGACGACGAAGACCGCTACCACTACGTCGAGGATGTTCCATATCTGGAAAGAGACTACACACTCAGGGATGTTCTGGCCTCGCGGGACCAACTGCGCAAGAAACGCATAGCGAGCTCGATTCGACAATTGGCGGCACAAGCACTTAGGAAACTGCTTTTTCTACGATGATCCCCGTACCCGACGGGACTGCCAAGTGCCGCCATTTTTGCGCAAAACACGAATACTCAAAGGGTATAACGTAGGCTACTAACGCTCAGTGGGCTTCGTGGCTCCAGCCTATGACCTTGAGTTATTTTGTCAGTCCCCACCAGGGTAATCACTTCGCTCACTGTATGTATTGATATGCTTCAGCAGCAACCGACTTACCGCTTCCGGAGCGATATCTGTAACCCAGTGATTCACGCCTTCCAGGATTTCGAACTCATAGGGGCCGTCAACAAAATTTGCCGTTAACATAGCACCGTCAGGGCCCAGTGCCGCATCTTCGTCACTCCAGATAAACATGGTGGGCAAGTCTATCTGGCTAACAACCAACGACGATCCAAAAGTCAGGGCACGATACCAATTCAGAGCTGCCGACAACGCGTCAGGCGTGCCCAAAGCTGCCAGATAGACCGCTATATCCTCCTCATCAACCCCGCTGTAAATTGCACGCAGCAATTGCGCATCGTTTGCCAGCAGCAAGTCCTGTGAATTCGGGGTCTGGAAGAATTCAATATAGCTGGAGCGTTGCGCCTGATCCGAGTTGTTGTCCAGCAACGCCTGGGCGAAGGCCAGCGGGTGAGGTACGGATATGGGGTTTAAACTGATCAGCCTTTCGGGATGGTTGCCCCCAACCGCCCAGGTTACGTTCGCCCCCCAGTCGTGACCTACGAGATGAAAACGCTCAAAACCCAGTTGATCCGCCATTGCAATCACGTCTTCCACCAGGTACTGCACGCTGTACTGCTCGATCGTGGCTGGCCTGGCACGGGGCGAGTAGCCTCGCTGGTCCGGTGCCACGGCATAGTAGCCCGCGGCTCCAAGGGCGCGCACCTGGTGTTCAAACTGGTGGGATGTCGAAGGAAAGCCATGCAGTAGCATTACGGGCTCGCCAGTGGCAGGGCCCGCGGCTATTGCGTCAAACACAAGCTCGTCGACCGTGATCTCAATCTGGCGAATCTCTCCCCATAACGCCGGAGCCAGACCGGATTCGTCGCCATCATTGGTGTCGGAGCATGCCGTGAGGAATGTTGCGACCGCCACCAGCACCGGTAATGTGCGGCGCATGTAGTACTGCATAGACAGGCCGACTTTACGAATTGTTGCCATAACTCCCCGCTCTCATCATCTCTTGCTGGAACAAATATCTGGTGTGGGGCCAAGTATAGGTAAGATAAAAGAGATAATGGAAAGAAAACCACTCGCGCCAATAGGCTATTTGCCGCAATGATGTGGCTAAATCATCCTTAATCAGCTCAAAATCGCGCCCGTATCGGTTCTTCCACAGATCTTTTACATGCAGGCCTGAGTAGAAGCATACAGAAACTTGTACCATCCATTGTTCAATGGCGTCCCTGCTGGTTGCGCTGTGAACTCGCGGACTCCCCTCCGGCGAAATGAGGCAATGTCTCGCGTGGCACACTGGTTGAGGGTGCCTTACGCCGATCCACAAACGAGACTCTCTAGAACGGAATGTCATCATCCTCAAAATCAGAGGGTGTCGGAAAAGACGGCTCCTCTGCCGGAGGTGCCGTTTCATCGCCCCCGGTGACTACTTTCCAGCCTTGGAGATTGTTGTAATACCTGCCATTGTATTCGCGGCCACGGATGTCAAAGCTCACGGTGATTTCCTGCTCTGGCTCGAGGGCGTCCAACAAGGCAGCCTTATCCTGGACGAATTCCAGATTAATTTCTTGGGGGTACTTACCGTCTTCCACGATGACTACCATCTCACGTTTGGTGAAACCGCTGTCGAAGGTCTTGGGTTCCTGAATGAGCTTGATCTTACCCGTTAGCTCATAGGCCATGGGATTCTCCCTTGATAAATGATTCACGCCGTTCAAGAATGGACGATGGGAGGCGTTTCGTGCACCCCTCCACTTCTATTGTTGAACCTCTGCCAATAGTCGGATGCTCTCTTGCGTAGAAAGCCTATAAAAATAAACAATGTGTTGGGTGCAGAAAAACACCAGTGACAGCGACCGCCCGTCTTCGACCGCTGAATATAAGTTGAGAGTATACAGGCCTGTGAGGGCAGGTCGTTGAAAAAGTGTGGCGAATTTATTCAGCCGAGTCGGGGAGAGGAGCCAAGTTCGAATGTGTGCCGAAAGCGATCTGTGATGTTGGGGGAGGGTGAGTGCACGAAGTCGTGGAATTCCAGGCGATTGCACAGATCGAACTACCGCACTCCCGAAGTGTCGGACGAGGGCCGAACGATCGCTCGAGGCGACCACAGTGAGGGTGTGGGAGATGCGAAGGTTCAAATCTATCAGGCAGGCTCAGAGATTCGTGACTGCCCATGCTGCATTTCAGAATCTATTCAATCTCAGCTGACACCCCGTCATTGCGCGACATTATCGGAACCTCAGCATCAGTGCGCTCTGCGATTGGAGTGGGGTGGAGGCCTGATCTCTCGAGGTTGAAATCCCATCGAAACAGACACTTAACAGGTCAGTATTTAATTACCTATTACAAAAAATAGGACTGTGGCCGTATCTCTGGTAGCGAGCGCCTTCCCAAACCCAACACTGGAAGGTTAGGTATCATCCCCTGTACTATCTACTGCCCACGTATTATCGGTAAGACAATAAATGCAGAAAAACAGTGCGCCTATTACAGAGTTCACCATCGACATCTCCGACGCTGAGATCGATGACCTAAAGCGCCGACTCGCTTTCACGCGCTGGCCCGATCAAATACCGGGAACCGATTGGCGCTACGGTGCAAAGACTGAATACATCCGGTCTCTTTGTGACTATTGGCGCAACGAATACGATTGGCGCAAACACGAGACACGACTCAATCGTTTTCCTCAGTTTAGGACGGAAATTGCGGGAACCGATATTCATTTCGTGCATGTTGAGTCAAAACATGCAGACGCGACGCCGCTGCTAATTAGCCATGGTTGGCCGGGGACCTTTGTAGAGTTTCTGCACGTCATTGACCCGCTCGTGAACCCCGAGGCGCATGGTGGAACCGCCGATAATGCGTTCCATGTTGTCTGCCCGTCACTGCCGGGTTACGGTTTTTCCGGCACCACAACGACAGAACAGATAGATACGCTGGCGATTGGCGAAGCATTTGCCCAACTCATGGCGCGCTTGGGGTACTCAAAGTACATAGCACAGGGTGGCGACTGGGGTGCGCTTATCACGTCCAATATCGGTTGTATCGATGCGGAGCACCTTTACGGCATCCATCTCAATATGCCTTTTGGGTTCCCCACGACCGCCGATCCCAACGAGGGCTTATCTGCTTCGGAGATTGCTGATCTGGCAACCATGGCACACTTTGAGCAGATGGAAACCGGCTATCAGAAAATTCAGGGAACCAAGCCACAAACTCTGGGCGTAGGCCTCAATGATTCACCGGCCGGGCTCTGCGCCTGGATTACAGAAAAATTTCATAGCTGGATGGATTGCGATGGCGATATCGAGTCGGTTCTCGATAAGGATGATCTGCTCACCAATATTTCCATTTATTGGTTCACGCAAAGCATTTGCTCTTCAACGCGACTGTACTACGAGGTAACACAGAACCCCAGACTGAAGTTTCTTGAAGCCCCCGTCGCTGTACCCACCGGAGTGGCGCGCTTTCCCAAGGAGTTAATGTTGTTCCCGCGGCTGTGGTGCGACAACGTTTACAGCGATATCGTGCAGTGGAACACGTTCGAAAAGGGTGGGCATTTCGCGGCGCTGGAACGCCCCGCGGAATTTGTAGACGAGATTCGCACCTTCGCCGCCAACGTTGTGCGCTGACGATAATCAGGCAAATCGTACTGCCAAGTTAAACCGATGAATTGGCTAGAATCGGCAAATGAACGATACTAACAAGCTAACGTGACGTCATGGGCCTATGGGTTGGAGCTACAAAAACAACGTTCAGGCAACCATAACTTCGTTATCGGCACCGAATTTTGGCTCACTCCACTAAATTATTTGTTCGAGGTCATCACTTTTCGAGCAAAAATAAGTTAACGTGGCCGGTTCACCGTATAGCGCCATCAGGGCCAGATCGGCAATGCGTTTAGATCATTGCGGCGGCTGGCACGGCGTTTATGTTTACCGGGTGTTTTGTTACTGATCGTGTTGATTGTGATGCATTGTCACGCAGTAGAACGCTTACGCTACAGGCTGGGGTTGGAACAGCTCGGCGCGCCACAGGCATTTACCACACAAGCCGCACCACACTGGGGGTCTTGCACCGACGGCGCCTGGTCGGGGTTGGCTATGCCGCGACAGTTGTCCACGTAGTCGGGAATACCATCGTCGTCGGCATCACCGAAATGTTGTGGCGGGTTGGTTGCCAGCACAGCGGTGATGAAGTTGTCTACCCTGTTGTTAACGGGGTTTTCTCTATTGGTTTCAACGTGATCGCCGGTGGAAGAGAGATCAAAAATATGAGGACTGTCGGGTTGGTTAGCAATCGCATCACGCAAGTCATCATACTGCCAGGCGCAATTACTCAACCCCGCGGCTGCGGCCTGCGGAATTGCCTCTAGTATGCCATTGCGGTAGCCCCCGCAAGCCGGATCCTTCTCGCCGATAATGTACATGCTCGGTACCTCGACGAAGCCGCCCTCGATGACCGCCTCAGGGTAGATGCCCAGGCCCAAGTAGTCATAACCGATTTTAGCCATGCCATCGTTCTCAAGGTCGGCCCCCTCATTAAACACATAACCCGGTACGCCGACCAAGGCATTAAACACGTCGAATATCCTGGGGGGAGTAAATGCCCACGAGTCGGCCACAATCGCCGTCAGGTAGGCGCCTTCTTCTGCATAGCCTTGGGACATGGAAAACACGCCAAGCGAACCGGCACTGGTGCCATGCGCGAAGGCATGTGTTGTCGGGTAATTGGCGACGGTATAGTCCAGGGCAGCCATGGTAGCCTGCAAGCCGTTTACCTGTCTCTCTCCGCCATTCGGGTTCGGGTTGTTGGGGTAGGGCGTGCCCCTTCCGGAATAATTATCGTGGTCACACATGGATACCAGCAGCACTCGGTATCCCTCCTGTATCCGCCGTGTGAGCGTGGAATCCATCACCTCGCCGTTGCGCATCGTATTGTACACAAGGTGGTTATCAATCAGGTCATCAAAGGATTCCTCATTATTAAAGGTATTCTGGGTCTGGGTCTTAACCGCTTGGTAAACCTGATTTTCGTCAAACCAACCGTAGCCGCCGCCGTGCAGATAAGCCCACAGTGGCGCTTCGGCACCGGGGTTATTGGCGGGCTCCATCACGAAGAACGTGTAGTTGCCTGACAGGCCGCAGGTGTAGGCCTCGTTGCGATAGAAGTTGAGCTCCCAGGAAGCATTGCTATTCAAACTGACTGTTCTGGTTTCCACCAGTGTGATCTGGTCGGCGGTGCGGTCCACTTGTGCATAAAGTGGTGAGGCGTTAAGTGCAACACCGAGTAAGAGTGAAAGAGCTGAGAGTTTCTTTACGATTCCGTACATGTTTTTGGTCCTTTCGTAATGTGCGTAGGCATTTTTGCTGTTGCGGGCTAGTAATGGAGGAGCCGTAACTACAGTAAGATTCGCCTTCACAAGCGGTTCGACCAGCACTACAGCCAACCGAACCGTAGACAATGGTAGTCTGCACCAAAGATAAAGTATAATTCTTTATTATCATTTCCGATAACTAAATATTATCAGGCAGAATTGCTATGGTCAGCCTAAAACAGCTCGTTCACCTCACCGCTGTCGCCGAGCATGGCAACATGCACAAGGCAGCGGATGTCCTTGGCCTCACCCAGCCTGCATTGACCCGGAGTCTGAATACCCTGGAGAACCTGTTGGATGTGAAACTATTTGACCGTCACAGCGGGGGCATGCAAGCAACCCCCTTCTGTCTCGAAATCATCGAGCAATGTCAGCAGGTCGTCATTGATGTCGAGGATATTCAGCGCGCCGCTCGCCTGCATCAGAATATCGAGGTCGGGGAACTAAACATCGGAGTCGGCGGAGGCGTCAGGGAGTTGGTTTTGCGAACTTCGCTCCCGGAGTTTGTATCTCGACACCCCAAGATCCGGATTAAGATTAGCGAGGGGAAACACGAAGACCTCGTCAGTGAACTTAAGAAGCGCAATCTCGATTTCCTTCTCATCGGGGTCAGCAGTTTCGAACAAACCAGAGAGATCCATAAAGAAGTCATCACCGTTCTCCCTCTGTCGGTGATGGCTCGCAAAGGGCACCCACTGCAGTCACAAAAAAAGCTCAGTTTTGAGCAGATTGTCCAGTATCCAATAGCAGCGCCTGCACAGGTTGGCCCATCGCACGACCTATTGAGTTCATCGAAAAAGGCTTCCCCCGAGGCAGCAGGGCCACAGATTATTTGTAGCGATTTTCCAACACTTATCAGTGTGCTGATGTGCTCCGATTCCCTGCTCGTTTCTGGGCCGTATAATTGTGAGGATGAACTTCGACAAGGCACGCTTGTAGAACTCGATTTCTCGCACCCAGCCTTGAACACTGAACTTGGAATTATTGAAATAAGCAAGCGCTCGCGCTCGCCGGCGGCTCAGAATTTTATAGATATTCTCGCCAAGGGCATCGCCAAGTAAACTCGCCTGAACTTTGATGATCGGGCGATTAGTATTTACGAACACCACCGACTCACAGCCGGCAGGTACTGGTAAAAGCACTTCAAAAATATATCGCAGCGAGGCGCCAATATCGCTTAGGCCAGTGACGGTTCCTTTTCTGATTGAAACGCTATCCTGACTCTATTGCGGCCCGCAGTTTTTGCGGCATACAAAGCGTCATCGGCGCTTTTGAGGGTAGCCATTGCGGTCTGGCCGTTAGCGCTGAGTGCGAGTCCGAGGCTTACGGTAATGGGAATAGTATCGTTCGCGGTGCCGTCTTCAATCCCCTGACACAGTGCGTCACTGACGGCTTTTGCGTCGGTACTGGAAATACTCTCCAGGATGACTAAAAACTCCTCACCGCCCCATCGTGCGATAAAGTCGTTGGGGCGCAGTTTACCGATTAAAAGACTTACAACTCGCCTTAAAACTCTGTCCCCTTCATTATGTCCGTGGGTGTCGTTCACTTGCTTAAAATGATCTAGGTCAAGCATGATGATGGCATATTTGCGTGGGCCAGCATCTAGCTGCTGAAACCGCGCGTCACAGGCTCGCCGATTAGCGAGTCCGGTCAATTGGTCTGTATTACTCTCTAGAGTCAGCTGCTGCTCTCGCTGTGCTGAAAGCTCGAGCGCGTATCTCTCATTGACCCAGCGCTTGAGTAACCAAGCGAATAACGCGTAAACACACAGGATAAGCGGCGCAATACGCCAGTCGTTTAAATACAGCGGCGCGAGGACTTCCCTGCTAGTGCCAAAAAAACTAATGGTGCCCAGGGCCACGCCTACCAGTATGCCAATGAATACTGCTTTCCCTGAAAACATGAGTGTCGTGATGACAATCAATACGGGTGTGTAGAGCAACACAATAAGAATACCAATCATTGCTTCGCGTGGTGGTGCGATTAGCCATGAATAGCTCCACCGGGCAATGAGTGACGCTAGAATCAACAATGCAATAACCCCTCGCTTATTCACGGAGAGGTGTGGCCACGTGAGGAGAACTGCGCTGAGAAATACCAGCCATCCGGAGGCAAATTGTAAGGAAATGTTTGTTCCAAAACCAACTAAACCAGATATAACGACTACTGCGGCCAAGAAGCAGGCAGTGGCGATAATGGTCAGGAGCATTCGAGATGCTGAATCTTGATCAATAGTTCGCGCACTCGAGGGCGACCCCAACTGCGAACTGATGCTCCTATTGTTCGGCGTATTCAAGTCCAGTGGCCTCTTCCAGCTGCGTGTGTCTTGCAGTCTTTTTATATCGTTATCAAAGCTTGATGGAGATGGAGCCCATCAGGGGTTTCTGACAAGTTAACTTAGAATTATGGGCTGACTCGCCACATAAAGGGTTTTGTTCATCAGAATGCGTCATCAGCACCCACTTTTGGCTCGATTTCGCTGAATCATTCACCGTCGCTTGCCACTTGACGAGCGAAGATTTTAATTTTTCATTAGCGTACAAGCGTCAGCGATGTCCTCAAGATAGCACTTCTTGCGCTGTTTGGCCTTACCGCCACTTTAATTTGAGTCACCAAGATATTACGAGGGGGTTGTATGACGGCCCAAGCTAAATAATGATGGGATCGATATTTTTGCATTGCGTGGCCATGCGCCGACCACATTGTTAGCTTGATCGGCGGTTTTTCGAGAAAATTACGAGTTAGCTCAGGCATATCATTTAAAAAATCTAATCTCAACCTGCTGTTTTTGTCCTATACTGAAAACTCCCGCAAGATATGTAACAGGACAATATCATGGACAACAATCTGGCAAAAACATTGGGCGCTGCAGCGGTTGCCGTCGCAATTACCGGTTGCGCCTCTATCGCAAATCAATCGGCGATGGATACAGAGAGACGACTCTCCGCAGCGGGCTTTCAAATGAAGCTTGCCGACACACCAGAAAAGATGGCCCGTCTTAAAACGATGACTGAACGAAAAATTGTGCCCACGACAATGGATGGAAGGACCGTTTTTGTTTACGCAGATGCGACTAGCTGCAAGTGCGTCTACGTCGGCTCAGAGGCAAATTATCAAGCGTATCAGCGCCTTTCGATACAACAGAACATGGTAAATGAGCAGCGAGCCACGGCGGAAGCGGCGCAGGCAAGCGAAATGAACTGGAATGCCTGGGGTGCTTGGCCTCGGCCCATGTGGTATTAATCCGGGTCTCCGTTTGGATTGGCTAATGGGCGCTGCCAGGTTAACCGCAGTAACTTGATAGAATCGCTGGATGAGCGACAACGACAACTTAGCTTTTCAGCACTAATTTGTCAGTACTGCTACACCCTAGTCTGCCGGTGATCGCAGCCGTAAACTGACTCTTACCTAAACAGTCTGTGGTGTACATCTGTCACTGCGCGTTAATTTGGTAAGTCACAGGTAGCAGCGCGTAGGCAACTCGCGATACCGTTTTCATTGACACCATCGCATGAAATGATTGATCCAGAGAGTCTTAGTAAACATCCTTTGGGGTATTCGCAGTTGCCCTCTGTCATACTTGATGGAATGAGAGGGGGGGTGCACTGAGACGCGTTTTCGCAGATATTTCCCCCGATTTTGGATGAGTCTGACGGTTGCACAGTCGTGCAAAACTGCTGTTTAGTACTCTTGAAATTAAATGCCTGCGCAAATGTAGTAGTACTTTCTGTAAACGCACCGTTCGAATATTCAAAAATATAGGCGGCGTTACGCGGCGGTGTTTCCCAATATATGGGTTCATAGTCCCAATTATAATCGAAAAATTGATCTTTATACTTCTGAGGTATGCGCGATGGCGCGTCAAGGATCGCGGTGCCGAGCGTGTAAAGGCCCTGGCTCGTCCAGAATATTGCAGACGATTCGCCTGCCGCAGCATCTTTTTTCAGCTTACGTCGAAGGAGTGTCGCGATATCGGATGTCGGGTTTGGGCCCTGACGCCCAAAATCGCCCTTGCCTTTCCCCGCCCCGAGGTATTCATCGAGCTGAGCAGGATTATTCTGGCAGTTCTGTGAAGGCTGATCGGGCGTGCCACAAAGATAAATGATCGGGTCAGTAGATGCCCTCGTAAGAGCCTCTTTATTATCGGGCCTCGGAATCGGCGGAAAGCTTTCTTTTATACTACAAATTGATACATCTACGTCCAGGATCAAGGGGGGGTGCGCCTGCTTTTGCGAATCTGCCGTTCCCAACTGAGCCAGGGGGCGTGCCGTACAGAAAGCGTTTGTAGCGCCATTGAGCTCGTTTTGACCCGTTAATGATGGGCTGGATGCATAGACGCGCGTTAGAGGGCAGTGGCCGGATGTTGCAGCAAAATCTGCCACCATGTCAGGGTAAAGCTGCGCATGTCTCTGACCAATCCAGGTGAGTAAACCCCACGGTGGACCAACGTCCTCGAGACCGCCATGATCCTCAGCATGGCGGAAGACGTACACGACGGGCGTACAGGCGGTTGACTGCTGAGCCTGCACCTCTGCAGGGTATCCGAGCAGCATGCCCGCCAAAAATACTACCCCAAGAACAGCTTTTTCTAACACAAACATCCCGTCTCCCTGTGACAGCGCCCATGAGTATTATTGAGTGAAATCGATGCGAAAAATCGTGCCGTATCCATATTCGCCGCCGCCAGTGGTCGTGCCATACGCAAATCCATCTTCGCCAACAAGAAGGCTGGAATTGGGCAGTCTTCCATCATTCTCTGAGGCTGTGAAGGAATACAAAACACCACCAACGCCCTCCGGGCTAATTTTGTAAAGAGAGCCATTGGCGTAGTCGCCGCCAAGATAGGTCACGCCATAAATGCTGCCATCGTCAAGGAAGCGAAGGCGGGACGCAGGCACTTGGCCATCGCTTTGCCCGTCAGCGCCAAAAGAGTAAAAGACGCTTTCCGATCGATCTGCACCGATCTTGAAGACAGAGCCTTTGCCATATTTTCCACCAGCCTCCGTTGTGCCATAAAAACTCCCATCATCCCTGCTCCGGACCTTCGTGTTCGGAAAGGCGCCATCCGCTTCGTTGCCGAAGGAATGAATCACCGTATAATCACCGTCCGTCGTAATTCGAAAAAACGTACCACGACCGTATTCACCGCCCAGGTAAGTGGTTCCGTAGAAATGATTATCGGGTGATCGCGACAGGCCCGCAGTGGGGTTCAGACCGCCCGCTGGATTCTCGCCAAAAGAGTGCAACACAGACTCCTCTCCTGACGCCGATATCGTGTACACCGTCCCTTTGCCATGTATTCCGCCGTTGGTCGTAGTGCCATAGAATTGGGGAGACGGATTCGGGCAATTACGCGTGTCGATCGTGTGTCCCTGGGGTAATTCGCCATCGAAGCCGCCGCCGAAGGAATGCAGCACCGTAACGGAGCCGTCCTGGGTGAATCTGAGGAAGGTACCTGCATCGTGAGCACCTCCTTTTGTAGTGGTCGCGTAAAAAAGACCGTCACAGGCGAGCGTAAGCCCGGAGGCCGGGTTTGCGCCGTCAGCTTCTCCTCCTGCAAAATCATGAATTACATCGCTACTGTCGCTGGCGGGATCGTAACGGTAGATGGTTCCCATACCGTAGCGTCCCCCGTAGGTTGTCACACCGAACGTGCGTCCGTCTGAGCCGTAGTCCAAGCCAGAATCAGGGTAGCCGCCATCCTCGCCGCCTTTGAATGCAGTGATTGTTGACAGCGGCGAAATATCGCAAGTGATTGTAATGTTCGTGACATCTTCTGTGCCAATAACGCCTGCGGAATTGGTCACTGTGCACACTTGTCCGGGCGGGGGGGCCACAATCGAAATTTGATAATTGGCGCCGCTTTCAAATACCTCAGCATTTCGAGCAGAACCAGTAAATTTAAATGTTCCGTCGGCAACACTCAGGATCTTGGTGGTCTCTGTTGGCGCACCCACAAAGGAAAACCCGTTAAAAATCACTTTGACTGGCGCTTGTGCGTCGGAAATAGTGCCCCCGACAGAGTAGTAAAGTGGCTCTGGATTGTCTGAGGAGCTATCGCTGCAGCCAGCGACAAGGAGGCAGAGGAAAAACGGGCATACGCACGATAAACTGCGCAATGTCATACCGGCCTTGTGCGCCGAAAATGCCGACCTCGAGGCAAGGCGGTTTCGATCGAAGGTCAGACGCATTGGATCGGTAATTGTTTCAACCATGTATTGCCCTGCCTCCGCTTTATTAATTTACTGTGATGCCTTCATTAATCTAACCCTTTCTGAACGGTAGCGATACAGCTATGGCGTTTAAGCTGAACTAAACCTAAGTTTAATCTCGTCATCGCTGGTGAAGAAGTAACCCGGCCAGATTGCTGTGATAAATATTATGAATAATTAACTACTATATAGCTCTGAACCACCATGAAACCGACAGAGCGTGCTGGCAAGTTAAACGCGAAAAATTGATAGAATCGCCCCATGAACACTTATAAACGTTTAGTTTTCCACCCGATATCATTAGTAATGCTGCCGAGCTCTGCTACAGATGCAGCCCGAGCCACTGAGATATCGAAGACCTGCTCGCAGAGCGGGGTATCATCGTTACACGCTAATCCATCTGCCTCTGGAGCATCAAGTTCGGAGCAATCTATACCCTTTTTTTGAAAAGAAAGCGCCGGGACCATGGTAATACGCTCCACACCGATGAGGTCTTCGCCGGTGTGCCGTACCATTTAGATCGACGGCAAGCGATATCACCTATGGCGAGCAGTGGATTAAGATGGTGGAGTGATTGTTGTATATCTCCAATGCAGGCGGGATGGGGTTGCAGCGAAGCGACTTCTCAGGTGTTTACTGCGATCTCATGGAGTCGAGCCCGGGAAGATCGTGACGGACAAGTTACATCGCTATGGAGTCCGCCACCGAGAACTAATACCCCGGGTGATCCAAGCATTAGGTATTGGAACAATCAGATTAAGCAGTCTCATGAGGCGACCAGGCTAAGGAAGGGGCGGAAGCGGTGGTTCAAGTGGATGAGGCAGGCTCAGCGGTTCGTCATTGCCTGCGCCGCTGCCCACAACCTGTTCAATCTTGGCAGCCACCCGGGCAGGGCTCAGCACTAGCGTGATCTAAGGTGTCGTGCGTGTTAGGAGTGGAATAGACTGGTTGCCTGATTGGAGAATGGAGATTGCAGTCCTCTGCATAAGTGAATCCGTCAGTACCTATCAACGCCAGGCTGTCGCTTGTCAGTCGGTGTGTGATGCGGCAGACTTATGTTTTCCACGTCATGAAGCGGTGTTGCCTGATGGACGATGTGAGCGAATTTTTAACATTAGTTTATGTCTTATCAGTGAACGCAATGCGATAGAAATATGAGGATTAAGTGAGTGAAAAAAATTATATATGCGGGACTGCTGACAATCATCGCTGCCATCGTATCAGGTTGTTCAGATAAGGCAGGCGTCGATGTCATCAGGGTCGCGGTATCGCCGGCGTCCCCGCCCATGTTGTTTGAAAAGAACGGTGAATATCAAGGCGTTGACCTGGAGATTTTTCAAGGTTACGCAGACTCCAGAGGACTGACCATGCAGATCACGTCGTACGATTGGCAGGGAATGCTGGGTGCGGTTTCCAGTGGTCAGGCCGATGTCGCATTCTCTGGCATTTCGATTACCGCCAAGCGTGAGAAAGCGATGGATTTCTCGACTCCCTACTATGACAATGCGTGGCATCTTGTCAGTCTTGAAAGTCGTGATATCACGATCAGCGACCTGTCTGAATTGAAGCAGTACTCTATTGGTTACCCTCGCGGTATGGCCTACGAAGGATTGATCAGAACCGAACTCGAACCCAAAGGCTACTATTCAGTCAGCATGGTCAAGCTCTATCCCTCCTATAATGAAGTTGTGACAGATCTGGAAAACGGTAATCTCGATATTGCATTTATCGAAGAGCCGGTTCTGAATAACTATATTTATAAAATTAAGACACCAATCGAGAGTGACTATGTATTTACCGGCTTCGATCAGTTGGGTTTCGCCTTTGCCAAGGACTCTGCTCTCCGGAATGACTTCAACACATATCTCGATGAGCTCGGTCCGGAAAAAATTCAAGCGATTATTGACAAGTGGATGAAGTAAGCACGGATGGATTTTGCGCAGATACTGTCCGTGCTTGGGCAAGGGGTCGCCTATACAGTTCTGGTAACACTGGCATGTAATCTGACAGCAGTCCTGATCGGTCTTGTAACGGTTGGCCTGCGAAAGTTTGAATCAACCCTCCTTAATCTAGTACTTGATATTTTTACCTATGTGTTTCGCGCAATACCGATGCTGGTATTGCTTTTCATTGTCTATTTCGGACTGTCTGAATTCGGTTTCAGAGTCTCACCGATGATCGCTATGATGCTGAGCCTTGGAGTGATTGCCGGGGCTTATATTGCTGAGGTTTTTCGAGGCGCACTACATTCCATTGACAGCAATGAGGTGCTTGCTGCACACGCATCTGGCATGAACAGGTTGCAAGTATTTATTTATATTGAGATGCCGCAGATGTTGAGACTGGCGATGCCAGGCATGGTCAATGAATTTACAACAGTGCTTAAATATTCCCCCTTTGCCTACACCGTCGGCATCCCTGAGATAACAAAGCAGGCAATGGCGCTTGTGGGAACAACCAATCAGGGTATCGAGATTTATCTTGCTGCCGGTATTCTTTATTTTATTATTTATCGTATCTTGCTCGCCGGACTTGAAGCGATCGAGAGGTACTTTCGCATACCAGGCATGGCGCCGTCATGAGGGCTTGGCCGCGCATTAATGAGCGGACTTCAGCGTGAGGAGCATCTATGTCTGTCATTAGAATCCGTGACCTGGTCAAGCAGTATGATGGTCTGAGAGCCCTGGACGGGGTTGATCTTGATCTCGCAGAAGGCGAAATCAAGGTCATCATGGGTCCATCAGGCTGCGGTAAATCGACGTTGTTGCGATGCCTGAATCGGTTGGTTGAGCCGACCTCTGGCAGTATCCATTTTCTTGGCGAAGATATTACATCTTCCGATGTTGATGTCAGGCAACTGCGACAACAAATCGGCTTTGTTTTTCAACAGTTTGCCTTGTACCGACATCTCTCGGTGCTCGATAACGTAACGCTGGCGCTGCGTAAACTGCAAGGCATGAGTCGTGCAGAAGCGGATGTAAAGGCGATGGCAGAGTTGGCCGGCCTTGGAATGACGTCTCATAGCCATAAATACCCTTCGCAGATATCGGGTGGCCAGAAGCAACGTGTCGCTATTGCGCGGGCGCTGGCGATGAATCCTGCTGTTATTGTTTTTGACGAGCCGACATCAGCACTTGATCCAATCATGTCTCGAGAAGTTGGTGCGTTGATTCAGACACTGAATACCGACAATGTTACCATTTTGTGTGTTACGCACGATCTTGAGCTTGGTCAGTACCTGTCTAACGAGGTGACTTTTCTTGACCAGGGCCGGGTTGTCGCTGAAGCCAGTTTTGAATATTTATCGAATGGTCATTCGGATGCCAGGGTCCGAGACTTTTTCGGCAGGAAGGCCTGAATCTGATGTCGGACTGGAAAGTTTTTTCTGATGATTTGATTGAGCAACTGCCGTTAATCATGAGCGGCCTTGAGAACACTCTCTTGCTTGCAACAAGCATCAGTATCACAGGGTTTGTGTTTGGTATTTTGGTATTCTACCTGACGTTGAGCCAGAATAGTCTTGTCAGACTCTTCATGCGCGGCTACATTTCATTTTTCATTGGCATGCCACTGATCGTCCTATTGTTTCTTATGTATTACGGTATGCCGACAATTGGCGTCAGATGGTCCCCTCTGACGGTGGCCCTGATCGGCTTCACACTTAATATTGGCGCCTACAACGCCGCCTACCTGAAAACTGCCTACAATGGTCTGGAGCAATCGGAGCTTGACGCGGCTCAGGCACAAGGCTTCAGTCAATTTCAAACATTTCGGCTGATCATACTGCCGCAGGTGCTGCGATTGTCTGTTCCGGCGATGACAAACCAGGTGATCAGAAATATCAAGGACACGTCTGTCGCATTCCTGATCCAGTACACAGAATTTTTTGCGCGTATTCAGGAACTGGCTTCAACCAATTTTCAGTTCTTCAAGGCATATACACTGGCTGGTGTGGTCTACCTGGCGATGGTCTCGGTCGTCGTGCTTTGTTCGATGTGGCTTGAGCGGCGTCTCGCCATTCCCGGCACACATCGCCCGACACGTAAGGCCAACTCTCGCTACTGATAAGTTACGTTATTTTGGTGCAAAAACTGGGTGTCGCAAGCTAGGTTACCATCCCAATAGAGCGAAATTTGGGGCCTTGGGACATATGTTTAATCAATCTATGCAGACTTGTGTAGTGTCAGTTCATGACCCAGAGTTACCTTGTCATTACCAATTTGGTGAATTCGGGAAGGCACTTGATTCGGGCTGAACATTACCGTGATCTCAGGGTAAGTGCGTTCGCTGAATAGAGTAGGGCAGTAGCCTGATCGTCAGAGGCTGAATATCTTCGGGTCCAGCGACTTGATTTTTCAGTAACGTGTCAGGTTTTAAATTGCTTTGAAAAGCAGCACCGAAAAGAGACTGTCTTCGTCTACCCAGCTATCTGCCATTTGCCAGCCACATTGCCCTATCAGTTTTTTAAGGACATCGATCTCGAACTTTCGTGAGTTTTCAGTATGAACAGTTTCACCCTGCCGGAAATCGAATGTTTTCCCTGATATTTCAACAGATTGGTCTCGCTCGCTCACCAGATGCATCTCGATTCTTGCGTCATGGTCGTTCCATCTTGCTTCATGGTTGAAAGAAGCGACATCAAAGTTTGCGTCTAACTCTCCGTTAATGCGTCTTAACAAATTGAGATTGAATTCAGATGTGATGCCGGCAGAATCGTCGTACGCCGGAATCAGAATATTGGGGTCCTTTTTTAAATCTGCACCCAGAACAAATTGTGCACCTGCGCCTAAGTCCTCACGCGCGCGCTGCATGAAGCCTGTAATTTCTGAGCTCTCCAGATTGCCGATGGTAGACCCGGGAAAGAAACCGACTCGCGCACCTTCGGCTGATTTTTCAGGTAAATCGACGGTCGACAAAAAGTCAGCGACAACGGGTTCAATATCCAGGTTTGGGTAGTCTTTCTGCAATGATGCGGCACTGGTTTGCAAAAATTCTGCAGAGATATCAACGGGTATATAAGTACTGACTTCTTCAAGCGCATCGATGAGTATCCGGGTTTTGACCGAGGCGCCAGCGCCATACTCGACCACTGTTGCGTGAGGGCCGACATGATCTGCGATTTCAACCGCGTATTGCGACAAAATGCCGGTTTCCGTGCGGGTCGGGTAATATTCCGGCAGCACGGTAATTTCCTCAAAAAGTTCTGAGCCCCTTTCGTCATACAACCATCGGCAAGGAATGGTTTTCTGAACTTGAGAAAGTCCATCAATGACGTCGTCTTCGAACGTATTCTGGGAACCATTGGCCGTTTCAAGCATTATTTAGCCTCGCCGCGTCGATCAATCTAAAACCAACGCCTTATAGCGTGAATGTGTATGACTGTTAAATTGCAGAAGTGATAGTGGCTGCAATCGCACAATGTGCGGTGCGTAGTTTACAGAAAAATTGAGCGGTAAGACGATTACACGAAAATAAAGAGCATGCCGGTCTGTTTTTGACGGGATTCAACTCAATTCACGCTCTGTACCGATAGCTTACGAATTGACAAGTCCACGGTTGCTTGCCGCCGGTTGCGAGTCTTTTACTACTCAATGGCCACTCGATTGCCCTTTGGGTTCAGCTGAGCGCAGGCTTTCTCGCGAAACGATAGAACAACACGCTTGCAACCAGTCCGAGAAATGCGAAGCAGGTCATCAGAAGATAAAAGTCTTGATGGCCCTGCAAACCGGGCGATCTATCCAAAATCCAGCCGGACATGGGACCCATAAAAATATCCGGCGTAAATCCAATGACAGAAACCAGCCCTGTCGCGGTACCAGTCTCGACTCCTGAGACCTTACCCTCTTCGAACATCGCAAAATAGATGCCGCGCAGGCCAAATACAGCAGCACTCGTGACAATCACATTCGCGAACAGTATCCAAATCTGAGACACATCAGGGGCGTCGAAGGAGAGAAATCCAAAGCAAATTATCATTAGCGTAAAACATAGAGCTGTTGCTCGAGACGGCAAGATACGGTCCGCCAGAAGGCCCGCACCAACGGCCGCGACCGGACGAATCCAAACGCTATAGGCAGTCAATTCAGCAGCTTCAACTTCATTCAACCCATAAGCTGTATAGGCAAATAGAGAATAATTGTCGATACCCTTATATCCAACATAGGCCGCTACAATAATGAGTGACTGTAACCAAACTGTTGGCAATCTCATGACATCAATCGTTCGTCTTACCAGACCAGATCTGTGGGCATTGAAATTTGAGTTTGAGTTTACGAGGTCGACGGTAGGTTCGGGTACCAACAGCCAAACCAAAGGCACTGCCAAAAATGTGAATGCGGTATAGCAATAGATTACATTCTGAAGCGCCATAATCCGTTCAGCGTCACTCGCGAGCGCCACATCGGAGGGAAAAAAACTACGAAAGACTAAAACCGCAGCGACCCCGACCAATGCCGCAAATAACCCACGGCCACCATCTAGTATCCCAAATGCGCGACCTTGCGCTGAGACGGCACCCCATTCGCGGGTCGCTCGGATCAGTGCACCCCAAAATAACAGGATGGTGGTAAAGCCCCAAAAGCCAAACAGTAAGTGCAGGCTCTGATACGATGGAATCTGCGCAAAATAAAATCCGCCAAGCCCAGTCGCAACCAAAGAGGCGGCCAAAAGTTTACGGGCGGAATACATATCGGCGAGTTGCCCTCCTGGGAAATAGGCCAGCATTGCAATAACGCCATACGAGGCTTGCACAAGCCCCAACTGCATATTACTGAACTCAAAAACCTCTAAAAATGTAGGACGAAAGAATCGGGTCACGTGAAATGGCAGGGAGAATATGGCCTCACCCGCGATAATAAGGGCTGTCATTGTCATCAAATGCGGAAAATCCGCATAGTTGATACCGAGCATTTGTTTTTCAGACCGACTCATAAAATTCTCTTTTGCAGATCAATCAGCGCGTAGATGGCATACAGGATTGTATGCACTGTTGATGATATCTCCTGGTTCGATTGCCGGCATAAATTTTTGAAATTCACCGGAAATCATGGTCGGATTTGAGACAAGACGTGCTCCGTCTTCGAAATAGGTTGTCGCTAATGCCATACGGGATTCGTTAGTCCTATTTGCCCCGGCGGTATGAAACGATAAGGTATGATGAAAGCTGATCTCGCCCAACTCAAAGCCACTATCATCAATACGAATATCTCTATCCGCGAAAATTTGGCTCAACTGCCTGTCATAGCTTGAGTCAAACTTGTTAAAAGACAGGTCTTTAACGAGTTTGTATGTTTCTATTCCCGCGGCAAATGCAAGCGGGCCCATTTCCCGTGGGATAGGCTGCAACGGAATCCAGGCGGTACAGACATTTTGGCTGTCGATTGGAAAGTGATGGTAATCATAATGCCAGGGTGTGCGCCCACAGCCGGGTTCTTTTGATAACGCATTGTCGTGATAAAGACGTACCGCTTGTACACCCAGGAGTTCGCTCGCAATTTGCGCGATGCGTTTGCTCAAAACGAAATGCCGCACGAGTTCGTCGTGAAGCCACATCATTTCATCACTTCGAAAAGCCAAGTCAGTTTCGACACCCAATGCATTAATTAAAATGCTATTAATGCGTTGTCTAAGAAGCGTTAGATGTTCAGCGTTGATGACGTTTTTAAGTTTGATGTAACCATTCGCGGCAAATTGATCGATAGAATCCGAAGACAACTGGTAAGGCACTGAAAGATCAGCCTCTAGCTGCGCGAGTATTGATTGGTCAACTTCAATCGGTGCTTGCTCAGTGGGGGTCGCTACTTGAACCGCAGGACTATTTTGATCATGCTCGTTCTCTGCGAGCGTCATGTACCAATTCCACCATTGCTGGTTGTCTTGATCCCACTGCGATGCGACGTCTTCGCTTTTTTTGTGGGCCTTGGACAAATAGTCAGAGGACTCAGGTTTGCGCTGCGATTTAGAAGGTTCTGTCACTTGTCTTGCATCCAAAAATTGAAAGAAGATAAATCATCTCCAAACACGACAACGTCAACAGATTGCTGAAAACGATAGGCACCCTGGCGTTTGGCGCTCGTCAAATATTGCCCCAAAGACCCACTTTTCATCATTCGATCCAACGATATGGAATCATCAAAAGCGCAACGCTGTAGGTAGGATTCGAGTGCTTGGTGATCCTTTTCGTCAATAACGGTTTTATAATCAAGCGTGCGCCGTTGCCTTTCAAATCCAACATTGTTAGCAGCGTCATAGACATCTTCGGCGGTACTGAAACGCGTGCCATTGCCACCGTGGATGCTGTCTAAGAAATGCTCATAGAACCAGCTATAGTGGCCACTGCGATTCGACTGAGCCACGACGCCGATACCGCCGGGCCTTATGGCACCTCTCAAAATAGCCATGCATTCGCTCATCTCCTCGGCCGGCACGCAATAAAGTGCGTGGGTTGCCCAGCAGAGATCATAAGTCTCTGGATTTGGCTGCCAGTCCTGCAGCCTGCAGCAATAGTGGTCGCGTTCTACAAAAGGTGGCTTGAGTACGGCTGCCGCTTCCTCGATTGCAAAAATACTGGGATCCAAAAGGTCGTACAGCACTTGAGTCGATTTGCTTTCAGCACTCATCAACTCAGACAGTGTTGTATGCTCCAATAGTGCCCCCGGGAACTTACCGCTGCCGCAGGCCAAATCTGCCAATTGGAGAGCGCCTGTTTGCTGTGACAACGATGTCAGCAAAGCAGGCCAGTCGATCAAGTCGGCCAAATGCCTGTAATCGACTGTCGCATAGGTATAAAAGTTGTCCATACCGTCACGACCGTCGGCGCTCCAGTGAGCACAACTCCGATCAAAGGTGTCGGCATCTGTGGCGGCAGGAAGGGATCGACTCATGTTTTGGCTCCAATTCATGTGATCTTCTGTGTGATTCGCAATGTGACTCTCAGTATCGTTGTCAGACGATGCTCTCTGCTCAAAAGGAAGCAGGCCATCAATAACCCAGTAAAATTTTCGGAAACTCTGTTAGTGTACGCCATCGGTCGTGCAAGCGAGCGTATCTTTGCGCAAAAGCGTTCACTTTAGGGGTTTATTGGTTCATCTATGAGTTTATATACGGCACATCAAAGCAAGATGATCGGGTCGATTGACCGCGCGGTAACAGGTCTAGGGGAGATACACCCTTTAAACAATAGTTATTACGCGCAATGTCTCGAAATATTTGAAGCCAATAGCGATCAACGACCTGGGCTCTTAGGTTGGTTCGAAGCTAACGTTGTCTCCAAAATGTCGCAAGACGCCAATACTATTTTGAGTGTTGGCTGTGGCACAGGTGCTTTCGACGAGCGAATTTTAGGGTATGCGCGGGCACGGATGAACCAGGTTAGGTATCTCGGCATTGAGCCAAATGAAATTTCCGCCGCTGAGTTCTTACAAGCAATGGGGTCTCAGAGATGCGATCAAGTCGACGTTTCTGTTCTCGTGCAAAGGTTTGGCGAGCAAACCTTTGAAAACGAATTCGACCTGATTCTCTTTGTGCAATCCATCTACTATTTGGAAGACCGCAACGATGCCATCGATGCCGCAATGCGAGCACTAAAACCCGGCGGAGAATTGATTATCGTGATAGCCCCTGACGAAGAGCTGAACACCATTGCCAATCTTATGTGGCAACGCCAGATGGAACAGAAAAGTTGGTTTAGCGATAACGTACGGGCCCACTTCGATGCGCGCGGATTAGACTATGAGGAAACCCGCGTTAATGCCAATCTGAACGTGAACGAATGTTTCGGAGAATCGACCGAAGAAGGGCGAAACATTGTGGACTTCATCGTGCAAACCCGGGCAGATCAACTGCCGACAGGGTTGCGCAACGACATTTCCGAATTCTTAATGTCAATTAGCGAAGAGCAAGGCACGACGACATGTCTGCCACATCCGGTCGATATTTTTCGATGCAAGAAAGGCTAGGCATGTTTTTTAAGGCATATCTGCCGCTTCGATCTCAGTCACAGGGGTATTGAAGACGGTCTCACGGAGCGACATATCACGGTCAGTACCCCCCCCTAGCTGATCCCATGGTCCGACCGGTGTCCTGCCCAGGGGTTGCCGCCCGATTGGCAGAGAGGGACACAGGTGTTGGACTCTGATACATTTGAAGTAGCGAGCCAGGTAGTATGAGGGATTCTTTTGTCATTTATAGTGTGATCGTTGTGCTGTTTTCATTAATGGCCTCAAGGGCCTGCCGCAGTGCCAGCGCTATGGATTACGTATTAGCTACCACGCAGGGTGTTGGTCTTTTGTTGCTGATGAGCAATTATCGTCAGATCGCGCTGTATCTCTTGTTGACCACTGCAGTAGCCTATTGGGTCAGTCAAATATTGACGGGGGCACGACCGATCAGTCGCCTACTGCCTATAGCGGGGGCCGGAGCGCTCGTCTTTGCTTTGATGATTCCAGCAGGGTGATTCAACTGTCGGGATGATTGGCGCGCCCGGAGAGATTCGAACGCCCGATGCACTGGTTTGAAGCCAGTTACCCTACCCAGCTGAGCTACGAGCGCGAGGAGTGCTGACTCTATGTCCGCCGACATTAGTCTATGGATCAGTATCCATTGCCGGAAGCTCTAATCAACATAAAAGCTAGAAAAAAAAATATGGTGGGCCAAGAAGGATTTGAATGGCAGCGACGGATCGTCTTCGACCTGCCAATTATGAGGAGCTGGGAGAGTGGTGAGTCTTCTCAGTAAGTTGAATAATCGTAACGACCTTTGTCTAAAGCGCAGGTTACCGGCAACGAAACTGCACCTATGCCGACCCGAGTTGGGTCGGTTGCTGAGCCTGGTTTCAGAGGGTGTAGGTATTCTTGCGTCAGACCCAATCCAGAACCTCACCGAAGGCCTACTGACCCTCACCAAGGGTAAAAAGTTCATGACCCTTGTCATCCTGTTGCCTGGCAATAGCGTATCGTATCCGTTTGTTCGCCCGCAAATTGTTGTTCTCGCTATACTCGCTTTGGCCGACCCACAGCCCACGGAATAAGTTTATCGCCAACAGGCACTCTTGACCGGACCTCAGCCATCAAGTAATGAGGCCAAAATAGGCATAGTCTCCTCCATTATTCTGGTCTCGTTAAAAGGTTTTCTGACTCCGTCGGATATAAAGCGGATTAAGCAAAGGCGATTAGAAGCGCACTGAGCAATAAGCTCAATATCGAACAAGACAGCCACTACTGAGAACTCGCTGCGGTCGTAGAGTCATAGATGCTGAACCGCCCTTAAATTGACTGTTGCAATAATCGGACAACAGTATATAAAAGCGGATACTGATGAGTGATTAATCGAAGAATAGTGGCAGGGTATCTTATGAAAAAATTTCTAGGCAGTATCGTGGCGTTATCCATTGCCTTTGCGCCGTTAGCAAACGCATGCACGGCGATTAACCTGAAAGCTAGAGACGGCACGGTAATCGCTGGTCGCACAATGGAGTGGGCTGTTGATATGGAATGGACGCTAACGTCTCAACCGCAAGGTAGCCCTGTATTGATTAGCGCGCCTGAGTTTCTCGACTTGCCATCAAAAACCCTGTCTAGCAAGCATGCGTTTGTCGGTATTTATCCAGCGGTTCTAAAGGGATCTCCAGCGATTCTCGAGGGGCAAAATGAAGCTGGGCTAGGTCTCAGTGGGAATTTTTTACCCGGCTTTACTGAATATCAAAAAATAACCTCTCAAGACGAGGAGTATGTCTCGATTATAAACTTTGGAAGCTTGGTTCTTGGCATGTATAGCACTGTAAAAGAACTAAGAGCAGCATTGCCAAACTATAAAGTTTGGTACAACCCCAGTGAAGTCGAAGGTTCGCCGACACCACCATGGTTGCATTTTGTTTTGACCGACCGCAGCGGCGACAGCATCATCGTAGAGTTTGTTCAAGGCCAAATGGTAATCCACGACAACGTCGCGAACGTGCTGACAAATGCCCCAACGTACGACTGGCATATTAATAATGTTCGCAACTACCTGTCGCTGACAGATACGGCAACAACTTCTATCGTTGTGGAGGGGACTAATGTTACGGAAATTGGTCAGGGCGGAGGATTAATTGGGCTGTCAGCCGACTACACCCCGCCCAGTCGTTTTGTGCGAGCGACCTATCTAACCTATTTCGCCTATCAGCCTGACGGCAGCCGCGATGCCGTGCAATTGATGGCGCATTTGCTGAACAACGTAGACATACCGAAAGGGGTATCCAGAACGACCATTGATAAGCAGGTTGTCTCTGATTATACGCAGTGGATTAATCTAAAGGATCTTGAAAATAATCGCATGAAGATAGCGAGCTATTCGAATCGTACGAATTACATAGAGATAGATTTAAATCAGGTATTCAAATCTGGTAGATCAATGGTGTGGGTTGTAGACGAATTGCCATATCCTGATAATGATCTCACCGCGCAGCTATTAGAATAGAGTCTATAGATTGCCACGCTAGCCGAAATATCAGCAGGATAATCGCTACGTCAAATGGCATAAACAGTACTGACGA
This sequence comes from Candidatus Marimicrobium litorale, assembly GCF_026262645.1. NCBI lineage: Bacteria > Pseudomonadati > Pseudomonadota > Gammaproteobacteria > Cellvibrionales > Halieaceae > Marimicrobium > Candidatus Marimicrobium litorale. The sequence goes on from NZ_SHNO01000001.1 coordinate 3,562,273, forward strand.
CTTAACTTGCAAGCACCCATCCCCAAAAAGACCGACAGCGCGTCCGGTGTGAGTTCTATTTAAAAAAAGCCACCTGAGAGTGGCTTTTTTTATCGGTGTCCCTGTTAAAGGCTTATTCGATCGCGAGTACCACTTGATTAATGGTGCCGGTAAAGCGCGTTTCTTTCGGACCTACACCAATGTCATCCGCCACCGGTGTCTGGTTATCGAGGCCCACATCTGCTGTCTAGTCCGCCGAAAAGATCAGCAGCTGAGTTCGGCCAATTCTGCCGGAGGCCACCTTCACGTTCGAGCTTTTGGCCAAAAGCCTCGCCGCCAGCCGGGGCCAGTGCTGGAGGTGATTTTGCGCCTTTGGATATCATCTATTTATGGTGAAAACTGGGTTACTAAACGAGCATCTACGCTATATCGTAAAGCAGACAGTGCTAACCACACCACCTCTGCAAAAGAGTTCGATCTTTAGTATCGATGGTGCAAAAAGTATCACTAGGATAAACGCTACTTTTGCTATCAATGCATTAGGAACAACGGACTGCCGACAACCATTTATCGCGGCCGCGGCTATCAACTATTGTCATACATGAATCTGATCCCCATAAGCACTGCGCATGCTGCTGTTAGCAATCTATTTAATTTGACGAGGTACCTGGCAAGGACTCAGAACTATCGTGTTCTAAGGCTAAGTGCGTATGCAGAGTGGAGCGGGGCGGTAGCCTGAGATCAGGTGGCTGAATTTTGTCGGTCTTTGCGAGTTAATTTTTCGATACCAAGAAATGCACTCACACCGCCCCCTTTGCATCTCTCAACGCGTTCTCGACTCTATTTTGGTGCTGGCCCCGGGCTGAGAATCTCTGTTGCGGCGATCACCCAGCAAACCCGCATGGATAGTGATTTTGTCAAAGCCCCGTGATCCACTATACTGCGTGTCGTGAACAAAAATTCGCATCCGCACCGCGCCGTCGGCTAACGCCTGCTGCTTACCGGTTCAGGATGACCAGTAGCCCACCAACGTACGGCAGAATCATGAAAACGATCTTCACTCTTCTACTGATGACCCTCGTTACCGCTTGCTCTCACCCGCTGGAAATTGTTGGGGAAGGGGATATTAGTTCCTCTACAGGGACTAATGATTGCTTATTGGAAAACCAACCGTGTGCCAATTATGTCGCCGGGGATTACAATCTTACCTATTTGGCACTGCCTCATGCGGGCTGGGTGTTTTCTGGCTGGGAAGGTTGCGGTGCACAATTCCCGACATGCGCGATTAACGTGCCGGGGGCAACGGTGGATCAGCGCTGGGGCCAGACAATGCCGCCATTGCGCGCGGTTTTTGTGCAAGACGGCAGCTCTCCCGGGATGACGATCTCCTCGAGTTGGTCGGCTGTTGATGAGACGCTGACCGTTGAAGTCAGCTTCGCCTCCATAACCCCCACTACTGTGCAGCTCTACCCTAAAGGGCTCGCAGATGGGTGGGTCGAAACAGACAACTCGCCACCCTTTTCTTTCTCCCTCGATACATCTGCGTTTGAACCGGGCGACTACGAGATGCTTGTCCTTGCCGATGATGACACCAATGCCATCAGCGAAATCGAATTAGTCACCGTCAATGGCTGCAACGGTTACTCCCATTTGTGCAGTCGCAGATACGATCAAGTTCGCTACGCCACCACGCACAACGCAATGTCCAATTCAACCAACGGCTGGCTGGGCCCCAACCAGAATTGGGATGTTCCGGCTCAGTTGGAGGCCGGTGTTCGTGCCCTGATGCTGGATACCTACCGCGCTGGCGATCTCAATACGCTCAGCCAGGAGATACAGGTGCCTGGTGTAGACCCCAATACGGCCTATTTGTGCCACGTATTATGCTCCATCGGCAATCAGCTTCTGGTCGATGGATTGAGCGAAATCCGCGAATTTCTTGAGGTAAACCCAGGCGCGGTGGTCACTCTGATCCTCGAGTCTTACCTCAACCATGCACTTACGGCCGATGCCTTCAATGCGGCCAATCTCACACCTTACGCCTATCAACACGCCGGCGGCGCTTGGCCCACACTGGGACAGATGATCGACGCAGGCACCCGCCTTGTCGTGCTGCAGGACATTTCGGTTAATCCATCCTACCCGTGGCTGATGAATGTCTGGGACAATGCTTTCGAAACTCAGTTTTCCGCGTCCGCTCCGGGAGACTTCTCCTGCACCGAAAATCGTGGTTCGACTGCCAACGACCTGTTTATTTTCAATCATTTCCTCACTAACGTCTTTGGCTCTCCGACGCTCGCCGAACAGGTTAACTTCAGCCCGCTACTACTTAATCGCATCAACGAATGTGAAGCATTTCACGCCACTACAGCCAATTTCGTGACTGTAGACTTTGTTGATATCGGTGACACACTGTCTACGATTGACGCACTCAACGAGATAGGTAGTTTTTAAAGGCGCTGGGGGAGCGTCCAAGTAATCGATCTCAAGACACGCAAAGAGAAGGGTGTTGAAAAGTGAAATGCGCCCAAGCTGTTAGATCGGCGCATGACTGCGTGTAAGCGTCACTGATTCTGGGGAGGCGCCCGCACCTGATATCATCTTCTACGCAGTCTGGGTCTGCTACCGTTTCAACCTCAGTCACCGCGATATCGAGGGTCTGTTCCACAATGAGGCCCCACTGTCAGCCGTGAAGCTATCCGTCCAGGGTGTATCAAGTGTGGCGCACTATACGCTCGAAGATTGAAGCGGAAGCACCGGGGATATGGCGGTCTTGGCCTTCGCGACGCGTGCCAGTCCGGGATCAGGGCTTTCCCGTGGACGGATGGTGCGAAGCATAAGGGTGTGTGACCCTGTTGCGCGCCGAAGGCGATGCGACAAGACACGGGCGGAGACGACATGACCCCATTCTCGGCGATGACACCTGAAGGAGGCGACTCAATTTCTTGCCAATACCGCAATTAGATTGTTTATACTTCGAAGCAAGCAGTGTGAGACCTCTGGCTGCTATTCATACGCGAAGAGCAAAGGATCCCCGCAGATGTTTCTTGTCCATAGCACCCACGAGGAGGCCCCTTTGCTGGCCCAAGCCGTTGTGACCGCTTGCAAAGGTCCCGACGGGTGGGAAACCCCTCTGCAACCGAGACTGCTACACGTCCTCTTCGAGCGACTGGTTGGGCTCGACGTCGATTTCGAGAAGCTGCAGGGCACGACAATGGATGCAGCTGCTTCCGGACTCGCTTCCCAAGAGCAACGGGTCGAACTGATCGAGTTGATGGTCATGGCCGAAATATTGGCCTCGCCGCTTCCGATGTGGCTCGAGCAGAACATCGAAGATTGGGCCGCTTCTCTTGGTGTTGAGAGCGCTAGCCTGGAATTGGCGCGCGATCTGGCGACCCATGCAAGCCATTCAGCACTCCAAGACTTCTACCGATGCAACTGGATTGGTGAGTTAGACCGACAAAATCCGCGCTTCCAGGAGTTGTTTTCGCGTTATGGCGATCAGGCCTTTACCTTCACGATGGAAGAAGAGCCGGAGACGATCGAAAAATGGTCGAAGCTGGAATTCTGTCCGGCAGGGAGTATTGGTCGACATGTCTGGGATTTCTACCGGGCAAGAGACTTCAAGCTGCCAGGAAGCGTTGGGTCTGCCAATGAAGCGTTGGCTCGCCACGACTGGATTCATGTCCTCGGTGATTTCGACACGACGCCCATGGGCGAAATGGAAGTCACCGCCTTTCAGGCTGCGGCGAGCAATCTGCCGGGCGCAACCTTGGGCTTCATCGGCGCCGTGAGCATTTTCGAGACGGGCATGCTCCAAAGCTTGGTGGCGCCGGGTCATATCCACAACCTCGATCAGCCAGGTGGGCCCGAACGCATCGCTGATGCGATCAGTCGAGGCAAGGCCCTTCTCTACGACGTATTCCAGGACATCGACTTTTTCGCCCGCGCGAACCAGCCTCTCCATGAAATACGTATCGAGCTGGGCGTTCGCGACAAAGTGACTCCGAACTGAACCTCACGATCTGGCGTGGCGGACGGGCCGATCAAACCGCGCGGAACAATTCTGTGGGGCGACTCAGGTCGGAGAGCGACGAATGAGGAGATGGCCTCCTCTACCTATCGGCCGGTGGCGTGGTTACCTCGCACAGGGACAATCTGTAGCCCTGCTCGAAGAGCAGAAGGAAAGAACGGAATTTGTAATCTCTAGGCCGAAAATGCGTGTGTTACTTGATCTTGGCAAGCTTTAACAGCTCCGAACTTACCGTCACCTGGTTTTTTTGCATAGTGTCGAGATCTATTTCAAAGCGTAGCTTACGGTTGGTAATGAAAAAGGTAATCGCAGCATCTTGTTGTGATATTTGGTCTGATGCAAGCACTACAATGTTGCCTTTCATCTTTAAATCTTCCTCTGCAAGCGGTTGGTGCAGATAGGTGTAGTCGCAGTGGTTCGCCTCCGATAATCGTTGAATCTTTAACTCAGGTTTACTGCCTTTAGCACGCCTATTGTCCACTAAAGCGCTAAAAAATTCTTCAAATGGCGCCTCGTCCTGCAGGCATATATAGAGAAGTGCAGCGGGGGAATTTTGAGAGTCATTTGGCCAGTTAATAAACTCTATGAAATTGAGAAAATAGGCCGCTTTTAATTTATTCTCTTTGCTGAGAGTGTCTTGATTTGATGCAGCATATGCAGGGCGGGACGACACAAACAGCACAAAAAAAAGCACGGCTACTGCGGCACAACTAATTCGGCAGATCCATGACATTGCTTTCTAAAAAGGCCGTGAAATTTTTACTGAGCTACGCCAGTCTTCACGGGTCTGAGGGCCATTGAGGTTTTGGTAAATAGGCTTTCCTACTTCGACCGCCAGCCGGTAGTTGTCAGAAACCCGCCATGAAATACCAGCCCGAGCGCCAATTTTTGTCCCTCCGAATAAATCCGGGTCAGTGATGGGTGCTGGATAGGGGAAGGGTGGTTCAGTCTGCAGCGACTCATCGGCACCGTGGATCGAGTCACTGTAGTTAATGTTTAGACCAATGTAAGGCTGTAAGATTTCGGAAAAATGAAAATTATAGCGACCCGTCAGCGAGTAGCTATTGCCTAGTCGGTAGTCGTTGTCGTTGGTTCCACTTCGGATAAGTGCCGCGAGCGTAATGGTAATGTCATGCTCGCCTTTGTTGTGGTAGCTTATTTCAATTGGGAAATCATATGTCCCTGAGCCTAACTGCATTGTGTAAGGAAGCTGCTGATCTCCGGGCGCCCTTGGCGTGTCTCCCTCCTCATCGATCGAACCTGTCGGGATACTGAGCCCAGCGGTCAACCACCAGTTCGCACGTTCCGTGTCAGATAGTTTGTAACTGGCCGATACGACAGCGTCTCCAACGCCCGAACTGTCAATTTCGAAGGTCGCGTAATTAGGAACAATACTGATGTGATCTGTGTTTTGCTCAATATAGGGAACGGTAATATGGCCACGCCAGCGGTCGTCAAAAGCATAACCAACGGAAATTATATATGCTGTCTGGGTAATTTTGCCTGGAACCACCGGAAAATTTTTGTCTGTTCTAGGCTCACCACTATTGGGCCCGCTCCACAGAACCTCGTCTTCGCTAACTCGGTTGTCGCCATCAAGAAAGTCTTCAAACTCCGCCGAACTGCGTTGAAAACTAAAACTCCATGGAGATTTATCTTGACCAGATGAAAAGGGATCATCTATTGACTGTTCGAGCAGTTCGACCAGGCTCATTTCGGCAAACTCGGAAGGCGTGCTCTGGGAAAGCCCGTAACTGCTGCACATCATGCCGACTACAGTGAAGGTCCAGCGTAGGGGAGCGATCCTGCTCGTAGCCATATGATTACTCCTAACTAGCGGGAATCTTTGAGCTTATATACGTAATCAGAAATCCGTTAATGCCGATGAGTCCAGAAAATACGAATGGATTTGACCCGAATATCAAGACGATACAGTAATCTCGGCTCTATTTAGCCACGTAGTTTTACTTACTTTCGCGCATCTCCCTATTAAGTACTTATACCTATTAGGGAGACCTTGTAACTGGTGTAACGTATACCTGCGCACAATGGTTTTTGGGCATTAGGTTTGGCATGAGAAGAGGGCGTTGTCTGAAGGTAAGAAATGCGGTGCTTTGGAAAGCGCCATAAATGATCTGCTTCGGTGGATGGGCTGCTAGCCGGTTAGTGAATGTCGAAGGCGAAGTTGACCTACTCCGAGAAAGTCAGAGTTCATGGATGATGAAGCGATAGACAGTGGCCTCCAGAGTTTTGTTTGAAATAAATGTCGACTCGATAGCAGAGAAAGACTCTGTAAATATCGACACGGCCGTCTATCTTTACTAGCCAGGAACATTCGATTGAGAACGATACATTGCGTTGAGATAGTAGGGCCCTGGTAGATAGTTGCATAAATAGATCAAATAACAGTGTAAGGGTGTTTCTATGAAAGAGCTCAGCATCAACACTTGGTCAATAAATAAAAAACGCCTGTGCAGGCGCACGCACAAGCCAGCCATTTTTGTGACGTTTTGATTCTGTGCTGACACAGTGTCAGTGAGAAATTCCTCACGTTTTAGCAACCACGCTATTCCCGCAAATGGCGTTATTTCTGGTGGGACACTGTGATGATGTGTCCGCTGAAATATTCCATAACAAGGTCAAATGAAGATTAATCTAAAGTTGTCTCATAAGATTAGCCTTCTTTCTATGGCTGTCACGATGCTGGTGGTTTTCGCTTCCATTGGTATCGACGAATATATCGATCACGCCGATGCTGTTGAGGAATCTAAAGAGCATATTCAAACATTAGTTGACGTTACCGCATTCAGTATTGCGGCACCAGCGATGTTTAGCGACGCTGCCGCCGCGGCTAAAGTGTTAGAAGCTCTGCGTGTCAACCCGGCTGTTATCTCCGCGCGTATAAACACTTCCGAAGAAAAGCCTCTAGCAGAATACCGGCGTAGCGTGAGTGCTGACACAGTAGAAATAGAACACTTCATGACTCCGGTTCGCTGGGAGGGGCAAGAGTTAGGGACGTTGATAATAGATATGGACGTTTCTGAGCTGAATTCCGAATTATTCCGTCAAATGTGGATTGCTCTTACAGTGGTATTGATATCAGTGCTTGCCGCCGGGCTAGGCGTGTACTTTATGGTTCACGGAGCGACAAACGCTTTTCGAGATTTAAGTGGCGTTGCCGAAAATATTGTTAGTGAAAGCGATTACAGCCTGCGTGCAGCTAGTCTCAGCACAGGCGATGAGGTCGGCAGTTTGACGAGTGCTTTCAATGCCATGTTAGATCACATAGAAATCCAAAATTCTTCTCTGCGAGAGTCGCAGATAAGTTTACGTAATAAAGAGCAACGGCTCGTTATGGCGACGTCCGCTGCTGGGCTTGGTATATGGGATTATGATCTCATTGAAAATACGCTATTGGGTGATAAAAGGATGTCTGATATTTATGGCGTCGAGCACAACCCTGGCGGGCATAATGCAAGCGTATGGATTGATTGTATTCATCCAGATGATCGTGACAGAGTTGTTAATAGTTACCGCCGCGTCGTAGATGATAATGAGGATTTTTTTAGCGCCTTTCGCTTGTTGTGTCCCTCTGGCGCGATCAAATACGTGACGTGGAATGCGAAATTAGTGCGCGATGCTGATGATTTTGTGGTGCGTATGATAGGTGTTTGCCACGATGACACAAGACGCGAGCTCGCGCAGGTAGCATTGAAGAAAGCCGAGAGGCTGTCTCAGGAAAGATTAAATCAGGCCAATTTGGCAAACACGGAATTATCATTCCAGAAATATGCCCTTGACGAACATGCGATCGTCATTATTGCAAACGCGAATGGTGAAATCTCATACGTTAACGATAAGTTTTGTGACAGTAGTGGCTATTCGCAGGGTGAGTTGATTGGTGAAAACACTCGAGTGGTTGTAAGTGATGAATATTCATCGGAACATCTTAATGAGATACGGCTAGCAACCTTGGAGGGTAAAACCTGGTCGGGGGATATGGAAAATGTGAAAAAGAATGGGGATAGTTACTGGGTATCGGCCACCGTGGTCCCCTCGCTTAATCACGCCGGAGAGATGGAAAGTTACATTGTCATTGCCACTGATATCACTGCGGTTAGGACCGCTGAGGCCATGCTGCGTCGATCACAAAAGATGGAGTCTGTCGGTGAGTTAGCGGGTGGATTGGCGCATGATTTTAATAATCTTCTGGGTATTATCATCGGAAATCTTGATTTAATGAGCGCTCATGATGATCTCAACGAAGTACTGCGGCAGCAGCTTGGTGTCGCACAGACCGCAGCTCTGAGGGGTTCGATACTGACGCGCAGTCTCCTTGATTTTTCACGCCGCTCAGAGGGGGACTATAGTCCAGTAGATGTTGGCAAGGTGATTAGCGGGTTTGAGGAGTTAATACGAAAATCCATCACCGCGAGTATTTCACTCGAAACATGTTTTCCGGAGGGGCTTTTTCGTGTGGAGTTGAGTCCTGATGATTTGGAAGATGCTCTAATTAACTTGAGCCTCAACGCGCGCGATGCTATGCCAAACGGCGGCAGCCTAAAAATAAAAATACAGGAATCAGTAATAGGAAAAGCTGATGAAAATGTAGAGGTCGAGATGAAGCCAGGCGAATACCTGGAATTGTCGATTAGTGACACAGGGGGCGGTATTAGCAGCGAGGTTTGTGAAAGGATTTTTGATCCGTTTTTTACGACTAAAGGAAAAGCGGATGGCACTGGTCTGGGTTTGACCATGGTCTACGGCTTCGCCAAGCGCTGTAATGGCTATATATTTGTTCTCTCAGAATTAGGACAAGGCACTACATTCAAAATGTACTTCCCCCGTTCAAGGCAAGCAGTCAAGCCGCTAGAACCCTCTGCTGTCAGTGCGCCCATGACGCCCTCTGGCTTTGAGACTATTCTTATTGTTGATGATGAGGTAGAGCTTGCTGCCATTGCACAGACTATTTTAGAGAAACTTGGATATACGGTCGTTTGTGCCGATACTGGACCGGCTGCTCTGCAGGTGCTTGAAGAAAATATGAATATTGATCTTGTATTTTCCGACGTTGTTATGCCGGGAGGAATGAGTGGTCTAGAACTGGCTACTACGATCACCCGTGAGTATCCGCACGTCAAAATACTGCTTACGACCGGTTTTTCGGTTGAAGCTGACCATTCAATGGCCGCAACTGACTCGGAATATGAGGTGCTGCGGAAGCCTTACAGGCGCATGGATCTGGCCAAGCGGATACGAATGGTGCTGGATGATGCTACTTGAAGCGTAAGCACCTCGGCTCTGGCGACAGGTTCTATATCGATGAAATATTTGCCGGTGTGCCGAACCATTCAGATTAATGGCAAGCCGCATTAACTGTGGCGGGCTATATTTGATACCTCGGTCCCGGCAAGGAATTCGCCGTCAGAGACCGTAGGTCTCTTCTGCACTGCTGCGTGGAACCGCCTCATAAACGCCTGCCGTTGCATTTTTGGGGAAAGTTCTTTGACAATCTGCATCATGCCTATTTCTCTTGTAGCCCGATACCGGGCTTATGCCGAACCTGAGTGGGTGCGGGTGCGGGTGCGGAGGCGGAGGCGGTTGGAGTAAGTTGAGGAATCGTAAGCGGTTCCCCGGACCCAACTTCCGAACCAGGGCCGAATTGCTGCCACCGCGTATTCTTCACATGAACCAGCATCTGTCATTTATCGCTTCTCCCAAGTCGAAAATGGGATACTGCCCCGAAAGACAAGCACTGATGCTACGCCGGTTGAGTCCAGCACCAGTTCGCGCTCCAGAATGCGGGTGGAGTAGCTCCAGTTTGTTGGTCTAGGATAGTCATTCAGGAGGTCTGCATGACTAAAGTCAGAGATATCGACATCCATAGAATCTACGCCATAGGCGAACATCACATACACATCTCCGTCGGGACTGGTCAGTTCGTGTATTCGGCGTCCAGCTGGGAAACGGAGCTCAGTATCGCGCTCGACATTCGTTATTGCTATTAGACCCTGTGGTGTGAACTCCACTAGTCTGCCACTTTGGGGTCGGGCAATAATCTGGTATTCGTTGCCTGGCACCTCGGGCAAAAAATCTACGGTGCTGGGAATGGCACATGGCGTGCTGCGAAGCTCACCTCCTTCGGCGAAGATGATTTGAGTGGGCCCCTTTACCCAACCCATAGGTGAATTTATAGACGCCAATTGCTCAAATGTGCAATGAGGGCACTCATATGCCCTCTGGGAAAAGGGGTTTTCGCCAGTAGGCATGATCATTTTATGTGTGAAAATTTGAGCGGGTGTTGGTGGCGTTATTTCACCCGGGAGCAATACAGGCCCCTGATAGTATTGTGAGCCATCAACGATTTCGACGGTTTTAATGACATTTTCAAATACCACCCGCCAGTCATCAGACAACTGCACTTCTCCATGGCGCCACCCCGGTGGCAGATTATTGTGAAAGTCTTCGCCGCCGGGGGCGTGAGATACAAGCACAAATCGCTCCTCCAGATGGTTCACGATGTACGGAACAGTGCGTCCCGTCCTGAAGGTAAGTTCCTGAAACCGGCGACTTTGATTGGTATTGATCAGGCCCGAGGAGTGTAGCTCTGGCGCGCATAGATTGGTTGCACTGTGATAGAAGACACTGTTGCCCAGTGTCATTTCTTCAAAACGGCCATTGAGCTCGGCGTCCGGCGATTGCGCGTACACACTTTTGTCAGCGACTGCGATGTGATCACTAATTCGCCACGGTGGGTTCACTTCCAGTAGGCGGGCTTCCTGCTTGCTCATTTGCGCAGTCCAGTACTCCATCGTACTGTTGTTATACAGTCCAACGACAACCTGGTTCTCAGTGAGGTACTCCAGTATTTCAGCGCGCTGATAAGTATTTTCGAGTGGATCACGTAGGACTGTCGCCAAACCTTGAAAGTCTTCAACTTCAAGGTCTTCAGCTAGTGCGCGCGCGCGGTATTGCCATCCAACAGGCAGTGAAATGCGCGGCCCAAGCGAATCAAGAGCCGCCATGGACAATTCTGGATCGACATATTGCGCGTAGGATTGCATAACGTAGCGCTTGCCGAGTGGGGCTACCAATTCGTAACTAGGTGCGTCTTCATAGAATAGAAGAAACGAGTCTCGTTTGACCTTTGCTTCTACGAAGTGCTCTCCCGGCGTCGGCGTTGAGGGCCCCAACTGTATATTTGCGACGACCCTGAACTCCAGGTTGCCAAAAAAACGTCGTTCCGCTTGTTCGCTGCCTTCCAGCTGTGCTGCATCCATGACCCAGCGTCGCGGTCCGTTTGGCCTTACGAAGACCGCGCCAAGTTCCTGCGCTACTGCACTGAAGTCGATGGACTCCCAGTCTTGCTGGGGACAATCATTGATTCTGAAACTGTTGAATGTTTCCGATGTAATGCCATCGAGACTCAAATAAAAAAAGGCGATCTCACAGTAGCGCAAGTCGCGTATGGACTCGCGCGATTCAACTGAAGTGCCGGTGCTATCACTGCAGCCTGCGGTCAGCAGCGCGTATAGCAGTAAGCCGATGATTCCAGCGCGTTGCACTTTTACTCCCAATGCCACTAGGTGCTTCGAACAGTTAGCTTATACATGTTTGCTCAGAGCGACCACTCTATCAGGGCTGGCCATCGATTTCCTCGGACTGAACCGGTGACTTGAATCGGACGCTCTTTTCTCAGCATTGCCAAGCGAGATGGACTAGCAGCAAATCGCTTCTTTAGGCGTTTACTACGCTGCCATGGCGGTAAACCTATGGATAGCGTAACCGATGAGCTACGTAGGTACTTGGTTGCCCACCGGGAAGTGATGCCTGATGCACTCTGCAGTACCCAACAGTGTGAGAATAATCAGTGAGAGCAGTCGCAGGGTATGGCCAGAGTCAGGGGGGGAGGGATGAGACGATCCAAATCGATGACGCGGGCTCAAAGATTCGCGAAGCCGGACGAAGGCATAGATACCTCAAAGGGCTTCTTTTCCACCATAAGCAGAAATACACACGGTACAAATATCAATGACAACAGCGTTACCAACACAGTTCCTCCGACGATGGCCGTGGCAAAAGGAGGCCAAAATAAACCGCCACCGAGCAACAGGGGGAGAAAACCTGCAACAGTAGTGATCGTTGTCGAGGTGATATGTCGAGTGCAGTGCAGGATGGCGTCTACAATCCCGTCGTAGTCTCCGGAAAGCGCTGTCGGAGAGGCGCGAAGCTCAGCCAGAATTACGATTGCCCCGTTGATGGCAAGCCCCATTAAGCCCAATAGACCGACAATCACCTGAAAGCCAAACGCCTGCCGAGAAAGCGCAAGGCTGAGCATGCCAAGTCCTACTGCTAAAAAAGCCACGCTGAGAATTAAAAAGCATAAACGCCAGGAATTGAAAGATACGACCAGCACAACAATCAACATGACAAAAATAAGCGGTACCTGCGCGGCGAGACCGGCGACAGACTCACTGCGTTTGGCGAGTTCACCGCCAAATTCCATCCGATAGCCGGGCGGCAGTCGGTAGTCATTGTCCTCGATCAGGGCCTGCAGGTCGTTGGCAACCTCGTCGGGCAGAACGCCAGAGCGAAGATAGGCGCCCACCGTATTGATACGCTGACCATCACGGTGGGCGATACTAATGATCCGTGGCTCAATCGACATCTCGGCGACACTTTGCAGCGAGGTCGCATTGAATCTGGAACTATCAGGGGCGAATACAACGTTGAGATTCTGTAAATCTCGCGCAGTGCGTCGCTCGTCGGCTGCCAATCTCACCCGCACAGGGACCTCTTCGGTGCCTTCAAGCAGTGCGCCCACCACAATTCCGTCGAGATTTTCACGCAGCACGTCAGCGGAGGCGAGCGGATTCAGCGGTGTCCCGGCTAAAATTTCCTCTTTCAACTGCAGATTGATCGTCGGGATGGTCTCGCCTAGAGAAGCCACCGTGTTTGTAACGCTCGGCAGATTACTGAGCATCAGCCGAATATCATTGCCGATGTCTTCCAGAACTGCCAGGTCTGGCCCGAAAACGCGCAGCTCCACGGGCGTATCCACCGGTGGTCCCTGCTCAAGCTTGCGGGTGACTATGCGTGCCTCAGTCACCAGCGAAGGCAGGCGCTGTTGTAAATCAGCAACAAGTTGTTCGCTGCGCTGGGCACTGGACGCCAGCACCATTGCCTGGGCGTAGTTCTGCGCACCGAATCTGTTTTCAATCAGATTGTAATAGAACGGCGCGGCACTTTTTCCGATAAACCAGTCAACCGCCTCAATGCCATCAGTGACCGCCAGAATGGCGTCAATTTCGCGCACTACCGCTTCCGTATTGTCGAAACTGGCGCGAGTGGGCAGCATGACTTCAATGGTGAACATGTCGCGATCTACCGGCGGGAAAAAGCGCTCGGGCAAGGTCGAGACGCCGTAAAAACCGAGTCCCGGCAGAATCATAATCAGCGCTATCGCACTTTTCGGGCGGCTAAGAGCGACGCGCAAAATGGACTCAAAGCGGTCCGAAAATCCAGGCAGGACTATTCCCTGTTGCCACCACCCCCCCAAGTGTTGACGGGGAACAATCTTGCCAGCGGTGATTGCGACGAGAGTGAACGAGATCAGGTATGAGCCCACCAGCGAGAAAACAACGCAGAGCGCGAGTGCACCGACGAATTCGCCGGCAGCACCGGGTTGTAAAATAATCGGCATGAACGCAAGTATTGTGGTCGCTGTCGAGCCTAAAAGCGGTAGCCACAAATGCGCGACAGCCGCCTGTACGGCGGCGAGTCTGCTAATGTTCTGGCGAAGGCGCTGAGCAATGTCATCGACAACGACAATGGCGTTATCAACAGTAATGCCCAGTGCGACCACAAGCCCGGTCACAGACATTTGGTTAATGGGCACGCCGGTCACGTTCATCAAAAAGAAGGTAAATAACATCATCAGCGGCAGTGCCGCAGCGACCAGCAGCGCTGAACGCCAACCCAGTGTGACCAGAAGAATTAACAGGATTAGCAAAAAGCCAATGGCGATATTTCCAGTCAGGTGGAACATACGATCGTTGGTATAGTTCAGCTGATCGAAAATTACATCGAGCTCGATGTTGGAGGGTAGGGCTGTATCGAAATCCTCAACGTCACGCATCAGTCTCTCGTGCCAGCGCCCGATTCGCTCCGTATGGAGCATTCGCACGGCTACAACAAGCTGCTCTTGTCCACCGCGCAGAACTTTCTCTTCTTCGGGCTGACGGATCACGCGCTGTACATCGGCGATATCTCCAACTCGCAGCATGTGCGCAGGGTCTCCGACATCAAGTGGCACTCGCGCAACGCGCTCGACGCTATCGAGGTCCCCGGTAATCTCAACTTGCATGCGACCGAGATTACTCTCCAGAAGTCCTGCAGAAGATTTTGTATCGTAACGACCCAATACGGAGGCGATGCTGCGGACGGTCTGTCCGGCTGCGGCGGCACGCGCCGAGCTCACACGAACCTCGACTTCCTCCGAGACAACTCCGTCAATATTTACAACATCGGTGCCCGGCACTGCCCGCAAGCGACTCTGTAGTTCACGCGCATAGCGCTGCAGTACTTGGCGAGGCACTGTGAAGCCGTCTGCTGCGCGCAGGGCAATCATTAAGGTGAATGCATAGCCTCGCTTGTCCAATAGCTGCGAAGGTCGGGCGCCAGCGGGCAAATCCGGTTGAACGTCAGCAATGAAGTCACGAGCGCGGCTCCACACCGGGTCAGGGTCCGTAATGCTGTCGATAAGCGACAGGGTTATACTAGACATCCCATTGCCCGAACGCGAAGAGATCTCCTTGATTTCGGGCATCTCACGCAGTGTCTGCTCAAGCTTTTCTGTCACTAGGGCTTCGACCCGGGTAGCGCTCGCACCTGGAAAAGGAGTCAGGATCAGCGCAAAACGGTTTGCCATGCGCGGATCTTCAGCAATAGGAAGGGTGTAGAGTGCACCGAGTCCTGCAACAATCAGCAACGCCGTGAGCAACCCCAAAAGCCGGCGGTTTTGAAACAGTAGTTGAATCACCGCGCTAACCTGCCTCTACTGGGCGCACTCGCTGCCCTGGTACTACTTTATGTAAACCGTCGGCGACAATCTTTTCGCCATCGTGCAAGCCGCCGGTAACGAACGCACGCGACTCACCGCTATAGCGCAGTTGCAGGTCACGAGCCTCAATCCGGAAAAAACCATCCCCGTCTGGCTGCAACACATAAACTCGCCAAAGGCCGCGCATACTGGCGGTCAGTGACGATGTGGGAATCACAAAACCAGGCTCGTGAATCAGGTCAGCAAGCTGCAATTCAACGACAGCGCCCGCCAAAACATTGATGTCGGCAAGTGCAACACGAATTACAACGGCATGGGACCTGGCTTTCAATTCGGCGCCAACAGCTAGCACCTCGCCTGAAGTCTCAGTTCCCGCTACAGTGAGCGCTACGAGATCACCTGGAGAGAGTGAAGCGGATAGCTCTCCGGGCACCCCGATGTGTGCTTCCATTCGTCCGATTCCCAGCAGTTTCAATACGGGCACACCCGGCGCTGCGGCGCTGCCTACCTCCATGAATCGTTCAGAAACCACACCGTCAAACGTGGCAATGAGGGTTGCCTTTTGCATACGCACGTCATTGCCGTCCAAGGCCGCCTCGAGCCTTCGCAGCTCGGCTTCTGTTGCATCGCGACTCGCGACTAGTTCATCACGCCGCTGCCGCGACGCGTAGCCCTCACTTTCCAGTGAGGCCTGCCGCTCCAGATTAGCCAGGATGAGTCGTCGTGTCGCTGTTGCCTCGACAACCTGTGCCTCCAGTTGCCGTCGTTCAACCTTGAGAAGTGACTTATCCAGGCTCGCCAGATGATCGCCCGCGGTCACACGGTCGCCCTCGTCAACCGGAAACACCTTTATAGTGCCACCCAGTTCGAATCCGACCTCGGCGGACTGGGCAGGCTGAACGACGCCGGTAAAGCTGCGCAGGATTTCAAAGCTGGGTTGTTCCAGTACTTGCTGCGCTGTAACAGGTTGATAAACAACCGTCCGATCTGCTGTGCTGTCGTTGAAGCACGCTGTTTGAATGAGGACAAGCGCCGTCGCGAAGGCGCAGTAAATCGTTCGCATGGCGCGGACCACCCAGGTATGTGGACTTACGAGAAAACTAGACAGATGATATACTAGACTTATGAGTCCAGAATATCAATAAGGTCCAATGAAAACACGTGGCAGACCCAAATCAGATCAGAAACGGCGACAGATACTGGGGGCCGCAGTAGAGCACTTTCTCACTGAGGGTTACGGAGCAACGAGCCTGGACGCAATAGCGAAAACCGCGGGTGTCTCCAAACAGACGATCTACAGCCACTTCGAAGGAAAGTCGGCCTTGCTGGAGGAATGCATTCAAGATCGCTGCCGCAAGGGTATTCTCGCCGCTGAGGCACTCGATTTTAATGAGTCGCCCGAGCAGTTTCTGCATAGCTTTGCTGCGCGCTTTATCGAGATTCTTTGCGACAGCGACCCTATTAATTTGTGGCGCCTTTGCGCTGCAGAGTGCGAGCGCAATAGGGAGATCGGTGAGGCCTACTTCAATTCAGGGCCTCGCGTTGTGATGGAAGCGGTGGCACATTATCTTACGTTGGCTGATGAACGTGGCGAGCTTGTGGTACCCGACCCGACACTGGCGGCAGCGCAGTTTCTCTTTATCGTAAAGGGTTTGCCGGTGGACACTCAGATGCTCAATTTGAAACGATGGCCCTACAGCTTTTCAGCTCAGGAATATACAGAGGCTTCGGTAAAGCTTTTTTTAAACGCACATCGGGTCTGTGGCTAAACGGGGTCAAGATAGCGTTAGCCACGCGCAGCCACCACGCGTGACAGACAAGTTACGCAGCTATAGCGTTACACACAGAGATCTGATTGCTGGGGCAATCCACAGTACAAAGCAGTATGAAAATAATGGGGCCGAACAATCACATGAGGCGACGAGGGTGAGAGAGCGGGGGATGTGGCGATTCAAATCGATAAGGCAGGCTCAGGGGTTTGTCACTGCGCATGCGGCCGTGGTCAATCTATTCATTCTTGGAAGATATTTGGTCGGGGCAGAGCATTATTATGATCTTAGGGTGAGTGCGTTCAATGAGTGATGAAATCCACCGGGCGATCACGCTATCGTGTAACGGCCAACTAAAGTTAACAATCAGGCTGAAGCTCAGGCAGGAGTTGGTACGTTCAGAAAGCAATGCCGAACGCTGTAAACCCGGTTATTTTCACAGGCCCCTGAAATGAACCCTCACTGTTTGTGCGGATAACCACGTTACCATTAAACAACTGGAGAATCACAGGCTCCTCGGTGGTGTACTCCAAGATCAATATTGGCTTAATGAGTGACGCATTTCTACCTTCCACTACACGATAGTGTAGGTTTGCCCAGCGACGCCAGTCCAGCCGGGGCTCGATTCAAACGTGCTTTTTCACTGTTGCAGTCGTTGTTACACACACAACGCTATTCCCGCACTGCAACGCTCAGCGTACGCAATGGCCTGTACACTGCCTTTTGTGGAGAGCTACCTTGTTCAGCGGTACCAAACAGACCACCAGCGGTTCACCGTTGAGTTTGACTGACGCCGCGGCTGTATGGGAAGCCTCACCATCACCCGCAGGATTCACAGAGGACTCAGGGAGCACCCGCCTGGAGGTTTGCGTATACAGTGAGCATCTCACCGTTGCGGGACACCTCCACCACATCCAGAGTCAATCCAAGGAAGGAAGGAATCGGGAAGCTGCCCAGGCCCCCGGCCAGATCTGGCAAGAAGGAGCCTACAACCGACGGAAGCAGCGCTTCTACCGAGGACAGATCCGCGCCCAAGGGACTCTCTACCGCCTTCACCGAGATATCGAGAGGATCCGGCTCTGCCAAAGCGAATACGAGAGAACCTGTATTCGCGTCTACCGTTAAGTCAATGCCCACATCTGCGTCCAGCATCATCTCGGCTGCCGGGTAATCGACGCTACCGCCCTCTCCGTCATCCAGTTCGATCATCACGCCCATGTGCACCTGCGCTATCTTGAGCAGCGCCAGTTCACCGCCCGGCCCGGGAGCGCCGGTGATAAGCGGCCCGATGGTGGGCTTGATATCGATACGGGCGGGCGAAGTCGCAGGCAGACCGCCCAGCCCCGGTACAAACGCACTGAGCAGTCCAGCGGTTAGCGGTATGGGCGTACCGGTACCGAGTATATCCAGCTCAGTGATGCTGGTTACCAGCAGCCCACACTCGATCATGGAGCGCAGTAGTTGATTGAAGCCCGAGCTGGATATGCCCATGGCGATCTCATAGGGAAAACCACCCGGCGTAGTGCTGCCGAACGTGGGGAAGGGCTGGGCCATGTGGTAGGAAGCGGTCAGATCGGGCGCACCCTCAGGCGGGCTGCACTCTCCGGGATTGGTACCGAAGTTGGTCAGGAAGCGCGCGTTGGAACCCAGGGTGATGCCGCCGGCGGTTTCCTGTACCTGAAAAAACGGCGCGTCCAGCTCCGCGTTCAGAGCCTGACCCACAGGTCCGGAGATGTCCACGCCTGCCAAGGCGCTCTCGATGGCGGCGGCGATGGGTGTGTTGTTATTGCCGTCGGCGCCGTTCAGGAAACCTTCAAGGCCCGCGATGACCAGGGGCTCCACATCGCCGACAATCAGTTGGATGATATCGCCAATCAGGAAGTCATCGCAGGCACCACTGGTAAAGGTCTGGTCGAAGTTCGCTACAGTGGTTGAGACGCTGCCGATCTGGGCGACATCCACCCTGGTGGGCGTGAGGCCGTCGGGCTCGAGCCCGAAGTTGCCGGTCAGCGTGACCGAGCTGGCCATCAGGTTGAGGTCACAGTTGGGCACCAGTATCCAGGCACCGCCGTCGATGTACACGTTGAGGTCGAAGTGGTTCAGGATGATGTTCGTGTTAACGCTGTTCTGCTGTGAATCAAAGTTCACATCAAAGCTGGAGATAGTCGGCTGTGGATTTGCCACCGTTATGGTCGCCCGGCCCAGGCAACCGAACAGGCCGTCGATCACACAGATATTGTTCGCCACGACCGTGCTCACCGGAAGCAGGCTAGGCAGATCCAGATCCACCAGGCCGGCCACCACTGGTTCGAGTGAATTCAGGCCCGAGTCGTTGATCTGCAGTGCAATGGCTTCGGGAGAGAAGTCTCCATCGAGAATCGAATCACCGACGATCACCACCACCCGATCGCTGTCGACAAAGCCTTTTGAAACTTCAAGGACTTCCGCCTCGATCGCGTTGAACACTTGCAGCGGGTCCAGGAGTATCTCGGTGCTGTAGCTGCCGTCCGGTGCAATCGCAACGGGAGCGCCGTTGATTTTCAGCACCATATCGTCGACGTCTAGCGGGAAATCTTCAGGGGTAGTACTGAACAGGTTGCCGCTGACGGTCACGGTGGTCTGCTCAATGAACTCGCCATTCTCGGGGTTCTCAACATCGACTCGCATACATCCGGTGGTGAGTGCGATTGCGAAAAAAGCGGCAGGCGCGAGTAATTTTATAAGGCTGTTCATTGCTATCATTATTGTTCTCCTGCACCGGGCAAGTGTAACTGAAGCATTTTTATAGATCTAAGATTGGTCAGACTGGCGCAAAAGTCAACATGGTTAACTTTGATTTTCGACGTAAGATAGCAATCGCTCGCTTCCTGCGGTGCGCGCCAGTAGCCTCAGCATACCTCTATTGTTTGTAGACCAAAGGTTAAAGTCTAGGACAAACAATGGGTTGGGATTACATTTATTAGATAGGACTTTAATCGTAAGCCTATCTGTAGGCTACTAGGAATACGCGTCCGACTTTATAGGATCTGCAGGATCGAGCTTAAGTCCATTATTGGCACAAAGCGGCCGCTCATAAACGGTGATGAAGTCGGTATTCGTGCAAATATCATGAGAAATTTCTGGAGTTTGCATCTCAGTCCTATTTGTAACAGGCGTAAAAGAAACAAGAGTTTAGAATTTTCCTATGTTTCATTTAGCGTGAGATTCAACAGCGATACCATCAAGGTCGAAATATATGATGATGGTGCAGATGGCTGGGTATTAGAAGTTGTAGATAAACAACGAACCTCAACTGTTTGGGATGATCCGTTTCCTGCGGATGCAGTCGCACTGGCTGAGGATAAAAAGACCCTGATGAAAAAGAGTGTCCAGTCGTTGATCGGCGAAAAGTAACGCTACCTCACACCGCAGCCCCCCCCCCCGCCACACGATACTAGAGTAATTACGAGAATGAGGGCAGCGGATCGACTGACTGTCTGAGAGATGAGCTTTCGAAAATGTATAAGAATCAACTACATCTACATCAGCTGCTTTCCGTATCTTTTTTTTCTGCTTCAATCAAACAAGCGGGACATATGCCGTGGGTTATATCTGTTTTGCTGTGTTCGGATAAGTACCGTTCGAAGCTTGCCCAGGACCCATCGTCATTTTTGATTTGTTTGCACCAGGCACAAATGGGCAATAGCGATTTCAGTTGATTAGTTTCCAATAATGCCGCGTCAAGGAGGCTTTCCTTTTTAAGCTTCTCAATCTCAAGGGCGAGTGTCAGGTCTCGTTCCTGCCGATACGCATAGGTAACAAAAAGGGTCAGCGAAAAGCAGATAATAGTCGATAGAAAGAGGACGGCGCTGGTATCGAATAACTGCGCTTCTGAAGATCCGTAAACTACCATCCCTTGCGGTAAGCGCCATTCCAGGAAGATAGATATCACGATCATCAAGGTTAGGTAGGTTCCCACGATTGCTAATAAACGGCCCCGTAACATGGCGGCGGTGATAATAAACAAGGGTGCAAACCAGAGCGGCAGGCTACCTTGGCTTCCCTGGTTAGTCAGCCAATTCAGACCTATAAGCGCTGCCACGCAAGTGATAAGCACAGCGCCTGCTTTCTCTGGATGCTTGTAGCGACTACCAACATAGTGAAAGGCCACTCCTGTCACGATTAAGAATATGCAGGAGAAAATTGCTTTTATGTCATGTACGTTTAGAAAATAATATTGATAAAGGTTGATGGCGAGAGAAACCAGGCCTGCGATAACGATCATACTGCAGGAGAAAAAGTATATTTGGAATTCTAACCTGTCGTTATGACTTCTACCGATTAACGGGCTTAACCAGGTCGATACTGATATGGCTTTGAAGTGATCGAGCATACAAATTATGCCGATGGAGACGAAAGAAAGACTTAACCACATTTTCATAGGGTCTGCTAGGGTGCCGCCACGTTAAGTCACCGAAATTGCTGGAATCGGCCGATGAACAAATACAAACGGCATCGATTCCGGCTAGGCGCCCCTACCTGATATCATCTTCTACGCCGTCTGGCTCTACTACCGATTCAACCTAAGCCATCGTGACATCGAAAATCTCCTAGCTGAGCGAGGCATCATCGTCACGCGAGAAGCAGTCTGTCTCTGGTGCATCAAGTTCGGAGCCATTTATACACGTCCTTTGAAATGAAAGCACCGAGGCTACAGAGATACCTTTTATATTGATGAAGTCTTCGTCAAGATCAACGCCAGGCGGCACTATCTTTGAAGAGCCGTCGACCAAAATGGAAAGGTGGTAGCTAATCGCGAGATACCAATTCGATATTGGCCACTGAGATACGCAGGTTGAATGCAGGTATCGACTACGACGTGCTCACGGTGGCTGGCTTAGTGGCGCTGGATGGGATGCTGGATATTTATTTGGATTACGCCGATCTCGCGTAGGGCGATAGTTTCAATATCCTCGTCGCTGATACCATAATCGATACATTTTCAAGCATCGAAAATCTACGAATTAGTGAGGGGTCGATGTGAAAGATTGACTACAGTACAAACGACTCTGGCAAAGATATTGTGACAGCGAGTGTTTTGCCTGCTCTATCCTTTCCCGGACGACGCCTGAAACGTGCCCAGGAAAACGGTTTGAAGCTTGTCGTCGTCGATCCGCGGCGCACCGAGACTGCCAGGCAGGCTGCGCGGCATATCCAGCCGCGTCACGCTTAGCGTGTAAATACACATCAACCCCCTCGCCATCGGATCGACAGCAAGCCAAAGGTTATGTGGCTTGCCGCTGATCTGAATGCTCCGGCACACCGGCGAACACTTCCTCGATGTAGAAGGTCTCGCCGTAGCCGCGGTGCTTTCGCTTTAATCTGCGTGAGTAAATGGTTCCGAACTTGATGCACCATAGGCGGATCGACTCACGAGTAACGATGACCCGTTCGGCAAGTAGATCTTCAATATCACGATGGCGCAAGTTAAGGGGGTAGTAGAGCCACACAGCGTAACTGATGATGTCAGGTGGGAATCGGTGACGCTTGTAAGTATTCATCCGCCGATTCTATCAATTCCGGATAGTTAAGTTGGCGATACCGTTTCTGATAATTCGAGTGAGAAAGCGATTGGGGATCCGATCAACCGTGCTTGTTTGAACAGGTCTAATTCTCCCTGTCACGTTTTTGGGTGGAAAGTTACAAAAACCACATGATCATCGGTACAATACTCGCAGGCTCTCAAGTTCTGTTACTCCCGTTGAGATGTGACTTTGGGCCTCTGAGTGGATCTCAATGTAAATAATATGTAAGAGCACTCATATTGGATTTGCAGGCTAGAGGAATATACCAACGACTCCGGTATTGACTTTAATGAATACAAAAAATGACACTGACCACTCGTTTTCCCAGAAAGCGATGCGATTGATAGCCAAGACTGGGTTTTCTCGACTAGCGCGGCTGATGCGCAGGTCGCACCCTGAATGGAACCCCAGGCGATGGTCGAACCAGGAGTTACGACGTTTTGGCGCTCTCTTCTGTGGAGATTTGATCAACGTCTCTGGCTGGAACGATGAAGATAAGCAAGGGGATGTCTATGCGAACTACTTTCCCAATAAGGGAAGTTATTCGATATCAAATTTCGGCGGCGTACGTGGAGCATCGGATGGTGGTCGGGAAGTCAGCCTTGACCTTTCCTTGCCTCCTGACGGGGAGTTCTCAAGCAGATATGACGTCGTTTTCAATCACACCACATTAGAACACGTGTTTGATGTAAGCACAGCGTTCGATGTCCTGTGCGATCTAACCAGAGATATTGTGATTCTGGTCGTACCTTTTATGCAGATCGAGCACTGGGCGAAGGATTCATATCGGGACTATCACAGGTTCACCGAGTTCGGAATTATTTCATACTTTGAGGAGCGGGGGTTCAGGGTGCTGTATATCAGCAGCAACCATAACCCTGTGTTCCCTATTTACTTTTTTTGTGTTGCCAGCAGGCAGCCAGAAAGATGGGGCGGAAAATTTCCTACCGGCGAACTGGTGTGGCAGAAATACAGTGACAATGGTGACTATAAGAGATCTACTGGTCAGCACTATAAAATTATGGAGTGAAAGCGATCGATGGTCTGGCGTCCGATTGTGTTTTCACAGGCGACAGACACTGTGGCGCTAGGTATGGCTGTGGTCAAACCTTGGTCGGGAAATAGACATTGAGTGTAATTGAACCTATACAATCCTCGGCAATGACTTCGGATCAGGTGGTGGTGTACACAGCTGTTACTGCTGGATACGACGTCGTTCTCAGGCCTGCTAAGCAGACAATTCCCATGCGTTTCGTCTTGTTCACCGATAGGGGGGAGTGCGTATCGGGATGGGAGAGTATGCCGTTGAGGGAGTCATTTCCCTGCAGTGTTTCGATCAACCGGTATCATAAGTTCATGGCACATCAGATCTTCCCGGAATTTGAATACTCCATATATGTCGATGGAAATATCGGTCTCATTGGTGATCTGGCAACCTTGTTTGAAGAGTTCGTGGCAAGCGGTGCGGCGATCGGGCTATTTCTTCATCAGGGTCGACGTGATGTGGAGGAGGAGGTGTCGGCCTGTTTGGATTTGGGGCGGTTTGACGAACTGGATTCTCAAGTTTATCAAGCGCAGCTGCAACATATGTTTGATCAGGGTATGCCTCGGAATCAGGTATTGACTGCGAACGGTGTGATTTTTCGTTGGCATCGGCACCCTGAGCTTGCTGCCGCAATGGAAGAGTGGTGGCACCAGTTTCAGCAATATACGAAACGCGACCAGTTGAGCCTTCCCTACATACTGTGGAACACGGAAATACCAGCCATGTATTGGGATGCCAGTTTTCGAAGGCCAAGTCCTTTTTTCCGAAGATATCCACACAGGGGGAGCAGACTAAAAACTCTTCAAACTAGGCTTAGACACGCTTTGTTAAGCTAAAGGTTTTCGACAATGAATCACAATTTTTTTAGGCTCCAGTTACGGCTATGAGGATAGCGTGAAAGAAGACTCGACTCTAAATAAGCCGTGCATTGGAGCACGGCGTGATCTGCTAGAATTTATGCCGTCGGGCATATCGAATCTTGTTGATGTCGGGTGCAGTATTGGGAGGTTTGGTCGAAATGGGTGCCGCCAACTTAACTCGCGGAAATGAGATAATCTGGCGATGAATAAATACAAGTGCCACCGATTCCCACCAGATATCATTTTTATGCGGTTTGGCTCTACTATCGCTCCAATCTCAGCCATCGTGACATCGAAAATCTCCTAGCTGAGCGAGGGGTTATCTTCACCCGGGAATCAATCCTCCTATGGTGCATCAAGTTCGGACCCATTTACTCATGCAGATTGAAGCGAAAGCACTGAGGATTCGGCGATACTCTCTACATCGATGAAGGTGGAATCCGGAAGTTCAAATCGGCAAGGCAGGCGCAGCGATTTGTTACAGCCCATGCTGCTGGCTGCAATTTATTCAATCTTGGCAGGCAAATGATGAGGGCCCAGCATTATCGTGATGTCAGAGTCAGTGCGGTTACAGAATGGGGAAAGGCGGTAGCCTGGGATTAGGTGGCTGGATTTTATCGGTCTTTGCGAGTAAGTTGTCAATGACTCACTTTGAGGTGTCAGGCACCTTGGCTATCAATTCCAGTGCATCGTCGCGGCGATTTTAAATCGGTTTATTAGGGCAGTCGTGTTGCGTTAAATTTGGATAGTGCTATTAAATTCAAAGCCCTCGCTCTGCGAGCGAATATTTTTTGGAATGATGATCCCAAAGTGAAGCAGAAACTTTAAACCCCTCTCACTTTACATTCTCAGTGAGTTGGGATTCACTGCGCCGGTTGCTGTTCGTGGAGTCTTTTGATGAGTTACCTGATGATTGATGCTCTCGCAAGTGAGCACCCATCCAAGCCAGTCATCATACACAACAGCACTAGTATTCAATTTTCCCAGTTTGCCAATGCCATAGGCACTACGGCAGATTTTATTGCCACACGTGACCTCACTGAGGGTCACACTGCTGTGATTGTCATAGACGACCGACTGGATTGTTGGACTGCTATTCTCGCGCTCCAATCCCTTGGTCTGAACACAATATGCGTGCACCGGGTTGAAGTTCTGAAAATACTGGCGATCAAGAATATTGCAGCATTCGTAACAACGGAAAAAGAGCTCTCGCAGTACCAAGTCAAATTTGGCGCTCTTGCAGGAAGCAGGACTGTTAGAATCCCCAATCCTGAGTACAACGGCAACCCCCCAACTAGTATGACTAGAGTCAGTAAAGTAGCTGGAGGCCACATCCTCTACACATCGGGTACCACCGGCTACTACAAGAAACTGCTTATTTCGGCAGGCCAGCAGGAGAAACGTGATACAGAGCGAATCCAACAGATGGGCCTTGATGGAGAAACATATTTTCACTGTATCAGTTACGGCCAATGGACATCAGTAGGATATCTGTTGCCCCTGTCGACCTGGCGGGCAGGGGGATGTGTGATCATCGATCAACGCCCTGAATGGCCTCACTATTTCCTTAACAGTGGTGTGACCAGGTCTGTTCTGCTTCCGGATTACCTCAATCAATTGCTCAAGGTCGTAGCCGAAAGGGGGAACAAGACGCCTCTTGAAAATCTTATTTTATACGCATCCGGCGGCTTCATCTCGCGTCAGGTGGCTGAACAGGTCCTCGCTGATTTGACACAGAATTTGGCCGTCAGCTATGGCTCCACCGAGGTTGCGATCGCGTCACTGGAATCCATGGTAAATGACCTTGATAATTTACACTGGCTGGCCCCAACTCACATTCGCCGAGTTGAAATTGTCGATATTAACGACTCTATATGCCCAGTTGACCAGGAAGGTCAGCTTCGCATAAAACTGGAAGAGCAGGACTGCGAGTCGTATCTGGACGACGCTGAGGTCAGCGAAATCATGTTCCGGAACGGATGCTTCTACCCGGGCGATATTGCAGTTCGTCGTGCTGATGGCCGAATCCGTATACTCGGCCGCAACGTCGATGTGGTGAATTTCCGTGGACAGAAGTTCCCGGCCTCCCCATTTGAAAACTATGTACAGGATTTTCTCGGCGTGAGTAACGCCTGCTTGTTTTCCGGTGTTAGTGAGGGCGACCAGGCTGAGGTGATTGTCGTTATCGAATGTGAGCAGTGGCCCGATAAACGGCGTATGAATAATCTGTCACGCAAGTTCCAGGAATTTGATCAGATAAGGTTTGCAAAGATGCACCCCTTCCCGCGCACGCAGACTGGCATGGAGAAAATTGACCGGGAAAAATTGCGAAACCTGGTATTTGCTGGGAAGCCGCAGAAAACTGCCTGACAATCAGGCCGGGTCGGGTATCCAGCTGCCATGAAAGCCGGCTGGCACACGTGCCGGGAGATGTATGCGTGCAAGCGGATCGTCACTTAGCTGGCTGGCGTTGAAAATAACCAGTTCGCTTTTGGCCTCCGTAGGATCGTAGACATAACTGATAAGGTAACCGTCGTCTTCCGACACCGCATTCTCTGCTGCGACAAATGACGGTTCGCTGCCAAGCCTGTGATTATTCAACATGTGAGAGCTTCTGGAGCCCGTTTGAAAGTCATACTTGTGAAAGCCCAGAACGAGGGGAACCCCATCCTGTGCCAGTTGTGCAGCGTAACCATAGCGATGGTCGCGCCCTATATGAGCATCTGGAACAGTCGGAAAATCGACACCCAGGTCGTCCAATTGGTGCTCTGTGCATGTCTGACTGTCTAGGTTAAGCGTCCACTCATGAAGCCGCGGAACGGGCGGGTGATCCATGCCAACGGAGGCGTATCCAACCATGCGCGGCGCTCTCACAATGATTTTGCTACCTATTTCATAGGCATTCAGGGTGTGATAGATATAACAGGGGTCAATATCGAACCACTTGATGTCCTTGTTTGAACCGTTTCTCGGCATTACGCCCAGGCGCGCGCCATAGCTCTCATCAAAGCTTACCGGGATGTCAGTCCCTGATAGCTTTTCGAGGTCCCACAGCATGGGCAAATCCATAAATACCACGTGGTTGCGTGTAATTAAGAAATCGTGGACCATCGTGGCCGCCTGCACGTCCACTACCTCCGACTGGACCAGCTCCCCCTCAGCTGAGACACGGTGATAAGTAAGGAATGGAGGCAGTAGCCCGTAACCAAAAAACATCATCTCACCGGTGACAGGACATATCTTCGGATGTGCCGTCATATTGCTCTGCAGTCTTCCCCTGAAGGTATACATTCCGACCGTTTCCAGATTTTTTGTCACCTCTATCGGGGGCTGCATTTCCTGCAAGGCCAGAATTTTTCCGGCATGGCTAATAACATGGGTGTTGGCGAGGGAGTTGCCCGGCACGACGATGTGTTCAGCCACTATCTCATCTTTCTCGAGCAGTGGTGTTCTGACATAGCGATTGCGATACCAGGTGGCCTTGCCGTTCTTCAGTTCTACGCCGTGGATCATGCCTTCCCCAAGAAACCAGTCTGAGCTAGCTCGCACTCTTGGATTGGCGCCATTGCGGAAGTAGCGGCCATTCAGCTCAACAGGGAGAGTGCCTGTTATCCGCAGGTCAGTCTCGGTGATTTCCTCCGCGACCGGGGCAAAAACGCCTGTCATCCAGAAGAGTTTTGGTTCAGGTCGGCTCACAGTTTGACCCTGTCTCCGATGGCGATGGCGATAACGATTTTAGCGGCCTCCTCGACTGCAGTATTTTTCTTCCAGCAAGCAGGGCGTTCACAAAGCTCGATAATGGTAGGGGGCTGGGCTATCAGACGTCGACCAGGAGGCCCAATCTGGATGCCCAGATAAGGACACCTTTTATTTGCTGGGCGATAACATACAAAGTATAGAACAAATAAGCGGCCTGCTGGGAGTAGATTTTCTCCATCATACTGCCAAGTGAACTGGAACATTCTCGAAATATCCACCTGTGGGGTACCGTGAAATGAAGTGATCGAGATCGATGCAATCGGCGCATGAACACATATAAACGTCACCGATTCTGGCTAGGCGCCCAACCCGATATCATCTCTTACGCCGTCTACCTCTATTACAGATTCAACGTAAGCCATCGATTCCCGCCAGATATCATCTCCTATGCTGTCCCGCTTTACTACAGATTCAATCGCAGCTTCCGAAATAGTGAAGACCTCCTCGCCAAGCAAGGCATCAATGTTAGTCGAGAGGCGATCCGCCTCTGGTCCGTCAAATTTCAGTGCTCTCTACGGCAGAAGACTCAAGCGATAACATCGAGGCTACGACGATACTTTTCACATCGATGAAGTGTTCGCCGGTGTGCCGGACTATTCAGATTAGCAGCAAGAAACATAACGTTTGGCGGGCGGTCGATTAAGATGGATCGGTCGTTGATGTGTATCTACAGGCAAAGCGAGATGAGGCCACTGCAAAGCGTTTCTTCACGCGCTTGCTGCGAAGCCATGGGGTCGAGCTCAGAAAGATCGTCACAGATAAATTGCGGAGCTATGGTGTTGCTCATCGCGAACTGCTGCCCGAGGTGATCGACAGTACCAAGCAACATGAGAGCAATAGGGCCGAACAATCTCACGAGGCGACCAGGGTGAGATAGCGAGTGATGCGAATGTTCAAATTCATGAGACAAGCTCAGGGATTCGTGACTGCCCATACCGCTGTTAGGAATTTGTTCAATCTGGGAAGGCTTTTAGTTCGAGCTGAACATCAACGGAATCTGAGGATCAGTGCGTTCGCTGAATGGAGTAAGGCAGTTGCATGAGACCGAGGGTGCGATTTTACAGGCCTTGATGAGTTAGCTTGTCAGTACCCGTTTGCTGATTGGAATGCGGCTGTAGCCTGAGGTCAGGTGGCAGATTCCTGCCGCCTCAATGAATTAAGTTGCCATAACCCCGTCCAGAGCTACCTCACGACGCTTATTGGCCGCCAGTTTTCACTGTCAGCTTTATTTACAGAACAAGAGGTTTACTCCCTTTTCACCGCGGAAACAGGGGGCTCAAATAGGTTGGCATATTTATTGCTTATTGCTAAAGCGGAACCTTTTTACTGAAGGTTCCGATAGCGCGTTTGCGTCCGTTACCAGATTGGGGGCAATGTTTAGCGGCCTGGCAAAATGGGTACCTTGCATATCCATTTCTTGGCTATCAGTGGTTTTCGCCAGTGTGGCCGCCGCAACTGAAATGGCAACGGCGGGCGCATACTTTCAACGGGGAAATGTTTTGAAAAATGCAGAATACATAATACGAAAAGAACTTCTAAATTTGTTACGCGATGATATCGGGACGGATATTGATAACACCCCAATCGCTGAACTTGGCATTGACTCTCTCGATTTCTTTGAAATGTTGCTTCAAATTGAAGAAGACTATGGTATTGAAATTGAAATCGACAAGCTCGATGAAAAAATTACGCTACAAACCCTGGTAGCGCTTGTATGAACTACGAATACCTCAAGTTGCATGAGCCGGGCTCTCTCTGCAAAAGACGGTTCGCTGCTTCTGAGTCTCTCGAAGAAATTGTCGTAAAACCCGATCTTCTGCGGGACGCAGCGCGCTTTGCGCAGAACAAAATGGTACAAATGGTAGCGCAAGGCTTTCTAAATTTAGAATCGGGTAGTCAAACCAAAATCGATCGCAATGCGCTCAATTGGGTAATGAGTTACGGCCGCGCGGCCTCGGTTAAAAAATTATTGACGCTTATGGAGGCCTCGGAGGTTGACCATCCCACCTACGAATTGCTTAAACAATCCAATCCTGACGAATGTCTGACGATGGAACATATTACGCCCGATTTTCAAATGGTTACTAAAAAACCAGAGGTTAATAATGTCCTGATTTGCTTTGCAGGAAACTCTCTGCGTATCAATATCCCGGTCCAGATTTTTCATCTTGCGGTGAAAGACCACTTCGATCAAATCATCTATTTGCGTGACCCGATGAAGCAGTACTTCACGCTGGGCATGAATTCGATTGCGGACGATTTTGATGACCTCGCGAAACTACTTTGTGAGAAGCTGCCGGCAAAATCGCATCTCACAGTTTTGGGTACGTCTAGTGGGGGCTTTGCGGCGATGAATTTCGCCAACTACGCACAGCCCGAGCGACTGCTTTTGTTTTCCCCTCCCTATGAATTCAGAGGGAATTGCGTACCTACTGATCAACTTCAAATGAGTAAGAATGACATTCGCATTTTCTTTGCTGAAAACAGCAAATTTGATGTTGATCTGGTAGAGCAGTGGAAAGCATCTTCTCTGGCAGCCTGTGTCGAACTTGTAGGAGGAGACTCGCACTCTACGCTAGAGTATCTTTGGGAAACCAAAAATTTTTACCCGATAATCCACTGGTGTAAATAGGCTTTGTATAGGCCAGAAATGGAGTTATTTCGTTAATGAAGCTAAAAACACAGTTTGACTTGGTGCGGACGTTAGATCGAGCGACCCGCCGACGAACTTTGTACGGATCCAGTGGAGATTGCTCCATCAAGGTGATTGGAGACGAAGAGGATCGTGCGGTTATCGTATTCGATACCAGCATTTCGTCTCAAGTATTAACGTCAAAGAACTTTCAAAACTCAAACTATTTTAAGGCTGGTTTGGAACACTTGGCTAGCGGAGGAAAATCTGTTGAGCTGATTGATCAATTTTATGAAAATATACCGCTGTTTAAAGAGGGCGACGAGCACCGTCAGCTAAAAAAAGAGTTCAATGTCATATTGGAGGAGGCAAACTATGAGCTAGAAAACAAAGAGAGAATTATCGGAGATTATTTTCGAAAGAGAAAAGATAGAATCGTAAGTCCAGTAGAATTTGCCGACAAGTTTACCCGAGTCTGTAGCGCCTTAGTAATTGCGAAACTAACCAATTTTTCATTGTTAAGAATTATGCGCGCTCTGGATATGCGCTGTAATATTTTTTGTGTTCATTTTCACCCCGCCCGACAACTAGCAATGAACACAACCTTGGAATATTTGTACCAAGACAGGAACATTCCAGGTAGAGAAGAGACAGATCATGTGAGCCATCTTGTAGCTCAGGCGTTCATCGCGATGGGAATAGACCCTGTTTCAGGCGCAATATGTGCGAATCTGATTGAAGATAATAAATCAAAATTTGTTGAACACACCCATCGCTATCGCCCTACGTCATTTGTTCCTCGAGAGTGTGTCGCCGAAACCGAGATTGCTGGCGTCAATTTTATGGTCGGTGATACGGTTTACGTGTACCTGGTGCCTACTGAGAGCGAACTCACGGTCGATGGGTCGGCAAGCGGCACAAGTGCGCATGACATCGGCTTCGGGAAGGGAGTACATACCTGCATTGGAAAACAACTTTCGATCGGCATTATTAATCTAGCGGAAAGGCTTGTCGCCGAACTCTATCCAAATGGCTTTTCTCACAAAGCGGATATTGAACCCGATGGCGTTTTTCTGGCGTTCTCGGATTCTAAAAGTGCTTGCGTACCAGCCTAGGTACTCGTTTATCTATACCGAAAAATTCGTTTCTCTGTTGGGCCTTAAAGAGTGCTGCAACGTCGCTATGTGCGACCATCCATAGCGCTAAAAATTGATGGTAGCATCGTCTGAACCATCTGTGCTTGGGCTGCTGCGTTTGGGTGTATACCGTCGTCCTGCATTAAATCCGGCTCTCGGTAAACATTCTCGAGAATAAACGGCGCCAAAACGCAACTGAAACTCTCTGCAATCTCCCGAAAGACCTTTCGAACACCCGCAGCATATCGCCCGCCGTGTTCGCCTAGCGCTTCTGCTGGAGCCAGGACGACGAGGGCACCACCCTGTTGAGATGTGTCTACCAGTCTGCTCAGATTCTCTTTTAAAGATGGCAAGGGTGAGGCCCTAAGCACATCGTTTCCGCCTAGCTCGACTACAATGAGGTTGGGTCGATATTTTTCAAGGAGCTCGGGTAAAAGTTTAAGCCCATCGGCTGTGGTCGCGCCGAATACACTCGCATTAATGACGGTACAGTCGGAGTACGTTTCCCGCAGAGCTCGTTCTAGCCCGGCAACCCATCCTTGAGTCAACTCCAATCCATATGAGGCACTAATGCTGTCACCCAAAACGAGCAGCGTCCACCTATCGATATGCTCCATGTTGTCGCTGTCCTTACAATTTTATACCACCGTTGTCTTCACTGGATAGCAAGCCATCCGGGCTTCGTGGAAACTCTAGTTTAGTTCCAGGTCATTTAATAGCCTGAACCGCGATAAATGATTGTCCGCAATCCGTTGTTTGTAATAATTTGATGGTATCGCCAAGTTAACGCGCCTAAATGAGATAATCTGGTGATGAATACATATAAATGACACAGATTCCGGCTAGGCGCCCCCCATCGGACATTATCAGCTACGCCGTCTGGCTCTACTATCGATTTACTCTCAGCGACCGGGATTATGAGTCGGGTGGTCTACAGAGAAGCAGGGCAGCAAGCCAAAGAAAGCTAACTAGGTTACCTAGGTTGTCAGGTGAGGGTGACCGAGATTGAACATATGCTGAGCCTGGGTTGGGTCTGTTCGCTGGTTTGGTTGCTGTAAGTGGAAGAATGCTAGGTGGTTTCCTGGACCGAACTTCCGAGCTGGGGCCGAACGGTACGGTACATATTCACAGAGTGAAATAGCAATTCGCCATGCACAGGCTCAGCGCGTTCGGTGAGTGAGTAGGGCCGTGGCGTGAGACCTGAGGCAAGAATTCCTGAGCCTGAAGGAGTTAACTTGTCGAAACCCGTTCAATGAATTGATAGGGCGGTTGCTTATGTTTCAGGTGCTCACTTCCGTCGCCTTCCGAAGTTAATATGTCAGTACTTTCTGGCGGGATTGAAGATCTTCAGTGGAAACGAAATAAGACTTAGTTCGCGGCGTGCATAACTTTCCACAGCAGTCGCGGTGAAAAGCGCCTCAGCCACTGAAGTATCTTGGCCTCCATGCCAGGCCAAAGTATCGGTACCTTCTTCTTTAGGCCTCGCTCAACCGCATCGACCACCTGATTCGGTGTCATATAACGCTGCTTTTCTATGGAGTAACTTACGGTTTTTGGCTGGGCGGTAGCCATCGCTTGTTGCAGAAGTGGAGTGTTGACTAGGGGTGGACACACCAGCATGAAATGCAATCCTGTATCGCGGTTCTCTTCGGCCAGTATTTCTAAATAGAAGTTTGTTGCCGCCTTGGTGGCACAGTAGGCGCCGCAGTCCAGTACCGGTATGGCACCTCCCGTCGAGCCAAAGACAATGATCTCTCCAGCATCGCGGATCAGCATCTCCAGCATCACAGTGTGTACTACGTTCACCGTACCTCCGTAATTCACAGACATGAGAAGATTGGTGGTTTTGGGGTCCATCGTCGCCAATTTCCCTGCAGGCATGATGGCGGCGCAATGAACCAGACGATCGATGGCTCCTTGCTGCGTAAGTATAGCCTGTATGGTCGCCTGTACCTGCTCAAGGTTTGCTACGTCGCATATGAATGTGCTGACTCGTTCAGAAGCCAGCTCGCCAAGGGCAGTCTCGTTCATGTCCAGCACGCAAACGTGCCAGCCCCGCGATGCCCAACGCTCGACAAAAGCTCGTCCAATACCGCTGGCACCGCCTGTTATCACTACTGTTCCAGGTTTCATTGACACAAAGCTCGTCCTAAGTCAGTGGTTCAGGTGCGCTCATACTGAAACGCAACTTGCCCATGTGCCCAGACATCAGCGGTTTTTTTGGCAGGCCCAGCCGGCGCAGAGGCGCTACGAGATCATGGTCTGACAGTGCCAGTTCACCATCACGACCGTAGGCTGCATCGGAAAATTGTTGTGACAGGTAACCCAGATGCGGTTTGCCTTCAAAAATAGAATAGACCGGTGAATTTAGCGGCTTGAGAGTCCCGGAACCTGTGTTGCTAACGCTATAACGCAATATTTCCTGCCCATCACGGTGCAGTGTCGTTACGCTACGGTCAGAAGATTTACTGTGGCGAATGTCTTCGATTGTCTTGGGATAGCCCCACATCTGAATGCCGCACTCCAGGGCTGACTTTTCCGTTACCGGTAAAAACCAAGTGAATGATGGCTGATTACCGCGCAGAATATTGATCCAGGTACCGAGGTAGGGAAGTAGGGGCTTACCAGAGACTTTGTTCACAAAGAAGGCGCAGCCAATTTCTTCATAGGTGCCACATTCGGTATCGGTATAGTGTACGCCCGCGAAGCTCAATACGGCCTTGCCGGGCGCCACCTCCGCGACGGTGAAGCCACTGTCGGCAATCAGTTCGTTCGCGACCCTGCTCGGTACAATGAACATACCCACTGACGTACTGCCGTTGTGAAACAGGGTGGGATAGCCAAGGTCCTCGCCTTCAATATTGAATCTGCGATCTGCATGGGGGCTCATTGACGACATGACATGCTAGCTCCTGAAATAGTTAGGTTGCGGAATTGCTTTTTACAAGAGAAAATTCCAAGCGCCTTATCCCCATTTTCCGTTGCCGTAGGGCGTGTTCCAGCAATGCGCTAGCTTTCCATCTTCAACCTTAAATACCTCAATACCACAGAGTTGTAGTGACTCGTCTTTCTCGGATGTGATTTCCCAAATTGAGGTTACATATGTATCGTCGGCGTGAGTAATAATTCGTTCGATATGAATGCCAACGTCCTCACGCACCATCCTTACACGATCAATCTGCTCCTGATGGCTGAGGGCTGTGGTTTTACCCTCGGGGTCATGACGAATAATGGGGTCTGCGCAAACCTCGCGTACTAACTCGTAGTTGCCTTGGTTGCTGGCTTCTTCCCAGTACCGCTCCAGTAATACTTGTGCCTTTGATTTTGCCATTTTTAGTTACTCTCTTGTTTATTTGAATAGGGTCGCCGGTCTGTTTTCGGTCCTAGCCAGAGTGTTCTGCCCTAGCGAGGCGTTATCTAAAGAAAAATCCTATAAAGCGCTGAAACGAAACGGGGAAAATCCGTTTCAGGAACTCCGCGATATGCGCATCGGCACCAACAATAACGCGTAATTTTTTTCGTTCGACGGCTCTAACAATTTTTTCGGCGGCTTTGTCCGTCGGCATCCCATACTTTTCCTGCAGCTCGGAGGCCTTTGCCTGTGCGTCGGCATCCAGCATGCGTGAAGTGCGAATGACATTGCTTCGAATGGTGCCAGGGTGCACGGTGGTTACACGCACGGTGGTTGAGGCCAGCTCAGTCCACAGTGCTTCGGAGAAACCGCGAACACCTGCTTTGGAGGCTGAGTACATCGCCTGTCCGGGCATACTAAAGAAACCAAACATGCTGGATAGATTCACAATGTGGGCTTCGGGCGATTGTTTCAAATAGGGCAGAAAAAATTTACAGCCGTAAATGAGGCCCTTCAGATTTATATCCAACAACCACTCGGCGTCTTCAATCGAATGATCGTCAAACATCGCGCCGACGCTTACGCCTGCATTGTTGATCAGCACATCGATCGATCCATGCGCCGTGACGATAGCCGAAGGGAGTTGTTCCATGCTGGCTCGGTCGCTGACGTCGGCTCTGTGGGATGACACTGTAGAGCCAGTTTTTGACAGTTCCTCGCTAATAGCTTGAAGTCCGGATTCATCGATATCCACCAGGGCCAGCACGGCACCTCTGGCGGCGATGGCGCGAGCAAGCGCCTGACCAATACCGCTGGCCGCACCGGTTATCACAACAACCTTTTGATGGAGTGTTTTCATCGATTGACGCTCAGTAGAGGCACTGCAATATCTAGTTCAGACCTAATGCGGCATCAAGGTCGGCGACGGTCTTCGCACCATCGCCATCCACCAGTATTGAGCGAATGTTAAGCTCTCGTGCAGCAATAACATTGCCTTCAAAGTCGTCTAGAAAGATCACTTCTTCTGCAGCGAGGCCGCCTATCTCCAATGCTTTTACAAAAATGGCGGGGTTTGGCTTGCGCATACCGACTTCGCTGCTATCGATGACAAAGTCGAACAAATCATCCACGGGCAACATGCCTCGCCAGTGCTCTTTGAGCTCTAAAACATTGTTAGTGATTATGCCGGTGCCTAAACCTGAGGCACGAATTTTTGCAACGTATTCAACCAGTTCGGTGCGCAGCCCGCCCCCGTTTTCGGCCATGGCCATGAATACCTCCCAAATGTCGACATTCAGCCCCTGCGCTTGCCCTAGCGCCAGAATGCTGTCGCGTGCGCTTTCAAGTGAAATCTCACCACGTTCTACCTGGTGCCAAGGGTGGCTGCCATCATGTCCGTAACCGCCGAAGGCAATGTCGGTGACCTGTTTGTCGGATGCGCCGATCTTTTCTGCGTAGGCGGTAAAGGCGTGAAAGGGCGAGTCTGTAAAGACGCCGCCGAAATCGAAGATCACTGCTTTCAGTTTTGCTGTCGTGTCATTGCTCGTGTCATTGCTCATGTCATTGATCACTCCGTTAGCAGGGTCACACAACCCGTGTCACCTTGATTTACTTGATAGACGAGGGTGCGCTCGGTAGTGCCGGATGCTACGCAGTGATCTATAGCGCTGCGTAGATGCACTTCTCCAACAACATTGAGAACGGAGTCATACTGCCCCGCGAATGAAGCCTCTGCGCCGTCCTCTCCTTGTGCAGAGGAGCGCACGGCTACTTTGTTACCACCCAAGCCAAGATAATCTTGATCCAGATCTTGTGGATAAGCACCCGATTGAGCGCCGCGTATTACAAAGGCAGCGGGCACAATTTGCACTGCGCTTGCTGCTGAGCCCACTACGATGACGCGCTTCCCTGCCAGATCTGCATCGTGGTTCCAGTGTGTTCCGTGCCAGCTGTCTCCCTCAAAAGAGTCCATCCCGGGGACATCGGGAAACTGCGGCGTGTGCTGATTGCCCATGGCATTGATGACAACGTCGAACTCATGCTCATCACCCTGGCTGGTTTGTAGTTTCCAGTTGCCACCTTCCTGATAGTGCGCACTGCTGATTTTGGTGTTCAGCGTCATGTGTGAGTCCAGTCCGAATTCCGTCGCACAACGCGCCAGATAGGGCTGAATCTCGGGCTGCTCGACAAAGCTCGCTGTCCAGTCGGGGTTCGGGGCATAGGAAAATGAGTAGGAGTGAGCCCAGACATCGCAAGCCAGACCGGGGTAGGTGTTTAGGCTCCAGGTGCCACCTGGGGCGTCAAGTGCATCAAAAATCGTGAACTCAGTGAAGACTTTTTGAAAAAGCTCAAGACCCGCTGCTATTCCTGTGCCAATGATGGCGACGCGCAATGTGGGTGTATCTTGCATAGCTATATTCCCTGAGTTCGCCAAGGCTGTAGCATCGGTGTGGAGCTCATGTTAGGCCCATCATCTCCACGATGCCGTGGCTATGACCGGCAATGTAACCGCCATCGGCTACGATGGCTTGGCCAGTAACGAATGACGCTTCTTCTGACGCCAGGAACAGGGCAACATTTGCCATTTCCACCGGCTCACCAAAGCGTCCCAGTTTGGTTTGCGCCATGATGTCGGCCTTCACTTCTTTCATGAAATCCTGATTGAGTACGCTGTCGAACATTGGAGTTTCAATAAACCCAGGGCACAAAGCGTTGCACCGTATGCCCATACGGCCGTAGTCGATGGCAATGTTCTTACTTAGATTTACCACGCCTGCTTTAGATGCGTTGTATGAACTACCACCCTCGGTGGC
Source organism: Candidatus Marimicrobium litorale (assembly GCF_026262645.1). NCBI lineage: Bacteria > Pseudomonadati > Pseudomonadota > Gammaproteobacteria > Cellvibrionales > Halieaceae > Marimicrobium > Candidatus Marimicrobium litorale. The sequence continues at coordinate 3,600,277 of NZ_SHNO01000001.1, forward strand.
AACGACGCCTTCGCAACTGGCAATGGTGACGATACTGCCACTGCGCTGCTCCATCATCTGGGGCAATACGGCTTTGGTTGAGAAAAAGGTGCCATTGAGATTGATGTTGATCACGTGTCGCCAGGCGTCTTCGTCAACCATGTGTACAGGCCCGGCATCGCCAATTCCTGCAGACGTAACCAGAGCATCCAGAGAACCAAAGGTTTCTACTGCCTGAGCGACCACCGCCTGCTGTGCTGCAAGGCTGGTGACGTCGGCTTCAATGAAGAGATTGTTGTTCGTTAACGATGCGATTTCATCCCAGTGCTCAGACGCCTTAAGATCGAGGCCAACTACGGCAGCACCCTCTTCGGCAAAGCGTTTGGCGCAGGCGAAACCAATGCCGGAGGCAGCGCCAGTAACCAGCGCTACTTTGTTTTGTAAGCGTTTACTCATGATTGCGTCCTGTTTCTATCGCTTCTTCCTGCGACGGTACTGCTCTATTCAGGCGAAAACCGTCTTTAAGAAGTCAATCCTTTTTTGCATTGAGGCAACGACAATTTCATTTTTTCCATAACCATCGTAACCATGAATTGTGCCGCTCGTTTCATTGAGCAGTAGTATATTTTTCTTCGCTGTCAGTAGCGCAGCATAATTGAGTCCCTCATCGCGAAGGGGGTCGAACTCAGCAGTTTCGATATATGTAGCGGGTAAGTTGCTCACTTCGCCATGGCCTGGTGTTGCGTAGAGTGGAGGCGCTGACGAATTGAAATTCTTCAGATACATGTCCCACATGCGCTTGTTCGATATGGCATTCCACAAAGGAACATCCACAAAGTCTGTGGCCGAGGTGGTGCCGCAGCGATGGTCCAGGACAGGATAAATCAGCATCTGGCCGCAGAGCTGAATCAGATCTTTATCTCTGCACTTCTGCGCAACGCCTGCAGCCAATGCGCCCCCTGCGCTATCACCGCCCACAGCGATGCGCGATTGATCGACACCGAGTCTTCTTGCGTTCGCAACAACCCAGCTCAGCGCTGTATAAGAATCGTCAAACCCATCGGGGAATGGGTTTTTCATGGCCAGTCGATAACAGACGAATACGACTATGCAGCCTGTTGCTCTTGCATAGCGTGCGGAATTTTCGATATGCATGCTGGAAAACGTCATGGCGAAAGCGCCACCGTGGTAATAGATCAAGCAAGGCGCGTCGGACTGTACATTGTCTGGTGTTATCACTCTAACCTTGATCGGCTCTCCGTCATCGGCCGTAACGCTGCGGGGGACGATGGTGACGCCCTCTGGCCGCTTTGCCAGTACTCGAGTCAATCGCAATAGAAAGTTCAAAGGTGCGATGATCAGTGGGCTGAATTTGACATTCAGTACCGGGACCTTTTTGAAGTCGTTATGTAGACTGTATTTATCAGCCACTACGATGCTCTCCTGAAATGCGAATACACCACTTGACGCCTATATGGCAGGCGGAGCGAAGGTTGGATTCCGCACTTCGCGCAAATCGTCAAGCCGGGTATTCGCTGTCTCGCGCCAGGGGTTTTCGGCAGGTGGTAATACATAGAACAGCTGATCTTTGATAGCCTGCAGTACACGCTCTGCCAATACTCGCGGTGCCAAAGAGCCGGCAGTGGCATCGGTAATCGCCGTCATCGACATTTTTTGCATGTCAGTGATGTTCTCTTCTGCCAAATCAGCAGGGCGATTGCGTGAAGACGTCGCAATACTCGTGTTCACTAGTTCCGGACAAAGCACGGATACGCTAATTTGTGGTGCTGTCATAGCCAGTTCGTGAAACAGGCACTCGCTCAGCGCCAGAGCCGCATGTTTGGTCATGTGGTAAATACCGGCAAAGGGCAGGGTGCACATCGATGCCATGGAAGAGGTGTTCACAATATGGCATTCATCTCCCTGTGCAATCATTTGCGGGACGAAATGACGCATGCCGTGGATGATCCCCCACTGGTTCACCTTCATTAGCCATTCGTAGTCGTCTTCAGTTTGTTCCCAGAGCAGACCACCAGTGTACACGCCAGCGTTGTTGCACAGGATCTGCACACTGCCAAAGCGTTCAACCGTGGCCCGACACAATGCCGCTACAGACTCACCAGAACCGACATCCGTCAGTACGCCGATCGCTTTCACGCCAATAGCGGTTACCTCAACAACGGCATCATCCAGTTTATTCTGTTCTATATCCGCCAGGACCACGTTCATGCCCTGCTCGGCGAATACCTTGGCCAGTTGTAGGCCGATGCCGCTAGCCGCGCCCGTGACAACTGCAGTCTTGCTCCCAAACTCATTCATTGTTTTGTCCTGATTTTGTCCCGGTTCTACTTCATTCGAGTCGTTATGCGCTGATCTACGCTTCTCTGAACGACTACCACGAAGCATTCGTATCGGAGACCTACGACCTTGACGCCTTGCCATAAAAGCGCCGCTATAGCGTGGGGCTGGAGTTATAGGTTACTAACCTGTAACCTAATCGAGTAGAGGCAGTACGTCAACCATTGGCGGTTTAGCCTTGCAGCCTTAACGAACCAGGAACAGCTCGATGATCAGCTCCTCCAAAACCCGTATTCTGGACGCCGCGGAGACGCTGTTCGCAAACACCGGTTATGAGGCGACCTCAATCGTGGATATCGCCGATACAGTGGGGGTTCGCGGGCCTGCCATCTATAAACACTACAGTAGCAAAGCTGCCATCTACGATGCAGTGATAGATCGCCTGTTCACGCCGATGAAAGCGGTTACGGAGCTCCCCGCCAGCGTGGTAGAGCCGCAGTCATTTGAGCTATTGGAGCAGTTGGTAAAACACCATATCGACAATCCCAATATTCCGCGTCTCATCCAGCAGGCGACACTCAGTTCGGGCGAACACCTGGAGAAGCTTGTGACGGAATGGTACAGACCGTTCTTCTCGAAGGTCCTGGAACAGTCCTCGGCTATTACACCCGTCATCATGGCTTTTCATAGCATGCTGCTGGGTTATATAACGCTCGCCCCCCTGCACCAGAAAATATTTCAGCTGGACCCTTTAGACGAGCACCACGTTGCGGAGCAATTGAAACTGCAGAACCAAATGGCAGCGTTGTTACTGACGGCTACAGACTCAGAGGTGGAAGAGACTGACTGAATATTTATTGGGGTACTGACAAGTCAACCTGACCAAATTGATAGAATCGGTGCATGAATACATATAAACGCCACCGATTCCCATCGGACCTGGTAGTGCCAGATTAAGTCGCGGTAATGGGTAGAATCTGTCAATGAATACCTGCAAGCGTCGCCGATTCCAGCTAGGCGCCCCCCATCTGATATCATCAGCTGCGCTGTCTGGCTTTACTGCAAATTCAATTTAAGCCATCGAGATATTGAAGATCTACTCGCTGAACGAGGTATCACTGTCAGTAGCCCGCCAGCTGACTCCATGGCCCTATCTGTACTCTGCCCAAGATTTGCCGAAAGGTGGGCAGTCTGGCGCAGAGGAGGGCGCCTAGCATGTGATAGCCTCACTGGTATGACGATCAAAAAACCTCAAGTTGATTCAGCGGTATGCCCCTGTGGCAGCGAAGCGAATTATTCCAGGTGCTGTGGTCGCTATTTAGTGTGCGGAGAAACTCCCCAAACCGCTGAACAGTTGATGCGCTCTCGGTACTGCGCGTTTGTAGCATGTGACGAGCCCTATTTGCTGGCGACTTGGCACCCAGGTACGCGCCCAAGTAAAGTAAGCTTGGAAGGGAAGCACCGCTGGCTGGGTCTCAGCGTAAGAACTGCTGAATTGGGGGGAGCGAGTGATTTGACCGGTACTGTGGAGTTTGTTGCTCGATTCAAGGTCGATGGCAAGGGCCATCGTCTACATGAAATCAGTCAATTCGAAAAAATAGATGGCCGTTGGTACTACCTTGAAGGGCAGCATCTATAGCTGGGAATGTTAGCACCAGGGTCAGATTACACCCATCGACTCCAGCTTATGGGCCATCCCCCAGAGTCGGGCGCTCGCACTTTTCCGATCATAAAAAAACGTAGTGTTTAGGTGTAGGACAAATGAGCGTCCTGTTGGGAGTAGGTTTTTTCACAGCTCTTGTCGTATCGAGTTCAAGCCCCGCATCCCTCATTCTCGAATCGTTGCTTGAGAAAAGACAAGATTTCAGCTGTCCCACAGTGCTAGTTGGCTGATACCCGATTACCTATTCACTCTGCATTAGTGGGGTAGTGTAGACTGTCGCCAGATAATCAACGCTATCAATCAAAAAAGGGCGGCTGACTTTGCCCATACCTGAGGCCATCGTGGTAAAACTGTGCGTTCTCAAATTAGTATTATTATCACTGGTGTCTATCGTAATTGGTTGCAGCTCTTCGAATAGCGCAAACCCTGCCAGCGTTTTAATATTTTCTACGGACTATGGCTTGGGTGTCATAAATGGCGCAACCAACGGTCCAGATCGACATGCCGCGGATACTGACGACGCCTATGCGGTAACGCTGGCGCTGCAGGCCAATCTTGATATCCAAGGTATTATTACTAGCTTCGGTAATAATAAAGCCCAGCCCTCGTTCGAATCTGCCCGCAGAGGGTTGGCTATACTCGGCTTCGACAAGGATATTTTGAGAATCGGTGCGGAGGGATTTCTCGATGCCCTGCCAGTGCGTTTCGAGCCGCTAGGCGGTGAGCCCGCAGTTTTTTGCGTTAACGATGGAGTCCGACTCATGCGGGACGTTCTAGATACCAATGCGAGTGGAATGGTTACGCTGATCGCGCTGGGCCCATTTACTGACATTGCCTGCTTGCAACGTGCCTTCCCTGATAGTTTTAATAAGCTCAGAGAGATTGTCGGTTTGGTGGGATCGAGAGACGGCAAGCCTGTACTGCAGGGCATTGACGTTGTAGATTTCAATTTCGCCATGGATCCGACTGCACTTGGGCTTGTCCTCCAGCAGACTGAAGTGGCGTTTACAGCAATCATGTTTGAAGTATCACAATTTGGCATTTTACCCACTGGGGTCATCGATTACTGGGCTGCCGGAGGTGCAAGCCTGGAACAACAATTCTATGGCCAGGCTTCACAGGCACATGCGCAATATTGGAGCGCGATCTTCTCGCAAACTGACGGACAGGCACTATTTGATGCGCACACGATTTTCTATTTACTAAATCCTCAACTGTATATGTGCACAGACAACATGCACGGTGCCGCTGTAGTGGGGGGCTACCCCGACACAAGTGCCGCAACAACGAAGAACTTTTTTACGGTTACGCCAGAACCGGTGCAGCGCCCCCAAGACGCTACCGTCTATACTGGCACAGTTCGCGGCTGCACTAGCTTCGTAGATCCGGACAGCGTCACGCTTCTGGAAGAATCCGTGCAAGCAAGTGTAAAGCGTTATCAGGGTGCTGATAGCTGAGCGTATTAAATTCGATAAAATCAGTGAATAAGATACTTTAAAATATCCCGAGTTAGAGAGTGCAGGATGATAGATGCTCCACAAAAGAGGATAAATAAACAGCCTGTTGGGACTGGAGTGCCCCGCTGATCTTGTTAACCAAGCTGCAGAAATTAGCGAAATATCGGCCTATGGTACCGAACAGTTGTTCGCTGCGGTGGTCGCGCAATTACCCGAAGCCGTCCCGGTTACCACACTACCCTGTTTTCATAGTCGATAATCAATTCAGCTCCTGCGCTGTCAGCTCCCGGCTTTGCCCCGGTGCCAGGCTCTTATCCAGAAGGATTTTACCCACCGCAAAGCGGTGAATACTCAATACCTTGTTGTCGAAGTGACCAAACATGCGTTTGATTTGGTGATAACGCCCTTCGGTCAATACTACCTCGGCCTCATAGTCGCTGCGTATATTTAACGTAGCGGGTCGGGTGGTGATATTTTCGTAGGCGAAGTACACACCATTTTCAAATGCGTCCACGTATTGTTGGGTGATGGGCTGTTCCACGGTTACCCGGTAGCGTTTTTCCAGTTTGCTTGTGGGTAGAGACAGCTGACGGGACCACTGGCCATTGTTGGTGAGCAGTATCAGCCCGGTGGAATTTAAGTCCAGTCGGCCCACTATGTGCAGTTGATCCCGGTAGGGCTGATGCAGCAGATCGATCACAGTGCGATGTTGCTCATGGCGGGTCGCACTGACCACACCAGTGGGTTTATGGAGCATCAGGTAGCGCGCTTTGTTAGCCTGGGCCGTCTGGCCGTCGCAGCACACCTGGCTAAAGGCGGTGATTACCTGGCCGATATTCGTGGCTTTAGCACCATCAACTTCAACCCGACCCTGAGCCAGCATTAGCCGCACGTCCTTGCGGTTGATGTCTAACAAGCTGCTGAGATAGCGGTCGAGGCGGGGCATGTACGCAGTATATAGCGGTTTCCAGCAATTGTATGGCCTGCTCCAATTCTTTGTGTAGCGCGGGATTGGTGACAGTACAAGCAGGACAAGTGCGACGGTTACTAAAAATTTATTATAAACAAAGAACTGCAAACAACCATTTATCTCGGTTCAGGCTATTAGGAAAAAGCGAAGGAAGCTGTGGCACCAGCAGCAATGTAATCAGCAATATCAACATAAACGTGTTCATTTGTCCCCGGCCCCGGCCCCGGCCCCGGCCCCGGCTTCCGGTGTCTATACAATGTCCCAGTTTCTGCCAGCTTGGATGAGAGCAGCCGGATAACGCGATGGAAACTGTCGATTTCTTGAGTTAATCGAAAAAAAACAGGTTTATACAACATGCGTTACACACAGCCGGTTTTCTTTATTTTGTCGAGCGAATTGCCTAGTATTGGACGACTAAGACAACGTTGTGTTCATTAGATACAGTTCAAGGGTCGCGGAGACTCACGCTATGCGTTTCTCAGTTTTGCTCACAATTCTCCTTCTTGTTGGCATCGCGCCGGTAAGCTCAGCCACTGCCACTGCCACAGCAGTATTTGCTGGCGGCTGCTTCTGGTGCATGGAATCTGACTTCGAAAAACGCGCAGGTGTCACCAGCGTTACCTCTGGCTTTACCGGGGGCGCGCTGAAAAATCCCACTTACTCAGGCAGTCATCAGGGCCATTTTGAAGCCGTTGAGGTCACCTATGATCCAGCCATCGTGAGCTACCAAGACTTGCTTGACCTGTTCTGGGTCAACGTGGACCCTTTCGATGATAAAGGCCAATTTTGCGATAAGGGGTTTAGTTACCGCAGTGCCATTTTTCCAAACAGCGCTGAGGAGAGAGCCTTAGCACAACAATCGAAAGCGAAGGTTGAGGCACGGTTTGCCGGTCAACATGTCTATACCGAAATCAGGGATGGGAGTACTTTTTGGCCCGTCGAGGAATACCATCAGGATTACTATCTGAAAAATCCGGTACGCTACAAATACTATCGATGGAATTGCGGACGTGATCAACGTCTTCGGCAGCTATGGGGAAGTGATTCGTCTCCCCTGCACACAGACTAAGATCGCCTATTTAGCTCGGCGCTGCTCGTCTGCCACACTGGCAATTAATGGGTATCGGCAAGTTAAAGGATACTGTCAAGTAAAGTCGCGGATTTGGGCTAGAATCAGCGCATGAACACATACAAACGACATCGTTTCCGGCTAGGCGCGCCCCACCGGATATCATCAGCTATGCAGTCTGGCTCTACTATCGTTTCAACCTGAGTCACCGCGATATTGAAGATCTTCTGGCTGAGCGGGGTATCATCGTCACTCGCGAATCGAGTCGGCTCTGGTGTATTAAATTCGGGAGCCTGTGCGCCTAAGAAAATTGTGACTGATAAGCTGCGAAGTGACGTTGTCGCTCATAGGGAGTTGATGGCGGAGACGATCCATAGTGCTGAGCAGTATGAGAATAATCGAGCAGAGCAATCTCACGAGGCCACTAGGGAGAGAGAGCGGGGGATGCGAGGGTTCAAGTCAGTGAGGCAGGCTCAACGTTTTCTGGGCGCGCATGCTGCCGTCAGTAATTTGTTCAATCTGGGAAGGCACTTGGTAAAAGCTCAACATTATCGTGACCTCAGGACCAGTGCGTTTAGCGGATGGGAAAAAGCGGTAGCCTGAGTGTTGGGTGATGATTTCAGTCGCCTGCTGAAGTTAATTTTTAAGTACCGCGTTGGAAAGCCGGGGCGTTTGCAATGACTCCGAGAGACCAGTTTAAACACGATGTCTCAGAATAATAAGGCCGATTCCATTAATTACAGTCCTGGAGTGACTTGTCGCCGGCCCACAACCGCGCCTTCGGGGCACGCAATAGGCACAACTCAACGCATTGCATAGTTCGTAAGCTCTTGTTATCTTTAGCAATATCCTAAGCGCTCAATTGAGCGCTTAGACAAGAACATCAATCACTTAGACGCTCTGGAAAACCGTGCAGTCGAGTATACGGTTCCGGTACCAATCTCGAGGTAGAACCACTGGGCCAAAGCCAGGGCATTGCCAAATACAGACTGCACCGCGCCGCTGCAGCGACTCGCCGGTACACTCGTCTCGTTTATGAACTCGGTGCGGATCTTTTCGGGCATTTTCCCGCCGATACGACTAAAGTGCTTACAGCCAGCGCCGCCAGTCTGGGTTGTCAGGTGCTGTCCTTGGCGGTTTTGTTTGCTTATATGAGAGCCCTAGAAGGCAATGAGCTCTTGTACGGCTACGCCCCAAGAACCTCCCTGGCCCTGTTTGCGCTGGTCGCGGTGGCAACCGCGGTTCTTTTTTTCGGCTTTGCCCTGCTCGAGTACCGGTCAAATATGGCTATAATCGACACCTGCCGCCGCTATCAGGCGTCGGGAGCACAGCAAGCCCTGTCGCTCTCGAGCAGGCTGCCTCACTGGTTTTCCCCCGAAAAAAGTCCGCGACGGGTTTCCTTCAGGCACCTTCAGCAAATCCTGTCTACTGACGTTAGTCATCGCAGTCGCATGGCCCGCTTACTCTTGCGATCCGTTATCCCCGCCGTGCGCGTGATGCTGAGTGCAGGTGCCATCCTCTACATCAATCTACAATTCTCCCTTCTCATTTTCGTCATAATAGGGATTCCTATCGCAGGGCTTTACTGGGTCAGCAAGAAAATTGCGGACACGATTACTTCCCGTGAAAGAGGTTCACAGCCCGTATTCGCCCAACAGCTAGAGCTTCTGTCCACGAGTTGGGAAAACAAAGCTCATCTTTTGCCCGGAGCGATCGATCAGGAACTCGCCCTGGGCCAAGCTGGTTCCCGTCACAGACTTTATTTCAAGAGATTAAAGGCAAAGACATTCGGGCAACTGTTGATGAACACGGCAAATACCCTAGGCCTGATGGTACTGGTCCTGTCACTGGGTTTCTGGGTTTTACAGGAAGAACAGGGGAACTGGAGTCTCTGGGTAACCTATCTGATTGCCTTGCGGTATTTTTTTACCAGCCTGAACAGGGTTGTCCAAGCCGTTGTCAAGTCGGCACGTTTTAACCGACAGGTCCGGCGTTTCATGGAATTCCTGGCGGCGGCGACGCTGGCGGCAAACAGCCCGAACCCGGAGAACACGCCCTGCCCTGATCGCGTGCTGCATGCCTACCAGGGTGGCGATACTTATTCGGATGATGATGACTTCGATGAAGATTAGGAAGCGTCATACCCGTAGGGGATAACAACCGCAATACAGTCGCGTCACACCAAGATTCTATTCTTCGAATTGATAACCGAAGTACTCAATATTCTGTCTACACATTTCTGTAACCATATCCCGCGTATGTTGATTGTAGTGTGGCGCACAGTGGCCTTGTTGCGTGCGATTTTTATGGGGCATTTCGAGGCGACTGATACCGACTTCCCGGCTGACCCTGTCCAAGGTGTCCTAAACACTTACCAGACGGCCCACATGATCCACCAGGAGATGACCATCAAGGTCCGTGATTTTTTCAACTGGATGGTCGCCCGCTTGCCAGATTGATGATACTTCCATCGCTTGCCAAGCCAGGCATCAAAATCCAGATCATGGAAGTCTCTTGTGGTACCCCAGCGGAGCTTTTCAAGCAGGCGCGGTTCTGCTTCAACATGGGTATAAAAATATCTCGAAATCATTCTCGCCCAAGGGTTGCGGACAAGGGTAAATTTGAAGCAGCGGTTGAATTCAGCCTCGCCCAGAATGTACTTGATCTGAACCGCAGACAGGTGCTTCGCCCTGCCCGGCTTGGAATCACCAATCTCAATCAAGCCGATACTTTCTTCGATAGGCTGCGTCAACCCTTTCCTTGACCAGTTGCAGGCTTCCCGCGGCATTATCGAGGGACCGCAAGGCATGGGTCACACTGGTGGTCCCCGTCTTGGGGATCGCTACGAAGATGAGTCCCATTGATTTGGAATAGGACATTGTGAAAAGTCGTTTCAGTAAAACAATGTACAGGGTATCAGTGCCAGCTTGATCACACATCCTCCCGACGCGACAGAAAGTACGCCTCGACTTCCCGCCGCAGCTGCTCCTTCCCCGGCGACCACTCAAGACAATGTGAATGCTCGCCGGTCAAGTCCGTGGCCGGATCGTACTTATTGCGGTACAGAATGTCGTGACGTGTCAAATAACCCCGGTCACTGCGCTGACCGTGGTACATATCACTAATATGGAGGCGGGCGTAATCGACCGCCCCGCCCACTGCGCTTGACCATTGCCCCGCCCATTCATGAAAGTTGTTCTCATAAGCTTCAGACTTGTTACGATAACCGCAGGCGTCACATTTAAATTTGGAATGGGTCAACGACTGGAAACGCTTGTCTGACATATCTTGAGCCAAGCTGGCAAGAAAAATTAACTTGTCGCCACCACCGACGATCGCACTCTCAAATAATAAGGCCTTTTCCAGGACTTCGGCCCTGGCCGCCCAGCCAAAACCCGACTGCCCCCCTTTGGCGATCCCGCTCAACAGATTCCAGCCCCTTCTCGGAGCTTGCGCATAAAGTTCGCCACTGTCTTGAAAGTGCTTCACCGCGGAGGCCGCCACTATGGGATGGCCGCTACTGTGCGTATGAATGCCGATCGTCTCGAACACCTGGCATAAATTGGATTTCTCCAGTCGACTGGCGATCTCCAGCGCCCACTCGGGGTCGTCAAATACAATATCCCCATCCAGCCAAGCGATCTTGCGAACGCCATCAGACAACAGTCTCCTTATGCCGATATTCAGCAATCTTTCTTTATGCCATAACACATCGTTGGTCCGCAGCTGTATCACATCATCATGATCAACGATATCGAACAGATTTGAGCCAAAAGCGAGTTCAACAACAAGGCACCTGACGCCACTTTGTTTAATGGATGAGAGAAACGCCTTGAAATTACTGACCCGTCGGGATGACCCGCCGGGATTGAAAAAGCAGGATACGACCGCCAGTTCATCCGCCGGCAGTGCAGATTCGAACCGTCTATTGCCAGCGTTAAATCTGTTACGCGTTGGGGATTTCATAAACTGCACTGCACGATGTGCGCCATAAAGTATCTTTCTAGCGGTGTGAGAATTCTGCAATCTTTCCGCTCTGGTACTCCTGAGCCGCCGCGCGATGCCAGCGGGCATCACAGCCTGGTGGAACGCCTTTATTCGCCCTGATTTTCTGCCCGCACCACCCAGGTCGGCCTTTTTCACCAGGGTAAGATTATGGCAGGCTTGGCATTCCAGTCCGTGCTTCAAAAGCTTTTTCTTTTTCAGCATCTGAGCGTCTTCGGGCGAATACTTCTGTCGATTTGCGTGGGGAAACTCTTCCTCGGGAATCGGGACATCGAGAAAACCACACAACTTTTCCCAGCCGTCGCCCTGCTCTATATCCATGAGTAGCAGTTGGCCAGTATCGGCGAAATATGCCTCGACTTCGCGATTGTAACGGAGGTAGCTGTCCGTCATTGATTCCTTGCTTGGTTGGTGAACTCGCAGATGTAGCTGGTAGCGCGCCAAAACTTCTGGCTTGGTCACCGTTATCCACCGCTCCGTTGAGCGCCACCAGGACTCCGGATCACGTATTGTCAATATAAACAGACTGTCGGGGAATCGTGTATGTAGATGGCGATACATGGTCCACATATTCCAGGGCCGGTCTTCGAAGGCTTTATAATTCTCGGCCAGATCCAGCATTTGATTGTAATTTTTGTGCTTGTAAAAATGATGAATCTGCTTCCTCACCTCCGGGCTATAGGATGTGGGCGCGGCGACAGGCGCCAGATTCAACAACTTAAAGCAGTGATTCATGGTCGAGGTACCGGTTTTGTTCATGCCGATACAAAATACGCGCCGTGTAATGGTATCGGCTGCGCTGTCCCCATCATTCTGAGCGCGTGGTGTATCTTCGCTGAAAAAGCCCAATTTTTTTTTCACGGTCAATCCCGGGTCAATGTTAACTGTGCGAGGCCAATGGCGCTTTCCCCGCCGCCAGCGTAAAAAAGATACAATTTGTTTTCATCCTCCAGTATAAACGGATCTCGGAGAGCATTTGCCAAATGCATCTCCGGCCCCCTTCGCGAGGGCATGGGCTTTACAGCGCTACCCTCCCACAGTTTTTCCGCCCGTAAGATCTCAGCAGGCACTACCCGGGGTGCGGCACAAAACCAGCTATCAGGGTGTAAGTCCACACTCGTCACCAGAATCCGTTCTGGCGAATGACCCGTCATGGTAAAAAATACATGCAGTCTGGAACCTGCCCGATACAGGCTCAGGTGTCTGACGCGAGTTTTTCCCGGGGCAAATATCTCATCGCTATCATACCTGATGTTTGAAAAATTCAGGCAGTCCGCCTTATTCCTTTGCCATAGTAAACTGCGACCAAAGTCGAATTTTTCAGGAACAGACCAGGGGGCCTCACTGTTACGGGGGACAAAGTGATATCCTTTGGCCAGGCTCTGTAACGTGCCCGCGTACTCAAAAACTCTCAGATAAGCGTCGGCCAAGGGGACTGATTCAATCCCTGAAGAAAAATCCAGTCCCCAGGGAGAAATCGCCACAAAAGTTCTCTGCCCGGAGAGCTTCTGACCTGCATGAGCGGCCTTGCCGTGAAAGTACATGACAATTCGCTTGGTATCATTATCGACGTGAACATCGGGGGATGCTACGTGCTCGATAATTGTAAGGGAGTTATCCAATGCCAACATACGGTCACGGCCCAGATCCAGCACACCGCGCTCGCCATCCGCGATACCTTTGCCGGTATGGTACAAGCGCCAGGGCCCCTCGATGTTTTCTGCCCAGGCCAGCCTGATATAACTCCCCCTGTGGTGGCCAAAGTACATATAGTACCGGGCCTCTAATGAGGCTCTTTTTTCTTTGGGTATCCACTCAGGTATGCGCATTACCGAGGGGCCATTAATATTTTCACCCTCAGCGGCAACGTCAAGCTGTTCAAAATGCTGTCTGGAGAGAATGGGCTCAGCATTGTTAAGGCGTTTCGCATGAAATTGCTCTGCGCCGACACCGCAGGAAGATACCGACAGCAGGAAAACCAACCCCCTGAGCATTCTGGAAAAATAATTATTCGCCATAGTAACTCCGAAAACGCCCGGACTAGGCAGCAAGTATAGAATAAATAAACGGCCTGTTGGCTATCGGCAACTTAAACGGCCAGGATTGCTAGAATCGGTGGATGAATACTTACAAACGACACCGATTCCCGCCCGACATCATCAGCTACGCAGTCTGGTCCCACTTCAGGTTCAATCTAAGCCATCGCGACATCGAAGATCTCCTGGCAGAGCGCGGGATTATCGTCAGCCGAGAGTCGATCCGATTATGGTGCATCCAAATTTGACGCACTATATGCACGTTGGCTGAAGCGAAAGCACCGAGGCTATGGCGACACGTTCTGCATTGATGATGTGTTTGTGAAGATCAAGGGCAAGCAGCACTATCTTTGGCGAGCCGCAGATCAGGATGGCGAAGTCGTTGATGTGTATCTACAGGCTAGGCGTGATGGTGCAGCTGCCAAGCGGTTTTTCAGGCGTCTACTACGCTCTCATGGCGATGAGCCCGGAGAGATCGTGACGGACAAGCTACGGAGTTACCCCGTTTGCACATCGAGATGTGACCCCTGAGTCTATCCATCCTACCGAGCAGTACAAAAACAATCAGGCAGAAAAAAGCCACGAAACGCCGAGAGTCAGAGAGCGAGGGATGAGACGATTTAACTCGATGATACAGGCTCAGCGATTCGTTACGGCACATGCCGCTGTCAGCAATTTGTTCAATCTTGGAAGACATCTGGTCAGGGCTCAGCATTATCGAGATCTAAGGGTAAGTGCGTTCGGAGAATGGAGTAGGGCAGTAGCCTGAGATCAGAAGCTGGATTGCTATCGAATCAGGGACTTAACTTGTCAGTACCCACTCTTGTGCAAGGTGGTGACAAGAATGCTGCTAACTACCTGGATATTTTTGAGGGTTGGGGTGCAGTGCTGAGGCTATACGAGCCAACTGAGGCGTTGTTCAATGGCGATTGGGTAATGCCGGATTTTGTGATCACGGACTAGTTTAAAAGAGTCTTGCGTAATTAATGAGCTTTCCATTTTTTATAAGCTCAGGTCTAATATCCATCAGAAGCTTTGCAAAATAATGAAAGTATAAGCAGGATAAACGCTACTTTCGAAAGCCAATCTCCTCATCCCCAGCTATTGAACATCCGCCACGGCAGACTAACGCTATCCTTTGTTCTATCCATTGCATTGTCCCCCTATCTGGACGCTGCAACAAAGTTCTCTCCGCGATATAATACTCCGCTAAATAGACACAGCCCTTACACCAACTGATCGACGGACGTCCAATCCATGCCCTACTTACCCGAACTTGGCATTGTCTTTGTGGCAATTCCGAAAACCGGAACCACCAGTATCACTCGAGCTCTGCAGACCATCAGCAAAGAGTATGGTGGCCTGCAGTTGCTGAATGACTACATCGACAAACCCTTCCGAAAAAAGTACAAGCTGGACAAAATTGGCGACAACAAGCCCGGGCGGGCCAAGCACCTGAGCGCTATCCAGCTTAAATTTATTCTCGGTGACGAAGAATTTGAGCGGTGCACCACATTCTCAGTAGTGCGCAACCCTTGGGCACGCATGGCTTCACGCTACTTCTATACACGCGAAGACAATGAGCCCGCCGAAAAAGACAAAGTCCAGCGAGGTACCACACGGCGCTTTCACGATATGGAGTTTGAGGCCTGGCTGACGCGCAAATACAAGCGGCACCGTATTGGAACGCATAAGAACAGCCAGATAATCAAACTACAAGATCTGAAAGGGAACCTCATAGTAGACCGGGTAGGCAAGCTGGAAGACGTACAAAGCACCCTGGATTGGGTGTCCGAAACAACGGGCTCCCCACGCATGGAAATGCCCCACGTGAATGGCACTCGCAAAGGCCACTACGCCCAGTACTACAACAATGTCACACGAGAAATGGTGGCCGAAATCTGCCGTGAGGATATCGAGAGGTTTGGCTACATCTTCGACGAATGAGAGCCCACAGGCTTAGCGGTACTGGATTTTGAACGAGGGAAGTATAAGCAGGATAAACGCTACTTTCGAAGAGGATTTTCCGATCGCCTTCGTCTAGGACGATTGCTTTCGTGGCACCATTGGCGGCACTGGGGTACTGCCAAGTTAAATCGCCGATATTGATAGAATCCGCGAATGAACACTTATAAGCGACATCGATTCCGGCTAGGCGCCCCCACCTGATATCATTGCCTGTGTCGTCTGGCTCTACTACAGATTTAACCTGAGCCACCGTGATATCGAGGACCTCCTGGCCGAACGAGGCATCACCGTCAGCTGTGAAGCAATCCGTCTCTGGTGTATAAAATTCGGAGCGATTTATACCCGCCGCTTGAAGCGCAAGCACCGGGGTTACGGCGATACCTTCTACATCGACGAGGTCTTCGCCGGTGTGCCGGACCATTCAGATCAACGGCGAACAGCATTACTTGTGGCGGGCTGTTGATCAGGATGGCGACGTAGTTGATGTGTTTCTTCAGGCGAAGCGTGATGGCGCAGCAGCTAAAGACTTCTTCAAGCGTCTATCGAGGAGCCACGGCGCTGAACCCAGGAAGATCGTAACCGACAAATTACGAAGCTATGGAGTCGCTCACCGAGAGCTTATTCCTGAGGCAATCCACAGTACGAAGCAGTATGAGAATAATCGGGCTGAGCAATCGCATGAGGCTACACGGGTGAGGGAGCGAGTGATGCGTAAATTCAACTCTGTCAGGCAGACTCAACGGTTCCTAGGTGCGCATGCTGCGGTGAATAATCTATTCAATCTTGGTAGGCACTTGGTCAGAGCTGAGCACTACAGGAGTCTGAGGGTGAGTGCATTTTCAGAATGGGAAAGTGCGGTAGCTTGATTGTCACAGGCTATATTTTCCTCACCTCACCTCACCTCACCTCACCTCACCTCACCTCACGTACTTCAGTTGCCAGAACCGTTCGGAGAATGGAGTAGGGCAGTAGCCTAAGATCAGAAGTTGGGTTTCTATCGAATCATGGACTTAACTTGTCAGTACCTTCGAAACTCATGCAGTACAAACAACGAACTGCAGACAACCACCTATTGCGGAGCTCTACATTCGATTACGCTTTAAAAAGGCCCCGGGCAGGCTTAAAGACCCGACCGAGGCCCACAAGGTCTCTTGGGGAAAGAAACATGCTAGGAGTGATCCGGAAACCGAACCACTCAGCGACGCAGCTTTCACTACACATGTTAAGATTGGTGTTTCCTGAAAAAGTTTAACTGATACCTGTCTGCCCTTAATACAAACTTTACGTCTTGGAGAGAATTTACATTGAGCGTACACCCGGGAGCACTCCGCACTATCGCTGCGGGCAGGCCAATTTCACGCATAATAGCGTCCCGCGATACAGTCGTAACGCAACGGGAGGGCGCTGGTTTTTCGATGTGGCTTGCTAGTTTTTTGATTACCTTAACGGCAATTGTGTCCTTGCCGGCGCTCGCCACCGGCAAAGGGTCAATCGGCCTATGGCCGGCCTCTGAGCGCCATGTTTTGGTCATCGACAAAACCATTCCGGGACTCGTGCTGGTTGACCTTACCGAGGGGGTAGCTGTTGAACGGGTGATAATACCCAGTGAAGTTGTCGTCGGTGTCACGTCCTGCCAGGAATGCGACTTCGCCCTGGTCGGTAGCTCCCGCGGAGACTTTTGGCGCGTGCAGTTCTCTGGCAAAGTCGCCGACCTGCTATCGAGTACCGGTCGACTGGGCCTTGCGGATGCTGAAATTAAACGGATTCACTTCAAGAGTTCTCGCACCCCGCCCAAAGACTCAAGAATGATGCTGCTGGACGAAGGCGGCAAAACCGCCTATATCGCCTCGCTGAAAGACGATGAGGTGTTCCGCGCGTCGCTGGGCCCGGAGCCCCGAATTGAAACTTTCTACCGGGGAAAACGCCTGGAGCCATTTGGTCTCAACTGGGGCCGCGAGGATACCCTGCTGCTTACATTGCACAAAAAAACGGTGATGCGACTGAATCGCGAGGGAGAAGTATTGGCCGTCTACAATACGCGCCGGGCAGGCTGCCCAGGTACGGATCAATTTAAGCCCAACATGCGCGCTGCCTTTGACGACCCACTCAATGAAAACAGCATCCTGATCCTGGCGAGCAACCCCAAGAGTTACGATGCGGTGGTATGGCGTCTTACCTATGAAGACAATGGTAAGGAACGCTGCGAAAGTGTCGTGAGCAAGATCGGTCGCGATACGGGATGGGTTGATGGTGCCGGTGATGCAGTTTTTCTTGGTCGCTCCCACCACTTTGTCTTGCGCCCGGGCCGAGCGGAGGCAATTATCTCCGATACTGACAATCGCGCCCTGCGTACGCTGGATCTCGCAACGGAGACAACCCGGACGGTTATGTACGACCGCGACCGGTTGCTTGCGAAGCAGCGACCAGAGCGCACTCTCAGCTCAAAGGACTGCAAATCACTCGGTTGGGCTCTTTTGCCAGCAGGCGGCCTGCCCGATGGCTCCTGTATACAAAACGACGGCGCGGAAAGTGAGCCGCGCTTGCTAGAGGCGGCCGAAAAGCATTGTCAAAATATTGGGGGCCGCCTGTGCGAGCCTAACGAACTGGTGCGCTCCGGGCGAGTCAGCGCGCCAATCTGGACGCGAGCGAGGTGTGCCAGTTGCTGGATGCGCAAGGCCCACAATTTGTGTGAGCTGGATATCAAGACCTATAAATCGCCGGGACTTTCGCATAGAGACAAGGCCTTCGCCCAGAGCTGGGATTCTGGCCACGCGCAACAGGTCTCTTCAAAAAATGGAGGAAGTACAACCTTTTGTGAGGCCGATACGCTGAGCGCGAAAGCCCTGGTACACTGCTGCGCTGACAGTCAGGCTGGGAACTGACTGCTTACGACTGAGTCGGCCTACTGACCAAATTCATAGCCGAAGTGTTCTATGTCCGGCTGCTACTGCCAAGTTAACTTAGATTCGTTCCAAATGTGGCAACCACACACCAAAATCTCGGTAAATTACAGCCCAATGTGGGGGCCAATGACATATTTCTGGTCAGTCTAGGCTCGATTTTGTAGCGCCAGCCCGTGACCTCGAGTTAACTTGTCAGTAACCCCCACAGCTCACCCCGGCGTGTAGAGATAATCCGTTGGACTTGGCGACGCTTTCCAGTCCGGCATCAGGCCGGTCCAGTGGCCGAAAAACGTGTGAGAGGTGTCCCGCTCGACAGAGCGGGACATACTAGCGGGATCAGTTTCGCCTGGAGGTTCTGCGCGCGGTACGTCGTGCCACACGACGACCGTCGTCGGCTTTGGCCTCAGTGAGTGAAAGACTTACTGGCAAAGTTGCAAGACTTAGCCCCGTAAGTCCCATCGACATGGGTGTTCGAAACTCAACAGAGCCTACAAGCATGGTGATCGCAAAAATCGTCACCACCACTGCGGTTTTCACTAATTTCATGGTCGTATCCTCTTCATTTAAAATCGTCAATTACTCTGGCTGTGACTGCATGGCGTCGAATGTGACTTCGGTATAGCCATCGGGCTTTTCGAGTGTGAAGCTGTCTCGATTTAGTTCAGGAGACAGGTTCCAGCTTGAAAAAGTCATCTCAAACTCTGGCTGCCCAGATATCCACCGTGAGGTGATCATATATTTGCAGGGCAAACCATCCGTTTCTCCAATCCACAAATGCCAATCGATATCTTCTGAGCGAAACGCAGTATAGTGGCAGCTCCGACCGTTGACTGGCATGAGCCCCAGATACTGTCCGCTGGTGACACCATCGAACATGCCTGCAGCGGCATCTTTATAGAACAAGTCACGGCCAGGCAGGTACGCGCCCATTTTTTCCGTCAACGCGTCCATCGCCGATTCAACGCTGGTGTCGTCCGGCATTTCAGCGATTGCAAAAACCTCGAGGTTTTTGCCTATGCCGTAAACATTTTCGCCGTCAAATGCAATTTTTTGGTCAACTATGGCACCGCTTCGGGAAAACACAAATCCATCTTCCCTGTTCAGAAGAATCTCTCCCTCGCGAAAGGCTCGAACTTTAAAACCGTCGTGAAGAACCGCTTCGTCGGCGATTGAAATATCAACTGCCATTGCATCTGCGGCAGACAATTTATCCAGTGATTCCTCTGCCATTGCTCTGGGGTCAGGCTGGGCATTCACAGCCATCACTGTCACCGAAGTACTCAACATGATCAGGGCTTGTTTTAGTTTGCGTCGCATGAGCATTTCCTCTTCTTTTTCCAACATTTAAGGTTATTACATGGTAGTCATTTTCGTCAGTCGTGCAGAAACTACATTGTGGGCGAATAATTACACGCTTACGCACCCTTGTGCTACAGCTCCCTTAAATTAGCCGCCAATTAAAATTTTGAGGAGCTGAGCGGCAGTGACAAGTTACCTTTTTTAGAACGAAGAATATACACGCCCGGTAGCTCGTTCCATTCGCCTACTGAAGTTAATTTGTCAGAACCGGTCAAGCCGTATGTCCTTTACCTTGCGGGGAGCGCAGCAGGCGTTGTGGTCAATATAGGCGCTTCGGAAAGAGCTTAAAAAACATATCCTGAAACCGCTGCCAAACGCTGAGACTGGGCTGCTTCGTGCGAATCTCATTGCCATTGCTCCAATAAATGGTACCTTCTTGATTGCGCTCCACACGCCAGCTATTGGCCGGCGTGACATCCCGCTCGATTACTTTGGCCAGTTGATTAGCAAGGCCCTCGCTGTCGATGACAGCGAACATTTCAGAATTAATAAGCGCCGAGCGTGGGTCGAAATTCGCCGACCCGATGACGGACAGGCGTCGGTCAATGACCATGGATTTAGAGTGGAGCCCCATCACGGCGGCGCTAACGGGCGCTGTGTCCACAATAGTGGGTTTTATCGCCGCGTCGTGGCGGGCCTCGTACAGCTTGACTCCCGCATCCAGCAGGGGCCCCCGCCACACTTTGTAATGACTGTTCACTGCGACCACATCCTGAGAAGCCAGGGAGTTGGTATGGACGGTTACGTCAACACCCCGCTCGTTGAGGTCTTCGAGCATTGCGATACCAGGGTAGTCAGGAATGAAATAGGCATTGGTAATCAGGAGCTCATTGTCGGTTTGTGGCAGAAGTTCGAACAAGGCCGTGAGCAAATCTGTGCTGATCCCATTAGTTGTCGGCTGATCGGTAATGACCTCGCTGCTCCCAAGGTGGAGCGAGGTCTCAAGCTGTCGCAGGGCGAGATCCCAATCCTTTGGCGCCAGGGAAAACGCTTCCAACTGGGTGGATTGCTCCAGGTTGGTCGCTAGCGCCTTGCGTAGAGCCGGATATTCAGCCCGCGCTTGGTTTCTTTTCGCTTCGCTAACAGGAATGGCCCAGCCGCTGTTCCAAAAAAGATCGAAGACAGCGCTGGTTTGGCGCGAAACGGGCCCGACACCTAACACGTCGATATCGCGGAAGTTCAGGTCTTCGCCCAGACCCATGTACTCATCGCCGATATTGCGTCCGCCCAAAATGACCGCGCGGTTATCGGCAATCAGTGACTTATTGTGCATCCGGTGGTTGAGCTGTGCGAAATTGGTAGCAAACTCTATACCCCAACCCACTGATTTCCGGTTCGCCGCGCTGTTAAACAAGCGAAAGCTAATATTTGGGTGCGCGCCCATGAGCTTGCCTAGGGTGTCACGAATCTCGCGCTGGCGTTTGCCAGAGGCCAGTGTGCCCATGTCGTCGATAATAATCCGGATGCGCACGCCACGGTCGGCGGCAGCGACTAGTCGGCTGGTCAGCAGCATGCCGGTATTGTCACTGTGATAGAGGTAGTACTGCAGATCGATCGTTTCGGTGGCCGAGTCGACCAAAGCCAGTCGCCAGCGCAGTGCCTCTTCGCTTCGATCTAGCAAGTAAAAACCCGAGATGTCGGTAGAAGAGACGCTGGCAAGACCAACCGGTGCGGTGTTTTGGACAATGCGCTTTTGAAAAGCCAGCTCGAGGTCGGCTAAGGGTCCTTCTTGAGCGGCGGGCAAGGCGGTTTCGGTTTCAGAGACCTCGAAGGGCGTTCGCACCTGAGTGCTGCAGCCCGCGAAGATCACAAGCATCAGCCAGACAGTGATACCGCGACAAGCGCACAGTCTTGCATGGGGTTTAGTCGGGCAGCTGATAGGCATCGAATTTTTCGCGAGACTTGATCAGATCCACATTGCGCTTGCCGTCCACGCGCTTCAGCAGTGCATCGATCCTTTTAAATCGGGCATACACCACGCCGTTTCGGTCACCGCGATAAAACTCACCTTTGACGGCCACTTCGGCCTTTTCACTGTCTACAAAGGCCATGGGTATGGTGAGTCGTCCCTCGGATAGCTGTATTTCGGCTTCACCCGTGAGGTCTTTCACAGTGATTAAATTGGAAACCCACTTTGGCGGGTCGTTTCGGTTTTCGATAAATGCCACGAGGGGGCGGGTATCACTTACGGTGAGCTCTGCTGTGGCAGCGAGGTCGATGGTCCGGGGAAATGACCCTTGAGCCGAGGTGAACTTGAGCGCCGCGGACCAATAGTTTCCGTCAAATTTTGATTGGTCGCCGTCGACCCTGAGATTAAACAAGCGGAGTGTTGAGTCACTGAAGTCGGCTTTAAGCTCGCTTGGTACGCCGCCGGCTATGTTGATATCGGCGTCAAGGTCGCCCTGAAAAGCCTGCTCATCAACTTCAATTGTTAGGTCGGTAGAGTCAAGTTGGATGGTGCCATCCATGTCTTGTGCACTAAAGACGATATCGGCATCAAGGCGTGTTGTGCCGCCGGCGAAGGAGAACGCGGTCTCGGCCGGCAAGTAGTAGTTGAACGTGGACATATCAATAAGCGTTGCGTCATCAATCACCAGTTTGAAGGTGCTGCCGGCGCGCCGCTGCCGTGCTTCTTCATCAGTCCATAGGTCTTTGAAGCTAAGGTCGGGGTCTGGAATGATGGAATTTGACCCGCTGTAGTTGAGCTGCAACATGTTGCCTCTTAGAAAAGGGTTGCTTGCACCGGTTCGCGAGGCGGTCAGGGTGTCGTAGCGAATGTCGAGCCCCATGGGTGTGTCGGCATCAGGCGGCGTGTGAATGAGAACCGTGCCCTGCCCGGCAACGCCAAGGTCGCGGATTGCTACCTCAAGATTGGCAGCTGTCGCTGTGAGCTGCGTGCCCGCTCTAACATGGCTATCTCGTATTGCAATGCGGCCGGTTACCTCCCCAGCGCCTGAGATATCGAGGTCTCCAAGGCCTGCGGTGAAGACCTTCATAAAGTCAAAACTGTCCACGTCGAGGTCGAGCTGCGCATCGATATAGCCATAGGGCAACATGCGACGGCCCTGGTTTTCTCGGAGGAGCAGCGGGGCAAAACCCAAAGCGCCAGTGGCCGTGCCACCGCTGAAGATCTCTGCATTGGAGTTGAAGTAGGCTGGACCGAGATTCAGATCGACGTTGTCCACGTTCAGCCAAAAATTGCCGCGCCGGGTCTCTATGTACATATCCCCCATCGCCGAACCGCTTCCTGCGCCTTGAAGGTTAAAAATCCAGAAGCGGTGGTCGCCGCTGGCCTGCATATTGCTGAGGTGAATTTTCCAGGGGCGCTTTTTTTTCAGGGGCTGTGTGTCAACCGGAACAATGTCTCGCCCTGTGATGGGGGGGAAATAGGCAATCTGTTTGCTGTAGTCGCGCTCGGCTTTGAGTCGGGGGCGCTGTCGATAGTCGACGTTTTCGACTTCGATGTCTGACAGGTAAACATGCTTCAGTACAAGAGGCAGCAGAGCGATCGAGCCTGATCCTGATTCCGCGTGGACCTCCCACTGCTGGCTGCGGGTCTGACCGTTGGCAGCGATTCCTTGTGCGTGAACCCGGAAAGGGTAAAAGCTCCAGGCACGCTCCCAGGAAACCTGAAATTTCTCGGGACGAATTTTATTGACCAGGGTTTGCGTTACGGTGAGCTGCAAAGCGCCATTGATGATCAGCAAGTACGCAAGCTGGGCAACAACAACAAGGGTCAATAGTCGCGTGATAATAAGTTTTGCGGTACTCAATGTTTACCTCTCCCAGAGTGTAGCTAAGAGTTGCTGACCTTCAGATTTTCTCCGGGTGCCAACTACAGGCATTTAACCTCATTGCGCCCCACTTGAATAGCTCAATTAGTGTCAGTGTAAGTACAGGAAAAATAAAAAGGCTGTTGTGAGCAGATGCCCTAATGAATGCGAGTTACGCGGCCTTAAAATACCGCGGGTGGTCGGTCTATCTCATCAAATGTCTGCCTATATCGGTCATTCTGCACTTCATATTCGTTCATCTTAGAAGGAGCGTTCAAAGTAGTCCTAGCCATGAGGTTCTTAGTGGCTTCCCTGCTGATTGAATGCTGTTGAACTGGACTCCTTCCCGGCGAAAAGAGGCAGCGTGGCGGGTGGCGCCTTGGTTGGAGGTACCAGGCAGGGGCTTCCTGTTCCCCCTTGACTCCCGCCTATGACTCTTGCCAAAAAATCGGATGCACTAACCTATAGAAAGCCTATAAGAATCAATAATATGGTGGGCCCAGAGGGACTCGAACGGCAGCGGCCGCCGAGTCGTCGGACCGCCGTCTTCGGCCTGCCGATTATGAGTAGAGGGTAGAGTCGAGAAGTACTCCAGTAAGCCGAAGAAAAGTAAACGGTTTTTTTTAGTCGGGCAGGACATCATTGCTAAAACCGAGGCTATGCCGAACCTGAAGTGAGCCCGCTGGCGGGATTCATTGACGTAAGCTGAAGAGTTTTAGGCAATTTTCCAGACCGAACTTCCGAAACGTGGCCGAACGATTGATTCGGTCTAGATCAGCATCTGGTTAGGGCTGGGCACTATCGTTATCAATGGATAAGCGCGTCTGGAGAACGGGGTAGGGTGGCGGCTTGATACGCCTAGCCTCAATTGCTGTGGATTCCATGACCTACCTTGTCAATACTTATGTAAGAGCTATCTCAGGCGCTTTTCTATCAGAAAATCAAGTAACGCACGGGCCTTGGCTGGCACATGCCGTGAAGTGGTAACCGCGTAGAACTCCCAGGGTTCCAACGACCACTCAGGTAGTACACGTTGAAGTTGTCGTTTCTCCACGAAATCGTTGACGACCCAGTTGTGCCACACGGCAATCCCCATATCCTCCAAGCACAGCTTTTGCAGGGACATGAAATTGGCCACGCTGAAGCGTGCGCTGGGCAGAACCGTTTCAACCTTTCCACTTGCCGTATGTACAAGATTCCATTCGGGAATTCTGAGGTGTCGCAATGCTTCATGGTTACTTAAATCAGCCGGAGTATTGGGCTCGCCGCAGTCTTTAAGGTATGCAGGCGTTGCATACAGGGCGAGTTCCTCAAGTCGAATGATTCGCCGAGCGACAAGGTCTTCCTGCGGAATTGGTCCCATAACGAAAGCGATGTCTACATCTTTTTCCAGTGGGCTGGGCACGTCTGAAACGATATCCAGTTCAATCGTAATATCGGGAAAGCGTAGGCTGAAAGCGGGCAAAAGGGGAATAATCCACTCGTTTGCGGGAACGACATTTGCAACGAGGCGCAGTAAGCCGCTGGGCGAAGTTCGTAAGTCGGTCAGCTGTTCACGGGCGAGCCTGGCATACTCTATAATACGTTCGCAGTTATCGAAGTAGAGCTTACCGGCATCAGTCAAGCTCACGCTACGCGTGCTACGTTCAAACAGGCGAAGCCCCACGTCCTTCTCCAACTCGGCGATACGTCTGGACACGGTGGAGTTGGGAATCTCGAGGTTCTCCGCAGCCCCGCGGAAGCTCTTTTTCCGCGCTACCTCCACGAATATTTGCATACTTCGGAATAGATCCATCCCTCTATTATCCTGTTTATGAAGCAATTGACTAGCAGTGGCGCGCGCTAATTGATTGTTATAGTCCACGAGCGTTCTTCTCTCTAAGCAGATTCGGATGACCAGAATATTCTTTAATCACATCAAACACGCCGAGATATTGGACCCAGAGCAGGACGTTGTCGATTGCTCCTCTGGTTATCAAACTAGCCGCTAATGTAGGTGCTTGTTAGCCCCAATATGGGTAGTGAGCCGAAAAGGTTCAGCGCTACTCTCAGCTATCTGCGCAAGGGGTACCGTGATCGAGCAGTAAAAAGCGTGAGTAGGCGGGTGAGTGGTTTGACGGAAAATCAATGAGCCCAGTTGTAGCGCTACGATGAAACTACTGTGCGCATTCTGGGTGCGAAGCCATTGTGCGCTAACAACCCGGTGGCAGATCCTCACATGCCTGCCCCTGCCCCGGTGAGATGGTGCTGGGGGTTTGATCGGGGTTTGCCACCAGGGGGCAGTTATCTATGGAGTCACCGACACGGTCGCCGTCGGTGTCGTGCTCGAAATCCAGCGTGCTTACAAGTGATTCCATGGCTTCGAGACTTTCCGTGGAGCCGTTCTTGAGGTAGGCGTCAAAGAACGACCCGATGTAGTGAGACATCTGGCTATGGAAGCCTTCACCCAGAATACCGTCACGCCAGGCAAAATGGCCCGCCCCGTCGAATACCTGAACGTATCTGGCGGGCCAGGTCTGGTCGTAAGTGCCATTCGACTGTATCAACTGAGGTGTGATTGCGATGTCCCGCGTGCCCCCCTGGTAAAGCGTCTGGTCGTTTGTCATGCCTCCGACACGGTCTTGTACCAGATAGGGTCTGTGCCATGGTGAGAGAGCTGCCACGGTGCGGATCTCATCGCGAGTCCATGTGCTCCAGGCGCCCGCGAGACCCATGCAGGTGTAACCGCCCATCGAGTACCCCATGCAACCGACTCGCTCGAAGTCTTCTACATACTGCGCATAGTTACTATAGGGCAGTGCATCGAGCACTGCGTGGATGTCGTCGCGGCGATCGCTATTTGTCAGGTCGGTCCAGTTACTGGGATCACTCCACGCGACATCTGGTGTCGTGCTGCCTGAGATACAGTCTTCATGTTTCGGGGCGACGACGATAAAACCTCTGTCAGCTAGGGCACTCAAAATGCCGTCGTTGCTCCCAGGGCAGCCGCCCATGCCGTGTGAGAATATGACTAACGGGTAAGTTCCCTCTCCTGCCCGTCGGATCTCGACCTCCACGCTACCGATGGTATCTGTCGTGAGAACGTCTGCTAAGACGGTTACTGCGGGGCATAGCGCGAGGAACAGGGCCAAGCCAGCTGTTCTCGATCTTGCTAACCTGGCAGTTCGCTTACGTGCAGCTGCTAGAGCAGCCGGGACAATGCCCTGTAACTTGAAAGAACATTTCATATGCAAGGTCTTTTGTCTTTGTATCGAGCTGAGCATGACATAGCAAGGCTGCCATGGCGATGCTGCCGGGGAAAGCTGTTTTTTCGAACAGTGTGCTCCAGAAGTGGAGCAATTTAGAATGTGGATACTGACAAGTTAACGGGCCCAAACTGATAGCATCGGTGGCTGCACACCTATGAGTGCCACCGATTCGGGCTCGCCGCCCCACCCGATATCATTGCCTGCACCGTCTGGCTCCACTATGGATTTAATCCCAGCCACCGGGATGTCGAAGGTCTCCTGGCCAAACGCGGGATTACAGTGAGAAGGTTTACCGAAACTCTGCCCGCTCTGCGCAGGCCTATCAAGATTCAAGATCATGAACCCCAAGGGGGTGCGGCGGGTTAATGTGGCCTTTGTATCCCAGAGGCCCGGTATAGGGTCGGTATTGTAAGAGTGTGGAAACATCCATTTCATCAGTCCTTGCAGTTGCTCTGTCTTTGGCAACGGCAAGGGTTCGACTAACCGATAAAAAGTCGGACGCTGTCTTCTATAGAAAGCCTAAAAGAATCAATAAGGTGGTGAGTCCAGAAGGACTCGAACGGCAGCGGCCGCCGAGTCGTCGGACCGCCGTCTTCGACCTGCCGATTATGAGTAGAGGGTACAGTCAGAACGTACGCCATTAAGCCGAAGACAAGTAACGAATTTTTTTGTGGGACAGGGCATCACTGCTGAAACCGAGCCTATGCCGAACCTGGAGTGGGCCGGCTGGCGGGATTGATTGAAGTAAGCTGAAGAGGGTTAAGCAATTTTCAAGACCGAACTTCCGAACCGGAGCCGACGGCTAACCCGTTGATCTAGCGAGTGAAATAGTAATTCGCCATCCACACCTAGAGATGCAAATTTCTTGGCTCTAGGAACGTTAACTTGCCAGAATCAAGACGAGAGTTATATTTTGACATAAATAGTGTCATAATATGACAGCAGCGCAAATTGACAGTGGGAAAACTGATCCAGAGGATGCCAATGTGAAGAAGTGGGTGTTACGAATTGCAATGACATTCGTCGTTCTGGTTATAGCCGGTTTTTGGCAGTTATTTTTTTCCTCGAGACCAGAGCTGATGACCGATCCGGCAGTTCTGGCCGGCGATGGCAGTTCCATCGACTACTGTGAATTGCCTGTGCTGGATGGTAGCCGCAAGACCGCGGTTGAAATTCCAAAGGCTAATACCCCGGGTTGTGCTTATGATCATTTCCCGCTCCCCATTTTGGCTCAATGTAGCGAGCCTCTGGCGGAGGGTGCGGTGGATATTCGAGGGCTCTGGAGGGCGATTGAAGGCAAGGGCGTCAACCCTAAGATTGGCCATGTAGAGCGCATTGAACAGTGTGGCGCCCGTACGGTAGTAACCAGTTCTGGTATTATTCATGACAAAGGGCCCAATAGTACGGCTGGTGTAAACTCTAACGATACCGAGGGAGCCGTGCTTTTTACCATTGGCGACAAGGAGTATTGCCCTCGTACTTCTGCGAATGTGTATTGGAATAACGGTGTACTGGATTTTCGCGTCTTTGGCTGGGGGCCAGTGGTTGTGAAACGCTACCTCCACGCGGGGCCGGACGGTGAGCAGTTGGTGTGGGAGTACGCCAATGGAAGTGTGACGTATATGGATCGCATTTGTACGCTTCCCGAGGAGAAGAAAATCCCTGAAAAGCGCGGCCTCCGCCTCAAACTTTTTTAGGGCCATCACGGGAGTTTTAAATGACCGGTTTGATTTTGGCGATAGCGTCGCTACTGTTTGTCCTGGCGACATGGAAAAGATGGCTGAAAACCGCGCTTCGCCAGGCGGTACCTGATCGTCTGGTGGGCTTTGCCCTGTCTATGACGGCTGGGCTAGGGTTGGCAATCGCTGCATTTTTTAGTGAGCCTGGTGTAATAGGCGGCTCACTCGCTGCTGTTGCAGCGTTCATGAGTCTGTTCTGGTTGTTGGCCACGGCAGCGGGGAAGCAAAAAACCGGGGCACCAAAAATTGTTGTAGGTCAGCCGTTGCCCGCCTATACCGCACTGAATGAAGATGGCTCCTCGTTCGATAGCCAGTCACTGGCCGGCGCTCCCTATTTACTCAAATTTTTTCGCGGCCACTGGTGACCCTACTGTGTAGCCGAGCTTAAACGCTGGCAAGAGCTTCGGTCGGAGCTCAAAACCCCACTACAAATGGTGACAGTTTGTGCTGACTCACCCGAAGAGCTACGCAAGGGTAAAAGCAAGCACGGGCTTGAAGCGATCATGCTGTCCGATAAGGCGTTGATTGCCACCGACGCCCTGGGTCTCCGTAACATTGGCGCAAAAAGCGCGCCCCGTCCGGTACCGGTGCCCACTTCAGTGCTCGTTGATGCGCTGGGGGTCGTGCTGTGGATTGATCAGTCAGAGCATTACACCGATCGCAGTGATCGAGAGTTTGTTCTGTCCGCGCTTAAGGAACACTTTGGCATCTAGAAGAAAGGCCCTGCGGGGTACTGACAAGTTAACTTAGATTCGCTCCAAATGTGGCAACCACACACCAAAATCTCGGGAAATTACAGGCCAATTTGGGGGCCAATGACATATTTCTGGTCAGTCTAGGCCCGATTGTGTAGCGCCAGCCCGTGACCTCGAGTTAACTTGTCAGTACCCTTTGCAGCTCACCGTGACGCAAACCCTGGTCAATAAAATTCGTCCCGAGAAATTTCAGGTTTCCTGGGAGCGTGCCTGGAGCTTTTACCCTTTCCGGGTTCACGCACAAGGAATCGCTGCCAACGGTCAGACCCGCAGCCAGCAGTGGGAGGTCCACGCGGAATCAGGATCAGGCTCGATCGCTCTGCTGCCTCTTGTACTGAAGCATGTTTACCTGTCAGACATCGAAGTCGAAAACGTCGACTATCGACAGCGCCCCCGACTCAAAGCCGAGCGCGACTACAGCAAACAGATTGCCTATTTCCCCCCCATCACAGGGCGAGACATTGTTCCGGTTGACACACAGCCCCTGAAAAAAAGCGCCCCTGGAAAATTCACCTCGCCAGTGAGTCTTTCACTCAATGAGGCCAAAGCAGACGACAGTCGTCGTGTGGCACGACGTACCGCGCGCAGAACCTCCAGGCGAAACTGATCCCGCTAGTATGTCCGGCTCTGTCGAGCGGGGCAGCTCTCATACGTTTTTCGGGTACTGCCAAGGTGGTACTGACAACTTAACTCGCCGAAATAGTCGATACCGTTAGTTCGTCAGTACCCTAATTTTATCTTCAGAGAGTGCGCTCACTGGGTAGTGGACGATATCTGGCAGAGCGCACAGACGCAGAGTTTCTGCAGCAATATTCTCCCCGCACAACGTCACTCAAATCTAGTGAATCGTTTATGCTGAGTCGGTACCCCGACCGTATTTTCGTCTATACTCAATGTTACCCTCTACAAAAAGAGAGACAACAGATGTTCCGATTGATCTGGCAAATTTACACGACCGGAATTGTGATATTTTTCTTGGTATTCTTGCTAGCTGAAGAGCAGCCCTTCGGCCCAGCCTTAATCAACGCGATTTTTTGGCCCGCCGGCGTCTACAATACCTATATTTCCGTCGGCTGAATCCTTTTTTGGGTGCTGACAAGTTAACTCGCCGGAATTGGTAGAATCTGGCGATTAATATCTACAAACGCCACCGATTCCGGCTAGGCGCCCCTACCTGATATCATCTTCTACGCCGTCTGGCTCTGCTACCGATTCAACCTAAGCCATCGTGACATCGAAGATCTCCTAGCTGAGCGTGGCATCATCGTCACGCGAGAAGCAGTCTGTCTCTGGTGCATCAAGTTCGGAGCCATTTATACACGTCCTTTGAAATGAAAGCACCGAGGCTACGGAGATACCTTTTATATTGATGAAGTCTTCGTCAAGTGCCTGATTACCCCGAACCCCGATCCGATGTATATCGATGATGATGGAGTGGGTGATCACTATGCGGCGATTGGCTGCTAGACGATTTGACCGGTACTGACCAGTTGACTCGCTGACTGAGTAGAAAATCGAGCGCGGGCTATCAGACCGCTGACCTGCTTCACGCATCAGGCGCTCTCACTTTCAGATTCCGCTTGTGTTGCGCACTGATCAAGTGGCGGCCCGAACTGAAAAGATAGCAGACCCACAGGGAACAGGAAGCCCTATCGGGCGCGAGCCGCTAGCGGCTGTATGTATTGATCCTTGCATTCGATCAACTTGCCCAGCTCAACTTATCAGTATCCGGTTTCTTGCCAAGCCTCCCATTTACATCGCTTAGACCTGCTATGTGCAATGTGTTCTGCGTCAAGATAATGGTGGGATCTGCTCGTTTTCGTTTCGCCGAGTCCGAATTCCAGCTTCTGGTACCGGCCTGATGCCAGCCACGTTCCGCACAATCTGTCCCATACTGACAGGCAGCTACCGAGGTTCTTGCCATGGTGTTGCGATAAAGCGCTGTGGTGGATCTGATGTTGTGCGGGGCTAATGAAAAGGCGCTCAAGGGTGCCAAAGCCCAGCCAGATCGGAGTGTGGCGCAGGTTTGCACCGAAAAAATTGAAAAGAAAACCGAGGCAATCGACGCCTAGAATATCGATACCGTTGAGGCGGCTCTTGAAGAGATAGAGGAAAACACCACTGACCAGGCTGAACACCAAAAAGCCACGAAAAAAATAGGCGCAGGATTCCAGCGGGTGAACCCGGTGCACTGTGAGTGGCGTCAGATTCGTTGCGCTGTGGTGTGTGCGATGAAAACGCCACAGAAAGGGAATACGATGAAAAGCAGCATGCAACGAGAAACGACTCAAGTCTTCCATCAAAAAGAAAATCACTGTGTACGCAATACCCACCACGAGGGTTGACCCCGGCAAAACGGGGGCATCACCCAATTGTGTTTGCAGCACCGAGCCAACAACAACGGCACCTGCCAGATGGCTGCCCAACAGTGGAACCAGTAGCAAAACATGCAAGGTGTGGTTGATCAGCAACAAGCTGACGTCGGTCGTATTGGAGCGATGTAACCAATAACGCCGAGAGAACAGTGAAGAGAGTTGTCGGCGCAACTCGAACTGCCCGCGGCGCCAGGTCACGGCGAGCGAGGCCATAAGAAGAGAGCTAAACAGGAACATCCAGAACAGGCGCTTGCTTGGATCAGTGGGCGCCTGCAGTGGTGTGAGTATCAGGTCTGTCAGCTCGAGCATAGCGGCGGGGCCAATGCCCTAGAAAGTGTACCTGATCCGGGCCCTGTAGACCCGCGGACTGGTGGGTCGCGCGCCAAAGGGTCGCCAGGAAACAATGGCTTTTTCGTCTGTGGCGTTATCAACGTTCAATTGCACTAGCCAGGTGTCGTTGGGCCGCCATAAAAGCGATAAATCCAGCGTTGTGTATTCATCTGTATGAACTGCGTCGTCAATGCTGCCCCGGCCCGCCCGATCTCGCATTTTGTCCTGATAGTTGACCGCCGCAAAAGCTTCCCATTGCGCAGCTTGAGCACCTACCTGCAGTCGTCCTACGTTTTCGGGCAGATAAGGCAGTTCGTCACCTTGTCTGACATTACCCCATTGGGAAAAACTGGATTCGAAGGAATTCTGAAAGGAGGATTCCGTGTAGGTATAGGTGAGATTGACAGGGAACTGAATTGCGCCTCCTGCGTTCGCAACGTATTGTCCATAAACCTCAACGCCGGCAACTTGTACCTCGCCACCGTTAAATTCCTCACCCACCTCGCAGCCACTTTCACTGGCCCGACAACGACCGATCAGGTTTTTGTAGTCACTGAAAAAACCAATCACCTCGACATTAATTTCCTCCTTGTTGAAGCGGAGACCGTATTCGTAGTTGATGGCCTCCTCGGGATCGACGTTACTATCGGCGGATGCTCCGGCCGGAGAGTAACCCTTGTTTACGCCCACGAGGAAGCCGAGGTGGTCGGTGTACTGCCAAAACGCACCAGCTCCGGGGGCAAAGTAATCTTGAGACTTGCTGGATTTACTCCCTGCAAGATCATCCTTGAAATCGCTGTCTATGAATTCGTACCGCAGCCCGGCGTTAAACTTCCAGTTCTTCCAGCTGACCGTATCGTGGATATACGTGGCTACAGCGTCGGTCTCGGCCTTGTTGAGAACCTTATTGCCGCGGTCGATTCCATCGCTAACTAATTCGACATCTTGCATTAAATAGCTGCGAGTAAAGTGGTCCCTGTTAATGGAGTCACGATGCAACCGCAAGCCCGCTTCCAGTTGGTGTTGTATCGCTCCCTGATCTATCAAGGAGTCAACAGAAAACTGAATACCCTCCGAGTCATAGTCCCGGTCATTATCGGTGACATCGAGAGTCTCGCTATCAGATGTATTAGAGTCGATCTCTCCCCGGATAATGCCTAATTGACGGGGGAACAACTGCGGCTGGGTGAGTATGTTTGATAACCCTGCACCAGCGATAAAACCATTCAATTTATTCCAGGAGCGCTCGTAGTGATTCCAGTAAATCTGAGTGCCTACCGTCAGTGCCTCCGACAAATAGAGCGTATGGTCAAAGTGTGCCTGAATATGCTCAGAGTCGAAATTGTCCAGCTGACTGGACGCATATCGCCGCAACGGATCTCTATCGAAGTCTTCATCAGTGAGGCCTAGGTAGGTCTCATCGGAATTTTCATCAGCGTAACCCAGTTTGAGTGTAAACCGCTGGTCAAACCCCAGCAGGTCCTGGGGAGCCCATTGCAGCTTCGCGTTGATGTCGTTGCGGGTAAAACCGGTATCACCGCCACCATCCAGATCCTTGAAACCGTCACTTCCGTAACGTAGTCCCTCGACCCAGTAACCGAAGTCACCGAGCCTGTCCCCAAAGAATGCATGATATTTCTCATAGCCGTCCGTGCCCACACCGAGATCGACAAAGCCAGTCCGCTCCTCTGGCACCGGTGGTGTCACCAGGTTGATGGCACCACCCACGTTATTTGGGCCAATCTTGATCGTTGCCGGACCCTTGACCACCTCGACTGCACGCATACGGCTGATGTTGGGTATGTAGTAGGCGGCGGGGGCAGAATAAGGCGCGGGGGTAATCAATACGCCGTCCTCCAGTAGCGTGATTTTCTGGCTGCGCTCACTGGTGACGCCACGCAAGCCAATGTTAGGGCGTAAACCGAAGCCATCCTCCTGACGGATATAAACCCCCGGTAGCGTTGAAAGCACCTTGTTGAGATCGGGGTAGTCGAATTCTTCTAGTTGGGCCTCGTCCAGTAGGTACGCGGACCCGGAAAGGGTGCGGATCGCGTCTTTACCGCCAGTGACCAACACCTCTTCCATAGGGGGAGAGGTGCTGTTTGCCGGGTTATCGGCTGCGGTGCTTGTCATACTGAGCAGGCTCAAAAGCCCACACACGGCAGGGTTTGCTAATTGTCTTTTCACGAGAAAATATCCCTTTAATCGTTATCGGTCTGTGCCCGGTCTGGCAGGTCAACATTGATCGCTGCAACAAAGCCCACCTTGAGGTCGTCAGTCAGCGCCTTTATGTGGCCTAAAAGGTTGCAGGCTGGAAATTCACCGACGAAGTCCGGGTTAGCAAACGCGTTGATACACTCTGTCTCCTGCGCTGAGGTATCCAATGCGGCTGCCTGGGTGACCAGCGAATCGTTGCTGTTATCGATGACGGCGACTGCGATTGCCGTATGGTCTGTGAATCGGCGGTTTAATTCAGGCATGCCCGCCGCGTCAATCAGATCGTCAAAACCAAGTCCGTCGGCACCAGTCATCAAAGTGCCGAATGCCAACAGGTTGGCTCGAATGCCCGCTAAAGAGTATTCCCGATAAGGCGACTCCACTGCATCAGGACACGAAATGCCAGGACAGCCATCGTTGATGCCTATGGGTACGCCAAGTTTCCGATCCTTTACGTCCAGATCAAGATAAAAGAGTGCGTCTGATAGCGCGGTCAGGCTATCACTTACGTTAGCCGGATCAACAAAACGGCTTCTGTAATCGCCGCTGGTGCTTGACCAGGCGTCATGAAGTGTCTCTGCGGCGTCGGCAATATCCTGTGCAATAGTGATCGCATAGTCGCAACGCAAACGTTTCTTTTCATCATCTGGCCGGGCATCCCAATCAGCTGTTTCAGCAATCTGGCTGGGGCAGTGATGATTGAGATCCTCGCTGAACAGCAGGTATTCAACAGCGCCAATACCCCGTTGCACGACGGTTTTGCTGCTAATACTGAACGATGAATCCTCGCTTGCCTGAACGAGCGCTTGGTCCACACCGCACAAACTGAGCTCGCCTGCCGCGCTTGAATTGAGTCGGTAGGTCAGTGAGCTGTTATTGTCCAGTGCCGGGCCAAAGAGGTGCATCTCTGTTGCTTGAACAGCATCCATAAGATTCTCCCATTGTGACCCCGCAGACTCCCGCGCAGCAGATTCCTCTGTGCTTGCGATACTTTCGCAGTAGCTCGCTATCGATCCGGATGAAGTGCCTAGCGGAGCGGCAAGTTCTGCGACGGCAGCATAATTTGGAAGAATAATATTGTCTGCGTAATTGACAAACATCGAAGTGAAATCGAAGTTATCTCCAGTTGCAGGTTGGCTATCCGACCCGCCGGTTCCGCTATCTACGCAGGCAGCGAGAGTAAGCGACAAGGCCAGTGGGATCACCGGTAGTCTCAGGTATTCAGGCATATCTCGTTTTTCACCTCTAGTAATGCAAAAAAGGCGCTGATGCGCCTTGCTGTTCGCTCTCTGTAAACTGTAATTACCAAACAAGAGCCGCCCTGTTTGAGCGGCCCTTGGAAAGTCAGTTACCAGTTAGCGACATTCTCACTGTCGAATGCATATGCTCTCTCGAGAATATCTCTGGCGGCGAGAAGGTCTGCTCGATAGGCGTCCTTCGCTTCGGAGGCTGACAAGGCGCCGCCGAAGAGGCTGCCGTTTTGTGTGCCATCGGCAAGCACGGGGGCTTCGCCCATTAAGCTCAGTACTTCCTTAAGGTCGTTCACGTTCGCGCCAACATCGGTGCCGTTTACCGCACCGGTGCGGAACGGCGAATAGGGGCTAAACTGTAAGCCCAGAGCAAATCCTTTCATTTCCGCCCAGTGCTTGGCCAGAGTGAGAAAATTGTCGAGATCGGAAAAATCCTCATTCACGAAATTGTCCATATCGCCCAATGTGTCATTGATGTAGTGCACGACGGTCGCAGCGATACACTTTTCCCAGGTCTGCGCCGCGATAACGATTTGTGCGTTCAAAGCTGCGGAAGCCTCGGCGCTGAGGCTGCCGGGAGATGACTCGGTAGCGCCGTTAGCGGCGTTTTGCAGGATTTCGCGGCCCAGGACGAACGCATTGAACACCTCTGTTGTATAGTCGGTGGGGTTACTATTTTCTGCTGTCCCCAAGTCGCGTTTCGCGCAGTTGGTTGAATTAGCGAAGTTGAATTCGCTGCGCAGGTCGATGGCCCCATCAGACACAACGCTGTCTTGATAGGCGGGGTCTTTGATAACAGCATCGCCCTGCTCGGTATAGTTTCGTGCAGCACCGAAGTAACCGAAGGCCTCGTCAAAGTCGTGAGCGCCCTCCGTGTAGCTCTTACCCTCTGCAAGGGTCAAGTTAGCGTCGGAGCCATAATCAATGCTCATATAGTCAGCGGTACCCTGCGAAAAAGTGAGTGCACCCAGGGTAAACTTCTGGATAAGCTGACGGAGGTCTAGCCCCTCTTCCGTGACGGTGGGCGTGCCAATATTGGCGGTGCCACCGGCAATCGCGATGGAATCAGTGGTGTCAGCCGTTTCCTCCGCTAAGATTCGTAAATATTCGTTCAACAGGTCTGCGGGCGTGGAAAAGCCTGTCCAGCCGAAAAACTCTCCCCCGAGTATGTGGTCTTCCTTATCGTTACCCGCAAACTTGCTAATGATGTCTTTTCCACTGGAGATCGCGCCGGGCACAATAGTCTCGCTAGGGGCATCGTCATCATTAACAATGATCGACTCACCGCCGGATAAAGCGAAATTAGGCGGATAGCTTGCATCGCGAATATCCGGGTCGAGCGAGATGTAAAAGTTCAGGTCTGTGACAACATCACTGGGCACTGTCGCAGCGTTGCGTTCAAGCCCAAGCATGGCACTCACCAGGTCGCTGACCAAAACCTGACGGGCACTTTGTCCGGTATAGGAGACGGTGCTTGCACCGCTGTCGTCTTCAAACGCGTATGTTGCAGGCAGGGCATCACAGGCGTCCCCCACACCGTCGACATCAGCATCGGCCTGGTCTTCATTGCTATCGTCAACGCAGTTATCGTTTTCATCCGCCACGCCATCACCATCGGTATCCGGCGCAGTAATATTGCTGCCAAGACCGCCGCCACCACCACCACCACCACCGCAGGCAGCCAGTGTCAGAGTGCCCAGTATTACTGTGAGAGCTAATAAGTATCTGAATAACATAATAAAATCCTGATATAGAATGTGTTAAGCGGGCTTCATCGGCACTTATCCGGGAATGGCACCGCACTAAGTAGCAATTACTGCAATCATAATCGTAATGATAATGATTATTATTCTAATTGTAGATTGTCGGAAAAGTCAACTGCATTCCGCCAAGTCGCGATCGGTGAGCTGGTGGTGCCCTTTGGCGTGATACCAGCTGAAGATAAAAACCCAGAGATAGGGGTGTCGGGGGGACGATACGCTCCCTATCGTCCCTTCTTCAGGGGCGAGAACCATTGATCGGGAGAGAGTTCCATGGCCTGTGAACTAGCGGGAAAAATCAGATTCATTCAGGAATCCAGCACCTTAGCGTTGAACTAGCCACTCGTGCCAGCGGCCTTTAGGGGGTCTGTTCCGCGAGACGCCCCTTATTGGCGTCGTCGGTACAACGGGGTACTGCAATGTATTTGGCGATAGCTGTCAGATCGAAACAAAGACCACACCACTCATACAAAGTGTTACCTTCAAGATTCCCTAGCCATCGAGGGAATGTCCGGGCTCAACCCCTTCCGGCAGCGACTGTTCCCCCGGTATTGTGCGGCAAATCCTGAAGCGACCTGTACTGTGATACCCAGTTACGCCTGCTGCGACCGGAGTGCGTGCAGCATACCGTGAGCCGAGCGGAATGGGATGGGGTTTGAGAAGGAACAGCATAAGCTGCTAATCGCCTCAGCCCTTTTATATTACGGTGCTATTACCGTCAGCGAGCGTCCATAGAAACGCAGTAAAAATGAGTAAAACAGTGTGCCCAGAAGGGCTCGAACGGCAGCAGTCGACCGTCAGTTTATTTTTCAATATCCGATTTAACAGTGATTTCGCGCAACGCACTATCAAGGTTAGGAATAAATGGCTGTTGAGTGTAACCCCTACTGCGAACGCTACGAATTACTCCGGATAGCGGATAAAAGCGCTTACTAAGAAGCGTTGAATAGAAGGTCAATCGCATGCAAAAACCACGCCTTTCTTATACACGCCTCCTGGCATATATCTTACTACTGGTCTTCGCCTTAAACGCGAACGTCGGTTTAGCCTCAGACCTACCCGAAACAGTAGCGCCAGCTCATGACTTCAAGTTAACTTATCAGTACCAACTCACCTGTTGCTGATCGGCCTGTCATGCGCCATGCTCACGTTTGAGATGATGGCGGTTGAGAGGAATGTAAAGTGCAGAAGCGCTCACTATGCCGGGTCTGTGTAGCCCTCTGTCCGGTCAAGGTCGAAATTGACGCCGCGGGGGTGCCCGTATCGGCCAAGGGAGATAAGGACAACAGTCATTCTGAGGGATTCTTCTGCGCCAAGGGGAAGTACTATCCCGCGATGCACCGTAGTGACACACGTTTCCTGCATTCTCAGAAACGCATGCCTGACGGTGAACTGGCCGCCATCTCCTCACAAGCTGCGATAGAGGAGGTCGCGGAAAAAATACAGGCCATCATCGATCAGCACGGTCCCCGGGCGGTGGCGATTTATTCGGGGACGTTACATTACCAGGCGTCATCGACAGCCGCGATGGCTTCGGCCTGGTGTAACGCGCTGGGCCTCAAGATGCTCTTCAGCAGCGGAACGATTGACCAACCTGGCAAGCAGGTGGCCGCCGCTGCGCACGGCCATTGGCTGGGTGGTTACTTCCCCTTCGATGAATGCGATGCCTGGCTGATGTTGGGCAGTAACCCGCTGGTGGCTATCTCCGGCGGGATTCCTCACGCCAATCCCGGACGACGCCTGAAACGTGCCCAGAAACACGGTTTGAAACTTGTCGTCGTCGATCCCCGGCGCACCGAGACTGCCAGGCAGGCTGCGCTGCATATCCAGCCACGGCCCGGGACAGACCCGGCCATTCTCGCTGGGATAATTCGCGAGATTGTTGACCGGGACCTGTGTGACCGTGAGTTCCTGGACCGACATGTCGATGGCTTTGAGCGCCTATGCGCATACGTGAAGCCCTATACCCCGGAGCGGGTAGCTGCAATTGCGGATATCCCGCCGCAGCAGGTAACCGAGGCGGCCCAGTTGTTCGCCGCTGCGGACAAGGCTGTTTGCACTGCAGCAACCGGCGCGAATATGTCCGGCTGGAGTAATATCAACGAGTACCTTGTGCTTTGTCTAAATACTGTTTGCGGCGTCTATCGGCAAGAGGGCGACAAGGTGAGCAACCATGGTGTACTGACGACTCGCAGGGAGTTCAAGGCCCAGGCAATACCCCCTTACCCCATCGCCGGTTACGGTAAGCCGCTGCGGATCCGGGATTACTCGCCGGCGGTTTGCGGCCTGCCCACCTCTGCGTTGGCGGACGAGATCCTGCTGCAAGGCGAAGGCCAGGTGAAGGCGCTGATTACTATTGGCGGTAATCCAATGACGGCCTGGCCGGACCAGGAAAAGACGTTTGCAGCATTGAGTTCGCTGGAGTTGCTGGTTGCTGTGGAACCGCGCCAGACACCCACAACCCAACTGGCGGATTATGTTCTCGCCCCCAAGCTGGCCTTCGAAAAACCGGAGACGACACTGTCCACGGAAAACTTACTCAGCGTTGGACCTGCATTCGGCTATACCGAACCCTACGGACAATATGTTCCTGCAATAGTTGATCCGCCCAAAGGATCAGACCTGTTGGAGGACTGGGAGTTTTTCTATGGTATGGCACAACAGATGGTTCTTCAGCTCACCGTGCGTGCCGGAATCTTTCCTATCGTGGGTGTACAAACGCCGGAGACGGAAGTGGACATGGTGAATAAGCCCGATAGCGAACAGGTCCTTGACTTGGTGACCAAGGGTTCCTGGGTGCCTTTGCAGGCGCTGCGCGACGATCCCGAAAAAATACTCTTCCCCGAAGACGTCACGGTAACGGCCGCAGATGCAGGATGGCAGGCACGGCTGGATGTCGGTAACGAGGAACTGCTTGAAGATCTTGAGTCGTTCGGGCGGGGCGACAAGTATGCCCGCGAAGGCTTTGACTACCGCTTAATCAGTCGACGTATACCCAATTCGTTCAATTCCTGCGGCACAGATACAGATGGCTTACGCGATCGTTACATGGGAAACCCCGCATTTATGCACCCGCAGGATATGTTAGATAAAGGCCTGGAGCGGGGCGATGTCGTAATCATTCAGTCGCCGCACAATGAGGTGGAAGCGGTCGCATGGCCCGATAAGGACCTCCGCCGGGGATTGGTGTCACTGAGCCATGGCTGGGGAGAAAACCCGGATGGCCAGGGAGACGTAAGGCGAGTAGGCGCTAATTCGGGACGGCTGATGAGCGTTGAGGTTGATTGCGACCGCTTCTCGGGCATCCCACTAATGAGTGCGCTGCCTGTGAAGATATTGCCCCGATAGAGAGGATCGCGCATAAGGCCGCGAGAGGCAGTACGCCCCCTTGAGGTTCAATAGTGATACGTAAGCAGGGAACAATAAAATCCTGGAATGACCAGAAGGCCTTTGGCTTCATTCGGCCGACTGATAGCGAAAAAGGCTACTGACAAGCTAACTTATTTTTTCTCGAAAAGTGGAGTTTTAGAATTCATTGCACGCAATATATAACCTTAAAGTGGCAGCTGGCGACTCGATTGCCAGCGCCAAGGGCCGAGTTGTGTCGGCTCAGCCCATGACCTTAAGTAAAATTGTCAGTATCGTGGCTTGAGACATTCCGACCCGACTCCTAAGGGTTCAAGCAATTAACTTGTCAGTGCCGAAAACAAGACACGATAGAAGCTGAAGGTTGCACTGGCGGCGAGTGACTTCGCCCCCAGCGCCCTGCAGCTTCTCGTCTGTTTTACTCGTGGCATTCACCCTTGTCGCAGTACTCGCAACTGGTTGTCCCGATGCAGCTGGCGCTAGGGTTCATTGGGCGGAGGCGGGGTTGGAGGCGAGGGAGTCGAACAGTCGCTCGATGGCAGGGGTACCTTGAAAGTATAGCTGGCTGTGATTGGGTTGGTGGTGGTTTCGATTGAACAACTGCAGCCAGAATCGTTGCACATCCCGGTTGGGCCATTTTCATCTGATCCGGGCGCGCTGAAGGGCCCAGGCCAGAGACGGCTCGTACTCGTGGCTAAGTCAACACTCCAGTTGACCGTAATAGGATAATGGGTGGCATTGCCGTAAATCCCAGGGTAGGTCCCATTTTCACCAACCACCCACTGCACGCTTTGCGCAACACCGGACATACTCCCAGAAGGCTTTTGTCCGTCTGACGGATCACCGACGTCATAGTCGACACATAACCCCTTCGTGTCGGTCATTTGAACGGTTGATATACAAGTTCCAGCCTTTTTTCCTGTGTCGTCGGTGCAATACGCGTAATCGGTGTACCTGCCCTCGTTGCCGGTAATGCCCGCTTTCACGAGCAGCGGCGGAACGGAAACCGTTGTCTTCTCGCTCCAGGTCACACCCACCTGCAACCCCGCGGCCGGCCCCTTTCCTGAAATATTGACGTTGCCGCCGAGACTGAAAGCGAAGCCCGTTGAATAACTTGACGCTGTGCCCTGGGTTGCTGAGGGCGCTGCATTAGCCTGGTCCGTCTTGATTCCTGCGGGCGGCACGAATGAGACGCTGTACTGCTTCGGGTAGTTCATATAGCGACAGAGACGCAGATCATATTTATTGAAAGGAACGTCTGAGGCTATTGCTATGCCGCCATCACAATAATCATCGGTATCTTTCCAGTCCTCTACAAGGCATTGCTCGCCGTCACAGTTGGCGAGGTATAGCTCGCCCTCTCTTGCGCTTGCAGACTGCCACTTGGCGTCTGAGGCTGTCCAATCCCCTGATGACGTGACCAGATACATATCGTATGGCTTCGGCATGCTCTGGTTGCTTTCGCAAATATGGGCCGCGTAAAAATTGACCGTGGTGCTGTAATTGCCAGACGTTGTCGACGTAAGGAACGTCGTCTGCAGGGAAACCTGGGCCAGGTCTGTATTTTGCTCACTCATAATTGGCGCCGATTCATTGTTTTGTAGAGGCGCCCGTTTCAAGTCCTCCACTAAAATGGTGTACGCCCGAGCGTATGCGCGCTCGTCCGCGCCTGCATCTTGTGCTGTACTTGGCGAGGCTCTGACATTCTGCAACACGCGAGAGACCGGATTACTCTTTTCCATGCGCGTTATGTACGCCATATGAATCGGATGAGTGGTCGATGTGTAGGCTGCACCTGCGCCCAATAGCTCATGCAAGGCTTCCACATCGATGGTACTCGGGCTGATGATGGCCAGGGTTTGTCCAGCCTCATAGGACGCTTTAATCGCGTCTTTTTCCTGCTCCGTGAGGGCGTCTACCGGGTCGAGCACCCCGGGCGCAATCATCATGGGTGTCAGTTGCGGATTATAGTCAGGCGAAAAGGGCACGACGACCAGGTCACTGCGCACCGCTTCTATGGTGGCGTTATTGTAGTTGCCGATGAGCTGAACGACCTCATACTCACCGGACTGGGACTGCGCACTGTCGCTGCAGCCGCTGGCAATGAAAGAAATGATTAATACGCCCAATAGGAGTGAAAATCGGTTCACAAGATAAGACATGAAAAACCTCTTTTTCTGGCGCCGAAATGTAGATTAGTAAAAATGAAAAAGCTGTCGTGACGAAATAAACTTATCAGCGTGCATCAAAGTATAGTTTAAATGAGCGGCTTGTCGACAGTAAATCTCATATGTGTGTCGGCTTCATAAACGAACTGGCCGAACTTGATGACCAAGGGACGAAATGGTGGTTGCACCAAAGGCAACCCGAATGAACATCCCTAGAGATAAATACTTCAAACTCCCGTTCGGTATAACGAAGCGCTTCTAATTGACAGTGTTACCGATGAACAGCAGGTCAGCGCGTCTCTCCGGTCGCTAGAGCGGCAGCTGGCACGGGCATGTTGGCTTGCAGATATGAAATTACATCCGCCTGCGGAACGTTTGGAAAGAACTCTGTCTCGCCTCCCGGAGGCCAGATCATCCTTTCGCTCCAACCCCAAACGGCGGTCCCAATAAAATAAGGATCATTTTCCATCCCGGCGGCCTTCATTTCTTCCACTGCGATTTGTACATACTCTAGCTGGCTGTGGCCACTGTCACCGATTTGCAGACCGATACCCAGATTGTCGTTGCCCTCAATACCCTCAAACTCGTGCGCCGAGGCGGCGGCCGGTATTGCGAACTGATAGTAAACCTGATGCCGGGAGGCCATTGTCATCGTTTCCTGAATCTTCTCTTGAACGAGAGTCCGGTATTCGGCCGGCGTATTGACTTGCCCGCCTTGCTTGCTTCCCAAATCGTAGCCTGATATGACGACATAGCCGTTGCCGTGGCTGTTAAGCACCGCGGCAAACGCGGCGCTCACGCGCTCTGGAAAAGTGAAAACCGACCAGGAAATTCCATGAGGCCGATTTTTGGTGACGCACTGGATTTGCTTACGCGTATCCTCATCCAGAGGATCTCCGGGATTGGTAACGTTGGCCCCGGCAAACGTTTTGGCAAGGCGCGTGTAGTAGTGAATCTGCCCGGGTT
The DNA here is from genome assembly GCF_026262645.1 of Candidatus Marimicrobium litorale. Taxonomy (NCBI): domain Bacteria; kingdom Pseudomonadati; phylum Pseudomonadota; class Gammaproteobacteria; order Cellvibrionales; family Halieaceae; genus Marimicrobium; species Candidatus Marimicrobium litorale. The sequence goes on from NZ_SHNO01000001.1 coordinate 3,643,931, forward strand.
GCGTGAAGTCAAAGGGCTCCAGATCAAATTGCACACCGGCGATTTTGCCATCGGCGCAGTACATTTTGGCCACTTTGTCCGCAAGCTCGTAAGCCTCGTTTTGCGGGAGCCGGTTCAAAGCGTTGAGGTAGTCAATCGTGCCGTTATTCGCCGCATCGGAATCCAGACGGCCATCCACAATCGGGATGATCACCGACTCGGTACCCATCTGCTCGGCGGCGTTATCCATCTCCGCCTCCCAGCGCGCGGCGGACTCCATCCCGGTGGCACCGAAATCTGCGAGCGTATTGTTTTTGTCAAACGGTACGGGGCCGTACAAGACGACCGTGTTGGAATTGTCGCAGACGTCTCCCGGGGCAGATTCGCCCGATCCGCGGCAATAAAGCTCAGGCCCGCCGCCATAGGAAAAAATCTGATTTATTTTCTTGCGCGCATCCGCTTCGGTGTTCCAGGCAATCAGCTCGTCTGAGAAGAGCGCGGCCTGCGTGTAGGGCTCTCTGTTGGGGTCGCTCGAAGTCCACAGGGGGAATATCGCGTCATAAAGCCATGAGCCGTTGCCGATTTGAATCGGGGTGTCAGCAATCCACGTGTTGAGTGCTATTTCGCCGGCGGGCGGGGGCGGCGTTGCGCAATCATCAACGTTGGTCATACGGACCGAGGTGGCAAGCCCGTCATAAGCTGAGTCACCGGACGCAGAGCTCAGGTTTATGCTAAAAGTCCGGTCGCCATCGCAGACGCCGTCGTATTGCCCGGTTACCTCTACAACTTGTGCGATGTTCCAGTCGCTTGTGGTAAAACTCAGCGCTGAACCGCCTGTTATCGTGCCCTCTCCGCTGTCAGAGATGCCGGCGGTGATGGTCACACTCGAACTTGGCGCAGAGTTTAGCATCACGCTCACCTGTCCCAAGCCCCCGGCCTCCGAAGTGTCTGTGAGCTTGTCGGCGCTGATCGCGCCCGGTGCTCTGTCTGCGTCGCAGGTGAGGCAAATGCCGTTCAGAGTGAAATCTTTCACATAGGCAATGCTTCGCTGCTGCTTCCAAAAAGATCCGTAAAGCTCCGCCGTGTCCGAACTCGGGGTGAAGGTGAAGCCGATTTCGGTCCAGTCCGTGAAGGCTCCTCCGTTTTCGCCATAGCCGTTCGCGCCGATATAAACATGCATATTGCTGTCATCAGATTTTATTTTGGCGGTGATGGTGTTGAGTTGTCCTGCGTTGACGGACACACTTCGCAGCTCTGCGCGGTTGACATCAACGCCGGAGCCGTCCCCTAAAGCAATTTGGTTGCCTTCTCCGACGATGTTGACCACACCTTTAGTCATAGTCCAGGAATAAAGCTGTTCGGCGTAAGCCGCGCCAGACAAAAAGAAACAGCACACGACACGGGTCGCGCTCATCGTGAAAGCGTGTGCGGATAGTTGAAGCATAAATATTCTCCAATTTGGGGCGGAGGTTCACTTACGCTTCAGACTAGTATCAGATTCAATAGTTCAATGAGTCGCCGATAAAGAATGGTGCTAAGCATAGGACAAATAAACGGCCTGCTGGGAGTGGATTTCCTCACTGATACTGCCAACTGAACTGTAGAACTTCTCGAAATATCCGCCTATGGGCCTGAGAGTACTGACAAGTTAACTTAGATTCGCTCCAAATGTGGAAACCACAAACTAAAATCTCGTGAAATTACAGCCCAATGTGGGAGCCAATGACATATTTCTGGTCAGTCTAGGCTCGATTGTGTAGCGCCAGCCCGTGACCTCGAGTTAACTTGTCAGTATCAATTTCACTCCCGAAATAGCAATTTGCAGGTGGTGACCAGCTTATCGTTTTGACGGAAATGACAATATCGTGGGTTTTCCCGACAATGACTTCCCTTCAGGTTTGTGGGAAATTAAATCGACACTAATAGAATCTGGTCGAATCTAAAGTATGAAAAACAAACTGCTGAAACCTCTCCTTTACTTGATGACCATCGCGCTCCCCTTTTTCGTTGTCGGGCAGGCTTATGCCCAGAACGTGGCCTGGGATTACACAGATATCGCTTACGGCACGGATGATCCCGCCAGACAGTTTTTGAATATTTACCTTGCGGATACGGTTGATCCTGCCCCGGTGTATTTCTTCTCCCACCCCAATGGCAAAACTGCCTACGACGTTTCGCAGGGTTTTGCCGATACCCTGTACGAGGAGGGCTACACCCTAATTAGCTGGGAGTCGGTTCCGAACCTGGGTCAACCGGAGGAAGTTCTGACGGCCTGGTCGGACGCGCAGTTGGCCTTCGATTGGGTCCGGGCGAACGCCGACACCTACAATATCGACCCCGATCGCATTGTGATTGCCGGCAGGTCTCGCGGCTCCGTCGCCAGCTGGCCCCTGGCCCACAGCGGCGATGCAGCCATCCAGGGTATTTATGTATACAACGCGCTGCCCAACCCGGTCTGGGCACAGCCCGAGGAATGGTCACCCGTGGATAATGTGAACACTGACAGCCCGCCCATCTACATGGCGTATGGGCCCACGCCGGGTGACGGTGACAGCCACGCACCCGAGAATGCCTACCCGATTCGCGACGCCTATATCAGTTTCGGTATCGGTGACACCTTTACCACTTATGACAGCATGCAAGCCGATGGTTTCTCGAATGCCAACTATTACTTCCCCGAGTTTTTGGCATCGATTGCAACTCCCGGACTGCCGGCGGATATGGTCGACAACTTTGACGGAGGCAATACTACCTATTCCTGGAGCGAGAATGGCACCTGGTACATCAGCGGCGGCACCTACAACCAGGATGACAACACCGGGAACACGTCAGCTTATGCCGGTAATTCAGCCTGGACCAACTACACTTTCAAGGCGGATATGGTAACAATCAACAGTGCCAATCCATCGACTGGCTGGATGGCCAGCTCCCTCGCGTTCCGGGTGACAGATACCGATAACCTGTATTTTGTACGGTTGCACAATAATGGCGATTTGCGGTTGTTTTCTATCGTTGATGGCACGAACTCGCTGATAACATCAGTCCCGACAGCCTATGCCCCCACTACATGGCATACCTACACGATTGTTGTGTCCGGTAACTCCATAAAGATCTCTATCAATGAGGAGATGCTTATCGATGTTACTGACACCGATCATGGGGCAGGGTATATCGGTGTCCGTGCTAACCAGAATAGCGTTTCTGTCGATAATGTTGCGGTCACCCAGCCGTCGGGGTGTTGACGTCTTTGATCTGGTTTCCAGATCGAACTTCCGAACCGAGGCTGAACAGTTGAGTTCCTGACCTATTCACCGAACTACTAAAATCAGGGTAGCGTGATCATGTCTGGTGCATAGTCAGCCGCTCGGTAAGCCTCGCAAAACGCAGCCTCGTTTCCGGCATACCCGGGGTCATGCTCGACTAATGCCGGGCGGATCATATCCCAGGGCCCGGGCCCTTCGCCCGCAGAGTTTCTTGCTACGAGAACAAGATCCAGTCCGCGATGCCCCTCAATTACCTGTCCGCCCAAACCTAGCGCAGAGAATACACCTACATCGTAGGTTTGGACGCACGCCTGTGGATCGTCGTAGTTACAATCGATGGATTCACTGAGAGTATGAGGAAATTCTCGCCAGATTGACGGAGGTGAGCAATGCCGCAGTGATACCCCCACGTTGGGGTCAATGTCGGGCAAGGCGCTGGGCGTTGACGTCATCCAGGTCAGATAGCCATAGGACAGGTTGGTATCTTCGAAGGCCGGGTGCGTCATTCTGTACACCCACTCCTCGTCGATCAATCGCTGTTGGTTCCAGACACCGCCATGCACCAGAAGTACGCCAAGACGTGCCATGTCGCGCAGATTCGAATCCCAGGAGAAGCCAAAATTGTCTCCCTGCCAGACACTGGCACTCATCCCTAGCTTGTCGAAGAGCTCCCGTTGGGCGAATTCTCCGGTGGTGGTGGCGCCATTGAAGCGCACTGAGTCCTGTGCAATGACAGCTTCGACGACATCGCTCAATCGATTAATTTCGCGCGCTCCCACCAAATCGTACTCCCAGTCGCGTTCTCCAAAAGCAAGGCTCTCATTGAAGCCAATCATAGCCAGTACATGTCCGACCTGAGCATCCTGATTGAAGGAGATATCGTCCACCCAGGAATCCATGCGGTCGGAATCCTGCAAAGGCATTGGCAGATCCGCACTCATAAAGGCCGCTCGCCCTACGATAGTGGCCCCAAGTGTCTTGGTAGCAGACCAATTGGGGGCGTTTTCGAACTGTCCCGGCATGTCCGGTGGGTAGAACTCGTGGCAGAGTTTTCCATAGCGGACAATCGCGTAAGAGTAAGGTGCGCTCTCATCGACAGTCGCGAGAATATCTGGATCAAGGCCGCACTCGGCTATCAGCGCATCCGGTGCAACCGGTTCCCATGGGGCGGTTCCCGGATCATTGAATACGGCCAACGTTGTGTCGATGGCGGCTTGGTCACTGCCGTCGGAACAGGCGGGTAGCACGATAATACCCAGCAAAATCATGAGGGCCAGTGAACCCTTGCGTAGTTTGGTCTTGGAATTATTCATTGCGCCCTAATTTTGATTTTCGCGTATCGCGAATAGATGGCTCGAAGTATGTCCGTTTTAAGGGCTCTGACTCTGAGCTATCGAAGAAAGCTAAGCATTTTCCCGGACGGAACTTCCGATCCAGTACCGAACCGCTGTCGCCATCAATTCAAGCCTGAAGCCGCAAATCCACGCGCATCTTGCTGAGGACTTTTGCGGCTTATACTAAGGGCATTAGTTGGCTTCGGTCAAATACATCTCGGCGAAGGCCCTTCCCACCATGCGTATTCCCTCTGGCGATTGATGGCTTCCATCTTCACCGAGTGGAATATTTCGCTCGATCACAGGATAAATAGCGGGTCGTTCAAACTGTACCATCCATTGCTGATGGATGACGTGCAAATACTTAACTTGCCAATACCCTAATTTCTCCTACTTGACCCCTTATCACCCTCACTCTTATCGTCTGCCGATAAACTAAATCCGCCGCTAAAACCCGTTTGGCTAAAGTTGTTTTTGGCCTCAGCGGTTTCAACATTGCCATTCATATCAACGCCACCTTGCTCGCCATGCAACTCAGCCTCTTGATCGACGATATTAGTAGCATTAATGGTAATACCTTGAGCAGAATCGATATTAGTAGTGGTTGAGGTCACCTCAGCGGCACTCGCAAAGCCACCCTTGGCATTGAGCTTTCCTTTACTGAGATTAATGTTAGCGGAGACATCAACAGAACTTTGACTGCGATCCGATTCAGCGGCATTCAAAGCGATATCACCTCCGCTGGTCAATCCAGTCGCTCCCGCTGACTGCAATTGAGTGCCTTCTGAGGTCATATCACCCCCAGCGGATAACTGGGTGCCTCCTTGCCGGCTGTTAATCGCCACAACCTGCACTGTGTCGCTGGCGCTGTTACTGTTGTCGTAACCGCCACCCAGTTTAAGTGACGAACTACCACTGCCCGCCTCTATGTTTAAATTGGCCTTGGCTTTATCACTATTGGTCGAAGCGGTGTCTCGGGCCGCGGTAAAATCCAGTTTACCGCCACTGTCGATGGCCACCTGCTCACCTGCTAAGTTAGTACCTTCAAATGAAGCATCATCATCGGTTTGAATATTCAGGTTGCCGCCCGCATTGATGCCACCAGTACGAGCGGTGGTGCTATGATTGTTACTGCCTTCATAACCATAATCGACATCCACTTTTACACCGGTTTCGCCTTTAATTTTAATTTTAATATCAAGATTGGCTTCGTGCTCGGTTGAATGACTCACTTGGGAATCCTCTGCCGCTTGATAATCCAGCGAGCCGGCTTTAATGGTGGTGTCGCCACCGGATTCAAAATTAGTACCCACTAGGGTGGTGGCCGCTTTTGAGCTGGAATTAATGTCGCCACCGGCCCGAAAGCCGCTGGTGACAGCTGTTTTTTCTTCGCTAGACGCCTCGCTATTAGCATGTTGATAATTAATTTTAATGCCCAGCGATGCGCCGGCTTTAGCATCAGCTTCAGCGGAGCCCGCTTGCGCATTCGCCTCGCCACTGGCTTTAGCATAAGCACCAGCGTAAGCGCCAACTTTGGCGTCATTGCTCATACTTCTGGAATCAATCGTCACGCTATCATGCACGGCTTGATCAGTAATCACGCGAGCACTTTGGGTAATATCACCACCGGCATTCACTTGCGTGGCTTGATCGATAATCTCATTATCGGCACGGCGACTGAAATCACCACCGGCGTTAAACTGGTTGCCCTGGTGAGTGACGGTATTCTCGTTAGAAGCACTTTCCTCATGCTTATAACGGACACCGATACTGGCCTCAGCGTCGGCGTTGGCCTTACCCTTGGCAGTTGCATTCATGTCACCGGTACCGGCCTGGGCATTGCCGCTGGCACTGGCGCCAGCCTTACCCTCGATGTAAATACCCGCGGTGTGGCTTGTACTGGTAGTCCCGCGATAACTTTCATCTTTTGCGGCCAGATTGCGAATATCGGTAGCATTAATGTCAATATTCTCAGCCGCGGTTACGTTGGCGCCTTCAAAGGTCGCTGTGTCATTGGCATCCAAATTGACACTGCCGCCGGTACTGGTGATGGAGCCACCACGGTGTTGGGTGGACTCTTCAGATTCCCAATCGGTGCTGTGTTTAGCGCCGAGGGTGATCACTGAGCCGGTATTGGCGGAAGCCTCACCACTTGCACCAGTTTGGGCCGATACGCCGATGGCCGAGGCCTCAGCATCTGCTTGGGACTTTGCACCGGCGCCACTTTCCTCCACTATGCCCACCATGGTGCGCTCAGTGTCGGTGGTGCTCCAGCGGGTATTTTCTCCACTGAGCACCTCAATGTTATTGGCCTCGATTACTACATCACCAGCAATCGCCACATCTGAGCCCTTCAGCGTAAAGGTATCGTCAGCCTTAGTCCGTAGCGAACCGCCAATATTCAATTGCGATGCCACACTGGCACTGCTGCCGGAAGTAGTCGTGGTGTTGATGGTTTCTGACAGCATTAACTCATGATTAGATTCCGCCTTCGCAACCGCCCCAGCATCGGCACCGGCGCTGTTCAAGCCCATACCGCCAGCACTGCTGCTACTGCCAGCTTCACTGTCTTGTGCGCCCGTGCGTGTATTGCCCTCGCTTTGGCTACTGGCCGTAGCATCGGCACTGGCTGTGGCACTGTGGCCGCCCGCGGCGGTGTTAGCATTGGCATTAGCCTCAGCAGATTCGCTGCCACCAACTTTGAAGAAGGTTTGCGTTTCGCGCACCACGGTAGTTCGAGTTTCATCCAGGCCATCGAGAATTTGAATATTCTCAGCGTCAAAATTGCCATCGCCGGCAATGTTTATGTTTGAGCCCTGCAACACAAAATCATTATCACTGCTGGTCACTGCACTGCCGCCTACATCTAAGTTGCTGGCTTGGTTTTTGCCTTCAAAATCATCGGTATCAATGGTTTCAGTGCCAATAGCACCGCCACCCACACCGTGGCCGGTTGTCATTTCGTGGCTTACAACCGTGATTTTATCTTGTGTCGACAGCACCTTAAAATCGCCATCGGTAGTGACATCAAGATCACCGTCTATACTTATAGCGCTACCAATAAGCGCAGTGTCTTGGCCACTGTCTGTGGTCAGCGAACCGCCCACTTGTAAACGTGAGCCAATGTTGGTTTCGGTGGTAGTGGTGGTGGTTTTTTCATTGCGCCACTTCCAGTCCCCCGAATATTCATGTTCAGTATCGGTTTGTTTGTCAACAATCGTTTCAAAAGTGATGTCGTTACCGGCTGTAAGGCTGGCATCACCGCCGGCGCTAACCTCAGCACCCACTACTTGAATATTTTTCTCCGCATTCATCGCCATCGTGCCTGTGGAGGCAATGGATGCAGAATTACCGGTCACCGAACGATAAAACTCATCACTGCCGCTACCGGAGATTTGAGTTTGATTGATAATGCTGCCGCCGGTGGAAGTCAACGAAACATCGCCACCACTGATGGTGCCACTGGTATTGGTAATATTGGCTACTGTTGTAATACTGAGGTCATCCGTTGCTGTAATCACACCCCCAGTATTTTCCATCGCTTTTAGGCTGAGATCGATGTTAGTTCCGGCTATCACGGCCCCGGTTTCAATTGCGTCTCTGGTGGCTTGTGCAAGGTATACTTTTGGCGCTAATACTGTCTGGCCCATCACTTCAACTTCCAGCATCCACACGATATCCTGTTGCAGTGCCGTTAGCTGTGCCGCAGTTGGGGCCTCGCCCCATGTCATGCCAAGCCGAATGGCCTCATCGGCACCTTGCACTGTCAAGCTACGTAATAAATTTACCTGACTTGAATAACCCGCCAGCAAATTATTACCGGTTTTGGCAATCAACTGTTGCCGAATTAGATACGCCTCATAATTTGCATCACCTAAACGTTTTATTAACACTTCAGAGTCATAACCAATGCGGTCAGCCAAATAGTTTGAAACACCAAAGGTAGTTTCAACACTGTTATTGATATTAGCGCCACCTTGCTCAGTATCCAGCTCGGTATCCAGCACAGCCTCTTGGTCGACGGTGTTACCTTCATCCATGAGAAACAGCGCATTGGTTTCAATTAAATAATCAGAGGTAGGGTTCTGACTGGCCACAAAATAGCCGTTAGGGTTAGATGGCAAGGCAATATTTAAATCGGCGTACGAGAGTCGCCCCGACAATGACATAGATGGCGCTACCGCTAGCGGCGCACCAGCATCACTGTTGGAGGTTGAGTTCACCGTGTTACCGACATTGGCGTTTTCTGCAGAGCCAGCCAATACACTGCCAGGCTCTACAGGGCCCGATTCTGAATAAAGAAAACCATTATTGGTCAAGGCTGTGCCAGTTATTGTCAGGTTACCGCCGTTGGCAAAAATACCGGCGCCCATACCGCCGATTTTATCGACACTGTCTAGCACCGTGCCAGACGAACCGCGGTGGTAAGGCAGAAACTGTTGGTGAGGGGGAGCCCCCTGTGGCACAGGAGTACCAAACAGAGGGTTAGGGATTTGAGGTGGCGGCGCGTAGTCACCCAGTGGTGAGGTGACTCCCACATAGGCAGTGGCATCATCGTAATACCTAAGCCCGCCTGCCGCAATATAACGTACTTCATGTCGGTAGGTTTCTGCGTAATTCTCACGGCTCAAGGCCAGCTCATCGTTAACAAAGGTAGCGCCGCCGACACCGGTTAACACCACGTTGTTTCCTGAAATTAAACCGCCGTAATTGCGGCCATAAGCAAAATCCCTAATCTGAACGGTACCACCACCAACAATTTGCGGCTTAGGAGCAACCACACTGTAGTGCTGACTGCGTGACCAGGTATCCTGATAATTCCCCCATGAAAATTGATCGTAGCAGACACCATCAAACGGATTATTACAAGTATAACCTTGCTCTCGGGAACTAGTTAAGGTTTTCACCACTGGAGTATTGGGGCCCCATACTCGGGTATCGCCGCCAGTGGTTTCGTTTCTGAATTCGCCCGCACTGATACTAATATTTTGCAGTGCATTCAAGTAATTATTATTTATAAAGCGTGCTGCAGAGATCGTGATGTTATTACCAGAGTCCATGGTGCCGGTAGCATCATTGTGTAACGTACCAGTGCTGGATAAGTTCATCATTGTGCCACTAAACAGCGCACCACTATTGATAAAATCACCGCCGGTTGCAGTGGCTGTCAGGTTAGCCATAGCCGATATGCCAGCCGTTGAGGTGTTACCAATAGTCCGTGCCGTTAAAACCAGGTCACCACCCGAATGAACCACACCGCGGTTGGTAAACCCATCGTTACCGGCAACCGTAACCGTACTGGTACCGCTGAGGTTAATCATTTTTGCGTTAGAGCCACCAGAGGTTAATGTATCTACTTCAATAGTGGCGCCGTCAGCACTCAGCAGTTGTGAGGCATCCTCCAGTGTTAAGGCGCTGGCAACGATGTCGATGGCATTGCCGCGCAAACTGCCTGAGGCACGGTTATCTATAGTGGTAGCCTTGGTGCCACCGAACCCTTGTAGGTTAAGGGTGCCCGCCGCATGCATTAGGCCGGAATTATCAATTGTGTAGGCGGTATTGTTGATCCCGCGCACCAAAATATCGTTTGTGAGTGCGGATAGCGTCAAGATTTCGCCGGTATCGCCATTACTTAACGATGAACCCACGTTTACATTTAAGTTACTGACAGCCTGAATCGTCCCTGCGTTATCGATCGTATCCGCAGAAATCCTCACCGGGCCGGTATCAAAAATCAATGCTGCGCCGTCATTACTAGTTAAGGTACTGGCAATATTCAGGTCGGCACCACCCGCACCTTGCACTGTGCCAGAATTATTTAAGCTGTCGACATCCAGATCCAGCTGGTCAGCCGCGACTATGCTATCGCTTTGATTATCCAATGTGGCATGGGTAGACCCCCCCTGGCCAGACAGCGAAAAACTGGCGCCCGCTTGTAACACACCACCAGTGTGGTTGATTACCGCCAAGGTGCGACCCGCTGCACTACCGCGCACCGATAAAACCTCGCCTGCCAACACCGTGCCCGAATTATCGAGGCTTTTTTGAATGATCAAATCAAGGCTTTGCGCAGACTGCAGTGTGCCGCTGTTGGTCAGTACTAGCGTATTAATCGTGCTAGATTGGCCGTCGAGATTTAAGGTCGTTAACTCGCCGCTGTTATTCAGAGTGGTGGCGTTAATCGTTGTTATTGTCGCTCCTTGAATGATCGATGTATTGGTGCCCGTCTTGGCATCAATAGTGAGCGCCCCATCAGAAAATATGGTGCCACTGTTAAACACATCTGTTCTCCCAGCAGCATTGTTACCACTGATTGAGACGCTGGTTTGCCCATACAATGTGCCGCTGTTGGTAATTCCGTTATCTGCCATCAGTCCCACACTGCCTTCATAGGCCGAGATAGTTCCGGTGTTTCTCACGCCAGTGTCAGCACTAACCGTTACCGCGCCCGAATCACTGTAGATATGGCTAGCGGCTGAAGTGAATGCGATATTGTTAGCGGCAATAGCAACATTATTTTCTGCCCCATAGGCAACATCACCGATAGTTATCGTACCGGTTATATTTAGAGCCACATTATCGTCTGAAAAACGCTTGTTGTTATCAGTTTTTGCAGACGTAGAAACCGCGCCTGTAGACCCAGTGTCAGACAAACCACCGGCGTTATAAGTAAGCTGGTTATTGGCTTTCAGCACGCCCCCCACAAGCGTGATACCGCGGGTGTTGGCATCGAGTGTTAAATTTTTACCTGCGGTTAAGGTGCTGTCTGTCAATGCAATCGCAGTAGCCTCGTTAGTCGTTGAAGTGAGGGCGATATTCGTCTGTGCCGATATTTGGTTGCTGAGTTCAATTTTTCCATTCGCAGTAATGCTAAAATCAGCCGCGGTCGCAGCAACATCACCGGCCATCCGCACTCCGACCCCGGCTTCAGTGGCGATCAAATGAATTTTACCGGCATACATGCCACCCACTAGGGTGGAATCAATGGCAGTTTGACCATTACTGGTTGAGTCGGCCGCCAGCGCTGCCGCACTGCGTGAACCATAGTCATAGTTAGTTCGCCCAGCCACAACGAGCAAATCATTGGCATTAATTTGACCATCAACGCTGACACTGCGCGCCACTACGTTGAACATTTCTTGGGCGCTTAAATTGGCACCGCTGCCATTAATCAGTACATCACCACCTTCAACAGTAAAACCCTGTAGAGCACCGCTATTAATATTTGGCGTGCCGGTGGTTAAAGTGACATGGTCGGTATTAATGAAACCACAGCCACCACACGTAATGCCCCAGGGGTTAGCCACCACCACATCGGCTTTGCTGCCGGCTACTTCGGTAAAGCCTTGCAAGGCTGAACGATTGGCGGCAACCACTTCATTAAGAATCACTTGGGCTGCTGCGTTTAGATTAGAATTGGGCATCACACTACCGGCCAACTGTGATGTGACTGAGTTAGAAGTTCCCGCGGGGGCATTGTTATTCAGCACCAAACCTGAAGGGTCAACGTCATACCGGGTGAGTTTATTGTGCGACAAGCCTCTACTGTTAGCCTGTTCAATGTTCAACACTTCAACCCCGTTATCCGCGCGATAGGCCTCAGCACGTCCAGAGGCAACTTCCACATCAGCCATACTGTGGCCAGCGGCAAGCATGAAGCCACTCGAAAGCAGGCTAGCCAGTGCATAACCCTGCGATTGGTTGGCGGCTTTTCTACCGCGCCGGGCCGTTTCTGCAGCGACTGTGTAACAACCCTTGCTGAGGTTCCAAACCAATTGATAAGCTCTATTCATATTTTGTACGTCATTCTTAATTGGTACTCATGTTATTTTTCCGGTTAAAACGTGTAACCGACTCGAAACGACACTAATATGCCTTCACCGTTGAAACTGCCGGGTTTTGAAATAGCCCGGGCGGCAAACACATCGGCATTGAAGCCCCGTGAGGCCAGCGTGACCCCGGCTGCTGCACCGCTTATGTCACCCTTCGGAGCGACGCTATTCCGGCCTTTCACTCGTCCGTAATCCAAACCCACGTAAGGCTTGATAAGCAGCGGCCAGTCATTGCTCACCGACAAGGTCATCGGCATTGATAAATCGTTGCGCAGATAGTAGCCATTATCGCCAGACAGCGAATTTTCAGAAAAGCCTCGCACGGTATATAAGCCACCGATGAGCAACATCTCCGAACCATATAACACGTCATTGGCGTATTGCCCCATGAGTTGACTGGAAACCGCAATCACCCGAGTACCGAAGGCAAAACTCCTCGAATAGCTCGCTCCAAACCGCCATTTGGAAAACTGAGCGTGGGGCGCAAACCCGGGCAACCCGGAAGGGTCATCCAGGGCACCCAATGCATCTAAACCCTTGCTGTAACCGAGGTTGACGCTGGCGGCACCCCCGGCAACCAAAAACCGGTAAGTACTGTCAATATCCAATACAGTTAGACGCCGGCTACTGACCTCTATCAACTGCTTTTCTAAATAACTTTTGCTTTGTCTACCGGTAAGTGTGGCGGCCAAATCCCAGCGTGAATCGCGGTCACGAAACGCCGTATGATCAAACCGCAATGATGCATTGTTACTTTCTCCCGACGATTGCTGGCGCAGGCCGCTGGGTAGTTTCAGAGGGCTGTAATACTTTGAGTCAGCAGCATTAAAAGAAAGCCGGCTATAGCCAAACGGCACAGAATAAGACAATGACAATAGTCGAGAACCAATATCATTACGGTCATAGGGGGTGGTTTGCCGGGCGGTAAAGCTTAAAAAATCATTCCAGAGAAACGGGCTATCAGCACTGACGGTGAGGCCGGCTTGCTCTTCGCCGGTGGATTTTACCCCAGAATTATCGTAACTCAGGCTGGCACGCCAGGCGCGGCTGGCTTGATTATGAAAAGTCACTACACTGCCGCCCACCGCTTCACCAGGGGCAACGGTCATGGTGGCATTATTCGATTGTAACCGGTTCATATTTTCCAGGGCTTGTTCAATATCCCGCAAATTTAACGGGGCGCCGGCTTTACCGGGGAATACGTTGTAAAGCGCGACGGAGCCCGGCCGGACTTCATCAACTTGAACCCCCTCTAAATAACCTTCCAACACCAGTAATTGCAACACACCACTACTGAGGTCTTGTGCGGCCAAGTAAACCCGCGTGGTGAGGTAACCCGCCAACAAATACTTCGCCGTCACTTCGGTCATCACATTTTGAATGTCATTCACCCCCAAGCAACGGCCCTCGTAAGGGTTGATAATCTTCAAAATTGCTGCTTCGCTGAATAGTGTGACGCCTTCCACGGTAATGCTTTCCACCTGCTGGCAGGCCTCGCCCTCAACCAACGGTATGGTTTCCGGAATAGCCAGCTCCATGCGTGGGGCCGGTTTGGCACTTTTTAGATCACTCTCAAATTGCTGCTGCTGACGTTGCTGTTGCTCTTGCTGAATACGGCGCAATTGCTCAGCCGCAGAAGTCGCATCATTCGCATAAACTCCGATCGACAATGACAGCAGCAATGCAAATAGACCGAGACTAACTTTCAATATACAGCCCGCCATTATTGTTCTCTCTACTTCAAAAAATAGTTATTTACTGTTAAATCAGGCGGCTTGCTCTGCAAGTAACGCCAAAATTTTTGGCCGAAATAATGCAAAAAAATTTAATCATTCTTGACGGTGCAGCAACATAGCCAACCGGCTCAATCAGTTGACAATTTGGCCCAAAATAGCCCTATAAACTGAGTGGTGAATGCGGCCTGATTGGCGGAGTGAAGCATCATTATTTCGGACAATCGCTGCGGGCAAAGCCGGCCCAGAATTTAAATGCTCTAGAAAAAGCATTGGAACTGGAGAAGCCCAACACGACTGAAATTTCACAAATAGACAATGCATGAGCCAGAGGTATGTTTTTCGGCTAGGCCTGCCCTGTCTTCCTGAGACGGTTCCAGGCGATTAACACCTTGCTCTTTCAACCGGCGTTTGAGGGTAATCAGACTCATATACCGCTCAGCGGCATTCTGGCTCGCATGCTGCAAACCACCACTGATGTACTACTGCAAACAGCGTTCTATGTGAAAGGCGAGGGTCTTCGTCATCGGGGCCGATCTGGCTGACGCTGACTTGAATTTGGCCTTATTCAGCGATACCAACTGCCCTGAGCGCCGCAACGATGACAGCAATCCCCTCTGTGGTTTCCGGCGAGCAGGCGGCATGCTGAGGCGCGGGTCGTGACAGCACAGGCCCGTTGCGCTAAAATTTGACGATGCATGAAGTATCGAAGAAATCTGGGACTGCCGCCGCCCCCGATCGTACACCCACTATCTCACGCTTGGCTTACCGCCCGCTGTTCCACGCGTTGAAGCTCGTCGGCACCAACCCGCAGGCGTTTACCGACGCCACCGGCATCAGCCATGACCTCACCTCCAACTTTGACGAGCTGGTGTCCGCCGTAGACTACTATGCTGCCTGGCATGCAGCTATTGAACTGACGGGCCAACCGCTGCTGGGGTTGATTTGTGGTGCTAACATGCACCCGGGCAACATGGGCGCACTGGGCTATTGTATGATGAACAGCCCATTGACCGGCGACGCGCTGCGCCTGCTGTTTCGCTACCGCCACATGGACAACCGCAGCATCGACGCCTCCCTCGACGAGGACGGGGACGACGTGGTAGTGAGCCTGAAAAGCCCGCTGATGGACCCCGCCACAGTAGCACCGTTCATGGAGATGATGGCGAGCGGCTACGGGCGCATGTTCAACCAGCTGACCGATTTTCAGGTATTGCATAAATACCAGTACCGCGCCGTGCATTTTGCCCACACACCTCGCGCCGAGGTCGCCGTCTACGAAAAGCTGCTGCGCTGCCCGGTGCACTTTGAGCAGGACGCCTGCCGTGTAATACTGGACAGCGGCACCCTGTATGAGAAAGTGCATCAGGCCGACCCAAGCGTGTTCGACACACTCATTCACACTATTAGCGAGGCGACCCAGTTTCGCCCGGGGCAGACCACTGTTGCCCCGGGAACCGATCTGATTGGTGCCGTCCATGGCTATTTGCACCAGCACATCAGTGCCGGACTGCCTGAGTCACGCGCAGTGGCGGCGGCGCTGGCCATGAGCCTTAGCACTTTCAAACGCCGCCTGCAGGCGCACGGTTTGACCTACCGCGAGCTGTGCCGGCAATTTCGCATACGGCAGGCGCAGCGCTTGATAAACGCCAACGCACTGTCCGTCTCGGAGGTGGCCTTTATGCTGGGTTTTTCCAGCGCGTCGGCCTTTTCCCGCGCCTTCAAGCAGTGGACGGGGCAGGCGCCCACTGATTACCTCAGTGGTGAGCTAAAGACAGGTTAAGTAGAGGTGATGGACCAAGTATAAGCGCGGGATAAACGCTACCCTTGCTACTAATCTATTACAAACAGCGGACTGCAGACAACCACCTATTGCGGTCCAGGCTATGTCGATACCGCAGTAACATCAACGATAGTCGCGCGCGGCGGGCACCGCGCACAGTGATTGAGTTGATCAGTTGCCCACCAGTTGGGGCGAAGGAACTTCCCAGCTGCCATCAAAGTACTCGGCCTGTGGCGAGTAAATGCGGAACGTCGCGTTCCAGCCCTCGTAGATCTCGAGGTAGTTCTCCTGATCGGGTGAGCCACCAAAGCGCACAATCGTCTCTCCCTCGTCGTTCTCAGTAGCAAAAGTGCTGTTCAGACTAAAGTGCTCGCCCTGGGGGTAGCCGTCTTTGTCGTACACCGTAATCGACCAGAACGCGTTATTGGCCATGGGCACATCCTTCACCGTAAGGGTTTGGGGGTCGCTCGGTTCGTTATCGATAAACAGGTAGATCGCGCCTTCCTTATTGAATACGCGCTTGAGTCGCTGGGCCCAGGTCATGGCCGCATGACGCTGGATCGGTGAGACGACGTCACTATCGGCAGGGCGCATTGCACCTTTGCCTCGTTTTGCCAGCGTGACCAGTCCGCGCCAGCGGTGATTAGGGGCAAGAACGCCGTGGTAGCGAGTGAGATTGACCCTGGTCTTGGGAACCAGTGCCGCCAATCGTACAATGAAATCCACCGGCTCGAATGCCATTTGCGTGGTGCCATCCCGGTAGGGCGTCTTCAGGGTATAGAGCACCTTGCCGGTGGAGCTCAGTGAAAGGCGGGGAACTGCAACCGCTGGCCTGGCTATGTACCTGCACAGCCGCTCAGCTTGTCCTTTTGGTGTCCTTCGCAGCACTCGCACGTGAAATGGATACTTGGTTGAGCCGATTGAGAGGAGCAGGGTTTTTTGGGCGCTTATACTGCTGCTTCAAATTTATTCAACCTTGGAAGGCAGTCGGTCAGATCAGAGCGCTACCTATGGAAGTCTCAGAGTGGGTGCGTTCAAAAAGTGGGCTAGGGCGGGGGACTGATTAGAGGGCGCTGATTGCAGTAGCCTGCTGAAGCTAATTTCTCAGCACCGTTCTGCAAGGTAAATGAATGGGTCAGCACTTTGGTAACAGGCTAAAGCACGAACAGCGGTCTATTCCAGAAAAAAGCTGAACCCCATGCGCCGGAAGTACATCTGGCGCTGCTCATCCTCCAGAGAATTCCATTGACGAATGGGATCGCGGGTTACATCTGCCTTTGCACCAGGTGGCGCCGTCTCTCCTGCATATTCGTAGTGACAGGCGTATTGACTGCGAAAGGCAAGCGTTTGCAATCGGGTATAGGCGATCTTGAGATTACTACCGGTCAGAGCGGTGTAAAAAAGCCTGTCACAGATGGGGGACAGCATCGATGGCATCATGGCCCATAGTGGACAAAGGTTAAATGCATCTCGGGTCAGGAACAGGCAGCTGGTGTCGATGTGGCGAATACCGTCGAACGGCTCGCTAACCGGGAGTAAGCTACCGTCCGCACGGTGTAAGGAACGTTCACTGGCGCATACCGGAGCCGCTTGCTCGTGGTGTGCCTTCACCAAACTGGCAATATGGTTGGGTTGATACCAGTTGTCGGCATCGAGGTAGGCAATGGCATCAAAGCCCTGATTAATAGCGAAGAGTGAGCCGATGGTTCGAGGTGTATTGCCGTTGTCATTGTGGCTCAGGGGCAGCGTGCTGTGATGGCATTGCCAGCCATTGATAGCGGCTATTGGGTGGCCATCAGCCACCATGATGTGTTCGCAGGGGTGCCCCTGTGTTAGCACACTGTTATGGCACTGCCAGAGAGTCGATTCATCTTCCTGATAGTATGGGGTGACTACGGCAACTCTCACAGTATCTCTAGTGCACTTAGTTCGGTATTGAAGAGTAACGACTCTTATGATCGATGTCACCCAAGTATAAGACGGATAAAAGGCCTATGTGGGAAATTTTTCTCCCAGTATCCCGTTGCTTTTCGTGCATTGAATCAGGCGATCGGCATCGAACGTGCTGAAAGCGATCTCGCATTGGTTCACTTGCAAATCTTTTGTGGTCGTTTCCAGGTTGTAGCTCACAGAAGTCCATGCCGACCCAGTGTTCAGTGGCGTCCGGGCTGATTGGGGCGGTTGCCTGATACGGGTAGCGAGATTGCTCAGGTCTCTGGTAGTTAACTTGTCAGAACCTTCTAAACTGCTAGGGTGCGAATGTTCTTTTCCAAAGCTTTGTGGATTTCATGCCACTCCTGTTCGTATCCTGACACTTTTGCAGCGGTCGAAATTTGAGGCGTAATCACTGAGAGCTTTTCAAATAGTACCTCGGGATCGCTAATGGGTGTGGCCTCATCCGGGTAGCGGTTATAATCGACCTGGAAAAGGACTCTGCCATCAAAAAATAAATCCGCCAAATATTGATTATCGTCAGAAAACTTTAGATCAAACTCAATGGCTTCCTGTTTAGCAGGCCACTTTCTGTCACCCGTCGGTAGTTTGGCTATAGTGTTCGTGATTTTCTGTTTTAGTTTTTTTGGATAATCTAACTGCTCTTTGTTTACCAGTTTATTTAGTAAAAGAAGTAGGTCTAAAGAACCTGCGTCAAACGATTGATTTTCTCGCCGATCAAGGTTTGGAAAGTTTAAGGATTTTATTCCTACCAGGTCTGAAAAATCTTCAGTTACGTTCTCTATACCATTGGGACTATCATCTAGAATTCTTATCTTGATGTTCTCTTTGCCAAAGTTATCAATCCATTGCCTTAATGCGTTGCTGTAGTTATAAAAATGAGCGATATATTTTTCATTAAAAAAATCATCTTCGTCTCTTTTTGCTTTTATCTGGGTGCTGTAGCGGCTTACACATAGTGTAGATTGTGGCTTTAGGTAAATGATTATCGTGAATTCGTTGAAGCATGTTTTCAGTAAATGTTTAAGTTCTGTTGCATTCGTTCTTCGTGCGCTGAGGTGCTCAGAAGAGAGAATACAGGTGTGGATATCCTTTTTTTGTAGAATGAGCTTCCGGAAATAGGATCGAAAATTATTTTTCCAGGCTGTCTTTTCTGCATTTGGCAATCCGCCGATTGGGTGTTCCTTTATCCAATTTCCCTCACTACTATAAATCGCTAAAGATAGATGTGATGGGCCAGTTGCAAATTTTTGATTGAACACGGGGTAGAGATAACCATGCCTCTTTAATGCTTCATGATTACTACAAAAAAACCTTTGTATAGACGTGGATCCGGTTTTAGCGGTTCCAATATGTAGAATGCACTTCATTTACAGAAACTGGTTCTAGTTGATTAGGCAGTTACTTACTTTAGCAGGTACTGACGAGATAAGGGATTGAAATTGCCATACTCAGCCAATGAGCAGTCGCTGTTCTTGGCGAGGGGTACTGACAAGTCAACGGGCCGAAATTGGTAGACTTGGCTCATGAATACATACAAGGGTACCGAAGTATAAGACGGATAAAAGGCCTATGTGGGAAATTTTTCTCCCAGTATCCCGTTGCTTTTCGTGCATTGAATCAGGCGATCGGCATCGAACGTGCTGAAAGCGATCTCGCATTGGTTCACTTGCAAATCTTTTGTGGTCGTTTCCAGGTTGTAGCTCACAGAAGGGTACTGACAAGTTAACCCGGCCAAATTGCTAGAATTGGCGGATGAATACCTAAAAACGTCATAATTTCCACCAGATATCATCGCCTACGCCGTCTGGCTCTACTATCGCTTCAACCTTAGTCACCGGGATATTGAAGATCTTCTCGCAGAGCGAGGCATCATTGTCACTCGGGAATCGATCCGCCTTTGGTGCATCAAGTTTGGCGCCATATACACTCGGAGATTGAAGCGGAAGCATCGGGGATACGGTGACACTTTCTTCATCGATAAAGGTTTCGTGAAGATCAACGGCAAACAGCGCTATCTGTGGCGGGCCTTAGACCAGGATGGCGAAGTAGTGGATGTATACCTGCAGGCTAAACGGAATGGAGCTGCTGCCAAGCGCTTCTTCAGGCGGTTGTTACGTAGTCATGGCGGCGAACCCAGGAGGATTGTGACTGACAAGTTGCGGAGCTATGGGGTCTCTCACCGGGAACTGATGTCTGAGACAATACACAGTACTAGTCAGTATGAGAACAATCGGGCAGAGCAATCCCATGAGGCGACCAGGGTGAGGGAGCGTGGAATGCGTCGCTTTAAATCGATGAGGCAGGCCCAGAGGTTCGTTACTGCACATGCCGCTGTTCAGAATCTATTCAATCTAGGAAGGCACTTGGTCAGAGCTCAGCACTACCGGAATCTGAGGGTAAGTGCGTTCAATGAATGGAGTAGGGCGGTTGCTTGAGATTGGTTGGCTGATTCCTTTAACTCCGGGGAGTTAACTTGTCAGAACCCCATTTTTGAATAAAACCTTTCACAACTGCCTTTTTTGGCCAAAGCTTAATAATTGATTTAGCACGATGGCAAGCACGCCCGTAAAACTAAGCGCAGAACTAAAAATTGGCCTCAACCAAGTAGGCATCAGCGCATACAGTTCTGGCATTGCCTGTAAACTCAAACCAAAAGTCAATGAAACGCCAACCACAAACACACAAATTGCGTCTGGCTTCGAATCAATAATAATTTGTATGCCTGCCATAATCATAAAGCTCACGACAAAAATTAAGATCGCGCCCATGACAGGCATTGGCATAATTGCCAATATGCCACTCAATTTTGGCGAGAACCCCAACAGAATAAACAGCAAGCCAGCAACAAATCCGATAATACGACTTGTAGCACCAGAAGCCTTACTTAGGGAAACATTACTGGCAGAGGTGTCTGTCGCCATGCCACCCAATAAACCAGCTGCAGTGATAGAGCATGCATCCGCCATCAAACCGCCACCCATACGCTTGACATTGGGCCGCTGCCAATTTTTATCATTGATGCTTTCAGCCATAGCCAAATTTCCATAGGTCTTTAGGGCTCCGCAAATGGAAACGATAATAAATGCTGGCAGTAGAGACCAACTAAAGGAAATATCCATCATGGAGCCAAAAGAAGGCAAGCCAAACCAAGCGGCCTCCTTTACTTGATCAAAAGCATCGATGGATGTTGCGCCGGTTATAAACGACAATACATAACCGAAAGGCAAACCTAGCAACACACTATAGAGTTTTAATTTACCTCCTTTTATCACATTGGCTCCAATCATCACCAACAAGGTCAAGACAGCAATGGACAGATTGAGTGTATCGATATATTCATTACTGTAATTAACACCAAAAAATTTTGATACACCGAGAGGTATGATGCTAATAGCAACCATTAACACCACAACACCTGTTATTTCTGGTGGAAATAGAAAAGCCAATCGGTGAAAAAACCGAGCTAATAGCATTTCCACGAATCCTGCTGCTATAGTCATCCCTCGCATCAAAGGCAACCCACCTAACCAAGCGGCCTCCATAGATACGGCAAAGAAATTAGGACCACAAAGGTTGGGACACAATAAGCCCGACCCAATACCAGGACCTCGTGTAGCCTGAATAATAGTTCCTAATCCAGCGGCTACCATCGTCATCGCAACAACTATTCTCACATCATCCATTGTGCCGCCTATCTCTAGCACTAATACAACAGGCAGTACTAAAGTACTCGACATTAGAAAGATATGTTGAATCGAAAGTAAGAAAAGAATCGGTGTCGGGGGCTTATCATCTAAGCCATAAAGAAGTTCATCAGGTCTATTGGCCAATATAAACTCCTATTACATCCAGATCGGGGTTGCTAGAAAGTAGTCTGAGCCAACAATTAAGGTTTGATCCCCCACTTTAACTTTTTTGGCATAAATAGACTTACGAGTCATTTCAAATACGCCCGGATTTCGCCAAAGATACTGCAAACGTGCCTGATCCTTATGTTCCAGTTCTTTTAATAGTTTTTTGACCGGAAATTTCCCAATAGCATCTTGAAAAGGTAAAACACTACGTCCTTCCAAGGTAGGATAAGCCGGATCAAATATTGTACGGCCCTGCAAGTCAACTACAAACACATATGCATCGAGGAAAGAATATGGGGTTGCGCTGCTACGAAACTGTTTAAAAGCATAATTTTTTCCCTTCGCTTCCAAAAGCTCTGCTGCCATTTGAACACGATGCTCAACCACTGAACGCTCCGTCTTTAAGTTGTATGCCCCACTACCAACAAAATAAACCTTTCCATCTGGCCCGGCCACTTTACGTATATAGGCGCCTTTCCAATGGGGAAGCAACTCATCTTTGTCAGGCCATTTATAAAAAACCCAATCGCTTGCCTTCCCTGAAGATTGCTCTCCCACATTCGTTATTAGCTCGACAACAGGCTTACCATTTATATCACGAAAATCTTTCATATCTTTTCCCACCAGATCAGGCTGCACAGGATGAAAAAGACAAATACTTTCAGGACTGTAAACAAAGAGATAATACTGCCCATAATACCAACGAGAACCTTCTTTAGAAAAATCTTCGAAGGCCGCCTCACCCATCGTTGACAATAATTCAGCAGCAGCATTAACCAATTTTACAAGGCGCTGTGTATCACTATATTGATATACAATTTCTTCATGAAATTCTTCTGCAATGCTTTCAACATCTAGCATCATGGCGGATATAAGCACTAGCCAAAAAGTCTTGAGGAATACTGTTTTTGGGAGGGAAAGACCTAGAAACATCGTACCGCAGCCCCAAGAAGATTTTGAGTAAAGGTATAAGCAAGATAAACGCTACTTTCGAAACTAATGTAGTACAAACAACGGACTGCAGGCAACCACCTATTGCGGTCCAGGCTATGTCGATACCGCAGCAACATCAACGATAGTCGCGCGCGGCGGGCACCGCGCACAGTGATTGAGTTGATCAGTTGCCCACCAGTTGGGGCGAAGGAACTTCCCAGCTGCCATCAAAGTACTCGGCCTGTGGCGAGTAAATGCGGAACGTCGCGTTCCAGCCCTCGTAGATCTCGAGGTAGTTCTCCTGATCGGGTGAGCCACCAAAGCGCACAATCGTCTCTCCCTCGTCGTTCTCAGTAGCAAAAGTGCTGTTCAGACTAAAGTGCTCGCCTTGGGGGTAGCCGTCTTTGTCGTACACCGTAATCGACCAGAACGCGTTATTGGCCATGGGCACATCCTTCACCGTAAGGGTTTGGGGGTCGCTCGGTTCGTTATCGATAAACAGGTAGATCGCGCCTTCCTTGGTCAGGCCACCCCAGCCGACGGCGGGGCCAAAGTTGTGCATATCGTGAGTGATCTCGCCGCGAGCGCTGGCCATCTCTTCCGAGGGCACTTTATCGCGCACCGCGCGGGTCTGGTAGGCTTTGCGCATGGTCAGGATTTCGTCCATATCCCAGGCGTCGCTGGCGACGTAGCTCCCCGGTGCGTCTTGTTCCACCTGGATCTGATCCTGCAGCTCATGCACGGCTTTCAAGTCTTCCTCATCACCCATGGCCACCTGAGTGCGAAAGATCACAATCGCGTACTGCCCGCCCACGTTCTCCTGAGTGAGTTCATAGGTGCCGGGCTGCTGAAAAATAAACGGAATGTAGTGCTCTTCGTCCAATACCTCGGCGCTTTGATAGCGGCCGTTGGTCTCGGGCAGGGTGATGATCGCCGGCGTGGTGAGGTCCAGAATCAAAAACGAATAGATGGTGTCAAAGTTGATGCGCAAAATGGTGCGATCAGTGGGGTCGGGAGTATTGCGCAGGTGCATGAGTTGGCCCACGCCGCCGCCGCAGGTGGCAGCGGCGATCTTGCGCACGTAGTCGGCAAAAATGACCTGGCTCTCGGCCAGCGAGTAGTTCTGCTCATCCACTCTGGTAATGGGGCTTTCTTTAACCGAGAGCGCTGGGGCAGGACATTGGTCGTCAGCCAGTGTGATCTGCTGAGCGACCATAAGCGCGCCCCCTAGAGCCAGTATTGTGCCGGAGCGAATGCAGCGTTGTAGAAGAGTGTTACGGATGAGTACGGACATTCAAATCTCCTTGGCCCATAGTGGACGCTGTATACTCTGGGAAACTAATACAATTGCAGTGTGGTGTCTAAGTATAAGCGGGGTAAACGCTACCCTTGCTACTAATCTATTACAAACAACGGACTGCAGACAACCACCTATTGCGGTCCAAGCTATTAACTAGTGTTATCAATGAACCCAATGGATATAAAACACGTCATTAACGTCGTGTCTTTTGCTAGAGAATATCTTCTAAACGATATACGGCCCTGCCAGCCTCTTCCTTGAGCAGCATAATTCGTCACATTCCCTGTAATTTTTAGTAGTCGAAGAGACGTGCTTGAGACGGAGCCCGAGGTTCCGGTAGCTGATTTGCTGAGGCTGGAGCCGGCAATTTGGGGTACTGACAAGTTAACTTAGATTCGCTCCAAATGTGGAAACCACAAACCAAAATCTCAGGAAGTTACAGCCCAATGTGGGGGCCGATGACATATTTCTGGTCAGTCTAGGCTCGATTGTGTAGCGCTAGCCCGTGACCTCGAGTTAACTTGTCAGTGCCGATAAGAGATATCACTCAAAGGGAATTTTCTATGACACAACGCCATGTTGCGATTCTCGGGGCTGGTGCCACCGGCTGTTGCGCAGCACTGGAAGTTGCCGCCCGCGGTCACAGGGTCACACTGTACGAACGACAGGAACAGCCAGTGCGAGAGGCCAGCTATGCCAACGAGGGCAAGATTCATCTAGGCTATATCTACGCCAAGGATACCAGCCATCGAACAGCTCGTACCATGATCGACGGTTCGTTGGTGTTCGAGAGCTACCTGCAACGCTGGCTCGATTATCGCGCCGAAGACAGCCTGTCGACCCCCTTCTATTACGGCATTCACAGGGGGTCACTACAAAATGTCGATCAATTACTGGCCCATTACCAGTTATGCACCGACTACTGTAACGAACGATCGCGTGCACTCGGGCTAAACTACCTGGGCCAGGGGGGCACTTATCACCGCCGAGTCGCCGAGCGTAATTTCCCCAAAGACATAAACCCCGAGTATATTCCGCACCTTATCGAGACCGGTGAGTACGCGGTGGACCCCAGGGTGGTGGCGGAAAAATTGCGGGCGGCTATCGAAGAACACCCGCGCATTGATTTTCGCTCGGATCATGAAGTGTTGGCTGTCGAGGCTCGGCGGCAAGGCGACTTCAGGATTGAATTGAAGCACGCCGGTGCCGTGACCGACGAGTGGTTTAAACAGGTGGTCAATACAACCTGGTATCGACGCCTGCCGCTGGACCGCCCACTGGGCATCACCCCACCAGCAAAATGGTCACACCGCTACAAGTTTGCAAATCGCATCACTATTCCCCTTGCAGCGGCAGATCTGCCGTCACTCACCTGCGTACAGGGCCCTTTCGGTGACCTGGTCAATTTCGGTGACCGCGGCTTTTTTCTGTCCTGGTATCCCACTGGCCGCACCGGTATGTCTACCGAAGAGACGCCCCCGGAGTGGGACCGAGACTATAGTGATGAGCAACGCCGGGAAGTTTTCCAGCGCAGCTATGACGCTTGGGCGCTGCGCTGCCCGGCGCTGGACAAACTGGACTTCGGTAGGTCAGATATCGACCCGGTGGGCGGCGTGATCTATGCCTTGGGGACTACTGATGTGGACGAGCAGAGCAGTAAGCTACATGACCGCTTCGAAATTGGCATCCAGAGCCAGGGCCATTATCACAGTGTCGATACGGGCAAGTACACCCTGGCGCCGCACTGGGGCGTTGCCATCGCCGACAGGGTCGAGGGGCTGGCATGATGGAGCAGCCGCTGGTGTCGATCATCCTGGCCACCTATAACTGCAGCCATATCCTCAGATACGCCATCGACAGCGTCCGCGGCAATGCCTTTCAGGACTGGGAGTTAGTCATTGTCGGCGATCACTGCACCGACGATTCCGCTGAGTGCGTAGCAGCCTACAACGATCCGCGCCTGCAGTTTTACAATCTCGCACAAAACAGCGGCCAGCAAGCTACCCCCAACAATTTTGGACTTACCAAGGTGCGCGGTGACTACTTGGCTTACCTAAACCATGATGATCTGTACATGCCCTGGCACCTGGAAAGGATGCTGGCTTCGTCACAGGCGCACCCCGACAGTATTATCCTGACGGGCCTCGTCAATATCGTGGTGAATGATGGGGAAGAAACCGGTGATAATCTAACCTATCGGGAAGGCGGCGCCACTGCGCGCAGACCGCACTTTACACCCAGTCGCTGGCACGTAGCCTCGGGCTGGTTCATGCCCACGGCCCTGGCTCGCCGCGCGGGCCCGTGGCAGATGGAGTGTGAAACAGTGGTGACGCCTTCCCAGGACTGGCTGTTCCGGGCCTGGCGCTCGGGCATCCCCGTACACTGTGAAACCGACGTATCAATCATCACAATCGCCACTGGCAAGCGCGCCAATTTCTATCGCAAGCGCCGCGACGCTGAGCACCGCTACGTCTACGAGCAGTTTGTCATATCCTCGAGGCGGCACCAGGAACTACTCGATCGGGCCCGACAGAAATCCGTCGACGAAGAGCAGTACTGGCGTCGACGACTGCGCCGGCTCTATGAGCACATCGTGGGCAGAGCACTTAGTGCTTTGGGCATACATCCGAACACACTTGAGTTGCGACTCCGTTATGGGGGCCCAGGCGCTATGATTCGCCAATGGCAACGGCGCACCGGGAATAGCGTCTAGCACCCCTTGAACAGGTATTGCCAAGTTAACGTGCCGAAATTGGTAAAATCGCCCCGTGAATAGAATAACTATAAACGACACCGATTCCGGCTAGGCGCCCCTCACCTGATATTATTTGGGTACTGCCAAGTTAACGAGCCGATATTGATAGAATCGCCAGATGAATACCTACAAACGGCACAGATTCCGACCCGATATCATCAGCTACGCAGTTTGGCTCTACTGTCGTTTAAACCTAAGCCACCGAGACATCGAAGATCTACGCTCTGAACGAGGCATCACTGTCAGCCCCCCCCCGGCTGCACCCATGACCCTAGCCATACTCCGCCCGGGGTTTGCCGAAAAGTGACCAGTCTGGAGCGCTGTCAAATTGCCGGTACGTTGACGTAACCTGCCAGAAAGATCAACAGAATGCTCGGTGCAAATCCTCCTCAAAAAAAGCCACCTGCTGGATGGCTTTTTTGCAATGACTTCCTTGCTAAAGAGCTACTCGATCGCGAGTACCACTTGATTAATGGTGCCGGTAAAGCGCGTTTCTTCCGGACCTACACCAATGTCATCCGCCACCGGTGTCTGGTTATCGAGACCCACATCTGCTGTCTCGTCCGCCGAAAAGATCAGCGGCTGAGTTCGGCCAATTCTGCCGGAGGCCACCTTCTTACCATTTACTGTGATTGTCGCATCGCCGCCCTTACCCAAGCCGTCGCCGTCGTAGTCAAAGTCCATGACGATCGTTGCAGGGCCGGGCGGAATAGGCTCCTCCGCTGCCACAGTAAACCGCTCAAGGCCGAGGAAGTTGTAGGTGTAAATCGGTCGACCGTCCTTCATGTAAAGCGACCAACCGCCAAAACGGCCACCTTGGGTCAGGATCACCCCTGTTGCACCTTCGTCGACCTCTACATCGGCCGTAATACGCTTCGATGTGTTCTTGGAGTTCAAGAACGTATTCTCCAATATGCCATTCATGCCACCGTAAAGCGTCAGTGATTTGCGGCCGCCCAACAAATCAGGGCGTCCTGCGATAGCTGGATTCATGCGTTCTACGGTACGATCGTCGATCGGCAGCACGTTGTACTTCTCGGCCTCTTCCATAAAAGTGGCTTCCATCGCCGCCACACGCTCAGGGTACTGATCCGCCAGATTATTCACCAAGCTGAAGTCTTCCTTCGTGTTGTAGAGCTCCCAAACGTCATCCTCAAGCGGCTTTTGCTTGCCAGTCTGCCAAGGTGCGCGATGCAAGACGCGGGCGAACCAGCCATCCTGGTACAAGGCACGGTTACCGAACATTTCAAAGTATTGAAGCGTGTGCTGCTCAGGAGCATCAGCATCATTCAAGCTGAACATGAGGCTGGTGCCGGCCATGGGTTCCTGAACCGTTCCATTCACGCTTGTGGGCTCCGGCAGATTGGCAGCTTCGAGAATGGTGGGCGCAATATCGATCACATGAGAAAACTGGCTACGAATCTCGCCCTGACTTTCGATACCGTCAGGCCAGTGAACGATCATGCCGTTGCGGGTGCCGCCAAAGTCCGAAGCAACCTGTTTGGTCCACTTGAACGGCGCATCAAAAGCCACTGCCCAGCCCGCTGACATGTGAGGGAAAGTGTATTCGCCACCCCATTCATCGAGCCGCGGCAGAAGATCTTCGACCTTCTCCTCCACTTGATTGAAGTAAGTCATCTCGTTGTATACACCAATGAAGCCGCCCTCAGCGCTGGTGCCATTGTCCCCGGCGATATAAATAATCAGAGTGTTGTCGAGTTCACCGATATCCTCTACGGCATTAATCAATCGGCCCACGTTGACATCGGTGTGCTCCATAAAGCCAGCAAACACCTCAGCTTGACGTGCAAAGAGCTTGCGATGATCTTCAGGAAGATCTGCCCAGGCGCTGAGGTCTTCAGGTCTATCTGCCAACTGAGTCGTCTCGGGGATAATCCCCATCTTTTTTTGCGTTGCCACGGTGTCGACCCGAACCTGATCCCAGCCTTTGTCAAATTTACCCTTGTACTTGTCTGCCCATTCTTTGGGGACGTGGTGTGGTGCGTGCACGGCACCGGTCGCAAAGTAGATAAAAAAGGGCTTGTCAGGAGTCATCGAATGCTGCGCCTTCATCCAGCCAATCGCTTGATCGGTCATGTCATCGGTGAAATGGTAGCCTTCGACATGCGGCGGATTGACTCGAGTGACGCCATCGTAAACCAGCGGATACCATTGGTCGGTTTCACCACCGATGAAGCCGTAGAATTTGTCAAAGCCCGAGTGAGTTGGCCAACGGTCAAACGGACCCGAGATGCTGGTTTCCCAGGCGGCTGTCTCGTGCCACTTGCCGAACGCGCCCGTACTATATCCGTTGAGCCGTAACATCTCTGCCACCGGCGCAACTCGATTAGGAATTTTTCCGGTATTGCCCGGAAACGCTGTGGCGCTCTCCATGATCGAGCCGGTGTTGGCGGTGTGGTGGTTACGACCCGTCTTCAATGCATTACGCGTAGGAGAGCACAGTGCGGTCGTGTGAAAGTTGTTGTAGCGCAAGCCGCCCTCTGCCAGACGATCCATCGTTGGAGTATTGATTGGTCCACCAAATGGTGTGGTTGCGCCAAAGCCCACGTCATCGATTAGAATAATTATGACATTGGGCGCCTCCTCGGGAGCCTCGACCTTGAAGAGTGGCGGAGTCTCAACGTTACGTACATCGAGCTCCTTGAATTTGGGCGGGTCAGGTTCGGCGATAGGGAGATGGGTGCGGTCTACCTCATAGGCGTAGGAGCCAGTGGTCGCGGTCAGTAGAGCCACTGCCAGCCCGAACCCACGAGCGAGCTTTAGATTCCGATTATTGTGCATACTAATTCTCCTGAAGTAATTAGGGATTCACCCTGTAGTCAGGTGGCGCGAGCTTCCCCAATAACGATCTGATTGACGCTCTGAAGCCATCGCGAATTAATTGAGATTAAAGACTCGAATGGTCGATTAGTCAACACTATGTCGGTATAATCTGACGCTATGTCAGAAAATAGATCGAAAGCCAGTCTCGTGATAAACCCGCAGCCAAGCGGCAAAGTGGGTCGTACAGAACGTGCTCGTGCCGAGATTCAGAATGCGGCTATCCAGTTTCTATGGTCACGACCTTTCAGAGACTTGACCGTAGACAGGCTGATGCAGCAAACGGCTTTTAGCCGAGCTGCTTTTTATTACCATTTTACTGATCTCCATGAATTGATGGAGACACTATTAAGTAGTCTGGAAGCCAAGATAATGGAAGGCGGTAGCCCGTGGCTGTACGATGACGGAGACCCCGTTGCACTGCTGTGCGATAGCCTCGCTGCTGAAGTGCAGCTTTGCTTTAAGCATGGCCCGATGCTGAAAGCCATAAGTGATGCAGCCGGAGCGGACGAGCGCTTGGAGCGGGCCTGGTATGGCATGCTTGGGCGATTTGATGCTGCCGTCAGCAAGCGCATTCGCGATGACCAGGCACTTGGCCTGGTTGATGCTTTCGACCCCGAGCTATTGGCCATCTCACTAAACCAGTCCAATACGGCACTATACGTTCGAGCTTTTGGCCAAAAGCCTCGCCGCCAACCGGGGCCAGTGCTGGAGGTGGTTTTGCGCGTTTGGATATCATCTATTTATGGTGACAACTGGGTTACTAAACGAGCATCGACGCTGCATCGCAAAGCAGACAGGGCTAACCACGGTATTGCCAAGTTAAATCGCCGATATTGATAGAATCCGCGAATGAATACTTATAAGCGACATCGATTCCGGCTAGGCGCCCCCACCTGATATCATTTCTTACGCCGTCTGGCTCTGCTATCTATTCAATCTCAGCCACCGCGACATCGAAGATCTTCTAGCCGAGCGGGGCATCGCTGTATCCCGAGAAGCGATCCGTCTATGGTGTATCAAATTCGGCGCCATTTATACTCGCCGATTGAAGCGCAAGCACCGAGGATATGGTGATACCTTCTACATCGATGAGGTATTCGCCGGTGTGCCGGACCATTCAGATCAACGGCAAACAGCATTATCTGTGGCGAGCAGTTGATCAGGATGGAGAAGTCGTTGATGTATTCCTCCAGGCCAGACGCGACGGGGCATCTGCGAAGCGGTTTTTCCGGCGTCTATTGCGATCCCATAAAGGCGAGCCTAGGAAAGTCGTGACTGACAAGCTGCGCAGCTATGGTGTCGCGCATCGTGAACTGATTCCTGAGACGATCCACAGTACTCAGCAGTATGAGAATAACAGGGCTGAACAATCCCATGAGGCGACTAGGGTAAGAGAACGGGGGATGAGGCGGTTTAAGTCAGTGAGGCAAGCCCAGAGATTTGTGACTGCCCATGCAGCGGTTTCCAATTTGTTCAATCTGGGAAGGCATCTGGTCAAGGCGCAGCATTATCGAAATCTTAAGGTAGCTGCGTTTGCAGAATGGAGTAGGGCAGTGGCCTGAGACCAGGAGCATGGTTTCTCTGATCTCAAGAAGTTAGGTTGCCAGAACCATCACACGAGGCGACCGGAGTTAGAGAGCGAGGGATGCGGAAGTTCAAGTCGGTTGGGCAGGCACAGGGATTCGTGACTGCTCATGCCGCTGTTAGCAATCTGCTCAATCTTGGCCGTCACCTGGTTAGGGCGCCACACTGCCGGGATTTGAGGGCAGGTGCGTTTACAGATTGGAGCAGAGCGGTTGCATAACTATCACGCATCGGATTACTCTGGTCTCAATGAGTTAACTTGTCAGAACCTAAATCTGCAGTGTCGGAGAATAGTCTTTCAGCATTTTTCTGACTTCCAGCGCATGCTGCTCTTCGGCACTGATCTTGCCCCGCGCATATTCTTCTAACATCACGCTGGCGTCACTCACCTCATTCAAAAGTGACTGATAAAGGGTGACTGCATGCTGCTCGTGATCGAGGCTTTCTGCCAAAATTTGAGTCACAGAGTGATCGTTGGACTCCTCTATCTCGGCTATTTTCTGGCTGGGATGCCCATCTAAGCCAGTTATTAGCTCCCCCGCCTCAAGCGCATGCTGCAGACTTTCCGTGGCTTGCTCCTGCAAGAACTGCACGATGGGTTGCCTGTATGGGCCGATCACCATCAACGAGCTATGAGCGTATCTCACTACACCTGCCATCTCGTACTCGATGATCGTATTGAGAATTCGGCAAACCTTTTCCGTGTCCAGACTTTTCATAAGCTTTCTCTCAATTGTTTTGGTCGCGGTATCGATTGTTCTACGAGTGCCAACGCGTTTAGGTTTGCAAAGCCACTTCTTTTTCGTGCTCAAACGCCCACACTTTTTACACTGGTGCGATATCGGCTTTGAACTTTTCTGTAAATGGCTTCTCTCGCGAACTTTTTTTGATTTACAAAGCGTTTTTTTCATAGCTAAGGTCTAAACAACCGCAGAGATATCATGTTGAAGTAACAAAACATAGAAAACCAAGGTATCGAGGCGCAACAAGTATAGGACAAATAGACGGCCTGCTGTGAGTAGATTTCCTCACTGATCGTGCTAACTGATCTGTAGAAATTCTCGAAATACCCTCCTATGAGCCTGAGACGTTGTTGGCTACGGTGATCTCGCAATTCATATCCGTCCATTCCTGAACGAGAGCCCGCAGTAGCCCGTGCCGTGGGTCTTTCAGTGGCGTCTTTGTTGATATGGGTTTGGGAGGTACTGACAAGTTAACTCAGACTCGCTCCAAATGTGGAAAACACAAACCAAAATCTCGTGAAATTACAGCCCAATGTGGGGGCCAATGACATATTTCTGGTCAGTCTAGGCTCGATTGTGTAGCGCCAGCCCGTGACCTCGAGTTAACTTGCCAATACCGGCTAAGTTGCTCAGGCCTCGAAAAGTTAAGTTGTCAAAACAGTGGGTTGAGCTAATTTTGCTTCTGCAACACCCCCAGTGTAACTATGGCATCTGTATCCCCTGATTGATAGAAGAGATAGCGCATCGATCCGTCTGGCCGTAAAGCTCCCTTAAGAACGCCACTCTCTTGCGATTCTACTAGGGTTAATTCACAAGTTGCGTGATCAAACATTCCAAGAATAACTTCGGTTTGATTGGTGGTACTCGTACCCTCTGCATCGAACCCGCTGTGGGCCTCGGCGGAGCGCCATAACTTGGTCCCTCTCACGCGCCCATCGACAGTAAAGGTCAAGTTCAAAATAATATCCGTATTGCCCTCTGTCGTTTCCCGGATACTAGGTAAGTCAAATCCTTTCCAGATGCCTGATAACTCGGTGACATTTCCGATGGATGCGCAAGCTCCGCTAGCGGGGCTTGACTCCGCCGCCGCGACGACTCCTGTACAAGCGACGCAAGCGGATGCAGCCAGTGCGAGCGCATTCCTCATAGCAAAAAATATTTTTTTCATCTGCAATACTCTATAAGTCGTACGGAGCGTTTGGCGCAGGTAAAAACTATCATTGTTGATCTGCGATTTAAATAGCACCAGAGTCTTTCTTTTACTAGTGTAATGCCATGCTGCTGCTGCAGAGGTCCTCCGTCCCGCGATTTTCATAGTGTCTACCTTTGGGATGCCGCCGAAGATTTTACGTCGTGTAGTGGATGGTTAACGCGCCAGATGAGGCTTGTGCAGCCGGCGCCTAATAGGTCTGCGGTTATCGATCACCGTGTGTGCATACAGTGTTCGAGGTAGCATCTCGTTTTCAGGTAATTGATGACTTATATCAAGCATGTCTAACATGGTCTGTGCATTGGCACCCATCTTCGACATACCTGTTCCCCCTTCTCCAAAGCGAACGACAGCATTGTCAGCGAGGCGCACCAGCTGGCCATTGTTGGACGCATTAACGCCTCTTATTCCCGGCCAAGCACAGATGACGTCAACGAACACTATCCCGCACCCAGGAGGCCATACTCGGGAAAAATTTGCCAAAGCGCTAATCCCATAACTTCGACTATACCAGGGAAGCCCAATGTTGCCGCCGGCGGTCAGCTTAAACAGGATATAGGGTCCATGACGAGCTATTTCCACAATATGTGTTTGTTTAAGGCCTGTATGGGGTAAGTGCTCAAGCCAATCTCCAGCTTGTTCGTCAACTCGGCACAATATCTGGGCGCTACAGCCCGTAGCAATAGTTTGATGGGGTACGGGCTGTTTTATCTTTATACGGTCACATAATTTTTCCCAGGGTGTATTCGCTTTGGAAAATTCATATGTTGCAGTTGGTCCGAGTGTCAAGCCGAGATAGCTTAAAGGCAGAAAATACACTTCTTTGGTAATGATATCTTGGCATCTCAATCCGACACAGTTTGATCGACCCTTCGAGTGGCTGAAAAAAAGTTCTTTGATTATCGTTCGATCTAGTACTCGAATATCTCTTTTGATCATTGCCTTTCTACAAATGGCATCAAAGCCATGGTCGATACAGTTATTCTCGCTAAATATATCTGCTGAAACGATGTTTTTAAGATTCCCATCGCCATAAAAATGTCTAATCGTATCTTCTGATACTTTTTCTGGCAGTAGTTGTACAAACTTGGAAAGTACCTTTCTTTCCTTGATGGATCTCGTATGTTCGGTTTCTGATAAGTATAGAAAGAAAGCTCGTGACGGACGCTTGACCAATCGTAAGGATATACCTAGATCTCGCTCGATAAAATCGAGAATTTTTGTAGAATACTTGCTCGCCAACCGGCTTTTATCATGTTCATTCATTTTTCCGAAAAGAGATCTGAGTTTTTGAGTCCAGCCGTGGACCTCGTTCACGACGTAAATAGGCAGGTCTCGCATATGAACACCTGCTGGCCAAAGGTCAACTTTGCGATAATTTAAGTGTAGTGCCGCATCTGGATTTCTTTCTGCGAAAAATGCACGGCGGAGTGCGCTGATGAGTATTCCCAAGCCCGTGTTGTCATGCTCAGCATTCAGTGCATTGGCATGGTTTACATGCTCATAACTTGCCGAAGCACTTTCATTTGATTGTTCAGTCCCATCAGATATAAAAAAAAGGTCGCACGCGGTTGCTGTTTCACTTTTTTTCGCAGCTAGCAGGCTAGCTATTTTTGCAGCTGGTCCGCCGGCAAAAACTATGGCAGGAGCAATTTTTTTTGACGCAGTTTCTTGGAGGTACTGATTGTAAAGCGCCTGATATTCTTTGGGCGCATCGCTGAGATTGCTAATCAGGACAGGGTTGTCGCCTTGTACACGTACAGAATCTTTGTTGAAAAAATCGCCATAAGGACTTTGAGATTGAAGAGTCGGATCACTTTCAATAATTGCCCTATAAGTGGCTGATATATCTGGGTCCGAGTTGACCCAGATTCCCTTTCCAGAAAAATAGTCGTCCTGTAACAAATAGTTTAGAAACGCATCACCGTCCGGCTTGCTCGATTTGAGAAAGCGCCTCAGATCATCCATGTCCAGAGTCGGATCAGATGGGTTGAGATTGATGTAAGAGTCTTTGTGGATGTATTGTCTCAAGCGGCCCTTACGCTCCTGATATTCGATAAAATAACAAATCTTTCTTCACAGCAGGTCATGTGCCTATTCTACCAATTTGGCCAGTTAAGCTGTCAGTGCGGTACTGACAAGTTAACGTAGATTCGCTCCAAATGTGGAAACCACAAACCAAAATCTCGGGAAATTACAGCCCAATGTGGGGGGCAATGACATATTTCTGGTCAGTCTAGGCTCGATTGTATAGCGCCAGCCCGTGACCTCGAGTTAACTGATCAGTACCTATGGATGTATCCAATTGTCCGAGGCTACATCCGCAAGCGTGTGTGGTGCGTTGCTCAACGGGTTGTCTTCGTCATCAAACGGCGCTCGACAGCATCTTTAAACAGAAAGGCGCCACAAAAAAATCGTAACGCCTCCCGTTAAACAGCTAATCGATACAGCTACTGCGCCAGGCCATTGTCGCCCGTGGCCTGCTGTTCTATCTCAGTCTCATTCGACAAGGCCGCTCCCCGCGGCGGAAACTTTTTCAAGGTACGGAGGTGTTGTACCACCAGATTTTTGGCCGGGCCAAATGCCCACATTTTCTTGCCCATCCATTTAGTGTACATACCGGATTCGTCAGCGGCTTTTTCGTAGGGGTCTCTGCGCAGGTTGAATAACAGCGGCGCATTCAACTCATCTTTTGGGCCTCCCCAGCCATGATTCTGAACCACGAAATGAGCCTTCCAGTCGCGATAGCGCACGGCCTGCAGCGTTGCGCCCGCGTAATAGAAAATCTCGTCGCGGTTACTTTCTGATTCACCCTCGAGGAACGACAGCTGATTGTAGCCATCTAGATGTACCTTATAACCTTCATAGCCGGTCAACAGTTTCGCGGGTAAATCCTGTGGACCACCGGCGGCGGCAACCAGTGTCGGCATCCAGTCCATACCATCAAATATGCCGTTGAAGACCTTGCCTGCGGGAAAGTGTCCCGGCCATCTGGCAATAGCAGGGACTCGAAACCCACCTTCCCAGGTAGTGCCTTTTTCACCATGGAAGGGCGTTGTGCCACCATCCGGCCAGGTCATGGTTTCCGGCCCATTGTCTGAGGTGAAGACGACGATGGTATTGTCCGCAATTCCGAGCTTGTCGAGTTCGGCCAGCACCTTGCCCACATTGTCATCAAGCTCTTTCATGATGATGTCCTGCAGACCTTTGCCATTGCCCAGTTGCGCTTTGTATTCGGGCGACAAATAGGTCCAGACATGCGCCCGGGC
This sequence comes from Candidatus Marimicrobium litorale, assembly GCF_026262645.1. NCBI lineage: Bacteria > Pseudomonadati > Pseudomonadota > Gammaproteobacteria > Cellvibrionales > Halieaceae > Marimicrobium > Candidatus Marimicrobium litorale. The sequence goes on from NZ_SHNO01000001.1 coordinate 3,680,303, forward strand.
CGGAGCCATCCAAACGAAGAAAGGTTTTTCCTTGTCTACCGCACGATTAATAAAATCGAGTGTATGTGCAGTTACTTCATCATCCAGGGTTTCCTGACGTGAGGGTGGTGCCGGACCATCGTCTTCGATTCGTTGTTTGCCAGCCGGCCCGAAGCGCTTGTCCACTACATTCTGATCCGTATCGGTCGCATAGGAATGAATAATATTTCGCGGACCATACTTATTGTTGAAAGCTTCGTCCTGCGGCCAGTCCGGATCAACCGTATATTCCATGGCGTTCAGGTGATAAAGCCATCCCCAGTATTCGTCAAAGCCGCGATTTGTGGGGAGGACCTCGTTGCGATCACCAAGATGATTCTTGCCAAACTGGCCCGTGGTATAACCCAGCTTCTTGAGCAGTCCGGGTATGGTCGGGTCATCCTCATGCAGGCCGGCAGACTCTCCTGGTAAACCTACCGTGTGCATGCCATTTCTGACCGGGAGCTGACCGGTCAAAAAAGCCGCCCGCCCAGCGGTGCAGGATGGTTGTGCGTAATAATCGGTAAGCCGAACCCCCTGGCTCGCAAGCTTATCCAGATTCGGAGTCTCAATGCTCTTGAGGCCCTGGTGATAGCTGCCGAGGCTGGCCCAGCCGACATCGTCAGCCATGATGACAACAATATTTGGTTTTGTAGCGGAATTTGCGACCGTGCTGCAGACCAAAAATGTTGCCAGCATTGTTAACCTGATCGCTGCAGAGGCTTTTGATTTCTTCATAACGAGGTTGTCCCAGCTATAAGTAGGATGAGACGACAGATTTTACAACAAACAGTAAGTTGTTAGCACTCGATTCCGGCCAGGCGCCCCCACCTGGCATCATCAGCTATGCCGTCTGGCTCTACCACAGATTTAACCTGAGTCACCGAGATATCGAAGATCTGCTGGCCAAACGCAGGATTACGGTTAGAAGGTTCGCCGAGCTTCTGCCCGCTCCGCGCAGGCCTATCAAGATTCAAGATAATCAAACCCAACGGGGGGAGTGGGTAGCTACCCCCTGAAACAGATTAACACCCGACAAACCTGACGTACCCGACGCCAATGTAATTGCTGCAAGCTCATGGACTCTATGGAGACGCGTCGGATTAATTTGGCATGTGTATCCCAGAGGCCCGGTATAGGGTCGGCATTGTAAGAGTGTGGAAACATCCCAGTCATCAGTCCTTGCAGCTGCTCTGTTTGTGGCAACGGCAAGGGTTCGACTATCCGACTAAGAATCGGATGCTCTCTTCTATAGAAAGACGATAAGAATCAATAAGATGGTGGGCCCAGAAGGACTCGAACGGCAGCGGCCGCCGAGTCGTCGGACCGCCGTCTTCGACCTGCCGATTATGAGTAGAGGGTACAGTCGAAACGCACTCCAGTAAGCCGAAGAAAAGTAACGAGTTGCCTCAGCGGGGCAGGACATCATTGCTGCAACCGAGCCTATGCCGAACCTGGAGTGGGCTGGCTGGCGGGGTTCATTGACGTAAGCTGAAGAGCGGTAAGCAATTTTCCAGACCGAACTTCCGAACCGAGGCCGAGCAATCACACGAGGCAACCAGGGTTAGGGAGCGGGGGATGCGGAAGTTCAAATCAGTGAGGCAGGTGCAGAGAATCGTGACTGCTCATGCCGCCGTGTCCAATCTGTTCAATCTTGGCAGGCACCTGGTCAGGGCTCAACACTATCGGGATCTGAGGGTGAGTGCGTTCGGAGAACGAGATAGGCTGGCTGCTCGTTACTCCCAGCCTGAATTGCTGCAGATTCCATGACTTAACTTGTCAGTTACGAAAACAAGACACGATAGAAGCTGAAGGTTGCACTGGCGGCGAGGGACTTCGCCCCCAGCGCCCTGCAGCTTCTACGTCTGGTTTACTCGTGGCATTCACTCTGGTCGCAGTATTCGCAACTGGGTGTCGCGGTGCAGCTGGCGCCAGGGTTCGCGGCACAAAACGCTGCGGAGCAGTCGCTGCCGGGAGTAGGCGGCGGGGTGGGAGGCGAGGGAGCCGAACAGGACGACGGCAAGGGTACCTTGAAGGTAAAGCTTGTAGCGACTGTTTGGGTTGTCTCGGAACTGATTGAGCAACTGCAGCCGAATGAGTTGCATGACCCGGTAGGGCCGATCCCACTCCATGGCCCCGTGTTTTCCATCGCACCACCCCAGAGTCTGGCGGTACTTGTTGCTAACACAGTATTCCAGGTGACCTTAAGGTCGTAGTAGCTTGTGCCGGCGCTATAGCTATTCGAATCGACCTGCCAAGCCGCGGCCTGAAGAGTACTGGACAAGCGACCTTTGGGTGTTTGCCCGTTTTGCGGCTGTCCCACGATGTAGTCTTGACATACGTTGCTCCCAGGTGCCATTTGGATTTTCGATACGCAATTCTCAGCAGAGTCGCCCTCGGTGCAATACTCGTATTTGGTGTACGCGCCAAGGTCGGAAACAATGTCGCCCGCTTCTACGACCAGCGCCGGAACCGTTGTCGACACCGATTTGCTCCACGAGGCGCCGGCCTGAAGCCCTGCTTGCGGGCCGTCTCCGGAGACATTGACGTCAACGCCGAGGTTGAAGCTGAAACTATTGGTATATTGCGTACTGCGGCCCTGGTTACCTGAGGGGGACGCACTGACCTGCGTTGGTTTCGGGCTTACAGGGGGGTTGAACGCAACGTAGTAATTAAGTGGATAATTCATATAACGACACATACGTGAATCGAAACCGCCACCAAAAGGATTTTTCCAAACCTGTGTACCGCCGGAGCAGTATTCTTCTGAATCTTGCCAGTCAATAGTCAAATCGCGGTTGTCATTAGTTAGCGAGATTTGATTTTTCAAGAAGCTTGCAGACTGCCATTTGGCTTCCGTTGGGTCCCAGTCGCCGTTTGAAGTAATCACGTAGAAATCTGTCGCTTGATTGCAAATACGACCGGCATGAACGTTCACAGGCATGCTGTAGATGCCACCGGTTGTTGTCTTGAGCACAGTGCTCTGAATGTAATTCTTGGATAAATCGATGGGGCCGCCGGTCAAATCTGACGTGGGCTCACTGCTGGGCAGAGGCGACCGTGACAAATCGTCCACCACGATGTCGTACGCCCGCGCGTATGCGCGCGCATCCGCTCCGGGGTCTTCCGCTGTATCCGGCGTGGGCCTGATCCTAAACAGCGCGGTTGCAGTCGGCATGCCATCTTCACGGCGCATGATATACGCCAGCAGAACGGGATCAGTGGTTGATTCGAAGGCTGCACCTACGCCCAATAGCCCATGAAAGGCTTTCACATCGATGGTACTCGGGGCGATGAGGGCCAGGGTTTGTCCAGCCGCATAGGACGCTTTAATCGCGTCTTTTTCCTGCTGCGTGAGGGCGTCTACCGGGTCGAGCACCCCGGGCGCAATCATGATGGGTGTCACTTGCGGATTATAGTCAGGCGAAAAGGGCACGACGACCAGGTCACTGCGCACCGCTTCTATCGTGGCGTTATTGTAGTTGCCGATGAGCTGAACGACCTCATACTCACCGGACTGTGACTGCGCACTGTCGCTGCAGCCGCTGGTAATCAGCGCGACACATGAGGAAAGAAATAGTGCAGTAACCAACCTTACGTGGTTTGGCATGAGGTATTCCTCGGAATGATGTACAACTAGTAGACAAGTTAACGATTGAAAAATTCCGAGTCAAGTTAACTCAGATTCGCTCCAAGTGTGGGAACCACAAACCAAAATCTCGTGAAATTACAGCCCAATGTGGGGGCCAATGACATATTTCTGGTCAGTCTAGGCTCGATTGTGTAGCGCCAGCCCGTGACCTCGAGTTAACTTGTCAGTACCGCAGGGCGCATTGCACCTTTGCCTCGTTTTGCCGGCGTGACCAGTCCGCGCCAGCAGTGATTAGGGGCAACAACGCCATGGAATCGCGTGAGATTGACCCTGGGCTTGGGGATCAGTGCCGCCAATCTCTCCAGGCCGGTGAAATCCAGCTCCTAGTCTCGAGCAACCAGCCTATTCCATTCACTGTGCGCTCTCGCTCCTGGGTTGCCTCATGGGATTGCTCTGCTCGATCATTCTCATACTGTTCAGTACCGTGGATGGTCTCAGGCATTAGCTCGCGATGAGCCACACCGTAACTGCGCAGCTTATCCGTCACGATCTTTCTGGGCTCTGGGCCATGACTGCGCAATAGCCGCCTAAAGAAGCGCTTTGCTGAAGCCCCATCTCGCTTAGCCTGTAGCAAAAAATCCACCACCTCACCACCCTGGTCTACAGTACGCCACAAATAATGAAGACGTAAATATTCTTCGATCTCTTCCAGTGACAACTAAATCTATTAGGCAATCACTTTATTGGGGGGGCTGCCTTTCTTCTTTTCAGCTTCAGGAATAAAACCAGTTAATTTCCTACACACCTCTACGAGCTCCACTCTTTTCTTTCCAAAGCCAGACTGTTTGTGTAATGCAATTGAATCGTCCAGTGAAGTTGGGCAATGGCAAATCTTTTTGGACGAGTGAATTTTAGCCGGTCCTTCACCAGAGAAACTTAATGGGACATCTTCGCTATACGAAAGTAACTCGTTGGTTTCGCCGATTTCTGAAAGAATTTGGAAGTAACGTTCATTAATTTTTTTCGTAAAGGCGAATGCCCAGACCAATGAATCGACCTCTGCATCGACATACTTTTTGAATTCAACCATTTTGGGCTTGGATTGACCATCTGAATCAGCATGATCAATACCATAGACTTCTCCGCCCCATCCGTGAGGGATTTTAGGTTCAGCCTTGAGAGATTCAAACAATTTTTGTATGTGATCAGGCCTTGGAAATAGGTCGTCGTCGATAGCAACAATAAAATTGTTCTTTGCTAATCGCCCTAATTCAAACCGGACTGATGGGAATTTGCGCTTTTTTTGGTTAATAATTTTTAAGCGTGGATCGTTAGTTGAAATAAAGCTAGATAAGTCACAATCTGGATTGTTATTGGACAGAATAACCTCATCAACGAAATCGCAACAGAAAATGATTCTAAGCTGAATTTCAATGTTGGCTGGCCGTGCATAATTCAAGAGAATCACAGATAATTTTTCGGGTGAAATCTGACTCTTTCTCCAGCCGACCTTGTAAAGGATTCCAAAAACCATTTTGTAAAAGAAAATAATCACATGCCATGATCTTCTGTAACAAAAAAAAATGAAGCGTCTCAAGCACTGTTTATAATGAATAAGCCTGCTCATTTCACCCCTACGACATTTAAAAAACGTTTATTGACTCTGATTTCAAAAGCGACTGATAGTAATCAGCTCATGGCTTGCTCTGTTGACGATTATTTTTAGAGCTTCATCTATTCGAAAAAAAAAGTCAATTTACTGTTACTATGATTAGTATGGCCAACTTTTTATCAAGATTAATTTTTTATGAGATTTGACATCATAATCGCAGGGGCCGGCCCTGTCGGCTGTATAATCGCCCAAAAATGTGCCGCGATACTAAAATGGAAAGTCCTAATACTAGACAAAAGAGATCACATAGCAGGAAACTGTAAAGATGAGTATAAACACGGTGTACTTGTTCACACTTATGGGCCTCACTACTTTCGAACGAGTAATGATGATCTTTTAGAGTATCTCTCCCAATTTACAGAATGGATCCCTGGAAAATACTTTGTCAAAAGTAAAGTTGGTAAAAAACTTTATCCATTTCCCATTAACCTAGATACGCTTGAATTATTTTTCAAAAAGAATTTTGATTCTGACAGCGCCCAAAAATTTCTTGATACAAAAAAAGTTCGTAATGCTAATCCACAGAATTCTGAAGAGTTTGTGCTGTCGAAGGTTGGCACTGAACTTTATAAAAGCTTTTACTTGGGCTACACGTTAAAACAGTGGGGAATGCATCCAAAGGATTTGTCCCCATCAGTATGTGGTCGAATACCCATACGCTTTAATCGAGACTCTAGGTATGTGGATAGCACTCACCAGTTGATGCCAAAAGATGGTTATACTGAAATGTATAAAAAAATGATCGCACATGAAAATATCACCCTCATGCTTGAGGTCGATTATTTTGAAGCAAGACAAAAACACGAGTCTAAATATGCGACAGTCTATACAGGACCAATCGACACCTATTTCGATTACAGCTTAGGAAAGCTACCATGGCGTTCGCTTGAATTTGAATTCAGAGAATATAAACAAGAGTACAAGCAGGAATGCGTACAGATAAATTATCCTAATGAAACCCCTTACACGAGAAGTGTTGAGGCGAAACATATTACGGGTCAGAAAAGCGATAACACCGTCATTTGCAATGAAACCCCAGTTGATAATGGTGATGCTTATTATCCTATACCACATAAATCATCACAGGATTTATACCTTGATTATGAGGAATTGGCAAAAGAAGAGACACTAAATAAGCATGTATACTTTGCAGGAAGGCTTGCCACTTATAAATATATAAATATGGACCAGGCAATGGAAAGTGCTTTCGAAATGTTCGATAGGATAAAAAGCACACACTTTGATAAGTGACTGCGAATTGTAAGCAGCGCGAAAGAAAGCGCGGCTTTGTTGTCTTATTTTAGTTTTAGGTTCACAAGTAAGAGACTGGCAGAGCCGGATATCGTTTAGAAAAGTATAAGACGGATAAAAGGCCTATGTGGGAAATTTTTCTCCCAGTAGCCCGTTGCTTTTTGTGCATTGAATCAGGCGATTGGCATCGAACGTGCTGAAAGCGATCTCGCATTGGTTCACTTGCAAATCTTTTGTGGTCGTTTCCAGGTCGTAGCTCACAGAAGTCCATGCCGACCCAGTGTTCAGTGGCGTCCGGGCTGAACTTATCTTGAAATGAAATTAATGCGTACTGCCCCGGTGGTGTGTGTGGTAGCGGCAGCCTAAACGGGAATGACATGGAGGGTACCGACAAGTTAACTTGGCAGTATCAGGAAGTTTAATCTCAATAAGCCGTTTATATGTTCTATACTTCGAGAAATGGTTGTGTGCAGTCCGTTGTTTGCAATAAATTAGTAGCAAAAGTAGCGTTTATCCTATTTATATTTAGCAGCAGTTCCCTAAGTGATCAAAAGTGGAGAAAGAGATAACATGACTAGAATCAAAAAAACGCTTTTTGCTTTCGTCAGCATGCCAATCTTTTTGTCAGGCATACAAAATACCTATGCAGCCGGGGAAGACCCGACGCCAGGGTTTAAGTACAAAATACCTGAGCACATCATGACGCCTGATAAAGTTGAAACGCGTATTGGCGAGTTAAACTTCTATGACGGGATTCCAACAGACGAAACGATTGCCACGGTGTATGACAATCTAGATTTTTATCGTGGTATTGAAGTCTTTTTAAATTTTATTCCGGCGACTTCGATAGAAGGCGTGCGTTTAGGAATGAAAGAAATAGGCGCGGATGACTATAATGAAGTTATCGTTTTTGATGACTTAATGGATTCAACCCCATTATTTTTGACGGGCAATACCGATACCGTTTATGCATTAGCCATGCTGGATTTAGAAAGAGATGGGCCAACTGTGGTGGAAATACCGGCTGGCGCAGGACCGGGCACTGTTAATGACGCTTTCTTCCGCTTTGTGGTGGACATGGGCGCGCCAGGGCCTGACGCCATGAAGGGCGGCACTTACATTATCCTGCCCCCTGATTATGAAGGCGACTTGCAGCCCACGTTAAATGGCATGGAAGACCGCGGCAAAGATACCCGCGCGAGCGTGATGATTGGCGGGAAAGAAACGAAAGCGTGGATTGCACAATCGACTAGCTACCATAACTGGTTAGTTCTGCGCGGTTTCTTGGAAGACGGCAAACCTGAATATGCAGCTAACATGTGGCGTACGGGCTTAAAAATATACCCGTTAGAGGATGCAAGCGATCCGAAAAAAATGGTCTTCACTAATGGCAGCGGAATATTTTTTAATACCATCCATGCGAACGATTATGCGTTTTATGACGAGTTATGGAATGTATTGCAGAAAGAACCCATTTCATTCTTAGATCCAGAACTGCGTGGCCAAGCAGCAGCGATAGGCCTTCAAAAAGGCCAGCCTTTTGCACCTGATGCGCGCATGAAAGCGATATTGGAAGATTCAGTTGCCGTAGGTAATGCAACCGCCCGCGCTATCTGGTTAAAGCCTCGTGATGAAAGCGCCTATTTCTTTGACGACAGAAAATGGTACACCGGTTTTATTGGCAAGGATTACCAGTGGTTAAAGGATGGAGGAATGGGTGGGCGTAATTTAGACGCGCGGACTTTGTTCTTTTATTCTGCTACGGTAAACACACCAGCGATGGCCCTTGAAATTCCCGGCGTTGGCTCTAATTATGCCTTCGCTACTGAAGATGCAAGCGGTGCAATTTTAGATGGCAGTAAGCGCTATAAAGTGAATATCCCGGCAGATGCGCCGGCCAAAGACTTTTGGTCGTTTGTGGTCTATGACCCACAAACTCGCTCAGAACTACAAATACCGGGTGGCACAGATTACCCCAGTAAAAATAATGAACGTGACAAGCTTGTTTATAACGAAGACGGCAGTGTGGATTTATACTTTGGTCCTACAGCGCCAGAAGGTGCATTAAGAGCAAATTGGACAGAGACAGTGCCAAATAAGGCATGGTTTGCTCTACTGCGCTTATATGGGCCATTGCAACCGTGGTTTGATCAAACATGGAAGCCAAGTGATCTTGAGCAGATAGACTAATACGTTAAGTATAGGACAAACAAACGGCCTGTCGGGAGTAGATTTCCTCACTGATACTGCCGATTGAACTGGAAAAATTCGGTAAGTAACCGCCGATTGCCCTGAAAAGTTGTTCGCTGAGGTGACCGTGCAAATCATATTCGTCCAAAGTATAAGACGGATAAAAGGCCTATGTGGGAAATTTTTCTCCCAGTATCCCGTTGCTTTTCGTGCATTGAATCAGGCGATTGGCATCGAACGTGCTGAAAGCGATCTCGCATTGGTTCACTTGCAAATCTTTTGTGGTCGTTTCCAGGTCGTAGCCCACAGAAGTCCATGCCGACCCAGTGTTCAGTGGCGTCCGGGCTGATTGAACGACGATAACGCGGGTTCCTCTCCTGCGAAAAGAGGCAATGTACCCCAGGGCACCTTCTCTTGATGCTACGCATCAATTCACCTTGTTCCAGGTGGTGCTCTGGTGGGAGGTACCAGGAGAGGCCGGGCAGGTGCATCCTGTTCCCCCTTGACTCCGGTCTATGACTCTTGCTGTAGAAGTCGGACGCTGTCTTCTATAGAAAAACTGGAAGAATCAATAATATGGTGGGCCCAGAAGGACTCGAACGGCAGCGGCCGACCGTCTTCGACCTGCCGATTATGAGTAGTACGCACAATCGAAACGTACTCCAGTAAGCCGAAGAAAAGTAACGAGTTGCCTCAGCGGGGCAGAGCATCATTGCTGCAACCGAGCCTATACCGAACCTGAAGTGGGCTGGTCGGAGGGATTGATTGACGTAAGCTGAAGAGCGGTAATCAATTTTCCAGACCGAACTTCCGAACCGAGGCCGAGCAATCACACGAGGCGGCCAGGGTTAGGGAGCGAGGGATGCGTAAAATCAAATCTGTCAGGCAGGCTCAACAGTTCCTAGGTGCGCATGCTGCGGTGAATAATCTATTCAATCTTGGTAGACACTTGGTTAAGGCTGAGCACTACAGGAGTCTGAGGATGAGTGCGTTCAGTGAGTGGAGTAGGGTGATTGCATAACTATCACGCATCGGATTACTCTGGTCTCAATGCGTTAACTTGTCAGAACCGTTGGACGGCATGAAATAGGAAGGCCCTCTTTGCCCAAGCGGCGCTCTATTCGTCCAGCCCGATTCTGCCGCCGGGGCTTGTCGCTCCAGAGAGGAATGGCCGCGCCTTGAGAGCAAAGGCAATGTTCATGCCGACGAAAGCTCCTCCCTGGCCCACGGCAACGCCCATGGCCTGCCACTTCCACCCCAGCACGAGCATCGCGCCAGCCCCGATCACCGACCAGGCCAGTGATGTCCGGATCACCCAGTTTCCACCACCGTCATACTGGACGATGCTCAGGAAGACGCTCGCAGTCATCGCAAATCCGATCGATGCGCCCGTCACGAGCAATAGCGGATAGGCAGCCCGGTACTCTCCCCCGTAGAGATCGAGCAAATACACACCGAAGAAGCCCAGCAAGACGAGCCCAACCAAATTCGTCGTACCAACGAGCAAAATCCATCTTCGTACCAACCGCTGACAGTATCGATAGTCTTGGGCACGAACTGCATCGGCAATGAGGGGCAGAAACATCGCGCCTCCGGCCAGACCTGCAACCGCCAGCAACTGGGCGAGTCGGTCTGCTGCCGCGAACATCGCCGCATCGCGTCCGCTCGGCTGGATCCAGCCAAGCACCAGAAACGGAGCCTGAACCAGAAACACACAGACTGTACCGTTGAGAAAAAACGGGAGCGTCCCGCTGGCCCAAGAGCGCCATGCGAGCGTCCCGAACCCGCTCTTGAAATCGGCAGCTTCAACCGAAAGGTTGAGGAGCCAGAGCGCGAAGCAGATGACCGTCATGGCCGTCACCCAGACCACCGCCGCATCGAGGACATCAAATCTCTCTCCACGGATCAGCCACGCCGCTCCGAGGCCCACCCCGATCAGAATCTGCAACCCCGGTACTGAAAGGAACATCGCAGGACCCGGCGCACCGTGCACGTTGGCGGTTGAAACCAGGTAGAGCATGATACCGACCAACGGAAGCAGCACGAGAATTCCGGCGAAAGTCTCATCCCGAACAATCGAGACGTCACTGAGCATCACGTGCGCCGGAACGATTAGCCCATAAACGATCATGGCCGCCCCAAAAATACACCAGGGAACGACCCGCCGGAGTCCGCGCGCCGCTTGGAAGTCCCCGGTGCTGATCGCGCTGCGGAAGGGCACCGTGACGTACTGCGCCATGCCGAGGTTCGCCAGCGTCCCCGCCATCATGGCAACCCCGAAAGCGGCATTGAATTCGCCGAACTTGGAGACCGGCAGCATCCGGGCCAGGAGCACCCAGACCACAAACGCCAGAATCGTACCGAAGAGTTGCTGGCCAGCGATAACGAGAAACCCTCGAGAGGAGGGCGCAGCGCCCACCCCCTGATCCTCTTCCCCCCTCATGGCAAGTTCCTCTTCGCGATCTTCTGCCGCAAAAATGCCTCTGACGTTTTCAGCATTTTCATAAAATCCGTTCTGGCTCGTTTATTTCCCCGACTCAAATCTCGTCGGTGCTCCAGCCTGCAAATCGGAAATGCCGAATCTCCGGTCTGACAACTTCAGAAACCACCGCCCGGACGGCTCTGGCGGTACTGACAAGTTAACTTAGATTCGCTCCAAATGTGGCAACCACAAACCAAAACTTAGGGAAATTACAGCCCAATGTGGGGGGCAATGACACATTTCTGGTCAGTCTAGGCTCGATTGTGTAGCGCCAGCCCGTGACCTCGAGTTAACTTGTCAGTACCGAGCAGGGCGGTTGCTTGAGATCGGGGGCCAGGATTCACTGGCCTTGAGGCGTTAACTTGCCAATACCCACTATGAAGTTGTCAATTAGGGCTTCTCTGCTTCAAAGATCACAAGATAGTTATCCAGGCGCCGAATGCGACCATCTGAGCCAATATATTGATGTATGTCTCCGTGCGAGTCTCTGATGTTACCACGTGGCCCTTCCATGTTATTCGTAACATTAGGGTCTCCTATACGCCCTCTTGCATACGTCAACCTGACCTTGGACTGAGGCATGGAGCTCAATTGGATTTGAATTTTATTATCCGAAATAACTGTCACGGATTCGATAATATCCAAAATTGAACCGTTGTTTTCGTCCCATATATCAAAACCATAATTTGGAGCCTCTGCCACCACAGAATCATCAATTACCAGCGGGCCGTAAGGAACATGCAGGGTTATATCTACGAACTGACCTCTCCATGTCACGTTCGTGGGCTGTAGTGGAAGCCACGGGATATTGTCATGTAAGACACTTTTCAATGCTCTTCCATAGTACTTTCCTAGCATTAATGACCCATCCGCTGCCAAGTGAAGATTATCGTCAGCATACTCAAGATGGTACATTGGGTTGGATAGATAAATATTGGGATTAGCGTCTGCAGCATCCTTGATAGCGAGTGCAATATCAGGGCTATCCAGCCCATAGCTTCTGTGCGCTGCCAGTTGATAACTCACCAGAACAGGTTTCGTGGTTTGATTGGTGATTGCAGTTACGTCTGTCGCAAAGTCATTATACATCTGCAAAAATAACGAAAAATAGGTGGCCCGAGATATTCCAAGAAAATAATCTGCCTCTCCCTGAGACCAACTCATTGCTGCGACTTCGTAAGTCATATTCTCTTTTTTGGACAATGTCATAGCAGCCGTAACCTGATCCATCAAGCCCGTCCAGCGGGCTGTCCCTCGGTTGAGAGAACTGATTGACAGGCTGGCTTGTCCCGGCGCTGACCCAATGTAGGCAAACTTTTGATTTTGCGACAGGATGTTATTTTCATGCTCGATTAACTCAACTATGTAATTGGCAGTTCCCGCAGTCGGCGTTTCACCAAAGGAATCAACACGAGATTCAACTAATGGGTGCAGCGCGTCGAGTGAAAAGCCATCTGATATACCCCGGACGCGCGCACCTTCAGCGAACATCAAATTGTTATAGGGTTGCAATGTCGATATAACTGGGAACGCTGCTACCCCCATTGATATGGATTGGCCGTAAGTGAAAATATGCGAAAAACCAAGTGTCACATCGGGAGTTGGCGGGGCAATGGGGGTAGCATTCCCACTGGAGCCGGCTCCACCGCCACACGAGATGAGAGTAATTACGAGAATGAGGGCAACAGATCGGCTAACTGTACTAGTCATGAGCTTTCGAAACCTATAAGAATCAACGAGATGGAGAGCCCAGAAGGGCTCGAGCGGCAGCGGCCGACCAGCCTCAACCGGCAAAGCGCGGGAGCAGTGTACAGGAGCGAACTGGGCCAGCAAGCCCAAGAGCGGTAACGACGAAGATGGAGTCCACGGGTCTAAGTCCGGTACTGCCAAGTTAAGTCGCGGATTTGGGCTAGAAGCAGCCCATGAGCAGGTACTGCAAAGTTAACTTAGATTCGCTCCAAATGTTCAAACCACAAACCAAAATCTCGTGAAATTACAGCCCAATGTGGGAGCCAGTGACATATTTCTGGTCAGTCTAGGCTCGATTGTGTAGCGCCAGCCCGTGACCTCGAGTTAACTTGTCAGTATCGTCGAGCGAGCTTACTCTGGCTTCTTTCGTCATCAAAAAACCCGCACTAGGCGGGCTTGAGAAGCCTCAGGCTTTACGCAGATTCCTGAAACCCACCAGCGACAGCAGTCCTGCCATGATGCCCAGTAGCCACAGTGGGCTAGTTGGGACAGGCGTTGCGCTAGGCGGTGGTGTGCCGGTGGGCGGTGGCACGAAGGTGGCTGGGGCCCCGACAACGAATGGTTCACTCGTTGCAGATGCGGGACTCGTTCCTATAATGTTCGTCGCTGTTACAAAACACTCATACGTGTCGCCATTGTACATCGAGGGGACTGTAATAGGTGACGTGGGGCCAACTACGTTTACCCGAACCCGCCCCGAACCCACCACACGGAGGCAGGAGGCTGTGTAGCTGTAAGCTGGCGAGCCATTGTCAATCCCCGGGGTAAAGGCGACGGTAAGCTGACCGGCGCCTGGCGTTATCGAGTCTATGGTCGGGGCGTCCGGTGGCGAGCAAACTATCGACGTCGCTGTGATCGTGGTCGAGCCATTGCTAAAGTCCTGCGGCCAACCCGTTGTCCCTTCACAGTAGGTGATCGTCGTCAGGTTGGGATTGACATCGAACATAGCTTCTATTTCGGTGGAGCCGCTGCCTGTCGTGTTGAGTTGAAAGTCACCAAAGTTGCCTCCAAAGTGCGCGCTGGTGAGGGCGTTTTCCCCAAAAGCAGTTTGCCTAATGGTCGTAACGCTGGCTGGAATAGTCACGCTGGTGAGGGCGTTGCCGTCGAAAGCAGCAAGCCCAATGCTCGTAACGCTGTTTCCGATAGTCACGCTGGTGAGGGCGTTATCGTAAAAAGCAAACTCCCCAATGGTCGTAACGCTGTCTGGAATAGTCACGTTGGTGAGGGCGGTACTGTAAAAAGCAAAACTCCCAATGGTCGTCACTCTGTTTCCGATAGTCACGCTGGTGAGGGCGTTGCTGGTGAAAGCATTATTCCCAATGGTCGTAACACTGTCTGGAATAATCACGCTGGTGAGGGCGTTGTACTGGAAAGCCCTCTTCTCAATGGTCGTAACGCTGTCTGGAATAGTCACGCTGGTGAGGGCATTGTCGCCGAAAGCACCATTCCCAATCGTCGTAACGCTGTCTGGAATAATCACGCTGGTGAGGGCGTTTTCGGAGAAAGTCTTTCTCCCAATGGTCGTAACTCCGTCTGGAATAAGCACGCTGTTGAGGGCGTTGCGAAAGAAAGCTTCCTCCCCAATGCTCGTAACGCTGTCTGGAATAATCACGCTGGTGAGGAAGTTACCTTGGAAAGCTTCCTCCCCAATGGTCGTAACACTGTCTGGAATAATCACGCTGGTGAGGCCGCTGACCGAGAGACCATAACGCCCAATGGCAGTAACGCTGTAGGTTGTTCCTTTATGCTTAACAGTGGCAGGAATAACAATGTCTTTTTTGCCGCTGCCGCCGCAACCCCTCCCCACCTGCCCACTACAGCGCACTTCGACAGTTGTCCCACTGGTGATGGAATAACTGAGGGGGCCCTCATCAAAGCACTGCAGGCCGAGAGAAGCGCAGTTATAATGGGCCAAAGCCTGAGCCGATAGCATCGAAATAAGCAAGAATGCGAATGAGGCGAGTACGCCACGCTGTGGTGTTGTTGTGGTTGAGGTCATTAGCAGCATCGTCTGTCATATAACGTTTAGTCGATGTGATCAAGAGCAATATCTATGCCAATAGAGGATTGGCGAGTGATACAAGCCATTACGGGGTTCAGTGACAATGAGGGTGTAAGGAAACCTGACGGTGTCGCTCACTTAACTATTCTGAATTGATAGAATCGGAGGATGACTAATTACAAGCGTCATCGATTCCGCCTCGGCGCCCCCCACCCGGTATCATTTCCTGCACCGTCTGGCTCTACTACAGATTTAACCTGAGCCACCGTGATATCGAAGATCTCCTGGCCAAACGCAGGATTACGGTTAGAAGGTTTACCGAGACTCTGCCCGCTCTGCGCAGGCGTATCAACATGCAAGATAATCGACCGCAAGGGGGAGAGTGGGTAGCTACCCCCTGAAACAGATTCACACCCGACAAACCTGACGTACCCGACGCCAACGTAATTGCTGCTATGCAGCTGATAGTTCCAAACGATTGCTGTTTATATCAGCTTCTTATTATTCTTCTCGGCTCATATAAAAGACATATGAGGCCAAGCTCGGCGTGGTGGGCATTGTAGCCGAAATGGTACTGCCAAGTTAACTCAGACTCGCTCTAAATGTGGAAACCACAAACCAAAATCCCGGGAAATTCCAGCCCAATGTGGGGGCCGATGACATATTTCTGGTCAGTCCAGGCTCGATTGTGTAGCGCCAGCCCGTGACCTCGAGTTAACTTGTCAGTATCGTCGAGCGAGCTTACTCTGGCTTC